>CAJTPV010000010.1 GCA_910578505.1 uncultured Oscillospiraceae bacterium | reverse complement strand
TTGAATAGCTTTTTTTGCAGATTTTTTGATCTGCTTTCTCGTCGTGCCCTTTTTACGGAACGAGTGCACCCGTTTCCGAATGCACTCGTCCTTTTCCTCGCGACCTCGCCAGCTCTATCGCTAAGTTAATGACATTGCCAAACTGGAAGCGGGGGCTGATTTTTTGTGATTTGTAGGCCAATAGATCCCATCTGCGCGTGGAGTGGGGGTGAGAGGCACAAAAGCCTTTTGGGAAGGCATCTTTGCACCTTGAAAAATAGGTCTATAGGGCTTCATAGAGTCAACGGGTACGTTAAGTATATGGTATAGCTGTATTGGCAGACCAGGGCCATGATCCCACCTGGGGAAGGAGGAGCAGGGAGAGCCGGATGTTTTATACAATCAAGCAGTGGCAGCTTGAGGCCATGACCCATATACCGAATCATGATACACTGCCTTGGCTATGGTCCGAGCGGTAAACAATCCGTCGCAGGCTGTAGGGGGCACCGGATAAGCTACGGAGGTAAGTCCTGTGGAGCGGTTCAGCCAACCGCCGCCTGTTGCTCAATCTATTTTTGCAATTCTAGCAGTATTTTGCCTTTATTAAACTAAGTTATGAGACTGCGATAGGTTTTTGGCCCATCGTTTTTCTTTTCCCCACAGCGGCAAACAATCTAATCTCTTCGCATATGCTTTATCATCTTAACCCTGGAGGTGTTTCTTTGAGATCTCAAGATTTAATCGTAACTTGTTCCTATACAGAAGACAATAATGCCCTTGAAGAAATTATCGAAAGCTCTTTCAGGGCCTTTCTAAAAAAAGAACTGCAGGATGTTGCAAAATGGGTATGTAAAAGAGTGTAATAATTGTGATGAATGGCCGCTTATCTCGGGAGGGATGATATGTACTTGGAGATAAGCAATCCCATGGATTACCATGCGGCATTATACATCAGATTATCAAAGGAGGATGAGAGCGAAGGTCCATCCGAAAGCGTCAACAACCAGCGATCCCTACTCAACGACTTTGTTCAGCAACACCGTCTCAATGTCTACGACACCTATATCGACGACGGCTGGAGTGGAACCAATTTCGACCGCCCAAATTTCCAGCGCATGATTGCCGACATTGAAGCCCGGAAGATCAACATGGTCATCACCAAGGATCTATCCCGTCTGGGCCGCGACTACATCCTCACCGGCCACTACATGGAGCGGTATTTCCCGGAGCACCGAGTGCGCTACATCTCCCTGTTGGATGGCATCGACACCGGGGTGGATTCCACCGCCAACGACATCACCCCTTTCCGCGCCATCATGAACGACATGTACGCCAAGGACATCTCCAAAAAGATTTCCAGCGTCAAGCACGACAAGCAGCGCAAGGGCCTGTTCATCGGCGGCAAACCGGTCTATGGCTACAAGATGCACCCCACGGAGAAGAACAAAATCGTGATAGACGAGGATGCAGCCCCCATGGTGCGGCGAATTTTCGGTATGGCCCTGGATGGGATTAGTTGCCGTCAGATTGCCGCCCAGCTCAATGCGGAAGGCATCCCTACCCCGGCCACATACGCCGGACTGCCAGTTCCGAACCCAGGCCCCTACACCGGCCTGTGGAGCAGCGAACGTATCTCCGATATGCTGCAAAATGAGACTTACATCGGCAGTATGGTTCAGGGCCGCACCCGGAAGATCAACTACAAATCCAAGAAGTGCATCAAACAGGATCGCCGAGACTGGGTGGTGGTAGAGGGGACTCATGAGCCATTGATTGATCGGGAAACCTTTGAGAAAGTGCGGGTTCTGATCAATAGCCGCAGGCGAACTCGCAGCCGCACTTACGACTTCCTGCTCAAGGGCTTGATTTTCTGTCACGAGTGTGGTTATCCGCTTGCAGTGATCAATCGAAAAATGGCGTCCGGTGCGGATCGTTTGATCTTTGTCTGCCGAACCTACCAGAGGTTCACCAAGGCGGGAGTCTGCACCAGCCACACCATCAAGGTTGAAAGCGTCACCCAGGCGGTAGTGGAAAAGGTGCAGGAGGTCTGTGGCGCCTATCTGCAAGCGGATCGCCTTTTGCCCCAAGCGCAGCGAGAAGTAGTAAGAGCCCTGGCCGAAGCGGACAATGAGAAGGAGATCAACTCCCTCAAAGCTAGGATCGACAGTCTTACTGCCCACTTAGACAAAGTCTACATGGATAAGCTCAGCGGCGTTCTTGAGGAGGCTGATTTCCAACGCATCTATGGCAAGGTCAAAGCCGACCGCTCCGCCCTGGAGCAGCGGCTCAGTCAACTGGATCGACCAGACTTTTCACCGGCGGAGCAGCTGGATCTGGCAAAGAAATTGACAGAGCGGTTCCTGGAGACCGCCTCTGCCAATCGGGAGCTTTTGGTCAGTCTCATCGAGCGAATCGAGTTAACAGCGGATAAACAAATCATCATCAAATTCCGCTTCAAACAGCTAGAAAACGTATAAAATTAACACAAAATCATGAACTGTATCGTTTACAATAGCCGGGGCGCTATGTATCCCGCATTGAAAAACGCGCTCTGGGGAAACTGGAGGAGGCACTAGGCCGCGACAGCTGACGCCCTCAGTCCTCGTCCGCGCGGTGCAGGCGGCCCGACTGACCAGCCGCCTCGCCGTATACAATGGCTTTCCCGCCATATTTTTTCCGGATAGCGTCCACAGCCTCCTCCAGCCGCGCCTGCTTCTCCTCGGACTGCTGCGGCGCAAAAAGGCTCTCCTGTACATACGTCTCCTCCCGGTCCGTCAGCGCCAGCGCGGTAACGCTGAGCAGCCGGAGGGGGCTGGGCGGCTTCCAAACACTGTCGGCCAGCTCCATGGCCGCCCGCAGCAGCTCCCGCATGGAGTGGGTGCTGCCGGACAGATGCTTCTGCCGGGAGAGATTGCGGAAAGCCGGGTCCCGCAGGCCGACCTGCACCGCGCCGCAGTACAGCCCCTGCTGCCGCAGCCGGGAGGCCACGCTGTCGCACAGCAGGCTCATCCCCTGGACCACCTGCTCCCGCGTGGTCAGATTTTCCCGGAAGGTAAAGCTGTTGCCCACGCTCTTGACCGGCTCCTTCTCATGCTGGGGCCGTACCGGAGACCCGTCCCGCCCGTTGGCGAAATTCCACAGCTGCCGTCCCAGCTTTCCCAGCAAACGCTCCGGCAGTCCCGGTTCCGCCGCCGCCAGCTCCCCGATGGTGCGGATGCCGTACTGCCCAAGCGCCCGCTGGGCGGCGGGGCCGGCGTAGAGCAGGCTGCTCAGGGGCAGGGGCCAGACAATGGCCTGCCACCCCTCCGGCGCGATCACTGTGGTGGCGTCCGGCTTGCGGTAGTCGCTGCCCAGCTTGGCGAAGACCTTGTTGAAGCTGACGCCCACGGACAGCGTCAGACCCAGCTCGCCGGAAATCCGCCGGCGGATGCCGTCGGCGATGGCCCTGGCGTCCCCGCCGAATAAGTGCATGCTGCCGGTGATGTCCAGCCAGCTCTCGTCGATGCCGAAGGGCTCCACCAAGTCGGTGTACTGGCCGTAAATCTCATTGATGACGCGGGAAAATTTCCGGTACTGGTCGTGGTGGGGCGGCAGAAGGATCAAATCCGGGCACTTCTGCCGGGCCTGCCAGATGGTCTCCGCTGTTTTCACGCCGCACTGCTTGGCCGGTTCATTCTTAGCCAGGATGATCCCCTTGCGGCTGTCCGGGTCGCCGCAGACGGCCACCGGCAGCTGACGGAGTTCCGGGTGGGCCAGCAGCTCTACGGAGGCGTAAAAGCTGTTCAGGTCGCAGTGCAGAATCACCCGCGCCATTCCGATTCCCTCCTATCTGTCCCTGCGCTGTAAGACGTAGTCCACCGCAAAGCATCCGGCGGCGCACAGCAGGCCGATCCACACCTCATGATAGCCGGAGGGACCCACATAGCGGTCCACCACAAAGTTGACGCCCGCGCTCAGGGGCACGGCCAGCAGCAAGATCCACCCCGCCGTCATCCATGCCCGCCGCCGCAGCCGCAGGCAAATCGCATAGACCAGCCACAGATAGACCAGTCCCATGGGCGCGATCCATATGGACATTTTGGTCACCAGGGGCTGTTTCAGCATCCAGCCCAGCCCGCACAGATAGGGCAGAATGGATACCGTCAGCATGATCAGCGCCCACCGCACCGGATACCGCCGGGCCAGCAGCAGCGGCGTACACACCAGCCAGGCCAGAGCGATGGACGGATAAACCGGCGGCGACCACATATACCGCTGATTGACCGCCAAATCGCAGATGAGGCAGGTAGCCGCCGCGATGATGCAGGCGGCGGTCAGGCCCATGAAGGCCAGCAGCCGCCAGTCCAGCCGGTTTTTCCGGCGGGCGGCCTCGGAGTAGCTGATGGCGCTGACCACCATATCCTCCACGGCGGGGGCGGTGTCCTCCGTCTCCCGCTGTCCGGCCAGCAGCTCGGAGACCGTTACCCCCAGCGCCGCCGCCAGCGGTCGCAGCAGCGTGATGTCGGGGCAGCAGATGTCCCGTTCCCACTTGCTGACCGCCTTGTCCGTGATTCCCAGCTTGTCCGCCAGCTGCTGCTGGGTCAGCCCCCGCTCCGTCCGCATATCCCGGATGAAGGCCCCCAGCTGTATGGACTGTTCCATAAAATGTCGTCCTCCTTTGTATGTGATGGAGACATTGTAGGCCGTTCGGAGGGAAGAAACAACCGCTCTCTGGTCGATTCCGGACGGTAAACCACTGGTTGAGAGGCTTGTCCCACGGCTATTCCGGGTCCTGTGGCCTGTCTGCCGCCTGCTCCCGGCGCAGCTCCTCATAGACCTCCGCCAGCAGCCGCCGGTCCTGCTTGCTGCCCATGAAATCCGCCTCCCGGAACATATCCGGACGGCGGCGGAGGGTGCGGAGCATGGACTGCTTTTTCCGCCATTTTGCCACGTTCTCATGGTGGCCGCTGAGCAGGATTTCCGGCACCTTCCGCCCGTGCCACTCCTCCGGGCGGCTGTAGTGGGGGTGCTCCAGCAGGCCGTTCCAGTGGCTCTCCTCCTCGTAGCAGGCCGGCTCCGGCAGCACGCCGGGTACCATCCGGCACACCGCGTCCGCCACCGCCATAGCCGGGATCTCCCCCCCGGTGAGGACGAAGTCCCCCATGGAGATCTCCTCGTCCACGCACTCCTCAATGAACCGCTCGTCGATCCCCTCATAGTGCCCGCAGACCAGGATCAGGTGGTCATAGTCTGCCAGCAGCTGCCGGGCCTTGGCCTGGGAGAAGGTCTCGCCGCAGGGGGAGAGGTAGATGGTGCGGGAGCGGTCCGTGCCGAAGCGCTCCCGGATGTCCGCCCAGCAGCGGTACAGCGGGTCGGCCTGCATCACCGCGCCCCGCCCGCCGCCGTAGGGGTAGTCGTCCACCTGCTTCTGCTTGTTGACCGTGTAGTCCCGGATCTGGTGGGCGTCAATCCGGATATAGCCTCTCTCCTGGGCGCGGCCTAAAATGGACTCATTCATCATGTCTCCCACGGTTTCGGGGAACAAGGTCATAATATCAATTCTCATGGCTGCCCATCCCCTCCCAGACATGGATGTCCATCGTTCCCCCCGGCAGGTCGATGGCAGCCACAAAGGCCGGCACGGCGGGGATCAGGTACTCGTCCTTTCCGCCCCGGACAGCGTAGACCTTGTGGGCGGGATAGGCGAGCACCTCATCCACCCGGCCCAGAGTCTCACCGGTGGCGGCGTCTCTGGCGGTCAGCCCCACCAGCTCCTCGTCGAAGTACACGCCCTCCGGCAGCTGCACGTCCGAGCGGCGGATGGCCACCGCTTTGCCCTTCAGGGCCAGGGCCGCGTCCATGTCGTCCACCCCCGGCAGCTTCAGCAGCAAACAGCCCTTGTGCACGCGCCGGGCGGCGGGGACAACGGGCTTTCCCGCGATATAGAGCGTCCCGCACAAGAGCAGCGTCTCCGCCTCCACGCCCTGGGGCAGCAGCTTTACCTCGCCCCGCACGCCGTGGGTGTTGACGATCTGCCCGGCGGCAATAAATTCCAATTCCATAGTGCGTCTCCTTTGATTCATCCAGTTACTGTCCCAGTATACCGCGAAACAGGCCGTCTGTAAAGAAAAAAGAGAGCGCTTTTTGCCCGCGCAGGCGGCGGAAAGAGTTCCGGCGCTTTTTTAGCTTGAAAAATCCCTCATCTGCGTATATAATAATACAGGATAGATCGCTGCCTACAACAAGAACCAGGGAAGAGGAAAAGCCAATGCGCGCAAAATATTCGCTGCACTTTTACGAAGTTGAAACCACGCCCTTTATCATAAGATTCATCGGCGCCGTCTTTCTCACGCTGTTTACCATCCTCGTCATCGGCATTCTGACGGTGCTCCTGTTTGGAAAAATCTTTCTGGACTACATACAGGATGACCTGATGACCTCCAGCGCGGTCATGATGGACCTGGGCGCAATGCCTGTGAACTTATCCAGCACGATCTCTTACCGGGACCCCGCCACCGGCGAGTATGTGGAGTGGTACACCCTGGCCAACACGGAAAACCGGGTCTGGATCGACGGCAAGGACATCCCCCAGCAGTTCAAGGACGCCGTCATCGCCATTGAGGACGAGCGCTTCTGGGAGCACCACGGCGTGGACCTGAAGCGGACCGCCGGCGCTGTGCTCTACTCCGTCACGGGGAAAGCCGTGTTCGGCGGCTCCACCATCACCCAGCAGCTGATCAAAAATCTGACCGGCGAAAATCAGGTTACCGTCAAGCGAAAGCTGACGGAAATCTGCCGGGCCCTGAAGATGGAGTCCAACTACTCCAAGGACGAGATCCTGGAGTGGTATCTGAACGTCATCTTTTTCGGCCGCCGGCAGTACGGCATCGGCGCGGCCTCCCGGCACTATTTCGGGAAGGAGGCCGGTGAGCTGTCCCTGGCGGAGATCTGCGCCCTGGTGGGCATTACCAACAACCCCTCCAAGTACGACCCCTACAACTACCCCACCAACAACAAGACCCGGCAGAAGATCATCCTCCAGAAAATGCTGGAGCTGGGATATATCGACCAGGCCACCTACAATGAGACCGTCAAGGAGCCTCTGCACTTCGCCGCCCATACGGCGGAGGAGGACCTGGGCACGGAGTCCTATCCCTACTACGTGGACGCTGTGATTGAGGATGTCATCAATTTCTTCCAGCAGGCCACCGGGATCACCCATGAGCAGGCCACCACCATGCTCTACTACGGCGGCTATCAGATTCAGGCCTGCGTGGATATGGACATCCAGCAGAAGATGGACGCGGTGTACCAGAATGTGGAGAACATCCCGGTGACCAGGGACAACAAGCCCCTCCAGTCCAGCATGGTGGTCATTGACCCGGAAACGGGGGACATTGTGGGCCTGGAGGGCGGCGTGGGGGAGAAGACGGTGGCGCGGGGGCTGAACTGGGCCACCAGCGCCCTGGGCCGCCGTCCGCCGGGCTCCGCCATCAAGCCCATCGCGGTCTACGGGCCGGCGCTGAATCTGGGACTGGTGACGCCCAACACCCGCTTTTCGGACACCGCCAACGCCAGGCTCAAGGGGACCACCTGGTACCCCAAAAACGACAGCCGGAAAAACTACGGCACCGTTACCCTGCGCTTCGGCGTGGTCCACTCGCTCAACACCATCTCGGCCCAGGTCCTGGACCGGCTGACCCCGGCGGTGTCCTACCAGTTCCTGACGGAGAAGCTCCACATGAACCTGGAGCCCGGCGACCAGGACTATGCCCCCCTGGCAGCGGGGCAGCTGACCCTGGGCACCACCGCCAGGGAGATGGCCTCCGCCTTCACCATCTTTCCCACCGGCGGCACCTTCCGGCAGGGCAGGACCTTCTCGCGGATTTTCGACCACGAGGGGAATCTGGCCTATGAGAACCGGCCCATCACGGAGGAAAACGCGATTTCCCCCAAGGCCGCCTACTGGATGACGGACCTGCTGCGCAACGCGGTCAACTCCGGCACCGGCACCGGCGCGCGGCTGGCCAACATGCCGGCGGCAGGGAAGACGGGCACCACCTCCAGCAACAAGGACCGCTGGTTCGTGGGCTACACGCCCTACTATGTGGGGGCTGTGTGGACCGGCTACAGCCGCCCGGCCCGGATCCGGGTCAGCGGGAATCCGGCGGCCAATATCTGGAAGCAGGTCATGGCGCTGATCCACGAGGGACTGGAGTACAAGGAGTTTCCGGTCCCGGACGACATCAGCCTGCCGAAGGTGCGGGATACGGTCCCCAAGCCCCAGACCGCGCCTGCGGAGACCACGCCCCCTGTTGTGGAGGCGCCGCCGCCTGTGGAGACGCCGCCGGCCCCTGCGGAGACGCCGGCTGTTGTCACGCCGCCGGCGGACGACGGCAGCGGGGCCGGTGCGCCGCCGGCAGCGCCCTACGAGCCGCCGGTCGATACGCCGCCGGCGAGCGAGAACACGCCGCCGCCGGAGAATTTTGACACCACGCCGCCGGAGTGGCTGCTGACATGACGGGCAGACCGCCCTGGGGCCCAATTGGGAAAATCTCCAAAAATGCAAAAATAGTTCTGTACAAGCCGGGGAAAAAATGGTATACTATCAGCAGATACCCCTAAGGAGAAGAAAGGAGCGATAATATGAAGTTCACATTTACCTGCAAAAAGGTGTCCCTCAACGATTCCATCAAGGAATACGCCGAGAAGAAGATTTCCAAGCTGGACCGCTACTTCCGGGAGGACGCCGACGCACTTGTGACCTTCTCGGTGGAGAAAAGCCACCGCTGCGTTGTGGAAGTCACCATCGTCAGCGGCGGCACTCTGTTCCGCGCCCAGGAGGAATCCAGAGACGGCGATATGCGGGGGGCTATTGACGCCGCCGCCGCCACCATTGACCGCCAGATCCGCAAGAACAAGACCCGCCTGTCCAAGCGCCTGCGTCAGGACGCCCTCGCGCCCGTCGTTCCTGAGGAGTTCGACGTCAGCGAGGAGACTGATTTCCAGGTGGTCCGCACCAAGCACGTCATCGCCAAGCCCATGAGTGAGGACGAGGCCATTCTGCAGATGAATCTGCTGGACCACGATTTCTTTGTCTACCGCAACATGGACGATGTGGTCAGCATTGTGTATCGCCGCAAGAACGGCGGCTACGGCCTGCTGGAGACCAACGGCGTGGAGGATTGATTTGCCGTGTATCGCGCCATGATACGCCGGAGCGGAGCCTTACGGCTCCGCTCGCTTTTCTATTGCTATTCCGGAGAAGTACAATACTATGTATAAAATTTTCCTTGTAGAGGACGACGAGGCCATCGCCGCCGCTATTGTCAGGCATATCACATCCTGGGGGTGGGAAGCCCGCCGGGCCGGAGACCTGACCAGGGTGCTGGAGGAGTTTGCCGCCTTCGCGCCCCATCTGGTGCTGCTGGACATCGGCCTGCCCTACCGCAACGGTTACCACTGGTGCGCTGAGCTCCGGCGGCTGAGCCGGGTGCCGGTCATCTTCCTCTCGTCCGCGTCGGACAACATGAACATTGTCATGGCCATGAACATGGGCGGGGACGACTTCATCGCCAAGCCCTTTGATCTGGAGGTGCTGGCGGCCAAGATTCAGGCCCTGCTGCGGCGGGCCTATGAGTTCGGCGCGGCTCCGCCGCTGCTGGAGCACCGGGGCGCGGTGCTGGACACCGGGGACAACAGCCTCTCCTACGAGGGGCGGAAGCTGGAGCTGACCCGGAACGAGTACCGCATCCTGCAGGTGCTGCTGGAGCACAAGGGCAAAACCGTCTCCCGTGACACCCTGATGCAGAAGCTGTGGGAGACCGACAGCTTTGTGGACGAGAACACCCTGACGGTGAACGTCACCCGCCTCCGGCGGAAGCTGGAGGGCCTGGGTCTGGACGATTTTATCCATACCCGGAAGGGTCTGGGATACCTGCTGGAGTGAGGGTGGAGGATGGGCATGATCCTGGGATATCTGAAGGAACGAATCTGGTTTGTCCTGCTGCTGGCGGCCTGCGTGGGCATATTTGCCGGCGTGCTGTCCCTCTACGACCTGCCGCCGGAGGCTGCGGGATACGCGGGGCTGCTGTGCCTGGCGGCGCTGGGGCTGTGGACGGCGGTGGACTTCATCCGCTACCGGAGGAAGATCCGGCTGCTGCGGAGCATGCTGGGGCAGGCGTCGCTGCTGATGGACCAGCTGCCGGAGGCCGTGGGACCCAAGGAGGAGGTCTATCACGCGCTGCTGCGGGAGCTGGACCGGGACCGTCGGGACGCTGCCTCCGCCGCAGACGCCTGGCGGCGGGAGACGGTGGACTACTACACCCTGTGGGTCCATCAGATCAAAACGCCTATTGCGGCCATGAGACTGATGCTGCAGGGGGATGATACGGAGCGGGGCCGGGAGCTGGCGGCGGAGCTGTTCCGGGTGGAGCGGTATGTGGAGCTGGTGCTGAGCTACCTGCGCCTGGACGGGAGCGGTTCGGACTATGTGCTCCGGGAGTACGCCCTGGACGGCATCCTGCGGAAGGCCGCCCGGAAGTACGCGCCCCTGTTCATCCGGGGCCGGGTGTCCCTGGACCTGCGGGAGACGGGCATGACGGTACTGACGGATGAGAAGTGGCTGCAATTGGTGGTGGAGCAGGTGTTGTCCAACGCGGTGAAGTACGCCCCCGGCGGCCGGGTGACCGTGCGGGCGGAGATGGACCAGCTGCTCATTGAGGACGACGGCATCGGCATCGCCCAGGAGGATTTGCCCCGTGTGTTTGAGCGGGGCTTTACCGGGTACAATGGGCGGGTGGATAAGCGGTCCACCGGCATCGGGCTGTATCTCTGCCGTCAGATCTGTGCGAAATTGGGCCACACCATCACCGTGGACTCCGAGCAGGGGAGGGGGACCCGGGTCGCCATCGGTTTGGCCCGGCCCTTCCTGGAGGTGGAGTAGCGGATCTTCCGTTACGATATTTCCATTTTAATGGAGGAACAGCATCAGATGCTCAAACCGAATTCCCGTGCCAGGGCAGCGAGTTTATCGGCATCGGATAATGCGGCCAGCAGTTCACCGACCCGGCCAAGGGGGTCTAACCGTCTCTGCAATTCGCTGTATAGTGCGGTGACCTTTTGCATCCCCACCTGCATTCCCGCCTGCATCCCCTCTTGCCTTGCATCCCTGGCGATTTCCTTCTTGGTCATCTCCCATACTTCCTCCTGACTGAACAGCATCTCCATAATGTCAACGACCTCCTTCCGTCTGGATGCCAGGAACGGCGTCAATATGCCTTTCTCCTGGCAAATCCGCATGGTTTCCTGAATAGTGACTTTTGTCAGGCCGTGCAGTTTTCTCTGCTCGTCGGCAATTTTGCAGGAATCCACATACTGCCCCAAAATACTGCTGTCTCCGCCCCGCAGAACGGTTACTTCTACTTCCACGCTGCCGCGTCCGCCGCACAGGTCGGACAAGCGAAGCGTCTCCGGAACGTCCTCTTTTGTTCCCGTATAGACGACATATAATTCCGCCAACGGGACCGTCACAGCCTTGGTAGAGTACAACGACATCTCATGGGCGGCAATATACGCTTTGTAAGTCACCACCAAATACATCAGCAGCCGCAGCGCGATGTTGACAGAGAACACGGATTGCGCTTCCACAAGCAGAAGCAGCCTATCCCGCACCTGGATGCCCAGGTCGTTATACTGTCCCACTGAGAGGATGTTTTCTGTGGTAACGAGCTGGAATTCATCCTCCGTGACATCGCTGTCCTCCGGGTGGAGGTACAGGTACAGTTCCCGCATATATTGGGGTTCGCTGAACAGGTATGTGAATACACTGTCTTTGAATGTTCGTTTCATTTCCGGCATCTTATTTCACCTCTGTTTTTAGTATACCATGGAACGGCGGCATAAACAAGCGAAAATGTTTCGCCCCGGTTGGATAACCCGGAAACCCTTGCAAACAGGGGACTCTACTGCCAGTCGGTTGCCAGAATGCCGCCGGAGTGCTACCATAGTCCCAGGAGGTGTACACAACATGTACAGAATCGACAACGAAAAATTCGGCGCGTTCGTATCCGAACTGCGCCGGGAGAAGGGCATGACCCAGAAGGACCTGGCCCAGCGGCTTTTCGTCTCCGACAAGGCGGTGAGCAAGTGGGAGCGGGGCCTGAGCCTGCCGGACATATCCCTTTTGCAGCCCATGGCGGATATCTTGGGCGTGTCCGTCACGGAGCTGCTCGGCGGACAGCGCATGGCGGCCAGCGAGCAATCAGCCCAGAAGGTGGAGCAGATCGTGGAGAGCGCCGTGGCAACTCTCACCGCCCAGGAGGAGGAGCGGCAGAGACAAAACCGCCGCCGCTGGGGATTGCGCTACGCCGCCGCCCTGGTCTGCCTGGTATTGGAGTTGCTTCTGAGTCGGCCATTGTGGGACAATGCGGTCGTACTGCTGCTGCTTCCCCCGTTTTTCGGGGTGATCTTTGGGGCGCATTTCTGCTTTTTTGCCAAGGAAAAGCTGCCCACTTTTTATGACCAGTACAGGATCAATTTCTATAGCGAGGGGGCGTTTCGCATGAATGTTCCCGGCGTCCATTTCAACAACAGCAACTGGCCCCACATCCTGCTGGTCCTGCGGATTTGGTGTGTCGCCATGATAGCGGGATGGTCGCCAGCCTATGCGCTGGTCCACGCCGCAGCAGCAGCGCTGCTGCCGGACCTGGTAGAGCCCTTTGTGCTGCTGTTCCTGTTTTTACCGGTGTTCTTCGGGGGATTGTTTGGGCCGGTCTACGTGGTGGGGCGGAAGTACGAATGACCGGATTGCTCTCCGGTCAGGACAGCAGGTCGATTTGATCGGCCAGACGGTCGATCTCCCGGCGCATATGGTCCAGGGTCTTTTGCAGTGCGGCCCGGTCCAGATTGCCCTCCCCGGCGGACAGCTCCGCCAGGACCAGCATCTGGTGGAGAATGCGGTCGATCTCGTCCACCGCCTCCTCCACGGTCCGGGGCTGAAATACTTTTTTGCGGTGTAGCATCTGTAGCGCTCCTTTGGTTTTCCAAGTCAAAAAGAAACACATGCGTGGGCTTTCTTCCAAGTCCACGCATGTGCTCTATCTGTCATAAAACGCGGCTGGCTCTTGCGCTTACTTCTTGCACAGGGCGGCGGTATCCATGGCGATCATCAGCTCCTCGTTGGTGGGGATGACGAAGATCTTGACCTTGGAGCCCTCGGCGGACACGTCCACCTCCTGGCCGCGGACGTTGTTCTTCTCCGCGTCCATCTGGATGCCCATATACTCCAGGCCCTCGCAGATGCGGCGGCGCAGGTCGATGGAGTTCTCGCCGATGCCGGCGGTGAACACGATGGCGTCCACGCCGCCCATAGCGGAGGCGTACGCGCCGATGAACTTTTTCACCTCATAGATGAACTTCTCCAGCGCCAGAGCGGCCCGCTCGTTGCCCTTGGCGGCGGCGTCGTCCAGGTCCCGGAAGTCGGAGCTGACGCCGGAGATGCCCAGCACGCCGCTCTTCTTGTTCAGGATGTTCAGCATCTCCTTGATGTCATAGCCGTACCGGCCCATCAGGTACTCCAGGATGGTGGCGTCCATATCGCCGGAGCGGGTGCCCATGGGGAAGCCGGCCAAGGGCCCCAGGCCCATGGTGGTATCTGCGCACTTGCCGTCCACCACGGCGGAGAGGGAGGAGCCGTTGCCCAGGTGGCAGCAGATCACCTTGCTGTGCTCCGGGTTGCCCAGCATGTCGATGGCCCGGGCGGACACATAGCGGTGGCTGGTGCCGTGGAAGCCGTAGCGGCGGACGTCGTCCTTCTCATAGTACTCGTAGGGGATGGCGTAGATGTAGGCCTTGGGGGGCATGGTCATGTGGAAGGCGGTGTCGAACACAGCCACCTGGGGGGTGTTGGGCATGATGGCCTGGCAGGCGCGGATGCCCATCAGGTTGGCGGGGTTGTGGAGGGGCCCCAGGGGGATGCACTTTTCAATGGCGGCGATGCAGGCGTCGTCAATGATGCAGCTCTCCGTGAAGGCCATGCCGCCGTGGAGGACGCGGTGGCCCACAGCGGCGATCTCGTCGGTGGAGGCGATGACGCCCAGGGCCGGGTCCACCATAATGTCCAGCACCGCCTGGATGGCCTCGCTGTGGGTGGGCATGGGGATGTCCTTCTTCACGTCCTCCCGTCCGGGGACCTTGTGGGTCAGGCGGCCGTCGATGCCGATGCGCTCGCAGAGGCCCTTGGCGAAGACCTCGCCGCCCTCGGACTCCATAAACTGGTACTTCAGGGAGGAGCTGCCTGCGTTGATGATCAGAATTTTCATGAATCTTCTCTCCTTGTAGGTTGTTATTGTTTTGTTATTTTTGTTTCCGTACTGTGACTTGCAATTTGCACAGAAGACGGCTACAATAGACCTATTCCATATTGTAGACCATTTTTGCCGGTTAGACAACCACTTTTTCGGAAATTTTTCAGAAAATTTGGTCGTGGGACCGGTCTTGATTTGACAGTACGCCGCCGGGGAGGACAAACGCATGGCTGTTGCAGGCATTGTGGCGGAATACAATGTTTTCCACCGGGGACATGCCTGGCAGCTGCGGGAGCTTCGCCGCCGTTTGGGGCCGGATACTGCGGTGGTGGTGTGCATGAGCGGGAACTTTGTCCAGCGGGGCGATTTTGCCATTGCGCCCAAGCATGCCCGAGCGGAAATGGCCCTGGCGGGCGGAGCCGACCTGGTGCTGGAGCTGCCAACGCCCTGGTCCACCGCCGGTGCGGAGCAGTTTGCGAGGGGCGGCGCGGCGGTGCTGGCGGCCACGGGCGTGGTGACCCATCTGGCCTTCGGCTGCGAGTGCGGGGACCTGGAGCCGCTGCAAAGGGTGGCGGCGCATGTGGACAGCGGCCTGTACCACACAGAGGTGCGCCGCTTTCTGAAGCTGGGCATGACCTTTGCCGCCGCCCGTCAGGCGGCGTTGAGCGGCCCGGCGCTGGCAGGGGCGGCGGCGGCCTGTCTGGCCCGGCCCAACAACGCGCTGGCGGTGGAATACCTGCGGTCGCTGGCCGCATTGGGGAGCACGATTGCGCCAATGGCCCTGCCCCGTGTGGGCGCAGACCATGACAGCCAGGCGCCGGGGGAGTATCTCTCCGCCTCCGCGGTCCGGTCCAGGCTGCTGGCGGGGGACAGTTGGCGCTTCGCCGTCCCGGAATCCACCGCTGCCGTGCTGGCGCGGGAGATGGCGGCGGGCCGCGCCCCGGTGTCCGTTCTGGCCTGTGAGCGGGCGGTGCTGTCCCGGCTGCGGGCCATGCCGGAGGAGGCATTCGCCGTCTATGACGGCGGCGGCGAGGGGCTGTACCGCCGCGTTTACCGGGCCGTCCACACGGCGGCCACCCTGGAGGAGGTCCTGCACGGGGCCAAGACCAGGCGCTATCCCCTTGCCCGTCTGCGGCGGATGCTGCTGCACAGCTATCTGGACGTCCGGACGCCTGGAAAGGGCGAGACGCCCCCGTATCTCCGGGTACTGGGGGCCAGCGTGGCGGGCCGCGCCCTGCTGAAGACCATGCGGGAGACGGCGGCGCTGCCGGTGCTGACAAAGCCCGGCCATATACGGCGGCTGGGGCCGGCTGCACAGAGTCTTTTTGCCCTGGAGAGCCGGTGTACAGACCTGTACACCCTGGCCTACCCGGCGCTGGATCAGGCGCTGCCGGGGAGCGAATACACCACAAACCCGGTGGTACTCTGAGATTTGATAACCAATGATACCCCTGGAAAGGACTTCTGCAATGATTTCTTCCATGATATCCGTGAAAAAAGCCATCAGCATTATTCCCATTCTTTTGCTCTATGTATTTGGCGGCGGCGATGCGTCCCACGGGGCCCCGGCCCAGGGCGCTCCCCCGGCGGAGGTCAGGCCGGTGTACCAGTGGGACACCATGACCGCCCGGAATCAGTACGCGGCGGAGGACGGCACGGAGCTGATGCACTATGCCTACCAGCTGGTGACCCTGTCTGTGCCGAACCTGGAGGAGCTGCCGCCGGAGGCGGCGGAGACGGCCCGGCGCAATATGGAGAACTTCAACAGCAAAATGACCGCCCTGATGGACGAATCTGTGGAGGTGGGTCAGGTGATGATGGAGGACGCGGGCCAGCTCTACGGGGAGCAAGAAACGGCGGGGCTCCCCTTTTATGACGAGACGTCCGCCGCCTGCTGGCAGACCGGGGACATCCTCAATGTCCGGGTCTCCGGCAGCAGCTACGCCGGCGGCGCCCATCCCAACCGCTGTGACGTGGGATACCTCTTTGATTTGCGCAGCGGCCAGTTCATCGATCCCACACAAATTGCGGAGAACCCGGAGAAATTCCGCGCCGGCGCGGCGGCGCTGCTGACGGAGAGGGCGGAGGCCCTGGCGTGCCGCTCCCAATACTGGTCGGATTACGCCGAGATCATCGCCCACTGGAACGAGGGGACGGTGCTCTTTGACGGGGACGGGATGCTGGCAGTCTACTCCCCCTATCTGCTGGGACCGTACAGCATGGGGGAGGTGGAGCTGCGCCTGACGTATGAGGAGCTGGCGGAGCTGGCCGGCCCAGGGGCCCTGGAGCATCTGGGAATGGGGCAGGAATAGCGCAGAGGGGGTGCGGAGAGGATTCCGCACCCCTTTTTCATACCAGAAAAAGCCGCTCCGGCAGCAAAAAAGTGACAACATTTTCCCTCTGGACAGGTCTATACTAGACATTGCCGGAGCGGCCGCTCCGGCGGAAGGAGGAAAAAGAATGGTCATTTACCTGGATATGGCCTTTTTGCTCAACTGCCTCAGCGACGGCGCGGCCCTCTACGTCACGGCCCAGGTGTCCGGCCTGCCCGTCCGCCGCCGCCGTCTGCTGCTGGCATCCGCCGCCGGGGGTACATACGGCGCGCTGTGCGCCATTCCCGCCGCCCGCTGGGCCGCATCCTTTTTTCCGCAGCTGGCAGCGGCGGCGCTGCTGGTGCGGCTGGCCTTCGGACGGCAGGGGGCGTTTTTCCGGCAGTTCCTGCTGTTCTTCATGCTCTCCTGCACCATGGGCGGCGCGCTGCTGGCCATCGGGCGGCTGCTGCGGGAGAACGGCGGCCTGGAGCTGCTGCGGAGCCTGAACTGGAACGTATTTTTCCTGGCCGGGGGGCTCTGCTTCCTGGCGCTGACAGTGGTCTTCCGGGGCGGGGCGCGGCACGCGATCGCGGGGCAGCTGTGCCAGGGGGCGGTGGAGCTGCGGGGGAGCAGGACCCCTGTGACGGTGCTGCTGGACACCGGCCACACCCTCACAGACGGCGGCCAGCCGGTGCTGACCGTCTACTACGCCGCTCTGGACCCGCTGTGGACGCCTCGGGAGCGGGATGTGCTCAGCCGCCTGGAGGCCGACGGCCCGGCCCGGTGCCTGGAGCGGCTGGGGGACGCCCGCTTCCGCCTGCTGCCCTATCAGGCGGTGGGGGTCAGCGGGGGGCTGCTGCTGTGCTTTCGGGCGGAGCAGGTGGAGCTGGACGGGCGGCAGCTGGGGACGCTGACGGTGGCCCTGTCCCCCACAGAGGTCTCGGACGGCGGCGGATATCACGCCCTGTGGGGCGGCGAAAGGGGGGAAGGCTATGCTGCATAAGATCCAACAGCGGCTGGTCCGCCTGCTGGTCCGGCTGGGGCTGCTGCGGCCCGGAAAGATCCTGTACATCGGCGGCAGCGACACCCTGCCGCCTCCGCTGAGCCGGGAGGAGGAGGCCCAGCTGCTGGCCCGGCTGGACAGCGGCGGGGAGGCGGTGCGGCAGACGCTCATTGAGCGGAACCTGCGGCTGGTGGTGTATATCGCCAAGCGCTTTGAGAATACGGGCATCAATATTGAGGACCTGATCTCCATCGGCACCATCGGCCTCATCAAGGCCATCAATACCTATAAGACGGATAAGAACATCAAGCTGGCCACCTACGCCAGCCGCTGCATTGAGAATGAGATCCTGATGTATCTGCGGAAAAATTCCTCCCAGCGCAGCGAGGTCAGCCTGGACGAACCGCTCAACACGGACTGGGACGGCAACGAGCTGCTGCTGTGCGACGTGCTGGGCACGGACGCGGACACGGTTATGCGGCCCATTGAGGACGACGTGGACCGGCAGCTGCTGAGCGCGGCCATTGAAAAGCTCTCGGAACGGGAGCAGGAGATCATCGTCCTGCGCTTCGGCCTGCGGGGGCACCGGGAGCAGACCCAGAAGGAGGTGGCGGACCGGCTGGGGATCTCGCAGTCCTACATTTCCCGGCTGGAAAAGCGGATCATCAACCGGCTGAAGCGGGAGATTCTGAAAATGAGCTGATGCGAATACTCCTGTGCGCGCAGAAGCGCCAGAGGCTGAAAGGACCTCTGGCGCTTCATCTTTTCTCAATCTACGATATCGACGGAAACCTTTTGACCGGTCCTCTGGGCGCAGGAACGGACCAAAGTGCGGATCTCCTTGGCAATCCGGCCTTGGCGTCCAATCACCTTGCCCATGTCGTCCGGCGCGACGCGCAGCTCCAGCGTCAGTTCCTGTTCGCCCTGGAGCTCCGTCACGGTGACGGCGTCCGGATTGTCCACAAGGTTCCTGGCGATGTAGAGCAGCAAGTCTTTCATGCTGTGCCCTCCAGTCGCTTCCATTACAGCACGTCAGCCTTCTTCAGCAGGGCGCGCACCGTGTCCGTGGGCTGGGCGCCGGTCTTGATCCACTCCTTGGCCCGCTCGGCGTCAATCTTGATTTCGGCGGGGGAGACGCAGGGGTTGTAGGTGCCGATCTCCTCGATGAAACGACCGTCACGGGGATAGCGGCTGTCAGCCACCACCACGCGGTAGAAGGGAGCCTTCTTTGCGCCCATGCGGCGCAGTCTGATCTTTACCATGATAAATTTCCTCCAGATAGTAAATTAATAGTCATTAAATTATCATAAATGCCAGCGCATTTAATAACATTATTTCAGCCGTTTTTTCCGACCAAAGCCCTGCATCTTGCTCATGCCGCCGATCTTGCCGATGTTGGGCATTTTGCCCAGCCCCAGGGGCGTCCTGCCCTTGGACAGGGAGCGGGTCAGCTGCAGCATCAGCTCATACTGCTTCAGCAGCCGGTTCACGTCCGACACCTGCAGGCCGCAGCCGGCGGCGATCCTCTTTTTCCGGCTGGCGTCCAATATGCCGGGGGTCTCCCGCTCCTTGGGCGTCATGGACTGGATGATAGCCTCCTGCCGGACCAGGATCTTTTCGTCAATCTGGGTGTTGCTCAGCTGACGGCCCATCTCGCCGGGCATCATGGCGGCCAGCTGGTTCAAATCGCCCATCTTCCGCAGCTGGGCCATCTGATCCATATAGTCGCTGAGGGTGAAGCGGTTCTTTTTCAGCTTCCGCTCCAGCTCCGCGGCCTTTTTCTCGTCAAAGGTCTGCTCCGCCTTCTCAATGAGGGACAGCATATCGCCCATGCCCAGAATCCGGGAGGCCATACGCTCCGGGTGGAACAGCTCGATCATGTCCAGCTTTTCGCCGGTGCCGATGAACTTGATCGGCTTGCCGGTGGCGGCCCGGATGGAGAGGGCTGCGCCGCCTCTGGCATCGCCGTCCAGCTTGGTCAGCAGTACGCCGTCGATGCCCAGGGCCTCGTCAAAGGCTGTCGCCGCGCTGACGGCGTCCTGGCCGGTCATGGCGTCCACCACCAGCAAAATCTCGTTGGGCGTCACGGCGGACTTGATCTTCTTCAGCTCCTCCATGAGCTGCTCGTCAATGTGCAGCCGCCCTGCGGTATCCAGCAGGATGGTGTCGAAACCGTTCTCCCTGGCGTAGCGGACAGCGTGCTGGGAAATCTGCACCGGGTTCACCTGGCCCAGGGCGAACACCGGGATATCCAGCTGTTCGCCCACCACCTGCAGCTGGGTGATCGCGGCGGGGCGGTAGACGTCGCAGGCCACCAGCAGGGGCCGCTTGCCCATGTTGTTTTTCAGATAGCCCGCCAGCTTTGCGCCGTTGGTGGTTTTACCGGCACCCTGCAGACCGACCATCATAATAACGGTCGGCGGGTGGGAGGCCATATTCAGCTTCTCATTGCCGCCGCCCATGAGCTGCGTCAGCTCTTCGTTGACGATCTTGATGATCTGCTGAGCGGGGGTCAGGCTCTCCAGCACGTCGCCGCCCACGGCCCGCTCAGTGATTTTGGCCACAAAGTCCTTGACAACGGAATAGCTGACGTCGGCGTCCAGCAGAGCCAGCCGGACCTCCTTCATCGCCTCTCTGACGTCGGCCTCGGTAATGCGCCCCTTGCCCCGCAGGCGTCGGAACGCGGCATTCAGTTTTTCGGAAAGACCTTCAAATGCCATTGCGAAAACTCCTCTTTAATACGATTCTCCTACATACAGCGCTCTTTTTCTGCCGGGCGCCGCCGGACTACTCCTTCAGAGCCTGGGCGGCCCTGGCAATGGAATCCGCCAGAAAATCCACGCGGGGGTCCTCATACTGGCGGTAATTGATGGTTTTGATTTCAGCCGCGGCGTTTACAATTGTATTGATGTGGGTCTGCATCTGGGTATAGCGGCGGATGAGGCCGGTTTTGTCCTCCACTTCCTGCATGACAGCCTCGGCCCGGACGATCACATCCCGTACGCCCTGGCGGCTGATGCCGCTGTTCTCGGCGATTTCCGACAGGCTCAGGTCCTCGTTGTAGTAGAGGTCAAAGAACTCCCTCTGCCGGTCTGTCAGAAGCTCCCCGTAAAAATCAAACAGCATGGTCATGCGGTAGGTTTGGTTTTTCACGGTCAGCCGCCCCTTTCTCTGTGTAAAGCGTTTGGACTTTACAAACAAGAATTATGATACCCGACTTTTTCCCAAAAGTCAAGAGGGAAAACGGCGGATTTTTAAAATTTTTTCAGCGGAGCTGCGGAGACGGTGCGCGCGGCGCGAAAGCGCCGGTCAACAACTTTAGCGGGACGCCGCAGGCAGAATTTGTGAAAAACGCCGTTGACAGCGGGGAGGCAAACCTCTATAATACGAATATACCAATTAACCCACAGAAAACATATGTAAATTAGACGAGCCAATATCTTTGGAACAGGAGGACATTCCCGTGAGCAACATCTATACATCCGCCGACCAATTGATCGGAAAAACCCCGCTGCTGGAGCTGACCCATATGGAGCAGGAGGACGGCCTGGAGGCCAGGGTCCTGGCGAAGCTGGAATACTTCAACCCCGCCGGCAGCGTGAAGGACCGCATCGCCAAGGCCATGATTGACGACGCGGAGAAAAAGGGGCTGCTGAAGCCCGGTTCCGTCATCATAGAGCCTACCTCCGGCAACACGGGCATCGGCCTGGCCTCCGTGGCGGCGGCAAAGGGCTATCGGATCATCATCGTCATGCCGGAGACCATGAGCGTGGAGCGGCGGCAGCTGATGAAGGCTTACGGCGCTGAGCTGGTGCTGACCGACGGAGCCAAGGGGATGACGGGGGCCATCGCCAAGGCGGATGAGCTGGCGGCGCAGACGCCCAACAGCTTTATTCCCGGTCAATTTGTCAATCCCGCCAATCCCGCGGTCCACAGGGAGACCACCGGCCCCGAAATCTGGGCGGACACGGACGGCGCGGTGGACATCTTTGTGGCCGGCGTGGGCACCGGCGGCACGCTGACCGGTGTGGGCGAGTATTTGAAGAGCCAAAATCCCGGCGTAAAGGTGGTGGCCGTGGAACCGGCCTCCTCCCCGGTGCTGAGCAGGGGGATTGCCGGCGCCCACAAGATCCAGGGCATTGGAGCCGGGTTTGTGCCGGGGGTGCTGAACACATCGGTCTATGATGAGGTCATCACCGTGGAGAATGAGGACGCCTTTGCCGCCGGGAAGCGCCTGGGGCGTTCGGAGGGCATATTGGCCGGCATATCCTCCGGCGCGGCTGTCTGGGCCGCCCTCCAGCTGGCGAAGAGGCCGGAGAACAAGGGCAGGACCATCGTGGCCCTGCTGCCGGATACCGGCGACCGCTATCTCTCCACGCCGCTGTTCAGCGACTGACGCAGAGCGGGGGCGGGCCTCTGGCAACGAGAGGGAGATTCCTTGCGAGTATGCTCCCCATTATATGGCTGCAAGCCACGGCAAATAAAAAACCGCTCCGGGCCGCCTGCTGTCAGGTCGCTCGGAGCGGTTTTTCTGCCGCTACATACTCCACAAAACGCCCACCACGGCGGCAGCCAGGATGAACAGGATGGGGTGCAGTCCTTTCGTCTTCTTGACCTTGTTGGTCAAAACCCACAGCACGGCGGCCAGAATCCAGCCCTTCCAGTTGAGAGCCGCCAGCTGGAACCCCTGGGCCAGCACGTCGGGGAAGAAGAGGTTGGATATCGCCACGCTCAGCCCGGCGGCGGAAATCAGCCCCGCCGAGGCGGGCCGCAGGCCATAAAACGCATTTTGCACATACCGGCTGTCCCGGAAGCTCTTCAGGAACGCGGCGATGATCAAGATCACAAGGATGGACGGCGTCACCAGCCCGACAGTGGCGATCACAGCCCCCAGCAGCGCGCCAGCCAGACCGCCCTCGCCCTGCCCGGTCAGATAGCCCACGTAGGTGGCCATGTTGACGCCGATCGGCCCTGGGGTGGACTCTCCCACAGCAATCATGTTCGCCACATCGTCGCCGGTAAACCAACCGGTGGCGGCGGCCATGTCGTAGAGGAAGGGAATGGTTGCCATACCGCCGCCGACGGCAAAGAGTCCGGTCTTAAAAAATTCCCAAAACAGGCGAAGATACAGCATCCTTATCACCTCCTTACCTGCAGCGCAATGCCCATAGCAGCGGCCAGCAGCACAAAGACCACCGGACTGAGGGCGCTGAAGTAGCTGCCCAGCGCCACCACCACGAAAATGGCCAGGGTGGCTTTGTCCACCACAGCCTTTTTGTAGAGCTTCACCACCGCGTTGAGAATCAGCACGCACACGCAGATGCGGATCCCGCCGAAGGCGTGCCGCACCCAGGCCAGGTGGGAGAACGCCGTGATGACCCCCGCCAGCAGGGAGATGATGATCAGGGAGGGGAACACGACGCCCAGCGTGGCCAGGATGCCGCCGATGGTCCCCCTGCATTTCTGCCCGATAAAGGTGGCGGTATTGACGGCGATGATGCCCGGCGTACACTGGCCGATGGCGAAATAGTCCATCAGCTCCTCCTCCGTGGCCCAGCCCTTGTTGTCCACCACCTCCCGCTGCAGGATCGGCAGCATGGCATAGCCGCCGCCGAATGTCATAACGCCCACCTTCGCAAAGGTGACGAACAGATCCACCAGGATATTCATACCTAAATGACCCCTTGTTGTTTGTAGTAATGTGTACGGTAGATCGTTAGTCAAGGTACCCGTACATACCCCGCACGGACACCTCGCCCGTGCGCACCGTGCGCCGGGAGCCGTCCCGCAGCTGCACGATCAGGCCGAACTGGCCGTCCACATCCAGCGCCGCGGCCTCCTCCTGCTCATCGGTCCACATAAGCCGCACCTGCTTGCCCAGGGTGACGCAGTCCCGCCGGTAGGCATCCACCCACCGGCTGATGTCGCCGCCCAAAGCGTCCCCCAGCTCATACAGCTCCTCAATCATCGCAGCGGCCAGGGCGGCCAGGGACACCTGGTAGCCCTCCTGGGCCAGGGACGTGGCAATCTCCGCCACCTCCGGGCCGAAGTCCTCCGGCTCCTGGCTCACATTGACCCCCGCGCCGATAATCAGAGATTCCGCCATGCCGGTCTCCCCCTCCACGGACAGCTCCGTCAGAATGCCGCACAGCTTTTTGCCGTTGAGGACCAGGTCGTTGGTCCACTTGATCCCCGGCCGGACCCCCGCCGTACGCTCCACGGCGTTGCACACCGCCACAGCGGCCATGCCGGTGGCTCCCAGCAGAGACTGGGGCGGCAGATGGGGCCGCAGCAGCACGGAGAGATAGACGCCCTTCCCCGCCGGCGAGACAAAGCCCCGCTCCCGGCGGCCCCGCCCGGCGGTCTGGCAGTTGGCGGTGACGGCGGTCCTGTGGGGCGCGCCCTGCAGCGCCTCCCGCTTCAAATAGGAGTTTGTGGAATCCACCTCCTCCAGGCACCGCAGCTCCGGGCAGACGGTGTCCTGACGCATAAAGTGGCGAACTTCCCGCTCCACCAGCACGTCCGGTGCGGCGGAGAGGCGGTAGCCCAAGCCGGTACGGGCGTCAATGATATAGCCGTCCCGCCGCAGGCGGTCGATAGATTTCCACACGGCGGCGCGGCTGACGCCCAGGCGCTTGCTGATCTCCTGACCGGAAAAAAACTTTCCCCGCCTCTCCTGGAGCAGCTGGTAAACACGTTCTCTACCCATGGCCTCTATCCTCCCTTATAGAATATAGGGGTAGTATATCATGTTCCAAATACTTTGTAAAGTACGCGATTCTACTATTTTTAAGTGCTTTTATACTGTTTTTGTCGGTATCGCTTTCTTTGGGCAATCACCGGGCGCAGCGGCCGCCTCTGCCCGTCAGGTATTCCCGCGGCGCGTAGGGAAAACGGCTGTCCAGGGGGAAGAGGGGCCGGGGCACCTTGACATAGCGCAGGTCCTTCAGGTCCTCATTGGTGCTGCCCTTGGACAGAGCCATGATGCTCCTGGCGGCCACGGCGGCCTGGGCGGCGGTGAGGTACCCCAGCTTGCAGACGACGATGTCCGCCTCCCGCGGGTCCCGGCCCAGGTCCGAGAAGACCTCCGGGTCTGTGTAGCCGATATGGGTCTCCGCCAGCACGATGTCTACCCCGCAGGAGCGGAACAGGGCCAGACTGGTTTTCAGCGGGGAGCCGTCCCAATCCTCAATAAATGCCTCCACCGTGCCGGCGGCGGTGATGGGCTGGGAGGTAACTGTGTCAAAGGAAGCGCCGAAGGTGAGGGTGATCTCCTGCCCCACCTTGCCCCGGCAGGCCCGGACGGCCTCCGGGTCGTAGATGCCGCCGAAGAGGACCCGCAGCCCCTGGGTGCGCTGGTCCTCCATCAGCAGCCGCAGGAAGCCCGTGCAGTCGGAGGAGGAGCCGGCGGTGGGGTTGTCGCCGGAGTCAGAGAGGTAGATGGGGCGGGCCTGCCCCTCCTGGACGGCCCGGAAAGCCACATCCAGCGCCTCCTGCTGGGGGTATGTCTCCGTCTGGAAGCAGAAATCGTCCTTTCTGCTCCACAGCAGCTCCGCCAGACGCAGGGCCTCCCGGTCCGCCAGCGCCTGATTGTCCGCAGTCACATAGACGGCGGCGGAGCTGTCCTCGTTATCGCACCAGGGGAAGCCCATCAGGTAGGAGCAGGCCAGGATGCCGGGCTGCTTTTCCGTCTCCCGGAGGGCGTTGATGAGGTCGATCATGGGCTGCACGGTGGTGGAGGACTGCTCCCCGGCAATCAGCAGCGGAATCCTGACCCAGGCCGAAGCGGCCTTGACGCCGTTTTCCAGGGCGGCGATGGTCATGCGGGCGGCGTGGACGCCGGTCTCAAGCTGGTCTGTGTGGGGCGCGCATTTGTAGCCCACAAAGCCGTCGCAGTTGTCGTGCATCCGCTGGGTCATGGTGGTGTGCATATCCAGGGCGCAGAAGAGGGGGATTTCGGGGAAGATTTCCCGTAGCTCCTCCAGCAGGTACCCCTCTGCGTCCCCCAGCCCCTGGATGTACATGGAGCCGTGGAGGGCGAGGGTAATGGCGTCGATGGGGGCCTCGGCCTGGGCCGCTCTGGCGGAGCGGAGGATTTCGGCCTTCAACGCCAGATAAAAGTCCCGGTCCACCTGGCCGTTGGGCACGGCGGAGGCGAAGGCTGTGGGGACCACCTCATAGCCCTGGTCCTGCAGGGTCTGGATGACGCCGGTCAGGGAGCTGTTTGGGCACAGATGCTGGAAAACCTCCGCGCCGCGGAGGACATGGAAGTCGTCCCGTCCGGCGACGATGGGGCTGAAGGAATTGGACTCATGGTGCATAGAAGCGACTAGGACTCGTTTCATAGCGGATGCCTCCTCAAAAAAATAGCGAAAATTGGCGGGCGTGACAAACAGTTTGAAGATTATAGCAGAATATTCTGCTGTTTTCAAGGGGCAAAACCAAAAGTTTTTGAGCAGAGTTTTAGGCAGACTGCCAAATTTCTGGACATAGCAAAATCCGATGCAGTACCGCAGAGATACCGCACCGGATTTGCTGTTTAGCCAACGTTTATTTTGCAAGGGAAAAGCATTACCACAGCAGCCGCCGCACATCGTCCATATCCCGTTTGCCATAGGTAGACATGGTCTGGGAGGGAATCGACGCCCGCATATCCTTCAGCAGGGCGCTGGCCGCGCCGGAATCCCGCACCATGCCGCCGGACACATTGACATACTGCTTGGCATTCAGGAGGCGGCTCTGCTCCAGCTGGGTATACAGCGCGCTGTATACCGACTGGATCTGGTCGATCCAGCGCCGGTCCGTGTCGATGGTCTTGACGGCGGCCTGGGCGTACTCCCGCGTCAGGACGTTCAGACGGTCCAGGCGCAGCGAGCGGGGGGAGAGGCGGAACTGGGGCAGCGTCACCGTGGTTTCCCCCATCCGCAGGGGCACGCCGGACCGCCGCCGGAGCCGGGCGCAGCCGATGTCCGCGCCGCCGGATATGCGCACATTCCCGCAGCCGCCGAAGAGACTGCCGCCGATATCCGCGCCGGGGTCGCCGCCCAGGGCCTTCAGGATGCGGGCGCTGCCGGAAATGCTGATGTCGCCGCTGGCCCCCTGCATCCCCGCGCCGATGGCAGCGGCGTGACCAACAGCTGACGCGGTGATCGTGCCGCCGGAAATGCTGATATCGCCTGCCGGCGCGCCCAGCGCGCCGCCGATGCCTGCGCCGCCGCCGGAGCCAGTGGCGGTGATGATGCCGCCTGTAATCACGATGGCGCCCATAAAGCCCCGTTTGCCCGCGCCGATGCCCGCGCCGCCCTCTGTCCCGGCGGCGGTGATCACGCCGCCCTGGATCAGGATTTGGCTGGTGCGGTCCTTGCTGCCGCCGCTGTCCCGGCCAATACCCGCGCCGCCTGCGCCGCTGGCGGCGGTGAGGGTCCCGGCGGGGTCCCGGCTGCTGCGGGGCGGGGCGCAGCCGATGCACAGCGTGGTGCTCTCCCGGACGGAAATCCCCGCGCAGCCCGCGCCGCTCTGGAAAAAGTTGTCCGCGCCGCTGGGCAGAATCAGCGTCACGTCGTTCTCCCGGCCCAGGCTGAAGGCCCTGCCGCGGGACACCCGGCAGACCACGCCGTTCAGGTCCAGCCGCATGGCGCCGATGCGGTCCGCCAGGGCGATTCTGCCGCTGAAGGGGACCTGCTCCGCGTCCGTCCCGATGCCGCCGGAGACGGCGGTCACCTGGTTGGACAGGATGCGCAGGGTCTGGGTCAGCTCATCGTAGATCCAGTCCACGTACTCCTGGCCGCCGGTGACGGTAAAGGGGTTGGGGTACATGCCGGTTTCCAGGAAGGACTCCGACTGCAGGTCCCAGCGCAGGAAGGCGTACCGGGTCTGGGACTGCCCAGAGCGGTCCCGGCCCCGGATGACGACGGTGTGGACCGGGAAGCCGTGGGAGCCGTCGTCCTTAGCCAGCCAGAGCCGGGCGGGGTCGGCTGTCTCGCCGCCCAGCAGGGACATTCTGGCCTGTTTGCCGTCGATCATCAGGGAGGTGATGCTGTCCCAGCCGGGAAGCAGGGTTTTCAAGATCATATCAAAGGGCTCCAGGGATTTGCCGTTGGCGCTGCTCACATGGGCGGCGTGGGCCGCCAGGGATACGGCCCCGTCCAGAAACACGGGGACCGAGAGGGTCCCATACACCTCGCCCGCTTTCCCCGGCACGATCACCGCGCCGCCGGTCAGATGCAGGGCATTGGAGCGATCGCCGTGGAGGACGCCGATCTCCAGCCGTCCGCCGCTGCCCAGCGTGAGGGACGCGCCGTGCTGCAGCCGGACCTCCTGCAGCACGGTCTCTCCCGCAGTAAAAACACGGGCCAGAGCGGTACCGACGGTCAATGCCGGCGTATGCACGCCCTTTAGCGTCACCGTCCCGGAGCCGGTCAGCAAAATGGCGGGGTCGCCCTGTCCCGCCCCCCGGATGGTCACGTCCGCCGTCCCGCCTATGGTCAGCAGGCCGGTGGAGGTATCGAAGGATACGCCGGAGAGGTCCCGGCCCATGACCAGGACATTTCCCAATTGCAGGACGGAGGTGCTGGCGGACGAGGCGGCCCCGGCGTTGGCGGACGCGCCCTCCGCGCCGGTGGCGCCAACGGCTGCGCTTCCGCTGCCGGACGCAGCAGCCGGTTCCGCCGCAGCTCTCTCCGCGCCCGGCAGGGCGTCCAGAAGCGTCAGCATCAGCTCCAGCTTCAGTCCGGCGAGTCCGCCGGGCAGATTCAGTCCGGGGGACTCCGGCAGGGCAGGCGCTTCCCCGCTGGCCAGCAGCAGATTTGTCAAAAACTGCTCCAGTCCCGGCGCTGTGCCATCGGTAAACTGGGCCTGAAAGTCCGCCAGACTGGTGAAGGCCCCGTCGGTCAGCAGTTCAATGGCCTCGTCCAGCGGCGTGCCGTCCTGCACCTCCTCCAGCAGCTTCTGGAGGCCCTCCATAGCCAGCTGGGGGTCGAGACCATCGGCGGGGTCGCCCCCGGCGATCACCGTGCCCAAATACAGCGCGGCCAGGTAGGCCGTCGCGGGATTGCTCTCCGGCGGGTGGTCCGCAATGGCGGCCATCAGCTGCGCACTGCTGGCGTTTTCTCCCAGCCCCAGAGCGGCCAGCAGCTGCTGGCGGGTGGGTGCGCCCATGGTCATCCCCTTCACCAGCCAGTCGGGGAGCGGCTGCGTCTCCTTGTCCTGGCCGCCGTCCTTGACAGCCTGCAGCAGCGCCTCCAGATCGTCCGCAATGCCCGCCTCCTCGTCCAGAAACAGGTGGGTGTCCCCGACGACGGCGCTGTCAAGCATTCTGCCGATCTCATCCCGCAGCCGCTCCACCTCCTCCTGCAGAGCGGCGCGGTCGGGCTCTCCGCCGCCTGCGGCCTCCTCCGCCAGCTGCCCGATGCGCTCAAGGCTGCTGCGCACCTCGTCCAGCACTGTCTCGCCCGTCTGAAGCGTCCGGTGGCTCTCCCGGATGTGGCTCTCCATCTGGCTGACCCTGCCCATGAGCTGCCGCAGAGTCTCCGAGACGGCAAGGCCCGTGGAGCGGGTCACCTTCTGGCTCTCACTGGCGGCAGCGGGCTTTTCCGCCCGGGCCGCCGGCTGGTACTGGGGGGTGCTCAACCCCTTATATCTGCGAATTGTCAGCGCGTCCATTCCTTGTGCCTCCTTTCCTGAATTCTCATTATTATGGAATATCGGCAAAATGACAGAAAAGATAAGGAAGCGAGACGGGGGTTTTTGGGGCTGTGGTAAAATAGTGACGGGATTTTCTTGTAAAAAAGTCCAAAATATTCACATTTCTTTTGTTGACGATTGCCAAGGGCTGGTATATAATAAAATGAATTTTGCAAAAGAGACAGGGGGGCGGCGTATGTGGATCGCTGACGGCTGGAAGGATTACGAGCTGCTGGACTGCGGCGGCGGCGAAAAACTGGAGCGCTGGGGCAGCAAGGTGCTGGTCCGCCCGGACCCCCAGGCCATCTGGCGCTCGCCCCGGCTGAATGCCGGGTGGCGGCATCCCGACGGCCGCTATCTGCGCGCCCACACCGGCGGCGGCCGCTGGGAGAAGGCCAAATTGCCGGAGCAGTGGCAGGTCCGCTACCGGGACCTGACGTTCCAGGTCAAGCCCATGAACTTCAAGCACACCGGCCTCTTCCCGGAGCAGGCGGTGAACTGGGACTTTGCCATGGAAAAAATCCGCACCGCCGGGCGGCACATCAACGTGCTCAACCTCTTCGCCTACACCGGGGCTGCCACGGCGGCCTGTGCGGCGGCGGGGGCCAGCGTGTGCCATGTGGACGCCGCCAAGGGCATGGTGGCCTGGGCCAAGGAAAACGCCAAGGCCTCCGGCCTCCAGGACGCGCCGGTGCGGTGGATCGTGGACGACTGCGCCAAGTTCGTGGAGCGGGAGATCCGCCGGGGCCGGAAATACGACGCCATCATTATGGACCCGCCCAGCTACGGGCGGGGGCCCACCGGCGAGGTGTGGAAGCTGGAGGACAACCTGTTCCCCTTTGTGGAGCTGTGTAGCGGCGTGCTGTCGGACCAGCCGCTGTTTGTGCTCATCAACGCCTATACCACCGGCTTGGCGCCCAGCGTGCTTACTTATATGATGGAGCTGATTTTTTCAAAAAAATACGGCGGGCATACGGTCAGCGATGAAATCGGCCTGCCGGTGACGGAGACCGGTCTTGTCCTGCCCTGCGGGGCCACAGGCCGCTGGACAGGAGAAAACTGCCCCCCTTATCAATATGTTCATGTAAACGAGGAAATTTCATGACAGAGATCATTCAAACAAAACAGCTTGTCTTCGCCTATCCCGCCGAGGAGGGCGCGGCGGCGGTCAATGCCCTGGACGGTGTGGACCTGACCATAGAACAGGGCAGCTTCACCGTGATCCTGGGCCACAACGGCTCCGGAAAATCCACCCTGGCCAAGCACATGAACGCGGTGCTGCTGCCGGGCGGCGGCACGGTCTGGGTGGACGGCATGGATACAAAGGACGAGTCCCTGCTGCTGGAGATCCGCCGGCAGGTGGGAATGGTCTTCCAGAACCCAGACAACCAAATCGTCGCCAACGTGGTGGAGGAGGACGTGGCCTTTGGCCCGGAGAACCTGGGCGTGCCCACGGAGGAGATCCAGGAGCGGGTGGGCGCGGCCCTGCGCACGGTGGGGATGGACGCCTTCTCCCTCCACGCCCCCCACAAGCTCTCCGGCGGACAGAAGCAGCGCATCGCCATTGCCGGCGTCATTGCCATGGAGCCGGCCTGTATCGTCATGGACGAGTCCACCGCCATGCTGGACCCCTGCGGGCGGCGGGAGGTGCTGGACACGGTCCGGCGGCTGAACCGGGTCAAGGGCATGACCATCGTCCTCATCACCCACCACATGGACGAGGCCGCCATGGCGGACCGGGTGGTGGTGATGGACAGCGGCAGGGTGGTCATGGACGGCCCGCCGCGGGAAATCCTGGTCCGGATGGAGGACCTGCGGGCAATCGGGCTGGACGTCCCCCACACGGTGGAGCTGCTCCGCGGCCTGCGGGAGGACGGCTTTGACGTGCCCCTGAGCGCGCTGTCCGTGGAGGAGTGCGCCCAGGCGATCATCAAGAGCCTGTAATGCGAACAGCGGGAGCAACCGCGGAAAGAGGAACAGATGGAACCCATCATTCGCGTGGAGAACCTGATCCACACCTACGGTTTGAATACGCCCTTCTGCCGCAGCGCGGTGGACGGCGTGAATATGGAAATTTACAAAGGGGAGTTTCTCGGCGTCATCGGCCATACCGGGTCCGGGAAATCCACCCTGATCCAGCATCTCAACGGCCTTTTGCAGCCCACCAGCGGGACGATTTACCTGGGGGGCCGGGACATCTGGGCGGAGCCGAAAAAGATTCGGGACGTCCGGTTCCGGGTGGGGCTGGTGTTCCAGTACCCGGAGTACCAGCTGTTTGAGGAGACGGTGTACAAGGATATCGCCTTCGGCCCGAAAAATATGGGTCTGGACGAAAAAGAGGTGGACCGCCGGGTCCGCTCAGCCCTGGCCTTTGCGGGACTGGGGGAGGAGCTGCTGGACAAGTCCCCCTTCGACCTCTCCGGCGGACAGAAGCGGCGGGTAGCCATTGCGGGCGTCATCGCCATGGAGCCGGAGGTGCTGATTCTGGACGAGCCGTCGGCGGGTCTGGACCCGGCGGGGCGGAAGAGTCTGCTGGGCAATATCCGCGCCTACCACCGGCAGACCGGGGCCACGGTGGTCATGGTCAGCCACAGCATGGACGAGGTGGCGGAGAATGTGGACCGCATCGTGGTGCTGGCCAATGCCGGCGTGGTGATGAGCGGCACGCCTCACGAGGTGTTCAGCCGGGCCCAGGAGCTCATTGACGTGGGCCTGAACGTGCCCCAGGTGACCCAGGTGGCCATGGCGCTGGCCCGGCAGGGCGTGGAGATCGACCCCGCCGTGTACACGGTGGCGGACCTGCGCCGGGCCCTGAACGGTCTGAAAGGGGGGCGGAGCGGATGCTGAAGGATATTACTCTGGGCCAGTTTTTCCCGGGAAATTCCCTGGCCCACCGGCTGGACCCCCGGACAAAGCTGATTTTGACGGTGCTGTATATCGTGGCGCTGTTCTGCGCGAAGTGGTTTGTGTCCTACGCCCTGGTGGCGGCGCTGCTGGTGCTCAGCGTCAAGGTCTCCGGCGTAGCGCCAAAGGCTTTGGTGCGGGGATTGAAGCCGGTGCTGTTTCTCATCTGCTTCACGGCGGTGCTGAATTTGCTCTACACGCCGGGGGACCCATTGGTGTCCTTCTGGATTTTCAAGATCACGAAGCAGGGCATTTCCACGGCGTTTTTCATGGTCCTGCGGATCATGATGCTGATCATGGGGACGTTTCTGCTGACCTATACCACCAGCCCCATCGCTCTGACCGACGGTCTGGAGACGCTGCTGGGGCCGCTGAAGAAGCTGAAGGCGCCGGTCCACGAGCTGTCCATGATGATGTCCATCGCCCTGCGGTTCATCCCGCTGCTGATTGAGGAGACCGACAAGATCATGTCCGCCCAGAAGGCCAGAGGCGCGGACTTTGAGAGCGGGAACCTGCTGCAGCGGGCTAAGGCCCTGGTGCCGATTCTGGTGCCGCTGTTCATCTCCGCGTTCCGCCGGGCGGACGAGCTGGCGGTGGCCATGGAGTGCCGCTGCTACCACGGCGGCGAGGGGCGGACAAAGCTCCACGTGCTGCAGTATGCGGCCAGGGATTACGGGGTGCTGTTGGTGTACGGAGCGGTGCTGGCAGGGGTGCTGGCGCTGGCGGGATTTGGACTGTAAGAGAAGCGGGGGGGGATGCCTGTGAAGAATATCGCGCTGCGGCTGATGTATAACGGCACGGCCTACCACGGCTGGCAGGTGCAGAAGACCCAGGCCACCGTGGCGGAGACCCTGGAAAGGGCGCTGGCGGCGGTGTGCGGCCACCCGGTGAAGGTCACCGGCTGCGGACGCACGGACGCGGGCGTCCACGCCGAGCGGTATGTGGCCAACTTCCGCACCAGCTCCTCCATCCCCTGTGAGCGCCTGCCGCTGGCGGTGAACAGCCGCCTGCCGGAGGATATCGTGGTCTTTCAGGCCTTCGAGATGCCGGAGGCGTTTAACGCCATCGGTTCGTGCCTGAAAAAGGAGTACACCTACCGGATTTTCAATTCCCGGATTCGCAACCCCTTTTATGTCCACCGGGCCTATTTTTACCCCAAGCGGCTGGATGAGGCCGTCATGGACCGGGCGGCCAGGGCCTTTGCGGGCACCCACGACTTTCGGGCCGTGCGCAGTGTGGGGACGGAGACCCGCACCACGGTGCGCACGATTGAATACTGCCGTGTCACCCGGTCTGCGGACCTGCTGGAATTGAAGGTATGCGCAAACGGATTTCTGTATAATATGGTACGGGCCATTACCGGCACCGTGCTGTACGCGGCGGAGGGGAAGCTGACGCCGGAGGACATTCCGGCCATCCTGGCCAGCGGCAACCGGACCCTGGCGGGCCCCACCGTGCCGCCGGGGGGACTGTACCTGACCAAACTGTGGTATGAGGATGAGCGTCTCAATGGCTAAAAAGGGAAAACATACCGCCCAGGAGCCGGCGGATCAGGAGGGGAAGTCCAAGACCCTGCTCCAACGGCTGCGGGTGCTGCTGATCGTGGCGGTAGTGGTGCTGGTGGTGGCGGGGCTGACGGCCATGGAGGACGGGACCCATCTGGCCGCCCTGCGCCGCTGGCTCATGTACGGCGAGAGCAGCTCCACCCAGGACTTCCACGTCTACACCGCCGACAGCGACAACCGCTACGGGCAGCTGGGGACCGGGCTGCTGGTGGCCGGCCCCAACACCATCCAATTCTTCCGGGACAGCGGCGACGCGGTGTACGACGTCCCCGTGAAGATGAAAAACCTGCAGCTGTCGGTGGGACAGCGGCAGGCGGTGGTGTGCGACGTGGGCGGGGACACCCTGTATGTCCTGGACCCCCTGGGCGTGCGCCGGACCATGAACACGGACCGGGGCCTCTGCTACTACTCCGCCCGCCTCAACAGCAGCGACTATCTGGCGGTGACGGAGCAGAAAAACGGGTACAAGGCGACAGTTTCCGTCTACAACAGCAGCGGCGAGCCGGTGTTCCACTTTGATTCCTATGACAACTATATCAGCGATGCCGTCGTCTCTGCGGACTGCCGCAGCGTGGTGGCTGTGAGCCTGGAGTCCCAGTCCGGCGTCTTTGCCAGCAAGCTGCTGGTGTACGACCTGGAGAGCGCCCAGCTGGTCAGCAGCCGCCTCATCCGGGACGGCCTGGTGATGGACTTCACCTGCAGCCAGGACCGGGTCCTGTGCCTGTGCGACAAGCGCTTTGTGGCTGCCGGGCTGGACGGCCAGATCCTGCTGGACCAGGCCTACGGCAACCTGTATCTCCACGACTACGCCCTGAACGGGGACGGCTTCTGCGCGCTGCTGCTGGGCCGCTATCAGTCCGGCAACATCTGCACGCTGACCACCTATGACGCCGGGGGCGCGCAGCTGGCCAAGATGGAGCTGACGGAGGAGGTGCTGGACATCTCCGCCGCCGGGGACTATCTGGCGGTGCTGTACGACGACGCGCTGGTCATCTACACCAGGGACCTGCAGGAGTATGCGCGGCTGGCGGAGACCAACTATGCCGGCCAGATCCAGATGGAGCCCGACGGCACGGTGCTCATGATTTCGGGCGCATCCGCGTGGCGCTTCCTGCCGTAGTCCTGGCTGTCCGCCTAGTACTATCCAAGTTTCCCATAGAAAGGGGATAGATTTTTGTGTCGGAATCTGTTATGATTGATGTCGTGATACTGGTGGTTATCGGCGTTTTTGGGGCCCTGGGCTGGCGGCGGGGCCTGCTGCGTACGCTTTCGGAGCTGGCCGTCGTGGCGCTGGCTCTGTTCCTGGCGTCCCAGATTTCCGCTGTGGCCGCCCGCTATGCGGTGGACCAGGTCCTGCGGCCCGCCACCGAAAACGCGGTGCGGGAACAGGTGACCAGCCTGGCCCAGGAGACCTCCCGCACGGCCCGTGAGAAGGCGGACGGCGCACTGGAGTCCATCCCCAACAGCTTCATCCGCCGTCACGCCCTGGCGCTGCTGGAGGAGACAGCCCTGCCGGACACCCTGGAGGCCGCCGGACAGGAGGCGCTGCTGGCCGCCTGCCTCCGCCTGACGGACAATGTGCTCAATACCGTGGTATACAACCTGGTACACTCCCTGCTGTACGCAGTGTGCTTTGCTGTGCTCACCGCCGTGCTGCGCTTTGCGCTGCGGGCGCTGAACATAGCCTTCCGCCTGCCCGGCCTGCGGCAGCTGAACGAGGCGGGCGGCGCGCTGGTGGGCCTGGGCAAGGGCGCACTGCTGGCCTACGTGTGCGCCTGGATATTGAGCCGGGCCGGAGTGCTGACGGAGGAAATGATCCGGGGCTCTGTCCTGTTGGGGCTGACAAAAGGCTTCCCGCCGGGGATGCAGGTGTAGGACGGGCCATAAATTCGATATCGGCTGCGTAAAATTTTCAATTTGTTCATAATATTGTTCCGCTGTTTTGGTATAAAAGAAGACGATAAAAGAGGTCAGCCGGCGCGGCGCGCCGGTGATGGAGGTAGACGCTATGCAACCAACCCTGTGCACAAGATGTAAGAAGCGGGTGGCCGTGGTATTCATCTCGAAGATCGAGAAGGGCGAGACGGTCAACGAGGGCCTGTGTCTGAAGTGCGCCAAGGACCTGGGGCTGCCCCAGGTCAACGACATGATGCGCCGCATGGGCATTACCGACGACGATCTGGAGGCGATTTCCGACGAGATGATGCAGGCCTTCGGCGGCGCGGAGCCCATGGAGGGGCTCATCCCCCATGAGGATGAGGAGGACAGCGGCGAGGACGGCAAGACCGCCACGTTCCCGTTCCTCAACCGCCTTTTCGGCAGCAGCGAGGCCCCCTCGTCCTCCGACAGGGAGTCCCGCAGCCGGGAGACCAAGGAGCGCAAGGCGGACAAGACCCCCAAGCGCAAATATCTGGACAACTACTGCATCAATCTGACGGAGCGGGCCCGGGGCGGCAAGCTGGACAGCCTGGTGGGCCGGGAGCAGGAGATCGAGCGGGTGATCCAGATCCTCAACCGCCGGCAGAAGAACAACCCCTGTCTCATCGGCGAGCCCGGCGTGGGCAAGACCGCCATTGCCGAGGGCCTGGCCCAGCGAATTGCCAACGCCGACGTCCCCTTCAAGCTGCGGGACAAGGAGGTCTATCTGCTGGACCTGACCGCTTTGGTGGCAGGGACCCAGTTCCGCGGGCAGTTTGAGAGCCGCATGAAGGGGTTGATTGAGGAGATTCGCAAGTGCGGGAACATTATCCTGGTCATCGACGAGGTACACAACATCGTGGGCGCAGGGGATGCGGAGGGCAGCATGAACGCCGCCAACATCCTCAAGCCCGCCCTGTCCAGAGGGGAGATCCAGGTCATCGGCGCCACCACCTTCACGGAGTACCGCAAGCATATTGAGAAGGACACCGCCCTGGAGCGGCGCTTCCAGCCGGTGACGGTGAACGAGCCCAATGTGGAGGACACCATGGAGATCCTCCGGGGCATTGCCCACTACTACGAGACCTTCCACGGCGTGAAGATCCCGGAGGGCATTCTGCGGCAGGCGGTGCTGCTCAGCGAGCGGTACATCACCGACCGCTTCCTGCCGGACAAGGCCATCGACCTCATCGACGAGGCCTGCTCCGACATGAATCTGAAGGACGCGGGCATCAACCGCCGCCAGGAGATCACACGGGAGCTGGCGGATTACGCCAAGGAGCGGGAGGTGCTGGAGGCCGCCGAGGAGCCGGATTTCGCCCGGCTGGCGGAGCTGAAGAGCCGGGAGCTGCAATTGCAGACAGAGCTGGACGAGCTGAGCGCCCAGGGCGAGCCCCAGCTGACCATGGACAATCTGGCCCGGGTGATCGAGCTGTGGACCAAGATCCCCGCCAGCAAGATCCGGGAGGAGGAGTTCAAGCGCCTGAGCGAGCTGGACCAGCGCCTGCGCAAAAAGCTCATCGGCCAGGACGCGGCCATCGACGCCGTGTCCGCCGCCATCCGCCGCAACCGGGTGGGCATCTCGCCCAAGCACAAGCCGGTGAGCTTTATCTTTGTGGGCAGCACCGGCGTGGGCAAGACGGAGCTGGTCAAGCAGCTGGCGGAGGATCTGTTCAACGCGCCGGAGAGCCTGATTCGGCTGGATATGTCGGAATTCATGGAGAAGCACTCCGTATCCCGCATTATCGGCTCGCCGCCGGGCTATGTGGGCTACGACGAGGCGGGGCAGCTGACGGAAAAAATCCGCCGCAAGCCCTACTCTGTGGTCCTCTTTGACGAGATCGAGAAGGCCCATCCGGACGTGCTGAACGTGCTGCTGCAGATTCTGGATGACGGCCAGATTACCGACGCCCACGGGCGGAAGGTGAACTTTGAGAACACGGTGATTGTGATGACCTCCAACGCGGGCAGCGACCGGAAGGAGGGCACGGTGGGCTTCAACAAGAGCACCACGGAGCTGGGCAAGGACCGGGCCATGAAGGCGCTGCAGCAGTTTTTGCGCCCGGAGTTCATCAACCGGGTGGACGAGATTGTCTGCTTCAACAAGCTGACGGAGGAGGACTTCCTGCCCATCGCCCGGCTGATGCTGGATGAGCTGAAGGCCAGCCTGAAGGAGAAGAGCCTGGCATTCCAGTACGACGACGCCCTGGTGGAGCACCTGGTGAAGAAGTCCTATTCGGCCACCTATGGCGCCCGGAATCTGCGCCGCACCATCCAGAAGGAAGTGGAGGACACGCTGGCCTCTGCAATCATCAACAGTTACGACAACCCCGTCACGCGGATTACCGCCACGGCGGAGGACGGCAAGGTAGCGCTGCATACCGCGTAGAGACTGAGCACGTGTGTGAGAAAGGGGGAGGCAGTCATGCTGTTCCGTAAGGATATGGAGCCGCGCTGTGCCTACTGTGTAAAGGGAAATGTCATCAATGAGCGGGAGGTCATCTGCGAGCGGAAGGGCATTGTAGCGGTGGAGTACCACTGCGCCCGGTTCCGGTACGACCCCTTTAAGCGGGTGCCGCCCCGCCCGGTGAAGCTGGAGACCTCCAAGCTGAAGGCAGAAGATTTTTCAATATAGCAATTGAGCCGCCAGGGAAGCTCCCAGGCGGCTTGACTGCATATTAAAGGCTGGCAGACACATATCACGTGCCTGTCAGCCTTTGTTTGATTCCTGCAGCATGCGAAGGTGTTCCCGCAGTGTACGCATAGTGCCAATGATGATTTTCCGTTCTTCGAGCGTACAATCGCTTAAAATCTGCGCAGCCTCTCTGTCAAAAGCAGCTTTTGCGGCTGGAAGGCTGCCACACAGCAAATCGTCCGCAGAAACATCCAGTGCGTTGGCAATATTTACAAGTGTGGGAAGGCTCAGCTTTGTTGCGCCGCGCTCTATATGCGAAATATTGGAGGGTTCTTGGCCGGATAGTTCCGCCAGTTTTTGCTGCGAAATCCCCAGTGTGTATCTGAATCGGCGAACCCGATTGCCAATATCCGTATAATCAAGATTCATCTGCCCCACCTGCTGTATATAATTAGTATTGCATCTGTTACCATCTCTAATTGGATTCGTTCTTAAACTGATTGCGCAGAACATTAACGATGGTCTCTACAGTTTCTTGCTGACTCTCCGTAAGATCAGCGATATAAAGACTCCGGCGGCGGTCCAATCCCAATATATAATCAATTGATGACCGATATAGGATTGCCAGCCCTTCCAGAACCTCTACGCTAAAAGTTTTGGTATTCCTTTCATAGGCGCTGATTGTTGAGCGAGTAACATCAAGTCGTTTGACTACCTGCGCCTGTAAAAAACCGCGTTTTTCCCGGAGTGCCTTCAACCGAGCGCCCCTATCATATATTTCCATCGGCGGATTCAACCTCTATGTCCGTATCAGGAAAGGCAAGTACCGCCAAAAGCTGGTTCAGAATGTTTTTGACTATTTTGAATTTGTTTGGCGGCAGTCGAGAAAGTCTGGAGGTCAAAAAGTGAATCTCTTCCTTGTATTCCTCCTGTCCTGCTTCACAAGATTGTTCAAACAGCAGCGCGTCAGCTGGAATAGATAACACAGTGCATATTTGCTTCAATGAAGAGAGTGATAATCCAACTGAGCCGCACTCAATTGCAGAAATATGCTTGTCTCCCAAGTCAACCAATTCGGAAAATACCTCTTGTGTCATACCTGCTGCTTCACGATATTTCTTAACACGCTGTCCAATCTCAACATTGATTAGTTTCTTTTGTTTTTTCGGTTTCACAAATAGCACCACCTTCTAATATTAGTTTATCTAATGGTGCTATTGACTATAACCATCTATATTTGTTATAATAAATAATATTAGTGATATTAGGATGGTGGTATTTATGATCGCGCCGCCCGAATGCGGGAGCCGCAGCCGCCTGACCAGGAGGAATTGCGTCCTGCCCTGCCGGAGTCAGGCGGACAAGTGGCCGGCCTCCGCTCAGGAACGCAACCGGCGGCTGGTGGAATCCGCCGCTGTTTTGCTGGCCGTCTATAACGGCGAATGGCGCGGCGGAACAGCGGCTACCGTGCGCTATGCGCAAAAGCTGGATAGAAGATTGATTGTGCTGAACCCCGGCGATTTTTGAGAAGCATGCTGCAGACCTTGCAAATTTTATGAAATCTGCTATACTTGATATCGAAGATAAGAGATTTGTTTCAGTGCCGTATGGAGTACGGCAAGTGGGAAAGGATGTTAAGCAGATGCCGAATGAACCGATTTTTTCGATCACACCCGAGATATCAAACCTGCTTGTAGACATCGGTCTGCGCCTGGGGGAAATACGGGCGGTGCGTCCGGAGCTGGTCAGCCCAAAGCTGCGCAGGGAAAACAGAATCAGAACGATACATTCAACCTTGGCGATTGAAAATAATACCTTGACGCTGGCGCAGGTTGCGGCTTTGCTGGATGGAAAAAGAGTTTTGGGGCATCCGGTTGAAATCAAAGAGGTGACGAACGCTGCACAGGCGTATGATCTGATGTTCCAGTTAAATCCCAACAGCATAGATGATCTATTAAAAGCGCACAGAATTTTGATGAACGGTCTCATAAAAGAAAACGGAAGATTTCGTGATGGAAATGTGGGAATCTATGAGGGAGAGGCAGTCGTTCATATAGCGCCGCCGGCCAAATTTGTGCCGCAGCTCATAGGCGATTTATTTTCCTGGTATCAGAATTCACCCCTTACGCCGCTCATAAAAAGCGCTGTATTTCACTATGAATTTGAATTTATCCATCCGTTTGCAGACGGAAACGGCAGATTGGGGAGGATGTGGCATACGCTGCTTCTGGGACAATGGGCGGACGTGTTTTATTGGCTTCCCATTGAGGAATTGATCAAGGAGCGGCAGGCGGACTATTATCGTGCGCTTGGCGAGTCCGACCAGCGGGCGGACAGCACGGTTTTCATTGAAACCATATTGGAAATTATCCAAGATAGCTTGCGCGGTCTGCAGGATACTGCGGAGTAAATACCCCGCCGCCGGAGGGCGGCAATCCAACGGGACTGTGGCGGCCAACGCTCACGGTCCCTCTTTTTTTCTGGGGCATTCATGGTCTTGACAAAAATCGGGGAAAACTGTATAATTCCGGAGAATTCAACCATATTTTGCGCGAGGTGAAAGTATGCCTGGACTAGGAACGGTCATTAATGCAATTGCAATTCTTCTGGGAGGGATCGGGGGCCTCCTGTTTGGCCGCCTCCTCACGGAGCGGCACCAGGACACGTTAACAAAGGCCTGCGGGATATGCGTGCTGTTCATCGGCATCAGCGGCGCACTGGAGGGGATGCTGACCATCGACGGCGCCGCCCTTTCCAGCGGCCGGTCCGTCCTGGTCATCGCCTGCATCGCGCCCGGCGCCCTCATCGGCGAGACGCTGAACCTGGAGGGACAGTTCGAGCGGTTCGGCAAGTGGCTGAAAATCAAGACCGGAAACGCCAGGGACCAGCGCTTTGTGGACGGCTTTGTCACCGCCTCGCTGACGGTGTGCATCGGCGCGATGGCCATTATCGGCGCGATCCAGGACGGGCTCCTGGGCGATTACTCCCTGCTGGTGACAAAGGCGGTGCTGGACTTCATCATCGTCCTGATCATGACCTGCTCCCTGGGGAAGGGGTGCATGTTCTCCGCCATCCCCGTGGCGGTGTTCCAGGGGAGCGTGACGGCCCTGGCCGGGCTGCTGCGGCCCCTGATGACGGCGGCTGCGCTGGCCAATTTATCCCTGGTGGGCTCCATCCTGATTTTCTGCGTGGGGCTGAATCTTGTGTGGGACAAACGTGTGAGAGTCGCCAATCTGCTGCCCGCCGTTGTTATCGCCGTGGCGGCGGCATTTCTGCCCTTTGAAATTTAGGTGATGCTTGTAATTGTCGGGAAAATCTGCTATAATGACAGCGGAAAGCCATAGACAGGCCTTGACCTGTCCGCAGGAGATGCTATGCTGGGATACTTACAGACCTTTTGGGAACAATTTGATTGGCAGGCGCTGCTCGTCATGCTGCAGAGCCTGCTGGGCGTACTGCTGTGCCTGACTGTCCACGAGACCTGCCACGGCCTGGCCGCCTGCGCGCTGGGCGACCCCACCGCCAGAAAGATGCACCGGCTCAGCTTCAATCCGCTGCACCACATCGACTGGCTGGGACTGGCGTCCATGCTGGTCTGCGGCTTCGGCTGGGCCAAGCCGGTGCCGGTGGACATGCGGTATTTCAAAAATCCAAAGGCGGGGATGGCGGCCACGGCCCTGGCCGGACCGGTATCCAATTTTCTGCTGTCGCTGCTGATGCTCTTTCTGGCGTCTCTGCTCTACCGCTTCGCCCCCGTCACCGGTTTTACCGTGTGGCTGCTGTCCTTTTTGATGGTCACGGCCCGGCTGAGCGTGGGCCTGGGGCTGTTCAACCTGCTGCCGGTGCCGCCGCTGGACGGTTCCAAGGTGCTCTTCGCGCTGCTGCCGGAGAGGGCGTATCTGACCCTGATGCGCTACGAGCGGTTCGGCATGCTTGTTTTGCTGCTGATGGTGTGGCTGGATGTGGGGGGCAGTTATCTCTCAAGCGCCATTTTCGCGGTTTACCAGTGGATGGCGGGACTATTTTTCTGATGCGGAGGCGGCTGGATGGACGGTCCGGTTTATAAGCTGGAGCAGGTGGTACACAGCAAGGCGGGAATGGAGGACTTCGAGGGGCCTCTGGACCTGATCCTGTTCCTGCTGAGCAAAAACAAAATTGAGATTCAGGATATTCCCATCTCCCTGATTCTGGAGCAATATCTGGCCTATCTGGAGCTCCGCCAGCAGATGGACCTGGAGGTGGCCAGCGAATTTGTGACCATGGCCGCCCAGCTGATGTTCATTAAGACCCGGATGCTGCTGTCCCTGGAGGACGCGGAGGCCAAGAGTGAGATGGAGCAGCTGGTGAAAGCGCTGGAGGAGCGGCGCAGCAGCGAGAACTACGCAAAAATCAAGTTTGTCACCGCCCGCCTCTCGGAGATGGGGGAGTTTGGCCGCAGCATCCTGCTGAAAAGCCCCGAACCCCTGGAGCGGGGGAAGGTCTACAAATACAGCCACAGGCCGGCGGAGCTGCTGGCGGCCTGGCGGCAGATCGGGGACAGAGGGGAGCGCCGTGCGCCGCCGCCGCTGAGCAATTTCTCGGAGATCGTCCGGCAGGAGCCCTATCCTGTGGAAAACAAGGCGCGGGATATTATGGGCCTGCTGCAGCGGGGCGTGACCAGCTTCCGGCTGCTGTTTCGCGGAAACCGCAGCCGCAGCGAGATGGTGGCCACCTTTCTGGCGGTGCTGGAGATGTGCCGGGCGCGGATCATCCGCCTGACAGGCAGCCCCAGCGACTGCACCATTACGGCCACGGGGGAGAGTTTGGATTCCCTGCAATTATAAAACAAAAGAAAAGTTTTGTGCAATCACGTTTTTGCCGCCGCCGCATATCATGGCGGGGCGGAAAGCGGGCGGTTGGACGAAAGAGGGAGCGTATGGCACGGGATATGAGAGACCTGGAGGCCGCTCTGGAGGGGATTCTGTTTGCCGCCGGGGAGCCGATACATATTGACCGCATCTGTTCGTCGCTGGAGATCAACCGGTCCACGGCGGAGAAGCTGCTGGGAAAGCTGGGCGACTACTACGCCTTTGAGCGGCGGGGCATCCGGCTGCTCCACATGGAGAACGACTGGCAGCTGTGCACCGCGCCGGAGTATGCCGCGGTGATTCGCCGGACCTTTGAAATCCGCAAGCCCGCCAAGCTCAGCCAGCCCGCCCTGGAGGTGCTGGCAATCGTGGCCTATTACCAGCCGGTGACGCGGGCCTATGTGGACCAGGTGCGGGGCGTGGACAGCGCGTATACGGTGAGTCTGCTGCTGGACCGGGACCTGATCGAGGTGTGCGGGCAGCTGAAGGAGCAGCCGGGCCGCCCCAGGCTCTACCGCACAACAGAGAACTTTTTGCGCTCGTTCCACATCAGTTCGCTGGAGGAGCTGCCCCCTCTGCCTGGGATGGACGAGAGCGGCCAGCTGCGGCTGGACAGTCAGGACGGCGAGGGCGGCGCGGCAGAGGAATAGCGTGCGCGGTCCGGCGGAGGGGGGAGGAAGCGTTGATTGGATGGCTCATACTGGGGATACTGGCGCTGATTCTGGCGGCGGCGGTGCTGACGCCTGTGCAGGTGCGGGTGACCTATGACAGGGACGGGCTCACCGTCCGGGCCGGATATGGCCCGCTGCATCTGCAGCTGTATCCAAGGCCCGCCGGAGAGAAGGAGAAAAAAGAGGCGAAGCCAAAGAAAGAAAAGAAAGCAAAGAAGGAAAAGCCGGAGAAGGAAAAAAAGCCCAGGGCAAAAATCAACCGGGAACAGATCCTTTATAGTCTGGAGAAGCTGCCGCCGGTGCTGGGAAAGGCCCTGAAGCGGGCGGGCCGCCGCGTAACCATATCGCCTTTACAGGTGTTCCTGCTCATCGCCGGAACGGACCCGGCGGACACGGCCCAGCTCTACGGGCGCCTGACCTCGGCGCTGGCCAGCGGTCTGCCGGTGTTGCAGCGGACGGTGCGCGTCCGGGAGCAGGATATCCGGCTGTATCCGGATTTTGCGGAGGAGCGGACGCGGTGCGAGGCCGATGTGGGCGTGAGCATACGGCCATGGGATGTGCTGGTAATCGCGGTGTGTGCAGGGGCAAGCCTTGTCAGGTGGTTCTTGGGATTCCGGAAGCTAGCGTCCCCGCCGCCTGCGGAAAAAGAGACGGCGGACGTGAAGGCAGAGCATGAGGATGGGGCAACAGGCGAAGCCGCCTGAGGCGGCTGCCATTGAAAGGAGTATATAGTCATGGAGAAGAAAAATCAAATCAGCGAGATGATCCAGGAGAGCATGGCGAAGGTGCGGGAGATGGCGGATACCAACACCATCGTCGGCCAGCCCATTCACACGCCGGACGGCGTGACGCTGATCCCCATATCCCGCGTCAGCTTCGGCTTTGGCGGCGGCGGGACCACCTTTACCTTTGGAAAGAAGGGGGCGGAGCCGGCTGACCCCAATCTGGGCGCGGGCATCGGCGCAGGCGTGAAGATCGACCCGGTGGCGTTCCTGATCGTGAAGGACGGCGTGACGCGGGTCATGCCGGTGGCCGCGCCGCCGCTGAACACTGTGGACCGGGTGGTGGAGATGGTCCCCAATGTGGTGGATCAGGTCAGCGGTTTGATTGAGAAGAATCTGAAGAAGAAGGAGTCTGCCGCGGCGGAGGAGCCGGCGGAGAGCTTCTGATTTTCACAGGAAAGGTTTTACGGGGTTGATGGGACGCTTGCTGTGGCATACTAGAGGCATCTCATACACCTGGGAGGTGCGCAGGTATGTCCAAACAGAGAAGGCTTTGCGCCGCATTTTTCGCTCTGCTGCTGGCAAGCGTTTTCACTTGTCAGGCAGCGGCTGTCAATACGTCTGCCGCGTCTGCTGTGCTCATGGAGCAGAAGAGCGGGCGGGTGCTCTATGAACAGGGCGCCGATGACGAGCGGCTCATTGCCAGCATCACCAAGATTATGACGGCCCTGGTGGCGCTGGAGCATGGAGAGCTCCAGAAGGAGTACACCGTGACGGCGGAGGATATGGCGGAGGGCTCCTCCATGTATCTGAAGCCGGGGGAAACGCTGTGTCTGGAGGAGCTGCTGTATGGGTTGATGCTCTCCAGCGGCAACGACGCGGCCCTGGCGGTGTCCCACTGCGTTGCAGGGGAGCTGGAGGACTTTGTGGGGCTGATGAACGACACCGCCCGGCGGCTGGGTATGACCCACTCCCACTTTGCCAACCCCAACGGGCTGGACGCCCAGGGGCACTACTCCAGCGCCCGCGACATGGCGGTGCTGACCGCCCACGCCCTGAAAAACCAGGACTTCAAGCGAATCGTTTCCACAGCCTCCATCACCATCGGGGAGCGGTACCTGGCCAACCACAACAAGCTGCTGCGCCTGTGTGAGGGCTGCATCGGCGTGAAGACCGGCTACACCAAGGCGGCGGGCCGGACGCTGGTGTCGGCGGCGGCCCGGGAGGGCATGACGCTGGTGTGCGTGACCCTGAACGACGGGGACGATTGGAAGGACCATATGGCGCTGCTTGATTACGGCTTTGAAAACTACCATATGGAGATGGCCGCGCCGGCGGGGCGCGTCCTGGCCTCCACCCTGGTGCGGGGCGGAACCGTGGCGCAGGTCCCGCTGATGGCGGCGGAGGACCTGAGCTACCCCCTGGCCGGGGACGAGACGCTGACGGTGGTGGCCCGCGCGCCGGTGTCGGTGCCCGCGCCGGTGGTGCCGGGACAGGTGATCGGGCAGGTGTGCGCCTATTTGGACGGCGTCGAGGTAGCCGCGGCGGATATGGTAGCCGCGGCCCCGTCGGCCTGCCGGGCCGCGTTCCAGCCGGCGGACGCGCTGCCGCTGCTGCGACGCTGACGGGCGGATTAAGAAAGGAAACCTATGGATCGTATACAAAAAATTCTCTCCGCCGCGGGCGTCTGCTCCCGGCGGCTGGCGGAGGAGTATCTGCGCGCAGGCCGCGTCACGGTCAACGGCGAGGCGGTCGGCGTGGGGGCCAAGGCCGACCCGGCTGTGGACGAGATCCGGCTGGACGGCAAGGTCATTGCCGCCATTGGGCCCCGGGTCTACCTCATGCTGAACAAGCCCAGGGGGTATGTGACCACGCTGTCCGATGAGTTCAACCGCCCGACGGTGATCGACCTGACAGCGGACTGCGGGGAGCGTATTTTCCCCATTGGGCGGCTGGACAGGGATTCGGACGGGCTGCTGCTGCTGACCAACGACGGCGACCTGGCGGAGCGGCTGAGCCACCCACGGTATGAGACGGAGAAGGAGTACCACGTGACGGTGGGCGGCAATCTGAAAAACTGCGTGGAGCGCCTGGAGGCGGTTACCCGGCTGGACAACCAGCCCATCGCCAGGGTGAAGGTCAGCGTCGTGTCCAGGGACTCCGGACACTGGACGTTGTCCTTTATCCTCCACCAGGGACTGAACCGGCAGATCCGCCGGATGTGTCAGGACGCCAACCTGTCCGTGCTGCGGCTGCAGCGCATTCGGGAGGGGAATCTGGTCCTGGGCGATCTGCCCCAGGGGCAGTGGCGCTATTTGACGGACCAGGAGGTCCAGGACGCCTATCACCACGTGGCCAGCATGGAGAGCAGGGGGGAAGAGCTGTGACAGATACAGAGCTTGTACAAAAAATCAAGAGAGAGATTTCCGATGAGAACCGGGAGCCGGTGCTCCGCTTTGGGCTGGAACCGGGAGAGCCGGGCTTGACGGAGAGCAAGGTGGGCGGTACACCGTACCTGCCCCGTGATATGGCGTGGCCGCAGGGGCCTGACGGCCTGCCCATGACGCTGCTGGCCCAGGTGGACTGCGCAGCCTTGGCGGGTCTGCCGGACTTTCCCCACAGCGGGCTGCTGCAATTTTTTATCGCGCTGAACGATGTGTTCGGGTTGGATTTTGACGACATGACCAATCCGGACGGATTTCGGGTGCTGTACCATGAGACGGCTGACCTGTCCGTGACAGCGGAGGAGGTACAGGCGAAGCGCCCCGCGATACCGGAGAATGTGGAGCCGGCGTACATGACGCCGCTGGGCGGCGTCTGCCGGATCCGTTTCGGAGCGCCGGAGATACAGGGCATGACGGAGGGGGATTACCGCTATGAGGCGCTGTTCTGCGCCAAGTGGAATGCCTGCAGGCCGGACGCGCCTGTTTCGCACATCTGGGACCTGAGCGGCTGCTGGGATGACGGCGAGGCGGCGTATGAGGACGGCTATGCCGAGGGCGCCATGCACCAGATGGGCGGCTATCCCTACTTTACCCAGACAGACCCCCGCTGTGACGGCAGGCACCCGGAGCTGGACACCGTGCTCTTCCAGCTGGACAGCGACATGCGCGAAGGGCGTGACGAGGTGCTGTGGGGCGACTGCGGCGTAGGCAATTTCTTTATCAGCCGCCAGGCTCTGCGCAGGAGGGATTTCTCTCAGGTGGGCTACAACTGGGATTGCTGTTAGCCGGCCAGAAGGAGTAGGACATGAAAAAGGACGTACTACATACGATTCAGGACAATATGGGCAGCTTCTCCAAGGGGCAGAAGCGGATCGCCGGATATATCCTGTCCGACTATGACAAAGCCGCATTCATGACAGCGGGGAAATTAGGGAAGCTGGTGCATGTGAGCGAGTCCACCGTGGTACGTTTTGCGGCGATGCTGGGCTATGACGGCTATCCGGCCATGCAGAAGGCGCTGCAGGAACTGGTGCGCAGCAAATTGACCTCCATCCAGCGCATACAGGCGTCCAACAGCACGCTCTTCAGCTCCGACGTGATCACCTCTGTCCTGCAGCAGGACATGGACAAGATCCGCGTGGCGGTGGAGGAGGTGGACCGGGCGGCTTTTGCGGCGGTGGTGGATAAGCTGATGGCCGCCAGGCATATCTATATCCTGGGCGTGCGCTCCAGCTCCTTTCTGGCGGGGTACCTGCATTTTTATCTGCATCTGATTTTTGACAATGTGTCCCTGGTCACCAGCAACAGTGCCGGCGACATCCTGGAGAGTATGCTGCGCATCGGGCCTGGGGACCTGCTGGTGGGCATCAGCTTCCCGCGGTACTGCCAGTCCACGGTGAAGGGCGTGCGCTTTGCCCACGACCGGGGGGCGGACGTGGTGGCCATCACCGACAGCGCCATGTCCCCGCTGTACCCCATGGCCTCCGCCGCGCTGCTGGCCAGGAGCGACATGATCTCCTTTGTGGATTCGCTGGTTGCTCCCTTCAGTCTGCTCAACGCGCTGATCGTGGCGGCGGGCCACAGAAAAAACGCGGATATCGCCCAGATCTTCAACCGCCTGGAGGGGATTTGGGATGAGTACGGGGTGTTTGATGATCCATGATATTGTTGTGATTGGCGGCGGGCCCGCCGGAATGATGGCCGCCTGCGCGGCGGCGGAAAACGGCGGGCGGACAGTGCTGCTGGAGCCCAATGAGCGGCTGGGCAAAAAGCTGAATATTACCGGCAAGGGCCGGTGCAACGTGACCAACAGCTGCGGCCTGGAGGAATTCCTGCAGAATGTGCCCCGCGGCGGGCGGTTTCTGTACAGCGCCTTCGCCCGGTTCGGCAGCGGGGACGTGATGGACTTTTTCGAGGGCCTGGGCGTGCCGCTGAAGACGGAGCGGGGGAACCGGGTGTTCCCGGTATCGGACCGGGCCTTTGACATCAGCTGCGCGCTGGAGAAATACCTGCGCCGGCTGGAGGTGGAGATCGTGCGGGACCGGGCCCAGGCGCTGCTGTTCCGGGACGGCAGGCTCCGGGGCGTCAAGGGGCAGCAGGCGGACTATGAGGCGGCCTGCGTTATTGTGGCCACCGGCGGCGTGAGCTATCCTCTGACCGGCAGCACCGGGGACGGCTACCGGCTGGCCCGGTCCGCCGGACACACCATCATAGAGCCCGCAGGGTCCCTGGTGCCGCTGTGCGCGGCAGGGGAGCTGTGCAGCCGCCTGCAGGGGCTGAGCCTGCGCAACGCGGCGGTGCGGGTCTATGAGAATGACAAGAAAATTTACAGCGATTTCGGGGAGATGCTGTTTACCCATTTCGGCGTGAGCGGGCCCATGATCCTGTCGGCCTCCGCCCATATGCGCAGCTTCGGCAAAAAGCGCTACCGGCTGGAGGTGGATTTGAAGCCCGCGCTGGACGAGGCGGCGCTGGACCGGCGTCTGCTCTCGGATTTTGCCCGGTATGCCAACAGCGACTTTATCAACGCCTTCAGCGACCTTCTGCCGAGAAAGCTGATCGAGCCCTTTGTGGAGCTGACAGGCGTCGAGCCGCGGCTGAAGGTCCACGACCTGAAAAAGGAGCAGCGCCGCCGGGTGCTGACGCTGCTGAAGGCCCTGCCGGTGGAGATCGCCGGGCCGCGCCCGGTGGAGGAGGCCATCGTCACCTCCGGCGGCGTGGCGGTGCGGGAGGTCAACCCGTCCACCATGGAGTCGAAGATCATGCCCGGACTGTATTTTGCGGGCGAGGTCCTGGACGCGGACGCCTATACCGGCGGCTTTAACCTGCAGATCGCCTGGTCCACAGGCCATCTGGCGGGAACGGCGGCGGCGCGGGCCGCCCAGGCCGGACTGTGAGAGAAGGCATTACCCCTTGCCGTTTTGACCGGCGGGGAAGCAATAATTTAATATGCTTGCCGGAAAGACGGCAAGGAAAGGCAGGCCGACAATGAGTTCAGAAGAAAAGAAATATGTTTCGGTGGCGCTGGACGGACCCAGCGGGGCGGGGAAGAGCAGCATTGCCCGCAGCGTGGCCCAGGAATTGGGATTTCTCTACGTGGACACAGGAGCCATTTACCGCACGGTGGCGTACTGCGTCCGGCAGAAGGGCGTGGACCCCAAGGACGCCCAGGCTGTGGCAGCCCTGCTGCCGGAGATGGTGATTACCATGGGCTACGATGGGGCCGGGCTGCAGCGGATGTATCTCAACGGCGAGGACGTGACGAAGGAGATTCGCCTGCCGGAGATCTCTATGTGCGCCTCCCAGGTGTCCGAGATCCCGGCGGTGCGGGACTTCCTGCTGGATATGCAGCGGGATATGGCCAAAAAGCACAACGTGATCATGGACGGCCGGGACATTGCCACAGTGGTCCTGCCGGATGCAGATGTGAAGATTTACCTGACCGCCAGCGCTGAGGAGCGGGCAAAGCGCCGCCACCGGGAGCTGCGGGAGCAGGGCACGCCGGTGGATTACGGCGTGATCCTGGTGGAGATCGAGGAGCGGGACTATAACGACACCCACCGGGCCACGGCGCCGCTGAAGCGGGCGGCGGACGCCGTGCGGCTGGATACCAGCGAGCTGAACTTTGAGCAGAGCAGGCAGGAGGTCCTGCGGCTGGTCAGGGAACAGCTGAGCCTATGAACAGATTCTATCATCTGGCGTATACCGTCATCAAGCCGCTGATCTGGCTGTTCTTCCCCCACCGGGTGGTGGGACTGGAGAACCTGCCGGAGGGCGGAGCGCTGCTGTGCGCCAATCATGTCAGCGCCTGGGACCCCTTCCTCATCGCCGTATCCCTGCCCGTGGACTCCCGCCTGGTGGTGATGGCGAAGGACGAATTGTTCCATATTCCGGTCATTGGCTTCCTGCTGCGCAGGCTGGGCATCTTTCCCGTCAAGCGGGGCGGCAACGACCTGGGGGCGATGAAGACCGCCATCCGCTCCCTGAACGAGGGAAAGCGGCTGCTGGTGTTCCCGGAGGGGACGCGGGTGGACAGCGAGGGCGAGGTGGAGGCCAAGGGGGGCGTGGCCGTGATGGCCACCCGCACCAAGACGCCCATGGTGCCCGTGTACTGCGGGGATAAGCACAAGTTCCTGCGCCGGACCACCATCGTCTTCGGCGAACCCTACAGCCCCGTTATCGCCGGGCGGCGGGCCACCGCTGAGGAGAGCCGCCAGGCGGCGGAGGAGATCCTGCGGCGCATCTACGCCCTGGATGAGGTCAGCGGATGGAAAAAGTAACGGCGGCAAAGAGCGCGGGCTTCTGCTTCGGCGTGGCCAGGGCGGTGCGGATGGCGGAGGAGCTGGCTGCCGCGGCGGCCAGACCCCGGATGCTGGGGCACATTATACATAACGACCACGAGATCGCCCGCCTGGCCGCTCTGGGCTTGACGGCCATTGACTCGCCGGAGGAGGCCCGGCCTGGGGACAGCGTCCTGCTGCGGGCCCACGGGGAGGGGAGGGCGGTCTATGAGGCCCTGGAGCAGCGGGGCGCGCAGGTGGTGGACGCCACCTGCCCCCGGGTGGCGAAGGTCCACCAGATCGTGGCGGAGGCGGAGCGGGAGGGCCGGCAGCCGGTGATGATCGGCGACCCCGCCCACCCGGAGGTCCGGGGCGTGGGGGGCTGGTGCCGGGCGCTCAAGGTATTTTCTGGTCCGGAGGAGACGCTTGCATGGTGCGAAAGCCTTGCAAATACAGGAGATTTGGCCCTGACGGTGGTGTCCCAGACCACCCTGCGCAGAGAAATTTGGGAAACTTCTTTGAAAATTCTAAAAAAAAGGTGTACAAATCTAAAAATATTTGATACAATATGTGATGCTACGCATACACGTCAATCGGAAGCGGCCCTCCTCGCCGCCAGGATGGACGCTATGGTGGTGGTTGGTGACCCCAAAAGCGCTAATACCAAGCACTTGACAGAGATTTGCCGTTTACAGTGCTCCCGCGTGTTCCAGATTGAGGACGCGGACGAGCTGCCCTGGGAGGGCCTGTCGCGGTGCTCGGCGGTTGGTTTGACGGCGGGGGCCTCCACGCCTGCGAGCATCATAAAGGAGGTCATAAAGACGATGGAAGAAAAAATCCAGGGCGAAGGTATGGAAAATTTTGCCGAATTGGTAGAGCAGTATACCAATACTTTAAATACAGGAGATAAGGTAACCGGTGTGGTCACCGCGATTACCCCGACAGAGGTCCATGTGGATCTGGGCTGCAAGCAGGCCGGCTACATTCCCCTGGACCAGCTGACGGACGATCCGGATGTGAAGCCGGAGGACGTGGTGAAGGTGGGCGATCAGGTGGAGCTGTTCGTCATCCGTGTCAACGATGTGGAAGGGTATGCCACGCTGTCGAAGAAGCGCGTGGACGCTGTGAAGGTATGGGAGAACATCGAGGAGGCCTGCAACAGCAAGGAGATCATGGAAGGCGTCGTGACGGAGGAGAACAAGGGCGGCGTTGTGGCGTCCGTCAAGGGCGTGCGGGTGTTCATCCCCGCCTCCCAGTCCGGCCTGCCCCGTGACGCGGCGATGACCGAGCTGGTCAAGCAGCGGGTGAAGCTGCGCATTACCGAGGTCAACCGGGCCCGCCGCCGTGTGGTGGGTTCCATCAAGGTGGTGCAGCAGGAGGCCCGTCAGGCCGCCGCCGCCGAGGTCTGGGCCAACATCGAAGTGGATAAGCGCTATACCGGCACCGTGAAGAGCATGACCAGCTACGGCGTGTTCGTGGACATCGGCGGCGTGGACGGGATGGTACATATTACCGACCTGTCCTGGAGCCGCATCAAGCATCCCAACGAGATCGTCAAGATCGGCGACACGCTGGAGGTGTATGTTATCTCCTTCGATCCTGAGAAGAAGAAGATTTCTCTGGGCGTGAAGGACCGTAGCACCAATCCCTGGCAGGTGTTTATGGACACCTACAAGGTGGGCGATGTGGCCCCGGTGCGCATTGTGAAGCTGATGACCTTCGGCGCTTTCGCCGAGGTCGTGCCCGGCGTGGACGGCCTGATCCATATTTCCCAGATCGCCGACCACCGCATTGAGAAGCCCGGCGACGTGCTGGAGGAGGGCCAGACCGTGGACGCGAAGATCACGGCTGTGGACGAGGAGAAGAAGAAGATTTCCCTGTCCATCCGCGCCATCCTGGCGCCCGCACCCGCTCCTGTTGAGGACGAGGAGTAAGAGAGCCGGCTGATTGGGACAAGTCAAGACGGGGCAGGCAGTCTGCGGGCTGCCTGCCTTTAGGTTGCAAAAAGGACGCCAGCTGTCCGGGGGACCGGAGGGCTGGCGTTTTGGTATATGCCGGACAGGCTGTGCATAGGATGGTAGGGACAAGCAAGGAAAGGGAGCGATGCAGCATGACCATTCGGCGCAGGCCCCGTCCCCAGCGGCGGCGGCAGATCACGGCGCTTCTGTTGTCGGGAGCGGTGCTCTATCTGGTGGCCGTCACCGCGGCCAGCCCCACGGCCCGCGGCGCACTGGAGGCCCTGGGGCAGCGGGGGGACCTGGCCATGCACCTCCTGCGCTGCCAGCTGGGGGACCTGCGCTCGGAGCTGCCGCTGCCGGCGCCGGTGGCCCTGGCCATTGCCCAGAGTCCTGCCCTGCTGGCGGGGCAGGAGGCTGTGCTGGAGCTGCGGCGGGCCGGGGAGCCGGAGGACAGCGCCGAGCCCGGCCAGCCGGACGAGCCGGCGGAACCTGCCGTGCCGGAGCCGGAGGAGCCCGCGCCCCAGGAGGAGACGCCGCTGTCGTTTGCGGACAACGGCGTCGCGGCCAAGACCCTGGCTCCCGCCTCCGCTGACGGCTATCTGGTGACGGGGGACGTGTACATCAACAACCGCAGCGACAACAGCCTGGATGCCTCCATTTTTGACGGCTCCTTTGCCGCCGCTCTGTCCGAGGAGGAGGGCCCCCAGGTGCTGATTGTCCACACCCACGCCAGCGAGGCCTACACCATGCCGCCGGGGGAGGAGTATGTCCCCAGCGGCGAGTGCCGGACCACCGACTGCGCGTACAACGTGGTGCGGGTGGGGGATGAGCTGGCCCGGACGCTGGAGGACGCCGGGCTGACGGTGCTCCATGACACCACCCTCCACGACTACCCGGAGTACAGCGGGGCCTACAACCGGTCCCTGGAGACGGTGGAGGCGTATTTGGAGGAGTATCCCACCATCTCCTTTGTGCTGGATGTCCACCGGGATGCCATTGCCGGGACCGACGGCAGCATGTACAAGGTGGTGAGCAGTGCGGAGGGGGTGAACACGGCCCAGATGAGCTGGGTCGTGGGCACGGACGGCGGCGGCCTGGAGCACCCTCAGTGGCGGGAAAACCTGAAGCTGGCTGTGGCGGTGCAGCAGCATCTGGCGGAGAAGTACCCCACGCTGATGCGGCCCATTACTGTGCGCAATTCCCGGTACAACCAGCACACCACCACCGGGAGCCTGTTGATTGAGATGGGCGCGGCGGGAAACTCTTTGGACGAGGCCCTGTTCTCTGCCCGGCTGCTGGGCAAGGCCCTGGCGGAGGTGCTGCTGGAACGATAGAAAGGAGGCGGGATGTTCCTGGGGTCAAGAAAGCGTACCTCCATCACGGCTTTTTTCCAGTGTTGGATGTTTACGGGTTATACATCGGGCAATAGGGTCAATCACGATAATCTCCCGACCTGCCTTTTGTGCGTAACGGACGGTAGCAGCCGTCCCGCCCCGCTTCTCCCCATTATAAACCGCCAGCAGGAATCCGGCGGAATCAATCAGCCTTTGGTTGCGCTCTAGCATACATCTCCCATCATAAAGCCGCTTCACATACTCAACAGAATCCGCTTCATCTAAAATGCACCTATAGCGCATTTGAGCGGGAAGAGTCCATGTAGCTTCCTGTCCCTCGCAAGGCAGGACACAGTGCAGTTTTATCGCCGGGTTTCGCTCTCGCAGGTCAAGGACTGCTACAGCTGCCCAGGTGTCCGTACCCAGAGCCATACCGGAAAAGAAGTTCGTCACGCCAGCTGCCGCCAAATTGTTGATCTGCTGGGCAAGCACACTCTTCAACTCGATACACCGGGAGTCTTTCTCGTCGTACTTCCAGGGAAACTTGGCAGGGCGGTGTCCCGTAAAGGCACAGCACTTATTAAGGTCATTTTTCATCCTTCCACCTCTGCTCTGCGCCTTGCGCCGTCCTCTTGGTATGCCTTGATGTAGGTATCCAGGAAGTCAAGATAGTGAGCCGCGTCCTCTCCCTCCATCGTTTTCAGAATCGCCGTTATACGGCGGCGGCTTTCGGTTTCCTCATACTCTGTCAAGGTCAAGTGTTCATGCTCCTGCTTAGAATTGTCTGGGGAGAAAATCGCATCATTGATGATGTCGTTGAAAAGGGAACCCAGCAGTCTTTCGGGTGTGTCCATCCACTCCGGACATTCATCTGCAAGGTTGCGTGCCAGAATGCAGATATATCCTACTTTCTCGGAGTAGACTATATCAAAAAAGTCTTGTTCCCGGATATAATCGCCAAAGGCTTTCAGAATGGCATCCAGTTTTTGCTTGGTCTCTATTGTCTGACGCATATGTGCTCATCCTTTCTGACTAAATTTTAAAACATAGAAAAAATAAATTATGGATATCTGTATTATACTACAAAGCTCACCTAAAATACAAGTGAAAGGTGAGTTTGATATGGCAGATAAAAAGCAAGAAAATGTTCAGATTGGCCTCCGGGTGAAGCAAGCACGGGAGGCGGCAGGATTAACACAGGAGCGATTGGCAGAGTTGGTAGATGTGACTGCTCAATTCCTATCCGGTGTTGAGCGTGGAACTGTTGGCCTTTCTGTCCCGGCGTTAAGCCGTCTTTGTTCCGTTCTTCTCGTATCCAGCGACTTTATTTTGACGGGAGGCACAGAAACTGCCGATGTGACCAGCATAACCGCCCGATTAAGCAGGCTTCCTCCTGAACACATTGAGAATGTTGAAGAAATCTTGAATCGTTATATAGAAGGTCTCGCTATTGAGCGGAATTCCAAGAGGGGTGAATAGAAAAAAATCAGCATTACGCCATGTTGTTGGGACGCTGGCTTTGGCGGGAGGTGAGAGGACGTGACGCACGAAGAACTGCTTTTGTTTGGTGAACGTCTCCGCAACAGGCGCGATGTACTGGGACTTACGCAAGAGTTTGTATCCACCGAAGCTGGCATTAGTCTGCGGTTCTACCAGATGATAGAGCGTGGAGAAAAAGGTGTGTCACTGGACACTCTCATTCAATTGAGCAAATCTTTAACAATCAGTATCGACTATCTTCTATTTGGGGATGCAGCATATACTTTTGAAAATCCGTTGACCGAAATACTCAACGGATTATCCCCACAGCAAAAGGAGGACGCACTCAGGGTTTTGCATCTTTTCTCCAAAGCGTGCAAATCATAAAAATCAGCATTACACCATGTCCGTGTAATGCTGATTTTTTCTATTCAATTTTTCTCACGGAGGGAGCATCCCGTCATACCAGCCCGGCGAGCTGGAAGGGGAGGGCCTTCCGGAGTTCGGCGAGGGATATCTCGATATGCATCCCGATTCTGCCGCCGCTGAGCAGAATCGCGGGCCGGGCCTCCGCGCTCCGGTCGATCAGGGTGGGGAACAGCTTTTTCATCCCCACAGGGGAGCAGCCGCCGTGGATATAGCCGGTCAGGCCCAGCAGGTCTTTGGATTTGAGCATGGCGATACTTTTCTCCCCGACGGCTTCAGCTGCTTTTTTCAGATTCAGCTCTGCAGCTACCGGGATTACAAACACATAGTTTGCCCCAGACTTGCCGCAGGTGACCAAGGTCTTGTACACCGCCGCAGGCTCCTGTCCCAGCAGCTCCGCCACTTCGACGCCGGTGCGGGGAATCCCGTCCGGCTCATAGCGATGTACCCGGAAGACGGCCTTTTTCTGCTCCAGGATGCGGATGGCGTTTGTTTTGACTTTTTTCATGGGATTATGCCGGTATTACGCCTGCAGCACAAAGATACGGGAATCAAAATCGCAGGTATACCGGTCCGCCGTCATCTCCCCGGCGGCGGCGTCCGAGGTCACCAGACCCACCTGCATCAGCTCGTCGCCGTAGTGCTCCGCGCCGCCGTCCACGGTGTACCGCAGAGCCGGGTCCAGGCCCTGCAGCCTGATTCGGTGATAGGGGCCGTTGACCTCGTTGAGGGTCTTGTACCATCCCACCAGCGCGGTTTTCTTGTCCGGGCTGACCGCCATCCACGCAGTAAAGCCGCCCGCAAAGGGGGAGAGGAGGCGGTAGAAATCGCCGAACTGCAGCACCTGCCGGTATGCCTTGACAAAGGCGATCTGCCGGCGGACCTCCTCCCGCTCCGCCTCTGTCAGCCGGTTCAGGTCCAGCTCATAGCCGAAAGCCCCGAAGCAGGCCACATTTCCCCTTGTGGCCAGGGGCGTGACCCGGCCCAGCTGATGGTTGGGGACCGCCGATACGTGGGCCCCGATGGAGCTGATCGGGTAGCAGAAGGAGGTGCCATACTGGATTTTCAGCCGCTCCACCGCGTCGGAGTCGTCGGAGGCCCAGCCCTGGGGGGCGTAATACAGCAGGCCCGGATCAAACCGCCCGCCGCCGGAGGCGCAGGATTCAAACAGCACATGGGGGAACGCCGTATTCAGCCGCTCGTAGAGGTCGTACACCCCCAGGATGTAGCGGTGGAGCATCTCTCCCTGCCGGTCCGGCGGCAGGGAGGCGGAAAAGGCCTCTGTAATGCTGCGGTTCATATCCCACTTGATATACGAGACCTTGGCCTCTGAGAGGATTTTGGCCATCATGCCGTAAATGTGGTCCACCACCTCCCGGCGGGAGAAGTCCAGCACGTACTGATTACGTCCCAAAGAAGTCCGGCGGCCCGGCGTCTGGATGATCCAATCCGGGTGGGCGCGGTAGAGGTCCGAGTCCCTGTTGACCATTTCCGGCTCAAACCAGAGGCCGAATTTCATCCCCAATTGCTCCACCCGCTCCGCCAGCCGGGTGATGCCGCCGGGGAGCCGGTCCGGATTCGCGGTCCAGTCGCCGAGTCCGGCGTTCTCATTGGTGCGCGCGCCGAACCAGCCGTCGTCCAGCACAAAGAGCTCCACGCCGTCCTTCCGGGCGGCCTCGGCGATGGACACCAGCTTGTCCTCTGTAAAATCAAAGTAGGTGGCCTCCCAGTTGTTGAGCAGGATGGGCCGGGGCCGGTCCCGCCAGTACCCGCGGGCCAGGCGGGTGCGGTAGAGCCGGTGGAAGGTGCGGCTCATGGCCCCCATGCCCGCGCTGGAGTAGACGGCCACCGCCTCCGGCGTCTGGAAGGTCTCGCCGGGGGCCAGCTTCCAGTCAAAGCCAAAGGGGTTGATGCCTATGGTCACCCGTGTGGTGTCCCAGTTGTCCACCTCCGCCTGGGCCAGGAAGTTCCCGGAGTAGATCAGGGAGAAGCCCATAACCTCGCCCCGCTCCTCGTCCGCACCGGGGCGGCGCAGCATGATAAAGGGGTTGTGGTTGTGGGAGGAGTGGCCCCGGGTGGATTCCACCGATTGGATGCCCTGCTCCAGGCGGCGGACCTTCATGTGCCGCTCACGGGACCAGGCGCCGGAGAAGTGGATGAATTCATACCCGCTGTCCGGCAGGTCCAGGGACAGGCTCATGGCGGCGGTCAGGTGCAGAGCCTCTCCGCCGCGGTTTTCCAAGCGGGCGGACCGGGCGATCGCCGGCTGTCCGGCGAAAAGCGTGTAGCTGAGGAACAGATACACGTCCAGCAGCGCGTCCCGCAGGCAGATGGTGAGCGTTTCGGCCTCCGCGTCGGACTCGCAGTAGGTGGCCGGCAGACCCGGCAGGGCGGGCTTGCCGGGGGTAATGGAGTGGGAGTGGTAGACGAAGTCCGTGATGCGGCTGCCGTTGGGCTGGCGCAGCTCCACCGCCGGGTGGCGGAAATCCGTGGAGCCATAGGCGGGGTACTCCTGCTTGCAGTGCTCCAGGGAGAAGCAGCGGTCCTCCGGGAAGACAACAGCGGTCATGGGCCGGGAGCGCAGCTCCAGCAGATGGTCGAAGCTCTCCCGGTCCCGGATCGCCTGACCGAAGTAGAGCTGGCCCAGGGCGCCGTTGGGGAGCACCTTCATCAGATAGCTGATCTCTCCGTTGGTCAGATGGAAGGTGCCGGTGGACTGGTGATAAAAAATACTCATGGGAAATCCTCCTAGTTCGTCTTGCGGCCCATGATTGGTTCTGCCGCGTGGGTTTTAAAGAACTGGATCAGCGGCCCGTTGAACAGCGCGTTGCAGATGGTGCCCACGCCCACGATCAGCCGCAGGTCGCCATGGGAGAGCAGGCAGAACACAACGCCCACGACCACCACTGTCACGTCGCTGAGGACGCGGGCCCGCTGGAAGGGGACCCGGCCGCGGGTCAGCTTTTCGATGATGACCGCCACGCTGTCATAGGGGGCGATTCCCATCTCGGCCACCATATAGAAGGCCACCCCCAGCCCCGCAAAGACGCTGCCCAGGACCAGCGCGCCGATCCGCAGGGGGAGCGTCATCTGTACCTGCAGCGTGTCCTGGACCAGCCAGCAGATGAAGTCCGCCAGGTAGCCCACGCCCACCATATTGACAATGGTCCCGGCCCCGATGCAGCTGCGGGCCGTGAAAAAGACCACCACCAGAATGGCGGCGTTCATGATCAGCTGCCAGGTGCCGAAGGACATGTGGAGAAAGCCGCTGATGCCCAGGTTCATACAGGTAAAGGCGTCCACACCGAAGGCGCTGAGGCGGTACGCGCCCACACAGATTCCAATAAACAGGATTCCGGAGAACATCATCAGATACCGCTTCAGCGTTGACTGCGTTTTCATCGTGTTTTTCCTCCTGAGATACAAGATAAAAATTACCCTGGGGGATAGCCTGTCCATTATACGATACACACCACCCTTTGTCAAATGCGCCCTGCCTCCGCAGCTCTAAAAATTTTGCGGGATGGGGCAATTCCTACTTGTCTGCCGGGGAAAAATGCTATATAATAAATTGTCATCAAATTTTCGCTCTCTCCGGGGAGCGCAATATAAATGAGGAGGACAACCATCATGAAAAGAATCGGCATGCTAACCAGCGGCGGCGACTGCCAGGCGCTGAACCCCGCCATGCGCGGGGTGGCCAAGGCGCTGCTCAACGCCAAAGAGGACGTAGAGATCTACGGTTTCCTGGACGGCTATCAGGGATTGATCTACAGCAAGTTCCGCCTCCTGAATTACACCGATTTTACCGGCATCCTCACCAAGGGCGGCACCTTCCTGGGCAGCAGCCGCACGCCCTTCAAGACCATCCGCGAGCCCGGCCCGGACGGCGTGGACAAGGTGGCGGCCATGAAGCAGACCTATTACAAGCTGCAGCTGGACTGCCTGGTGATCCTGGGCGGCAACGGCACCCACAAGACCGCTAACCTCCTGCGGGAAGAGGGGCTGAACGTCATCACGCTGCCCAAGACCATCGACAACGACCTGTGGGGCACGGATATGACCTTCGGCTTCCAGAGCGCGGTGGATGTGGCCACGGACGCCATCGACTGCATCCACACCACGGCTGCCTCCCATGGCCGTGTGTTCATCGTGGAGGTGATGGGCCACAAGGTGGGCTGGCTGACGCTGAACGCCGGCATGGCCGGCGGCGCGGACATTATTCTGATTCCGGAAATCCCCTATGACATTGATAAGATCGCCAAGAAAATCAAGCAGCGCCACGCCCGCGGCGGGCGGTTCACCATTCTGGCGGTGGCGGAGGGCGCCATTTCCAAGGAGGACGCGGCGCTGTCGAAGAAGGAGTACAAGAAGAAGCTGGCGAAGCGGGAGTATCCCTCCGTGTCCTATGAGATTGCGGATAAGCTGGCGAAAAAGTGCGGCTATGACGTGCGCGTGACGGTGCCGGGCCACACCCAGCGGGGCGGTACGCCCTGCCCCTATGACCGTGTGTTCGCCAGCCGCCTGGGCTCTGAGGCCGGCGAGCTGATTTTGAAGGGCGAGTATGGCTTCATGGTGGGCTATAAGAACCGTGAGATCGTCAAGGTGCCTCTGGAGGAGGTGGCGGGCAAGCTGAAGATGGTTCCGCCGGACGCCTCGATCATCAAAGAAGCCAAGCTGCTGGGCATCAGCTTCGGCGACTGACAGGGGTCCGCGGGGGCATGTATCCGCGAAGACAGACAAAAAGAAGAGGATCAATAACCTATGGGAAAGTTTTTCAGCGACCCGGTGGAGCAAGCGCTGGAGGATATCTATTACAACGAGCGGGCGGGCCGGGGCCGGGCCAGCTTTGAAGCGCTGGTGAGGACTGCCGCAGCCGGGGACGGCGACGCCTGCGCCGTCCTGTCCGGCTGCCTGCGGGGGGCCCGGTATGTGTGGAGCGGCCACGGCTTCCCGGAGGACGGGCGGCTGGCGGCCAGAATGCTGGCGCTGGCGGTGGAGCGCGGCAGCGCCCTGGGCGTGCTGACGGCGCTGCGGTGCGGGGAGCTGGACGTCCCGGAGCAGGAGGAGGCCCCCCTTCTCCAGGCGGCCCTTGCCAGCGTGCTGGAAAAGGCGGAGGGCGGCGACGCGCTCTGCCAGTACACGGTGGGAGACATCTATTTCCGGCGCAGCTTCCTGCGGATTGAGAACAAAAGCAGCGATTCCTTCTCCAGCCCGGAGGCGTATACGGCCTATCTGGCGGAAAATGTCTCCCGGTGCGAGGACTGGTTTCAGCGGGCCCTGGAGGGGGGCGTTTCCCTGGCGGCGGACAGCCTGGGCGGCTATTACACCGAGGGCATCGCGGACATCGTCCCCCCGCAGCCGGAGAAGGCGGCGGCGCTGCTGAAGACCGGCGCTGAGCGCGGCTGTCCCGCCCTGCAGTGCGGCTACGCCCAGCAGCTGGAAAAGGCGGGGGAAAAGGCGGAGGCGCTGCAGTGGTATCAGCAGGCCGCCGAGGGCGGTCAGCCGGGGGCGTGGTACGAGGTGGGGCGGATGCACTTTGACGGCGACGGCGCGGAGAAAAACGAGGCGTACGCCTGCCAGTGCTTTGAAAAGGAGCTGCCCCACGGCCACATCGGCAGCCATAACCTGCTGGGCAAGGCCTGCTTTTACGGGCGGGGCGTCCCCCAGGACTATGACCGGGCGTTCCAGCTGCTGCGCTTTGCCTACGAGGAGAGCAACAGGGGCGGCAGCCACAACAATTGGGGCGTGTACTATCTGGGCAAGTGCTGCTTTGAGGGCTGGGGTACCCGGAAGGATTACGAACAGGCCCGCCTGTATCTGACGCAGATGGATTGGGAGTACTGGGACGCCAGCTATATGCTGGGCGTGATGTATGCCCGCGGTTTGGGTGTGCAGCAGGATATCAAGCGGGGCGTGGAGTACCTGCAGAAAGCCGGCGATCATCCGGAGCCCCAGGAGGAGCTGCTGAAATATAAGAAAACGATCTTCGGCAAGTGGGTCAGAAGATAGCGCGGGGCCGGGTCTGAGAGTATGGACCCGGCCTCTTCGTTCTGCCGGCGAAATCCGCCGCGTATGGGGCAGAAAATGGTTGACTTGGCATCGGCTGTTCAGTACAATGACAGGGATTGAACAATGTGGAGTGCGAGAACGTGCGGGTGGTGACGCGGAGCGGAAAAATCTATACCGGTGTCTTCCAGCTCAACAACGCCTCCCTCCACGTCAACTCCGGCTTTCGGGACATCAAGCGGGATTTGAGCGTCATGGAGGTCCTTCTGGACGAGGAGGTCACCACCCGTGAGGAGACGGAGGCCCTGGGCGTGATGAACGGGGACATTGTCTGCTTCGACCCGCGCACCGTCGTGACGGCCTCCGGCTATATCAAGAGCCGCTTCCTGGACGACAAGCTCTGCGCAGGCATCCTGCTGGCCCAGGCCCAGGCTGCGGCTGACGGGGCGAGCCGTTTTCAGCGGCGGGTGTGGCACCACCTGACGGTTTTTGAGGAGGTGAGCCACGGCGGCGCGGCCACAGTGCCCGCCGGGGTTACGGAGGCCATTGCCGTGGACATGGGCTGTGTCGGCGAGGGGCTGGCCGGACGGGAGACGAAGGTGTCCATCTGCGCCAAGGACGCCAAGGGCCCCTACCACTATGAGGTGGTCAGCGGGTTGATCGAGGCGGCCCGCAGGGGCGGCGCGGACTTTGCCGTGGACGTCTATCCCCGGTACAGCTCGGACGTGGAGACCGCCCTGACCGCCGGGCACGACCTGCGCCACGGTCTCTGCGGTCCGGGCGTATATGCCTCCCACGGCTATGAGCGCTCCCACCGCAGAGGGGCGGAGAATACCCTCCGGCTCCTCAATGCCTATCTCAGTTAGAGTAGACGCATACAGAATAGAGGCGTTCCGCTGGCAAACCGGCGGAACGCCTCTATTGATACTCGCTATATTCGCGAACAGCTCCGTCGCGGAGTGCGCAGAGCGCTTACGGCTCCTCCTCCGGGCTGTCGGCCTCCTCCGGCTCATTGGTGGGCAGCTCCTCCGCCGCAGTCTCCTCCTGCTCCAGCGCAGAGGCCTCCTGCTCCTCTGAGAGCTCCGGCTCCTCCGGCGGTTCCGGCGGCTCCGGTTCGGGGACCACGACGCTGGCCATGTCGCGGTAAGCGGCCAGGCCCGCTCCGGCGGGGATCAGCTTGCCGATGATGACATTCTCCTTCAGGCCCACCAGATGGTCCACCTTGCCCTTGATGGCGGCCTCCGTCAGCACCTTGGTGGTCTCCTGGAAGGAGGCGGCGGACAGGAACGAATCCGTGGCCAGGGACGCCTTGGTGATGCCCATCAGCAGCTGCGTCACCTCGGCCTCCCGCAGGGGCTCGCCGTTCTCCTGCACCTCGCCGGCGGCCCGGCGGGCCCTGATCTGCTTGTTGGCCTCGTGCAGCTCCAGCACATCCACCATGGACCCGGACAGCAGCTCCGTGTCGCCGGGGTCCTCCACCCGGCATTTGCGCATCATCTGCCGGACGATGACCTCGATGTGCTTGTCGTTGATATCCACGCCCTGCTGGCGGTACACCCGCAGGACCTCCTGAATCAGGTAGTTGTGGACAGCGGAGGAACCCCGTGTGCGCAGAACGTCGTGGGGGTTCAGCGCGCCGTCGTTGAGGGCCGTGCCCTTCTCAATCACGTCCCCGTCGTTGACCCGCAGGCCGGTGTGGGGGACGGAGTACATCTTGGTGTTTCCATCGGTGTCCGTGACGTGGATGTTCAGCAGGGAACCCTTGTTGCTCTCCTCGAACCGGACCTTGCCGCCGATCTCCGCCAGGGTGGCCATCTTCTTGGGCTTGCGGGCCTCAAACAGCTCCTCCACGCGGGGAAGACCCTGGGTGATGTCGCCGCCGGCCACGCCGCCGGTGTGGAAGGTACGCATGGTCAGCTGGGTGCCCGGCTCGCCGATGGACTGGGCGGCGATGATGCCCACGGCCTCGCCGGTGCCCACAGGCCGCCCGGCGGCCAGGTTCATGCCGTAGCACTTGGCGCATACGCCGCTCTTGGCCTGGCAGGTGAGCACCGTGCGGATCTCCACCCGGTGGATGCCCTTGGACTCCAGCACCTGGGCGTCGCCCTCGCCCAGCATGACGTCGGCAGGGAAGAGGACCTCGCCGGTCTCCGGGTCCAGGATATCATGGACAGGGAAGCGGCCCCGGATACGGTCGGCGAACTTCTCGATTACCTGTCCGTTTTCGCTGATCTCCTCCACCCAGATGCCCTCCTCCGCACCGCAGTCGTCCTCGCGGATAATGACCTCCTGGCTGACATCCACCAGACGGCGGGTCAGGTAACCGGAGTCGGCGGTCCGCAGGGCGGTGTCGGCCATGCCCTTCCGGGCGCCGCGGGAGGAGATAAAGTACTCCAGCACGCTCAGGCCCTCCCGGAAGTTGGACTTGATGGGGATTTCGATGGTGCGTCCGGCGGTGTTGGCCATCAGGCCCCGCATGCCGGCCAGCTGGCGGATCTGCTTCATGGAGCCGCGGGCGCCGGAGGTTGCCATCATATAGATGGGGTTCAGCTCCTCCAGGTTGCTCTGCAGGGCGTCCGTCACATCCTCGGTGGTCTTCTCCCACTCCCGTACCACGGCCCGGTAGCGCTCGTCGTTGGTCATGAAGCCCATCTTGTACTCGTCCTCAATGTCCACGATCCGCTGCTCCGTCTCCTGAATCAGCTCATATTTTCTCGCCGGTACGGACATATCATAGATAGAGATGGTAATCGCGCCCCTGGTGGAGTACTTGTAGCCGGTGGACTTGATGTTGTCCAGCACCTCGGCGGCCATGGTGAAGTTGTGCTTCTGGATGGTGCGGCCCACGATCTTCCCCAGTTCTTTCTTGCCGCAGGTCATGTTGATCTCATAGTCGCACACGTGGTCCGGGTCCTCCCGGTCCACAAAGCCCAGGTCCTGGGGGATGTTCTGGTTGAAGATGATCCGCCCGGCGGTGATCTCCACGATCTTGCGGTAGTGGACGTCCCGGTAGGTGAAGTCCCGGCGGACCTTGATGGGCGCATGGATGCCGATGACGTGGTCGTTGTAGGCCAGCATCACCTCGTCCTCGTTGACAAACACCTTTCCTGCGCCGGGCTCCTTTTCATTGACGTATGTCAGGTAATAGGAGCCAAGCACCATATCCTGGGACGGGACCGTCACCGGGCCGCCGTCCTGGGGGCGCAGCAGGTTGTTGGCGGAGAGCATCAGCAGGCGGGCCTCCGCCTGGGCCTCGGCGGACAGGGGGACGTGGACCGCCATCTGGTCGCCGTCGAAGTCGGCGTTGAAGGCGGTACAGGTCAGGGGGTGCAGCTTGATGGCCCGGCCCTCCACCAGCACCGGCTCAAAGGCCTGGATGCCCAGACGGTGGAGGGTGGGGGCGCGGTTGAGCATCACGGGGTGGTCCTTGATGACGATGTCCAGGGCGTCCCACACCTCTGCCCGGCCCTTATCCACCATCTTTTTGGCGGACTTGATGTTGTTGGCAGCGCCGTCCTCCACCAGCTTTTTCATGATGAAGGGGCGGAACAGCTCCAGCGCCATCTCCTTGGGCAGACCGCACTGATAGATTTTCAGCTCCGGACCCACCACGATAACGGAACGGCCCGAATAGTCCACCCGCTTGCCCAGCAGGTTCTGGCGGAACCGGCCCTGCTTGCCCTTGAGCATGTCGCTGAGGGACTTCAGCGCCCGGTTGTTGGCCCCTGTGACGGCCCGGCCCCGGCGTCCGTTGTCAATAAGGGCGTCCACGGCCTCCTGCAGCATCCGCTTCTCGTTGCGCACAATGATGTCCGGCGCTTTCAGCTGGATGAGGCGCTTGAGGCGGTTGTTGCGGTTGATGACCCGGCGGTACAGGTCGTTGAGGTCGCTGGTGGCGAAGCGTCCGCCGTCCAGCTGGACCATGGGGCGGATCTCCGGCGGGATCACCGGCAGCACGTCGATAACCATCCACTCCGGCTTGTTGCCGGACAGCCGGAAAGCGTCCACCACCTCCAGCCGCTTGACAATACGGGCCTTCTTCTGGCCGGAGGCGTTTTTCAGCTCCGCGTGGAGCTGTTCGCTCAGCTGCTCCAAATCGATGTCCTGCAGCAGCTTCTTCACCGCCTCCGCGCCCATGCCGGCCTGGAAGTCGTCCTCGTACTTCTCCCGCATGTCCCGGTATTCCTTCTCGCTGAGGATCTGGTTTTTAATGAGGGGCGTTTCCCCTGCGTCGGTCACGATATAGTTGGCAAAGTACAGAACCTTCTCCAAAATCCTGGGGCTGATGTCCAGCAGCAGGCCCATCCGGGAGGGGATGCCCTTGAAATACCAGATATGGCTGACCGGGGTGGCCAGGTCGATATGGCCCATACGCTCCCGGCGGACCTTGGACTTGGTGACCTCCACGCCGCAGCGGTCGCAGATCTTGCCCTTATAGCGGATTTTCTTGTATTTTCCGCAGTGGCATTCCCAGTCCTTGGTGGGCCCGAAGATCTTCTCGCAGAAGAGGCCGTCCCGCTCAGGCTTCAAGGTGCGGTAATTGATGGTCTCCGGCTTCTGGACCTCGCCGTAGGACCACTCCCGGATCATCTCCGGGGAAGCGACGCCGATCTTAATGGCGTCAAATTCCACATAACTCATACTTTCAGCTCCGCCTCCTGATTAAAAATCATCTTCTCCGTCGTCCTCATCCTCGTCCTCGTCGCCGGCATAGTCCCCGTCCTCGTCGGCATCCTCGATGGCAAAGCCGGACTCCTCAAAAGCGGCGTCATCGGCCACATACTCCTCGCGGTCGTCGTCCCGGTCCATGCGGCTGAGGTTGAAGGTGGTCATCTCGTCGTCGTCATCCTTCAGCTCGATTTCCTCGCCGTTTTGGTCCAGGACCTTGATGTCCAGACACAGGGCCTGCAGCTCCTTGACCAGCACCTTGAAGGACTCCGGCACGCCGGGCTTGGGCACGTTGTGGCCCTTGACAATGGACTCGTAGGTGCGCACGCGCCCGGCCACGTCGTCGGACTTCACGGTCAGGATCTCCTGCAGGGTATAGGACGCGCCGTAGGCCTCCAGGGCCCACACCTCCATCTCGCCGAAGCGCTGCCCGCCGAACTGGGCCTTTCCGCCCAGAGGCTGCTGGGTGACCAGGGAATAGGGGCCGGTGGAGCGGGCGTGGATCTTATCGTCCACCAGATGGTGCAGCTTCATGAAGTAGACATACCCCACGGTGACCTTGTTGTCAAAGCGCTCGCCGGTGCGTCCGTCGTAGAGCCAGCTCTTGCCCTCGGGGTCCAGACCGGCCTCCTGGAGGGCGCTCGCGATGTCCTCCTCGTTGGCGCCGTCGAAGATGGGGGTGGCCACCTTCCAGCCCAGGGTCTTGGCGGCGTAGCCCAGATGGACCTCCAGCACCTGGCCGATGTTCATACGGCTGGGCACGCCCAGGGGGTTCAGCACAATATCCAGGGGCGTGCCGTCGGGCAGGAAGGGCATATCCTCCTGGGGCAGGATGCGGGAGACCACGCCCTTGTTGCCGTGGCGGCCGGCCATCTTGTCGCCCACGCTGATCTTGCGCTTCTGGGCAATATACACCCGGACCACCTCGTTGACGCCGGGCCCCAGCTCGTCGCCGGCCTCACGGGTGAACACCTTGGCGTCCACCACGATGCCGCTCTCGCCGTGGGGCACCTTCAGGGAGGTGTCCCGGACCTCCCGGGCCTTCTCGCCGAAGATGGCCCGCAGCAGCCGCTCCTCGGCGGTCAGGTCGGTCTCGCCCTTGGGGGTGACCTTGCCCACCAGGATGTCGCCGGCCCGGACCTCCGCGCCGATGCGGATGATGCCCCGCTCGTCCAGGTCCTTCAGGGCGTCCTCGCCCACGTTGGGGATGTCGCGGGTAATCTCCTCGGGACCCAGCTTGGTGTCCCGGGAGTCGATCTCATACTCTTCAATGTGGATGGACGTATACACGTCATCCCGGACCATGCGCTCGTTCAAGAGGACCGCGTCCTCGTAGTTATAGCCCTCCCAGGTCATAAAGCCCACCAGGATGTTCCGGCCCAGGGCGATCTCGCCCTGATCGGTGGCGGGGCCGTCGGCCAGCACGGTGGGGGAGATGCCGTTGACAGGGTCCGGGCCATGGACCCGCTCGCCCACAGAGACGATGGGCCGCTGGTTGATGCAGGTGGTGTGGTTGGAGCGCAGGAACTTGACCAGCTTATACTCCTTGGAGATGCCGCTGTCGTACTTGACGGTGATGGCGGTGGCGTCCACCTTGGTGACCTCGCCGTCGCCCTCCGCCAGCACCACGATCTCGGAGTCCATGCAGATCTTGTGCTCCATGCCGGTGCCGATGACCGGAGCCTCCGGCTTCAGCAGAGGCACGGCTTGCCGCTGCATGTTGGCGCCCATGAGGGCGCGGTTGGCGTCGTCGTTGGGCAGGAAGGGGATCATGGCGGTGGCGATGGAGACCATCATCCGGGGGCTGATGTCCACGAAGTCCACCTTATCCTGCTCCACGCCGATGATCTCGTCCCGGTGGCGGCAGGTGATGCGCTCGTTGATAAAGCAGCCGTCCTCGTCCGTGGGCTCGGCGGCCTGGGCCACGATATACTGATCCTCCACGTCGGCGGTCATATACACCACCTCGTCGGTGACCCGGCCGGTGGCGTGGTCCACCTTGCGGAAGGGGGCCTCGATGAAGCCGTACTCGTTGATGCGGGCATAGGTGGAGAGGTAGTTGATGAGGCCGATGTTGGGGCCTTCAGGGGTCTCGATGGGGCACATACGGCCATAGTGGCTGTAGTGGACGTCCCGCACGTCCATGCTGGCCCGCTCGCGGCTCAAACCGCCGGGCCCCAGGGCGGACAGACGGCGCTTGTGGGTCAGCTCCGCCAGGGGGTTGGTCTGGTCCATGAACTGGCTGAGGGGGCTGGAGCCGAAGAACTCCTTGATGGCGGCGGTGACCGGGCGGATGTTGATGAGGCTCTGCGGGGTCACCTTATCCATGCCCTGGATGGTCATGCGCTCCCGGATGACCCGCTCCATACGGCTGAAGCCAATGCGGAACTGGTTCTGCAGCAGCTCGCCCACGCACCGCAGGCGGCGGTTGCCCAGGTGGTCGATATCGTCCTTGGCGGCCAGGCCCTTGGACAGGGTATTCATATAGTTGATGGAGGCGAGGATGTCATCCACAATGATGTGCTTGGGGATCAGGTCGTCCACGCGGCTGCGCAGGGCGTCCTTGAGCTCCTCGCCCTGGTACTGCCCCAGCAGCTCCTGGAGCACGCTGTAGCGGACCCGCTCCTTGATGCCGCACTCGGTCTGGGGGTCGAAGTCCACATACCGGCTCAGGTCGCACATGTGGTTGGAGAAGATGTGCATGGGCGCGCCGTCCACGTCCACCACCACCTCGTTGACGCCGATGGCGTCGATCTCCTGGGCCTCCGGGCGGGTGAGCACGTGGCCCGGCTCATAGAGCAGCTCGCCGGTAGCCGGATGGACCACCGGCTCCGCCAGGGCCAGACCGGAGATCCTGGCCCAGAGGGTGAGCTTTTTATTGAACTTGTAGCGTCCCACGGTGCTCAGGTCATAGCGGCGGGGGTCAAAGAAGAGGTTGTTGATGAGGGTCTCGGCGGAGTCCACCGTGGGCGGCTCGCCGGGGCGCAGCTTCCGGTAGATTTCCAGCAGCGCCTCCTCGTAGGTCTTGCAGGCGTCCTTGTCCAGGGTGGCGCGGATGGTGGGGTCGTCGCCGAAGTAGTCCAGAATCTCCCCGTCGGTGCGCAGGCCCACGGCGCGGATGAGGCAGGTGACGGGCAGCTTGCGGTTTTTATCGATGCGGACCCAGAACAGCTCGTTGGTGTCGGTTTCGTATTCCAGCCAGGCGCCCCGGTAGGGGATGACCTGGCAGGTGAGGATGGGCAGGTCGGTCTTGGGGTCGACCTCCTTGCCGTAATAGATGCCGGGGGAGCGGACGATCTGGGAGACCACCACGCGCTCGGCGCCGTTGACGATGAAGGTGCCGGACTTGGTCATCAGGGGGAAATCTCCCATGAAGATCTCCTGCTCCTGGAGCTCCTCGGTCTCCTTGTTGCGCAGGCGCACGCTGACCTTCAGCGGGGCGGCGTAATTGACGTCCCTGGCCTTGCACTCCTCCACATCATATTTCGGCGGTTCGTTCATGCTGAAGTCGATAAAGCTCAGCTCCAGGTTGCCCGCGTAGTCGCCGATGACGCCCACGTCGGCGAACACCTCCCGCAGTCCGGTGTCCAGGAACCACTGGTAGGAGTCCTTCTGGATCTCCAGCAGGTTGGGCATGGGCATGATCTCCTCATGCCGGGCAAAGTTTTTCCGCAGTGTTTTGCCGTAATACTTGTCCTTGGCCATCTTGTAATACTCATCTGCCTTTCCGCGCTCCCGCGCCGGCCTTACGGGCCGGGTGCGGGCCGCCAATTTGTCCGCGTGCTTGGGCACACAAGGGTGGGTTGATAATTTTGTAGTGATTTCCTCTTGCCTTTTTCGTGGAAAACTGCTATACTGTGAATATGAGGTGGAGATTCAGTCTCCACCTTTTTGTTTATAAGCAATTCAGTTTACCATTTTGTGCCTCCTTTGTCAAGGGCGATTTTGCGGTTTTGCGCGTTTTTCGGACGAGAACAAAAGTACGCCTCTGGACAAGGTATAAAAAGTGTGTTATAATAAACAGGAATCAAGGACCATCCCCGGATATGAAAAAAGAGGAGGTACATCATGGAACCTAAGTTTGTCAAGCTCCCCGTTTGTGTCGGCGACGTGACGCTCCGCGTGGCCCAGGGCCATTTTGCGACGCGCAACAGTCATATCAATTATTTCATTGATGTCACCAGGCAGCAGTCCTGCCTGCAGGAGGCGGAGGCTGTGGCGCAGCAGCTGGGCCAGCGCATCAAGTCCACCATGCTGGTAGACACCATCCTGTGCATGGACGGCACCCGCGTCATCGGCACCTGCCTGGCCCGGCAGCTGACCCAGGGCGGTTACCGCTCCATGAACGCCAACCAGGAGATCTATCTGCTGCGGGAAAACCTCAGCGCCGACGGCATGCTCATCTTCCGCGACAACGCCCGCTTCATGCTGGAGGGAAAGCGTGTGCTGCTGCTGATGGCCTCCATCACCACCGGCGGCACAGTGCGCAAGGGGACGCGGTGCGTGGAATACTACGGCGGCAGCGTGGCCGGGATCGCGTCCATCTACAGCTTTGTCAAGGATGTGGACGGCGTGCCTGTTGTCTCCCTCTTTGATACCGCCCATCTCCCCGGCTATGCCAGCTATTCGCCGGAGGAGTGCCCCCTGTGCAAGCAGGGGATGGCAGTCGATGCGGTGGTGGATAAGTACGGCTACTCCAAGCTCTGATCCGGCAAACCGCGAAAAGACTTTGACCGGCAGCGTTCAGCTGCCGGTCAGAATCTTTCTATCGTGACGGCTGTTCGGAACAGGGGACATCAGTCGCCGGGGCCCGGATAGATGACCTTGCCCAGATTCCAGGTCCTGGCGGCGCGGCGGGCCGCGTCCAGCCGCTCCGCCGGCGTGTCGAAGGACAGCTCCGCCGTGTGGCAGCCGCAGTCCAGGCACTGGATATAGAGGCACCAGCCCCCCTCCTCCTCCAGCAGCCCCGGTCCGCCGCAGAGGGGGCAGTCCTGCAATTCGATTGCGTTGATCTCGTCGTGTGGATCCATGTGTTGTTCTCCCATCGTGAAGTTGATGCCTCAGTATAACATGGATTGCGGCAAAGAACAAGATGCCCGCTATAGATTTTAGAGCTCTGTAGAGAGGAAAGGGGACAGACCTGATGAAAGCTACCGTATTGATTGACAACCTGACCAGGGGGACGCTGGCCGCCGAATGGGGGCTCTCCATTTACATCGAGTACAACGGCCACAAGATCCTGCTGGACACCGGCGCGTCGGAGCGGTTCGCCCGGAACGCGGCGGTGCTGGGCGTCGACCTGGGGGCGGTGGAGTGCGGCGTCCTCTCCCACGCCCACTACGACCACGCCAACGGTCTGGCGGCCTTTTTTGCCCACAACGCCTCCGCGCCCGTCTATCTGCGGGAGGGCACAGAGGAAAACTGCTATGGAAAACGGTGGATTTTTCATAAATACATCGGCATCCAGCGGGGATATCTCAAGAAGTACGCAGACCGTTTTATCTATGCCGAAAGCCGCCGGGAGATCCTCCCCGGCGTTACCCTCCTTACCCACAGCACAGAGGGTCTGGAGAAATACGGCGCGAAAAACTACCTGTATATCCGTCAAAACGGGCGATTCCGGCCCGATGCCTTCGCCCATGAGCAGAGCCTGATCTTTGACACGGAAAAGGGCCTGGCGGTCTTCAGCAGCTGCTCCCACGCAGGCGCGGACAACATCCTCCAGGAGGCCCTGGACGCATTCCCCGGGAAAAGAGTATACGCGCTGGTGGGCGGCTTCCACCTCTACCACACCTCTCCCGAGGACGTGCGGGCCTTTGCCCACCGGCTCCGCAGTACCGGAGTGGAGAAAATCTATACCGGGCACTGCACCGGCGAGGCGGCGTTCCGGATTTTGCGGGAGGAGCTGGGGGAGCAGGCCGTGCAGCTGCGCACCGGGATGGAAATCGTGCTCTGATCCAAGTATGAAAATGTAGAAAAGCGTTGAACTTCCCCGGCAGCTGTGCTATCATTTTACACAGAAGGGGACAAGACAAGAAAAAGAGGAGGGAGCGCTATGGAGAAGACCGATCCGAGATACCACCATTTTGTCCAGATCCTGCGGGAGGAGCTGGTGCCCGCCATGGGCTGTACGGAGCCCATCGCCATTGCCTACGGCGCGGCCAAGGCCAGGGAGGTGCTGGGCTGTCTGCCGGACCGTATCCTTGTGGAGGCCAGCGGCAATATCATCAAAAACGTGAAGAGCGTCGTGGTCCCCAACACCGGCGGGCTGAAGGGGATCGAGGCCGCCGCCGCTGCGGGGGCCGTGGCCGGGGACGCCGGAAAGATCCTGGAGGTCATCTCCCAGGTCACCGGCGAACAGAAGGCGGACATCCGCAGTTATATGGATACCCACGACATCACCGTCGCTCCGGCGGAGGGGGACGTCATTTTCGACATCATCCTGACCCTGTCCGCCGGGAGTGATACCGTCCGCCTGCGCATCGCGGACTACCACACCAATATTATCCTGATCGAGAAAAACGGCGAAATCCTGCTGAAAGCCGGCGCGGTGGCCGCCGCCGGAAGCGCCGCGGGACTTACGGACCGCACCTGTCTGACCGTGGAGGCCATCGTGGACTTTGTGCAGACCATGGACGTGGACGATGTGCGGCAGATGGTCCAGCGGCAGGTGGACTATAACTGTGCCATTGCCCAGGAGGGGATGTCCGGCGACTGGGGCGCGAATATCGGCAAGGTGCTCCGGGAGCACTACGGCAGCGACATCAAGATCCGCGCCCGGTACATGGCGGCGGCAGGCTCCGACGCCCGGATGAGCGGCTGTGAGATGCCGGTGATCATTGTCTCCGGCAGCGGCAACCAGGGGATCACCGCCTCCGTGCCGGTGGTGGAGTACGCCAAGGAGCTGGGGACCGGCCATGACACCATGCTGCGGGCCGTGACCCTCAGCGACCTGCTGACCATCCATATGAAAACCGGCATTGGCCGGCTCAGCGCGTACTGCGGCGCGGTCAGCGCGGGCTGCGGGGCGGGGGCCGCCATTGCCTATCTCCACGGCGGCGGCGTCCGGGAGGTGGCCCACACGCTGGTCAACGCCCTGGCCACCATCTCCGGCATGATCTGCGACGGCGCGAAGCCCTCCTGCGCGGCCAAGATTGCGGCGGCGGTGGACGCCGGTATCCTGGGCTACAACATGTTCCGCAGCAGCCAGCAGTTCCGGGGCGGGGAGGGCATTGTGGCCAAGGGCGTGGAGGCCACCATTGCCAACATCGGGCGGCTGGGCCGCTTCGGCATGCGGGAGACGGACCGCGAGATCATCCGCATCATGACCGGGGTCCTGCCGGAGGGGCAGAGCGCTCCGCGCCGTCCGCCGGAAAATTGAGATACAAGGACATAGGCTCCCCCCCTGACACCGTATGATGTCAGGGGGGAGCGTCATAAATAGAGCGATCCGGTTACCACTGGGTCAGACTCAGATACAAATCCTTATATTGTTTTGCGGAATTTTCCCAGGACAGGTTTTTCTCCATGTCCCTCTGTACCATCTCATCCCAGTGCTCCCGCTGCTCAAAATAGAATGTCTTGGCCCTGTTGACAGCGTCCAGCAGCAGGCCGGCGTCGTAGCGGTCGAACGTGAATCCGTTGCCTGTGTTATAATACATATTGTAGGGCTCCACGGTATCCTTCAGGCCGCCGGTCTCCCGAACGATGGGGACTGTGCCGTAGTGCATGGCGATCAGCTGTGTCAGGCCGCAGGGCTCAAACTGGGACGGAACCAGCAGGGCGTCCGCGCCGGCATAGATCCTGTGGGCCCGCGTCTCGTCGTACATGATATTGGAGCACACATTTCCCTTGTACCTGTTCTCATAGTAGCGGAAAGAGTCCTCATAGACCCTGTCCCCGGTGCCGAGTACCACGATTTGCGTGTAATCATCCATGATCTGGGGGATAATGGCGTTGACCAGATCCAGGCCCTTCTGGTTCGTCAGCCGGGAAATCAGCCCGATGACAAATTTCTGCTCATCCTGAACCAGTCCCAATTCCTCCTGGAGCTTGCGCTTGTTCTCCTTTTTCTTGTCCAGCACATCAGCGATGCCGTAGTTCGCATACAGCCTGGCGTCGGTTTCGGGATTCCAGATATCGTAATCTATGCCGTTTACGATACCGCGCAATTTGCCGGAATGATAGCGCAGGTGGGCGTCCAGGGTCTCGCCGTAGTACGCGCTCTGGATTTCCCCCGCATAGGTCTGGCTCACTGTCGTGATTATGTTTGCGTACGCCAGGCCGCCCTTCAGCATGTTCGCGTCCGTGTAATTTGTGGTCAGAGCGTCCTTGTTGAAGACATAATCCGGCAGGCCGGACCAGTAGCGGATGGTGGGGATATTGTAGATGCCCTGGAACCGAAGGTTGTGGATGGTCAGGATGGTCTTTGCGGTTGTCAGCTTCGTGTTGACGAATTTCGTCCGCAGATACACGGGAACCAGGGCGGCCTGCCAGTCGTGACAGTGGATAATGTCGGGGACCCAATCCATGTAGTTCAGCGCTGCCAGGGCCGCTTTGGCGAAGTAGCAGTATTTGGGGATGTCGTCAATCAGACTGATGTACGGATTTCCGCTGCTGAAGAACTCCTCATTATCAATGAAGTCATACACCACGCCGTCCCAGACATACTCCATGATGCCCACATAAAAGGACCGGCCGTCCGCGCAGAGATCCATCTCAAAGGAGCCGCGGTAGATCATTTTATTCTGATACTCAGCCGGGATGCATTTGTATCGCGGAAGAATGACCTTAACATCGCAGTTCTGCTTCACCAGCGCCTTGGGGAGGGCGTACATAACATCGCCCAGGCCGCCGGTCTTGACAAAGGGATAGCATTCCGAGCCGATAAAAACAACGCTTCTTCTGGGGGAAGTACAGGCTGCCTTCGGGGCGGGCGCTGCTGCCTGGGATTTCTCCGCGGCTGGTTCCGCAGGTTCTTCTGCCGGGGCGGCCTCCTTGGCCGCCTCTGGGGCCTGGATTTTTTTGGCAGCCGCCGGTGCTGCCGCAGGGGCGCTTTCCTGCTTTGCGGGTTGTGCGGCGGCGGGCGCTTCCTTGACCGCCTCCGCAATCTTTGCCTTCGGCGGCTCGATTACCGCCGCAGCCTTGGGCTCCGCCGTCTGGATTTTTTCCGTCATCTCCTTCACTGCGCTCTTTTTCGCGGCTTCAGCCTTATGTTCCGCCGCGGCTGCTCCTGAAGGGGTTCCGCTCTTTTTACTGGTTTTTGTTTCCTTCTTTTTTATCATCTGGTACCTCCTGAATAAATCATCAGATTTGATTCATTTTTTTCGTGTCGGAATCAGCGCGTGTCCGGCCTCTATCCAATATTATACATCATGTGTTGGAACAAAACAACAAGAAAATTTCAGCCCCGGCGGACGGCAGCGCCCCGGCCATTCGCAGTAAATTTTCGTCCTGAGCGGCTGGGCGGGGGAGAGGCCGTCTGCTCGGATAGAATTTTCTCCGATTGCCGATTCAGCCATTGCAAATTTGGGAGAAATGATTATACTAAGAGGAAAGACAGCTCCGGGACCATTCCCTTCGGCTGTCTGCAAAGCTGAGAAGGAGAGAGGAGAACGATTATGCGCGCTTATGAGAGAATGCTCAACTATGTAAAGGTCTATACGCAGTCCGCTGACGGGACGGGGATGACCCCCAGCACCGAATGCCAGTGGGAGCTGGCCCGCCGGCTGGAGGGGGAGATGCGGGAGCTGGGCCTCCAGGAGGTCCGCGTCAGCGAGTTCGGCGTGGTGATGGGGGTCCTGCCCGCCGCGCCGGGCTGTGAGGCCGCTCCCGCGCTGGGCCTGATCGCCCACATGGACACCGCGCCGGCTTTCACCGGCAAGGACGTGGCTCCCATCCTCCACCCAAACTACGACGGCGGGGATGTGGTCCTGCCAAAGGAGGGACGGGTCCTCAGAGCGGCGGATTTCCCTGTGCTGGAGAAGCTGAAGGGGCGCACGCTGATTACCGCCGACGGCTCAACCCTGCTGGGCGCTGATGACAAGGCGGGTATTGCCGAAATCCTGACCCTGTGCGAGGAGCTGATTGCCGAAAATCTGCCCCACGGCAAGATCTGCGTAGCCTTTACCCCGGATGAGGAAATTGGGGAGGGGGCCAGCCACTTCGATGTGGCGGATTTCGGCGCGCAGTTCGCCTATACGCTGGACGGTGACCTGGAGGGCGGCATCGAATATGAAAACTTCAACGCCGCCGGCGGGTGCGTAGAGATCACCGGCGTGTCTGTCCATCCCGGGTCGGCCAAGGACGCGATGGAAAATGCTCTGCTGATCGCCATGGAGCTCAACGCCCGCCTGCCCGCGGGGGAGACGCCCGCCCACACCGAGGGCTACGAGGGATTCTTCCACCTGGAGAGCCTCAGCGGGGATACGGCCTTCGCGAAAATGAGCTACATCATCCGGGACCACGACATGGACAGGTTCCAGGCCCGGAAAACCCAGCTGGAGCAGGCGGTCAGAGATACCCAGGCCGCGCACCCCAAGGCCGCGCTGAAGCTGGAGCTGAAGGACAGCTACTACAACATGTCGGGGCAGCTGAAGGACTGCATGCATCTGGTGGAAAACGCCAACAGAGCGGCGGAGATGGCGGGCGTCCAGCCCTTCACCAATCCCATCCGCGGCGGCACCGACGGCGCGCGGCTGAGCTTCATGGGGCTGCCCTGTCCCAACCTGGGAACCGGCGGGTTCAACTTCCACGGTCCCTACGAGTGCGCCACTGTGGAGGGCATGGACAGCGCGGTGGCGATCCTGCGGAATATTGCCGCCATCTACGCCGGTCGGAAATAGAGCGGGGAGCGCCGCCTGCAGCCTTTTCAGGAGCCAAGGGAGGGATGTGCTGTGCCTGGACGAGTCAGCCCCTATGAGATATACGCCAAACACATTCTGGAAGCCATGTATGGCCAGCGGTACGGCACGCTGCTTCTGCGGGACAAGCCCGATCTCCAGACCATTGACGGCGCGGCGGGCATAGAGGTCATGTCAGTCAATGGGGAGGCCTTTGAGCGGCTTGTTACGGAAATCGCCATCAGCGAGCCGTACCAGGCCCCCACCGACAGGATCCTGCGGCTGTGCGCCGACTGCGGGATTGCATACCGGGCCTGGCAGACCTATGTCATCAACCCGCTGCCGGCCTCCGGCTTTATTGAGCCCTTCAAGCGAAAACTCAGAAAGCTGAACGCCGGATATACGTTTCTGGGGCGCTATGATCTGTTCCTCTACTCGGACCGCCATACGATGGACGACTATGAATTGGAGCCGCTGCTGGAGGCTCTGTGCGCGGAGAACAGAGCGCCCATCTGCTACCACTATGTCTATATCGACGCGGCGGGAAGGCTGGCCTGTTTCGACCTGGCCCACGGTGAATATGAGATCCGCAGTACCGGCAAAATCAGAAGCACACTGTTTTCGGATGCGAGCGGCCAGGCTTAGCACTCACTGCTTTTGAGTGCTAATATTTACAGTTTCGTCATACCCTGTTCATAATTACAGGTCATGATACGGATGATAAAATTTTAGGCCCCCGGCCTTATGAGAGGAAATGACTGCACTATGGCTAAAAAACAGTTCAAAGCGGAGTCCCAGCGCATGCTGGACCTGATGATCAATTCCATCTATACCCACAAGGAGATCTTCCTGCGGGAGATCATCTCCAACGCCAGCGACGCCATTGACAAGCTGTGCTACAAATCCCTGACCGATGAAAATGTGGGTATGAAGCGGGAGGACTTTTTCATCCGCATCCAGGCCGACCCGGACGCCCGGCTCATCACCGTCAGCGACAACGGCATCGGCATGGATGACAACGACCTGGAGAACAACCTGGGCGTCATCGCCTCCAGCGGTACTTATCAGTTCCGGCAGGAGCTGGAGAAGGAAAACGCGGACATGGATATTATCGGCCAGTTCGGCGTGGGCTTCTACTCCGCCTTTATGGTGGCGGATCAGATCACCGTCATCACCAGGAAATACGGCGACAGCCAGGCCTACCGCTGGGAGAGCAACGGTGCAGACGGCTACACCATCACGCCCTGTGAAAAGGACTGCGCGGGCACCGAGATCATCATGCACATCAAGCCCGACGGCGAGGAGGAGAATTACAGCGATTTCATGCGGGAGTACACCCTGCGCAATCTGGTGAAAAAGTACTCCGATTATATCCGCTGGCCCATCCGCATGGAGGTCACGAAATCCCGGAAAAAGGAGGACTCCCCTGAGGACAAGCCGGAATATGAGGACTATAAGGAGGAGGAGACCCTCAACAGCATGGTCCCCCTGTGGCAGCGGAAAAAGAGCGAGGTGTCCAAGGAGGAGTACGACAAGTTCTATCAGGAGAAGTTCAGCGACTTTACCCCGCCCCAGTCCGTTGTGACCGTCTCCGCAGAGGGGCAGGTCTCCTATAAGGCGCTGCTGTTCATTCCGTCCCGCCCGCCCTACGACTACTATACCACGGACTATGAGCGGGGCCTGCAGCTCTACTCCGCCGGCGTCATGATTATGGACAAGTGCCAGGACCTGATCGGCGAGCACTTCGGCTTTGTGCGGGGGGTGGTGGACTCCCCGGACCTGAGTCTGAACATCTCCCGGGAGCTGCTGCAGCACGACCGGCAGCTGAAGCTGATCGCCAATAACATTGAGAAGAAGGTCAAGGGCGAGCTGGCCCGGCTGCTGAAGGACGACCGGGAGAACTATGAGAAGTTCTATCAGAGCTTTGGCCGCCAGCTGAAGGTGGGCTGCCTGAACAACTACGGGGCCAAGCGGGAGCTGCTGCAGGACCTGCTGCTGTTCTACTCCTCCACGGAGAAGAAGATGGTCACCCTCTCGGAGTACGTGGACCGTATGCCGGAGAGTCAGAAGTATATCTACTATGCCGCCGGGGAAAACGCCGCCGCCATGGACAACCTGCCCCAGACCGAGCTGCTGCGGGAGCGGAATGTGGAGATCCTGTATCTGACCGACCAGCCCGACCAGCTGCTGATGGAGATCCTGCGGGAATATAAGGACAAGCAGTTCCGCTCCGCTGTGGACGGCGACCTGGAGCTGGACGACATGCCGGAGGAGAAGCCGGCGGAGGAGTACCAGGCGTCCATGGACTTCATCAAGGCGGCTCTGGGCGATGAGGTGGACCAGGTCCGCGTGTCCCGGAAGCTGAAGACCCACCCGGTCTGCCTGACAAGCGGGGAGGGGATCAGCTTTGAGATGGAGCGCTATTTCACCGCCGCCCAGCCGGAAATGGGCATGAAGGCCAAGCGCATCCTGGAGCTGAACGTGGAGCACCCGGCCTTCGCCGCGCTGGAGGAGGCCCGGAAGAACGACGAGGAGAAAGCGAAAAAGTACGCGCAGGTGCTGTTTAATCAGGCCAAACTGATTGCCGGTTTGCAGATTGAGGACCCGTCGGGATATACGGACCTGCTGTGCAGTCTGTGGAGCTGACAGCGGCGGGCGCGTGTGGAAGGAGATATGGAGATGTTTTTAGAAGCAGGTACAAAAGCGCCGGGATTCACTCTTCCGGATAAGGACGGAAATCAGGTGTCCCTGTCGGACTTTCAGGGGAAGCGGGTGGTCCTGTACTTCTATCCGCGGGACAATACGCCGGGCTGCACCCGGCAGGCCTGCGCGTTTGCGGCGGCGTATGAGGCGTTCAAATCGCTGGACGCGGTGGTCATCGGCATCAGCAAGGACTCCGCCGCATCCCACCAGAAATTTGCGGAAAAGCACGCTCTGCCCTTTATCCTGCTCTCCGACCCGGAGCTGTCCGCCATTCAGGCCTACGGCGTGTGGCAGGAGAAAAAGATGTATGGCAAGGTGAGCATGGGCGTGGTGCGGAGCACCTATGTGATCGATGGGGACGGGGTGATCGAGAAGGTCATGCCGAAGGTGAAACCGGACACCAACGCGGCGGAAATCCTGGAATATCTGCGGGGCGAACAGGGCTGAAGAGCCTGCGGTTTCCGGGAAAATAGCGGTTATCAGGCGGAGAGCGGCTGCAAGCAGCGGTTTTCCGCCTGATGTGCGTCTGACGCCAGAGGGAAGAGGGGGACTGAACTATTTTGCACAACGCATGGGCCTGTCCTGTTATCATTATTATCCAAATTGACACTTGCGTTTTAGTGGAAAATGACTATAATCAGCTGAGTTTCCAGACGCAGCCGGCGCTGGGGACAAAATGCTGACGTGTTGGATAATGAATGATGAGGTGATATCATTATGACGAAAGATTTGACAAGGGGCAGCCCTATGGGGCTGATTCTCAGCTTTGGCGTCCCGGTGCTGTTCGGATACCTGTTCCAGCAGCTCTACAATGTGGTTGACACCGCCATTGTGGGCAAGACGCTGGGCGGCGCGGCGCTGGCGGCTGTGGGCTCCACCGGCTCCATCAACTTCCTGGTGGTGGGATTCAGTGTGGGCGTGTGCGGCGGCTTTGCCATCCCGGTGGCCCAGCAGTTCGGCGCAGGCAACGAGCAGGAGCTGCGGCGCTATGTGACCAACGGCGTGTGGCTGTGCGCGGGCATCGGCGCTGTCCTGACGGCGGCCACTGTGTGCCTGTGCGGCGCCATCCTGACGGGGATGCATACTCCGGCGGACATCTATCCCCGCGCCTACGCCTATATCGCCACCATTTTTGCCGGACTGCCCGCCTACTTCCTCTACAACTTCACCGCCGGCGTCCTGCGCTCCCTGGGGGACAGCCGCACGCCGGTCATCTGGCAGATCGCGGCGTCTCTGGTCAACATTGCGCTGGACATCCTGTTTATTCTGACGTTCCATCTGGACGTGTTCGGCGCGGCTCTGGCCACGGTCCTGTCCCAGCTGCTGGCGGGGGCGGGGTGCCTGGTGCGGATGATCCGGGGCTACCCGGTGCTGCGCATGGCGCGGGAGGACTGGCGCTGTGAGAGGGCGCGGCTGAAGGAGCTGTGCGTCATGGGTCTGCCCATGGGGCTGCAGTACTCCATCACCGCCATTGGCAGCGTGATGATGCAGACCGCCGTCAACGGGCTGGGGACCATCTATGTCACAGCGGTCACAGCGGCCAGCAAGGTGTCCATCTTTTTCTGCTGTCCCTTTGACGCCATGGGCTGCACCATGGCCACCTACGGCGGGCAGAACGTGGGGGCAAAGCAGTGGGACCGGCTGCACCAGGGCGTGCGCTCCTGCGCGCTGCTGGGGGCCCTCTACGCCGGGATCGCGCTGGCGGTGCTCTGGGCCTTTGCCGAGCCGCTGAACATGCTGTTCCTGGACGAGCAGAGCGCGGCGCTGCTGCCGCTGGCGCGGCAGTATCTGCTGACCGGCGCGCTGTTCTATTTCCCGCTGTCCCTGGTAAACATTGTCCGGTTTATGATCCAGGGGATGGGCTTCTCGCCGCTGGCCACCCTGGCGGGGCTCTTTGAGATGGCCGCCCGGGGCGCTCTGGCGTTCCTGGTGCCGGTATTTGGCTTCACCGCCGCCTGCTTTGCCTCGCCCGCGGCCTGGATCCTGGCGGACCTGTTCCTGCTGCCCGCCTATCTGCACTGCTACCGCAAGCTGACCCAGCCGGGAAGCCGGGGCAGGAAAAAGCCTGTGCCGCTGCGCTCGGCGGGCGCGTAAGGAAGACGCTCAAATCATGAAACCAGCCAAACGGGAGGCTGTCCGCATGTAGACAGCCTCCCGTAATACTTTTCTTAAAGAAACTCGACCGCTCCGTTTTCCAGATGGTACATCGCGCCCACGACCTGCAGGCCATACTCCCGCTCGTCGAACTGGATTTGCAGGCTCTCCTCAATGGCGGCCTTGCTGTGCAGCACATTCAGACAGCAGGCGCGGTATTCGTCGGTTTCGTCCCCGATGGCTTTGACGATCTCGTCTGTGATGAATTTTATGTAGCCCTCCGGCTCATGGTTCATCGCCGCGTCCACGGCCCCACAGTGGGTGTGGCCCAGCACCACCACCAGGCCGCAGCCCAGGTGCTCGGCGGCGTATTCGATGCTGCCCAGCTGGTGGTCGTCCATCACGTTTCCGGCGATGCGGATGACAAACAGGTCGCCGATGCCCGCCGAAAAGATGGCCTCCGGAATCACGCGGGAATCGGAGCAGGTGACAATGATTGCGTAGGGGCGCTGCCCCTCTGACAAGGTTTTCTCTCGCTGGGCCGGGGACGTGTCGCCGATGCACTGCAGCGATGCGATGTATTTTTCATTTCCGGCCCGCAGCCGCGCCATAGCCTCCTGCGGCGTAATAATAAAATCTACCATATGTTCCGCAAACCCCATTTCTTGAAATAGTGATGTTGATGTTATTATAAAATTTGTCGCAAAATTTGTCAACTCATTGAACTGCTTTGACAATCGTGCTATAATCAAGGTGACAAATCGGAATTTGAATACTACGATTTTATGAGCGATTATCGCTCACCGTAGGTTTTCTATAAAATCCTCCAAAAGCCTTAAAAACAAAGGATTTTTCACAGTGTGTTCGCCTTATCCCTTTATTCGGTTTCACACAAGTTTACTCTTGTCCTGGCTGCTCATAAGGGCAAAAGCAAGGGCAAGAAAATCTCGCAACAGGATATGACAACGTGTGGCAATCGGAGAACCGTGACGTAT
>CAJTPV010000009.1:56889-87022 GCA_910578505.1 uncultured Oscillospiraceae bacterium | reverse complement strand
GGCCACCCTTTTCCGAGTGGCCTCTTCTGTCTTGGCGCTGTTTTTTTACAGCCCCAATTTTGACAAGCGCAGCGATTTAGCCAGGCAGACCCAGATAGTCCAGGCCCTCCGGCGTATCCGGCGTGGTATCGGCGCAGTCCGTGGATGCCGGGTCAAGCTGGCATTTCTGGTCTGTATCTGGGCTCTGCTGGGTATCGCCTGGGCGGCCCGGCATCCGATGATGGGTTATGCACCGGGTACACTGCTCGCCCCGGTGCTGGATGCTCTAACGGTGGTTTTGCTGCTGTTCCTAACAGCGGCCCTCACCCTGGCCCTCCTCTGGGCCTGGGGAGGGCCCTGGCAGGCCGGACGGGTGCAGGACAATCTGAGCCGTATAGGGCTAGTTAACTCTGCCGGGGAACCGCCTACGTTGCTGTCTCTCACCACAAACCCCAGCAACCCCCAGGTCAAGGACTACACTTTTTACACCTGTGGTATTCCTGTCTCTGTATGGCTGGACTGCGCCGATAAAATCCAATCCGCTTTGAACGGCTCCATCGCTGACATCAGCTACGGAGAGGACAATCAGACAATTACCCTGTCCCTCGCTCCTCCCGCGACAAAATGGCCTGAACGCATTGTGTGGTATGACCGCAATGTCTCTCAGGAGAATTTCGTTCTGACGCTGGGGGAAAGTCAGCTCGGCCCTGTGACCGTGGATTTGAGAACCAACGCCCATTTGCTTCTTGGCGGCGTAACTGGTTCGGGTAAGACGGTACTGCTGAAGGTACTGCTGCGGCAGGCTATTGACAAGGGCGCAAGGGTCTATATCGCTGATTTCAAAGGCGGCGTGGACTTCAAGCTGTGGTTCCGGGAGAATTGCTACATGAGCTATGACATGGACGCAACCCTGGAAACCCTGGCTGAATTTGAAAAGGAGCTGGAGAACCGCAAGACGCTTTTGCGAGATACCAACCTAAAAATGCCAAGGGCCTCTTCGTTCTCAACGACAGCAGCGGCAAGGATACCAGCGCAACCGTGTTCAAAGCGTACATCCTCCCCAGTGGAGCGGATTAGGGAGGACACCATGGAAAGCAAAAATACAATCGCTTACCTCGCTGAGAAATACGGGCTGTTTCTGACCGTTTCCAATCTGACCGAAATTCTGCAAGTTTCCCGCCCTGTCATCGACAATCTGATTCTTACCGGAGATTTGCCCTGTGCAAAGGTCGGCAAACAGTACCGGATTGACCTTATCTCATTCTTGAAATGGTGGAATAATCGTGTCGGGCAAGAGCAGAAAAATATCCTGATAGGCTGCCTGCCCAGCTAACTTCCCCAGTATTCCAATTTCCATAGCGTTCCAAATAGTGTTCCACAAGCAGCCGGAGCAAGTCCGTTTCAATCCCAAAAGTTATAAAAATCCCCCGAAATCAGATGATTTCGGGGGATTTGTCCTGGAGCAGGGTACGGGAATCGAACCCGCCTCCTCGGCTTGGGAAGCCGATGTACTACCGATGTACTAACCCTGCCTGTCTGGAACGGTGTTTATTATAGCAGACTTTTCCGAAAAAGGCAAGACCAAAATTTCAAGAAAACACAGAAAAAATCGTTGACAAATAAACCCTGCCCTGCTATACTGGATAAGCCGCTTTGAATGGGTACAAGCACGCCCGGTGCGTCACCTACGAGAGCGCGCCCGTAAAGGAGCGCGGGAAAAAGTGCTCCAGAATAAAGGAAAGTGAGGTGCAGAAGGAATGCACGCAATCATCGTTACCGGCGGCAAGCAGTACAAGGTAGCGGAAGGGGAGACCCTGTTCATTGAGAAGCTGCCCAACGAGGCCGGCGATCAGGTGGTCTTCGGCGAGGTGCTGGCCATCCTGGATGGCGACAGCGCTACTATCGGTACGCCCACCGTGTCCGGCGCTTCCGTGGAAGCCAAGGTTGTTAAGAACGGCAAGGGCAAGAAAATTCGTATCTTTAAGTATAACCCCAAGAAGGGTTACCGGAAACGGCAGGGCCACCGTCAGCCCTATACCAAGGTTGAGATCACAAAGATCAGCGCCTGAGAATGACGACAGTCACCTTTTTTACGGAGGGGCGGCGGATTACCGGTTTTCAGGCCGAGGGACACAGCGGCTACGCCGAAGCGGGCGAGGATATTGTCTGCGCGGCAGTGACCAGCGCTGTGCGCCTGGTGGAATGCGTCCTCAATGACGTCATGGGCCTGTGCGCGTCTGTTAAGGTCCAGGAGAAATCCGCCCGCATCACGCTCCGTATCCCCGGCTCTCTGGGCCCGGCGGCGGAGGACACCTGTCAGACGCTGCTGGCGGGCCTGATGGTCCATTTCAGCGAGCTGCACAGCGAATATCCTGACAACATCGAAGTGCTGGAGGCTGAGTGAGTCTCCTTTATCTCACAAGAAAGGATGGCATACGATCATGATGAACATTGGTCTGCAGTTTTTCGCCCACAAAAAGGGCGTTGGTTCCACCAAGAACGGCCGTGATTCCAAGAGCAAGCGCTTAGGGCCCAAGCGGGCTGACGGCCAGCACGTTCTGGCGGGCAACATTCTGGTTCGCCAGCGCGGCACCCACATCCATCCCGGCGTCAACGTGGGCAAGGGCAGTGACGACACGCTCTTTGCCAAGGCTGACGGCGTGGTCCGGTTCGAGCGCCTGGGCAGAGACCGCAAGCAGGTCTCCGTGTACGAGGCGGAATAACAAGCTCCCTGCAATCCAATCAAGCCTCCGGCTTAGCCGGAGGCTTGATTTTTTGCTGCGGGCCGCCCCCGGACATCCCCTGGAGGTTTCGCGCCGCTATTTGGGCATGCCGCGCAGTGGGCAGTCCGACAGGAAGACACGGGGCGCCAGGGCGCCGAGGCCCTGGTCCCGCAGATAGTCCTGGAGCATTGCCTGGGACTGGGTGGATTCCGGGCCGATGATGATCTCAGCCACCAGCTCCTCCATGGACGCCCCAGCCTTCCGGCACATCTCCCGCAGGTCCAGGGGATAGTACTTTTTGATGCGCTCCCTGGTGATATGGTAGCAGGGCTTCATGTCAAATCCCTCCTGGCCGAAGGGGGCCACCACCAGGCGCACCTCATCCTCTGAGGAGAAGGAGGGGTGCTTGAAGGCCACCGAGCAGGCCCAGGCGTCCTGCAGCGCTGCCTGGATGTCCGGGTCAGCGGCGGACAGGGTGTCCTTCCGCCGGGCCAGCCGGCAGAACCGGTCCACCATGGGGTGGCCGGTCATGTCGTCCGCATAAAACACCGTGTGCAGAGACAGGGGGCCTGCGGCCAGCTGCCGCAGCAGATCGCCCTGGAAGGCGATGCACACGCCCCGGCCCCAGTTGCCGTAGCGCTCCCATTGGGCGGCGTCGTCCCGCCGGAAGGAGAAGCAGGCCGCAAAAGCGGTGTACTCCTTGCGCAGCTCCTCCTGGAAGAAGGCGGCGGCTGCTTGGGCGTGGGCGTGGTCTCCGCCGTCCTTCAGCCGCAGCACAATGGCGCTGGCCAGCCGGACCATAAAGTGCCGCATTTCCGCGGAGTCGTTCATGCGCAGGACGTTGTTGACCCGCAGCTGCGCGCAGCGCAGAATCCCGTCCAGGGCCTGAAAATCAGTATAGTGGTAAAAAACGTTGTCCGCCACGTCGATTCTCCCTCTCTATTGGATTTTCTCCAGTATACCAAATTTCCTCCCGTCTTGCAACCGGGTCATGGCGCTGACGGACAGACAGGCCGGGCCCTGCGGCACTGCGCTTGCAGCTCCCGCAGAGCCCGGCCTGACAGCAGGGAACCGGTCTATGCCTTTTTTGGCACCTTGACGATCCACTGATAGGGGTCCGGGCGACGGCCCCACTGGATTCCGGTGAGGGTGTCGTACAGCTCCTGGGCGCAGGGGCCGATCTTCTCATCATTGACGGTGAGCACCTTGTCCTGATAGGCAAAGCTGCCGATGGGGGAGATGACGGCGGCAGTGCCGCAGCCCCAGGCCTCCTCCAGTGCGCCGCTCTGGAGAAGCTCCATCAGCTCCTCCACGCTGATGAGCCGCTCCTCCACCGCAAAGCCCTTGTCCCGCAGCAGCTGAATACAGGAGCGGCGGGTGATGCCGGGCAGGACGGAGCCGGTCAGCTGGGGGGTGACGATCTTGCCGCCGACCTTGAACATGACGTTCATACCGCCCACCTCCTCAATGTACCGGCGGTGGACGCCGTCCAGCCAGAGGACCTGGGAGTAGCCCTTCTGTTCAGCCTTATGGGCGGCCCGGTTGGCGGCGGCATAATTCCCGCCGCACTTGGCATACCCGGTGCCGCCGCGGACAGCCCGCACGTCCTGGTCCTCGATCAGGATGCTGACAGGATTCAGACCGCCGGAGAGGTAGCTGCCCACCGGGGAGAGGATAATGAGCATCCTGGCGTGCTCAATGCCGTGGAGCCCCAGGTCGATGTCCGTGCAGATCTCAAAGGGGCGGATGTACAGGGAGGCGCTGGGCGTGGTGGGGACCCAGTCCTGGTCCAGCTCCACCAGCTTCAGGGTGGCCTCCAGCATAAAGCCGGCGTCGAAATCCGGCAGCTGGATCCGCTCCGCGCTGTCCCGCATGCGCTGCATGTTGTCGGCGGGGCGGAACAGCTGCACGGCGCCGTCGTCGGTGCGGTAGGCCTTCAGCCCCTCAAAGACCTCCGCGCCGTAGTGGAACACCGCCGCGCCGGGGTGGATGCGCAGGTCCTGCAGCGGGACGATCTCCGCGTCGTGCCAGCCCCGCTCCACATCGTAGTCCATGGTGAACATGTGGTCGGTAAACACCGTGCCGAAGCCCAGCTTGGTGGGGTCGGCCGGCTTTGGCCGCGGCGCGGCGGTCCTTGTGATTTTGATCTCCATAGTTATCTGTTTCCTTTCATCTCTTGGATATTTTCACCTCTCCCGCCCCTGGCGGCAGGGGAAAAATCACGCTCGCAAATTTTCCGTCCCGCGCCGGTCCTCAGCTCTCTGCCGGGGCCTCCTCCCGGCACAGCAGCAGGTATACGCTGAGCACCAGGGCGCAGCCGGCAAAGAGCAGCATCCGCGCCAGACTGCCGTCCGCGATGGACATCAGGCACAGCACCACCGTCAGGTCCCCGGCGAAAATAAAGCCCCGCGGGCTGCTGTCCTTCCGCAGAAAGCCGGCCAGCTCGGAAAATGCATAGGCAATCATAGACGCTGTCAGCACCGGCAGATAATAGCGCATAAACACGGGGTCGTCCTCCGCAGGCAGATAGACCGCCAGCACATAGAACACCGCGAAAAGCATCGCCGGAATCAGCGCCGCCACAGACAGCTCGCCGCCGGCCCTGGCCTTGCGGTTGAGCACCAGCACGCCGGCCCCGGCAGCCATTGCCAGCACGCCCGCCGCCCCCGCGGCGATGTCGCCCCCCCGGAACCCCTGCAGCGCCAGCAGGATCCCGCCGGCCGCCAGCAGCAGGCTGCCCAGCACCGCTGCCAGCAGCTCCTGCTCCGGCGGCGCGAACTGCGCGCAAAACGCCGTCTTCTCCTTGGAATTCCGGAAGGAGAGGGCAAATTCCCCTGCTGCGCAGAGGGCCAGAATGACCAGGGCGATCATACCGGGCAGGGAGGGAACGGACAGCCCGGTGGCCGGGTCAAAGCCGCTCCGGTTCTGGGTCAGCCGCAGCAGCAGCAGCACAATGCCTGCACACCAGAGCCGCCCGACGCGCCAAAAGAGATTTTTCATGTACCATACATCCTTTCACAGGGGGCTGCTCCCCCGCAAGATTCCGCTTTTCCCCCGGCTCTCCGGTGAAAAAGCGGTTGCCAGCAGCAGTATATCACAGTCTGGACCGTTTGTCATCATTTTTTGGACAAGCGGCACATAAACTGTCTCCAAAGGGGAGGATATACCAATGGTAAAAAACATCGGATTTTCATGCATCTTGATTTTTCTGCTCTTTTTTTTGCCCTTTCTCTGGGCGGAGCCGGCCAGGACCCCGCCTGCGCCCCCCGACCCTCCGGCCAGCGCGGAGCCGGACGAACCGGACCAGCCGGCGCCGCAGGGGAACATCGACGCCGGCTCCATGCTGAATGTTCTGGTCGGGGGCCAGCTGCGGCAGATGGATATGGAGACGTATCTGGCGGGCGTCCTGCGGGCGGAAATGCCGGCCTCCTTCCAGCTCGAAGCGCTGAAGGCCCAGGCCGTGGCGGCCCGGACCTATATGCTCTACAAACGGGCCAACGGCGGCAGCCCCAACCATCCGGAGGCGGACGCCTGCGGCGACATCAACTGCTGTCAGGCCTTTCAGACCTACGAGGAGGCTGCGCCGGGCTGGGGCCAGGACGCCCAGACCTTTGAGGAAAAGATCCGCCAGGCCGTGGCCGAGACCGACGGGGAGTGCGTCCTCTACCAGGGCCAGCCGGTCCTGGCGGTCTTCCACTCCTCCTCCGCCGGCGTGACCCAGGACGCCTCCGCCGTGTGGAGCGGCAGCATGCCGTACCTGCAGAGCGTCCAGACGCCGGAGAGCAGCGAGACCGTCCCCAACTACCACTCCACCGCCAGCTTCTCCGCCGCCGAATTGAAGGGCATTCTCCAGGACGCCCTGCCGGAGGCCAATCTGACCGGCAGGGCGTCCAATTGGTTCACCAATATCCAGCAGCAGCCCAGCGGCATTGTCACCTCCCTGGCCGTCGGCGGCGTCACCGTCAGCGGCGCCAGGCTGCGGAGCATCCTGGACCTGCGCAGCGCCTGCTTCACCATCTCCTTTGACGGGGACACAGTCACCTTTTCCGTCACCGGCTACGGCCACGGCGTCGGGATGAGCCAATACGGCGCCAACGTCCTGGCCGCCGGCGGGATGAATTATCGGGACATCCTGGCCTGGTACTACACCGGCACGACGGTAGAAATCTACCGGAGCGCGCAAAACAGCTCCTCCGCCGGGGCATACTAGAGACGGGAGGTGAATGCCATGCGGAAAAACCACGTCAGCCAGCCCCCGGAGCGCAAGCCCGGCTGGCCGGAGGGTGACGACGACGTCATCAACAAATACGGCACGTATCTGGTCCAGCGCACCAACGGGATGGAGAACCCCTATCCCATGATTGCCCAGGGGCTGTCCCGGCAGGACGCCGAGACGCAGCTGCGGGAAGCGGAACAGTGGCGCGAAAAGCCTAGCGGGGACTGAGCGTCTCCAAAAATTCTGCGGCGGAGCAGACCTCTGCGCCCACATTCCCCATATCCAGCATATTCGCCTGCTGGATGGCCTCCGTGTTGGAGGAGCAGCAGTCCTCCACAACGACCACGCGGTAGTCCAGGGAAATAGCGTCATAGCAGGTGGTGCGGATGCAGTTGGGGGTCGTCGTGCCGGTGAGGACCACGGTATCCACACCCAGCCGCCGGAGGAGCAGGTCCAGCGGCGTCTGGAAAAACGCGGAATACCGGGGCTTGATGATCTCGTAATCACCGCTGGCGCGGCCAAATTCCGGCGGGTTCTCCACGGAGAGCGGGCCGGTGCTGCCGGGGGTCAGGGGCTTGCCGCCCCTGGCCCAGACCTGGCGGCGGGTGAGCTCCACGTCGCTGCCGTCGGCCCGGTAGGCCCGGTTGATGAAAATCACCGGCACGCCGGCGGCCCGGCAGGCCGAGATGACCCTGGCGCAGGCGGGCACCGTAGCCAGCGCGCCGCGGATGCACAGGGGGGACTGGGGCTGAAGAAACCCGTTTTGCATGTCGATGATGAGCAGCGCCTGTTTCATGGTGCAGACCTCCGTCACAGACCGGCTCACCGGCAGCGGCTGACGATGGCCGCCAGCTCCTCCCAGTGCTCCTCCATATCCGACACCAGCTTGCACTGGGTGCGGCAGCGGTCCAGATTCTGCCGGTCCCGGCTGATGTGGAAGTACTGGTCTCCCGCCAGGTAGTCGGTGAGAAAGCGCATGCCGCACTCCAGGGTCATCAGCTTGGCCCCCCAGGGCAGGAACGCAATCTCCTCCTTGGTCAGCGTCCCGCCGGCCCCCTCCAGAAACGCTTTGGTGTAGACCTCAAAGAGGCCCAGATCCAGATTGACCTTCGTCAGGTCCGTCTCATCCTCCGCGCTGTGGTTGGCGCCGAAGCGGATGGAGTCGCCGAAGTCGTTGATGGACAGGCCCGGCATGACGGTGTCCAAATCAATGATGCACACGCCCTCGCCGGTGTCCTTGTCCAGCAGCACGTTGTTGAGCTTGGTGTCGTTGTGGGTCACCCGCAGGGGCAGCCGGCCGTCCCGCAGGGCCTGCAGGGCCACGGAGCAGTCCGCCTCCCGGTCCAGCACGAAGCGGATCTCCTCCCGGCACTCCGACGCGCGGCCCATGCTGTCTGCGGCCACGGCGGCCTTCAGCTGCGCCAGCCGGTCCTCGGTGTCGTGGAAGTGGGGGATGGTCTCGTAGAGCGTGTGGGCCGGATAGTCCCGCAGCAGCCGCTGGAACCGGCCGAAGGCCCGGCCGGAGGCGGCGAACAGCTCCGGCGTCTCCGCCATCTGATAGCACACCGTCCCCTCTACAAAGGGGTACAGCCGCCAGGCGCTGCCGGCGCTGTCCGTATAGTATGTCCCGCCGGTCCTGGTGCGGACGACCCGCATGGCCTCCCGCTCCCGGTCGCCGCCGTTTTTCTCGATCTCCCGGCCCAGGAACTCCGTCACGCCGGTGATGTTCTCCATCAGCTGGTCCGGGTGGTGGAAGGCGGCGGCGCTGATGCGCTGGAGAATGAACCGGCGGCAGCAGATGTGCTCCGGCTGGGTATGCACCACAAAGGTGTCGTTGATGTGGCCCTGTCCGTAGCGGACCGCCCCCACCACAGGCGCTCCGAAGTCAAAGGCCTGCAGGACCTCGCTGATGTACTCTTCTGCTTTTGCCATTATTCCGCCTCCCACAGCCGGTCGGGATAGAGCCCCGACGCGGTCTTTTCCGCAATCGCCGCCACCACGGCGGGTTTGTCCTCCCGGTACGTGATGCCGTACCACTTGTCCTCGCTGCGCAGGACCCTGACCCTGGCCCTGCCCTCGCCGGTGAGCGCGCTGACCACGGTGGGGAGAAAATACTCCGCCTTCAGCGGATTTTCCGCCAGCGCTTTGTCCAGGAAGGCCGGGAACCGGGCCCACGCCTCGTCCAGGAAGCTGCGGTTGAAGCCCCACATATTCATGGACACCACCGTCTCGCCGGGCAGCTCCGTCCACGTCCTGCCGTCGTCCTCGGTAAACCGGGGCGGCTCGCCCTTTTCGATCTTGGTGCGCTCGGTGATGCGGGACAGGAAGTGGTCCGCCGTCTCCTCGCACACGCCGCGGGCCACGGTGCCGTTTTCCGTGACGGTATTCTTCAGCAGATAGCCCACCATCACATATTCATAGAGCGAGCCGTCCGGATGGGCGCTGAGATAGTCGTAGATCAGCCGGAAGGCCTCGGGGCCGTAGTAGTCGTCGGCATTGATGATGGCGAAGGGGCCGTCCACCACATCCCTGGCGGCCAGGGCGGCCTGGGCGGTGCCCCAGGGCTTTTCCCGCTCCTGGGGGGCGCTGTAGCCGGCGGGCAGGTCGTCCCTGCGCTGATAGACATACTTGACGTCCAGCTCTTTTTCCAGACGGCGGCCTACCAGGGCCTTGAAATCCGCCTCGATCTCCGGCTTGATGACGAACACCACCGTCTCAAATCCGGCCCGGCGGGCGTCGTAGATGGAGTAATCCAGGATCACCTGGTTGTGATTGCCCACCGGGTCCATCTGCTTCAGGCCCCCGTACCGGCTGCCCATGCCGGCGGCCATAATAATGAGCGCTGGTTTCTGCTTCATGATTTTTTCCTGCCTTTCCATCTGCATTCAGCAATTTTTTGAGTTTTCCAGCTGCGGGGTACGACACAGGGAATGTTCCTCCGCTCATTATAGCTGATTTTCGACGGTTATGCAACTTCAAAATTCTCCGCCGCTGCCCCGGAGAGCCAAAAATTGGGAATCGTATTTTTTTGAAAACTGCCCACACTACTACCAAAGGCCGGGCCGGCCCCGGCAAACGCAAAAAAATGGAGGCGAGACCATGCAGAAACGATTAGGGCGGCAGACGGTCGTCCTGGAGCGGCCCAGCGTCATCCTCTCCCACGCGGCGGTAGGCGGCAAGCAGGAGGGGGAGGGGCCCCTGTCCGCCTATTTTGACCATCTGTGCGCGGACAGCTTTTTTGGGGAGAAGACCTGGGAGAAGGCGGAGAGCGCCATGCAGAAAATCGCGCTGAGCAAGGCCCTGGAGAAAGCGACCCTGTCCCCGGAGGACCTGGACTATATCCTGGCCGGGGACCTGCTCAACCAGTGCATCGGCACATCCTTCGGCCTGCGGGACTTCAACATCCCCTTCTACGGCCTGTACGGCGCCTGCTCCACCATGGGCGAGTCCCTGGCGCTGGGGTCCCTGCTCATCTCCGGCGGCTGCGCCGAGAAGGCGGGCGCCATGACCTCCAGCCATTTCTGCACCGCGGAGCGGCAGTACCGCATGCCCGTGCCCTACGGCAGCCAGCGCACGCCCACCGCCCAGTGGACGGCCACCGCCGCAGGCTGCGTGATCCTGGGCTGTGAGGGCCCCGGCCCGCGGGTAACCACGGTCACCTGCGGCAAGATCGTGGACCAGGGGATCACGGACGCCAACAACATGGGCGCGGCCATGGCCCCTGCGGCCTATGACACCCTGACTACCCACTTTGCCGCCACCGGCACGGGCCCGGCGGACTACGACCTGATCCTGACCGGCGACCTGGGCCTTCTGGGCCACCAGATCGTGACGGACCTCTTTGCGCGGGACGGCGTGGATCTGTCCCAAAAGTACCAGGACTGCGGCATGCTGCTCTACGACATCCAGAAGCAGGATATGCACGCCGGGGCCAGCGGCTGCGGCTGCGCGGCCTCCGTGCTGTGCGGCTATCTGCTGCGGGAGATGGAGGAGGGGCGGTGGCGCAGGGTGCTCTTCGCGCCCACCGGGGCCCTGCTGTCGCCCACGTCCTCCTTCCAGGGGGAGAGCATTCCCGGCATCTGCCACGCGGTCACGCTGGAGATGCCGGAAAAGGAGTAGCAAAATATTCAGCACAGTATCAATCGGGCGGGGCCGGCGGTCCCGCGTAGGAGGAAGTATGTATGCAGTATCTCAACGCATTCCTCTGCGGAGGAATCCTATGTGCCATCGGGCAGATTTTCATCGACAAAACCCAACTCACCCCTGCCCGCATCCTGACGGGGTATGTGGTGACCGGCGTGTTTTTGGAGGCCATCGGTGTGTACGGGCCCATTGCCCAGTGGGGCGGAGCGGGGGCGACAGTGCCCCTGACGGGCTTTGGCTCTAATCTGGCCAAGGGCGTGTCCAAGGCCGTGGGGGAGAAGGGCTGGCTGGGCGTCATGACCGGCGGCTTGACGGCGGCGGCGGGCGGCATCGCGGCGGCGGTGCTGTTCGGCTTCCTGGCGGCGCTGATCTTCAGACCGGGGGATAAGCGGTCCTGAGCGGAGGGCGGGAGTGGCGGGCGTCACCCCCGCCCTCGCGGTCCCCGGCCGCCCGGCTGACCGAAATGTACAAATGATGCACCGGAACTCCCATGTTCATTTTTGCGCAGCTGGTTTATAATAGAGGACAAGCCGGAAAACAACAGGCTTTCCCGTAAAAATATATTTGTGTAAAGGAGACCGTAGCTATGTCCATTTTAGTCAGCGGCGGCGCCGGTTACATCGGCAGCCATACCTGCGTGGAGCTCCTCCAGGCGGGCTATGAGATCGTGGTGGCGGATAACCTCAGCAACTCCAGCGAGGAGGCCCTCCGCCGGGTGGAGAAGATCACCGGCAAGGCCGTCCCCTTCGTTAAAGCGGAGCTGTGCAATCCCCACGAGGTGGACGCCATCTTTGCCCAGCACCCGGACATCGACGCGGTGATCCACTTTGCCGGTCTGAAGGCGGTGGGCGAGAGCGTTTCGAAGCCCCTGGAGTACTACAGCAACAACCTGGGCAGCACCTTCACCCTCCTGAAGGCCATGCGGGAGCACAATGTGAAGAACTTTGTCTTCTCCTCCTCCGCCACGGTCTACGGCGACCCGGCCACCGTGCCCATCCGGGAGGATTTCCCCACCGGCGGCACCACCAATCCCTACGGCACCACCAAGCTCTTTATTGAGCGCATCCTCATCGACTACTGCAAGGCGGACCCCAGTCTGAATGTGGCGCTGCTGCGGTACTTCAACCCCATCGGGGCCCATGACAGCGGCCTCATCGGCGAGGACCCCAACGGCATCCCCAACAACCTGGTCCCCTATATCGCCCAGGTGGCGGTGGGCAAGCTGGAGAAGCTCCACGTCTTCGGCAACGACTACGACACCCCCGACGGCACCGGCGTGCGCGATTACATCCATGTGGTGGACCTGGCCCTGGGCCATCTGGCGGCGCTGAAGAAGCTGGAGACCAACTGCGGCCTCTTCATCTGCAACCTGGGCACCGGCAAGGGCTACAGCGTGCTGGACATCCTCCACGCCTATGAGAAGGCCTGCGGCAAGACGCTGCCCTACACGGTGGACCCCCGCCGTCCCGGCGACATCGCCGCCTGCTACGCCGACCCGGCCAAGGCCAGGGAGGAGCTGGGCTGGGCGGCCAAGTACGGCATTGAGGAGATGTGCGCCTCCTCCTGGAAGTGGCAGTCCACCAACCCCAACGGATACAAGGGATAAAGAACCGAGCAGGCCAGTCCCGAAAGAGGCTGGCCTGCTTTTCGTGTTATTTGTGCAGCTTCATGGGCGTCAGGGCCAGGTAGTCCTCCAGCCTGCCGTCCTTGAGGCAGCAGCGGATGATCTCGCGGCCCAGGGGGTTCAGCTCGTCGGTGTCGAACTGGGCGATCTCCTCCTTGAAGAAATCGGTCAGGATCTTCGCGCCCGCGTCGTAGCCCTTTTCCCCCAGCTTCGACTGGGTCTCCGGACGCAGGAAGGTGGGGCGGATGAACTGTCCGTCCAGCTTCATGTCCAGCAGGGCGTAGCCGAACAGGGGGCAGCGGGCGGGGGTGAGGTGGCGGGACTTGACCTCGCCGTTGTGGCGGCACAGGTACTCCCGGCTGACCCACTCGCTCATGAAGCCCACGTTGTACGCGCCGATGTGCTGGTTGGGGATCAGCACGTTCAGCGTCTTGGGGCAGGAGAGGATCTGCTCCAGCAGCAGGTTGGCCTGGGTGACCTTTTTGCCGGTGGCGAAGGGCCAGTAGGACCCCACGCCCTCGCTCTTCATGCGGCTGCCGCCGTCCACGATGCTGGGGTTCTTGAATCCGCGGGGGGCCACCAGCCGCCACAGCCACGCCAGGGCCGGGGGGATGATGTGGAGCATGCCCATGATGCCATAGTTGGGCTCGTCCGCGGTGGAGGGGGGCATGCGCACGCCGAAGGAGCGGACGGACACCTCCTGGGGCTCCCGGGGCACGATGTTCTCGATCATATCCCTGGGGATGATCACACGGGGGTTGGGACAGGGCTGGCCGTCGGAGTCCTTGACGTGCTCCCAGATGAGGCACGTGGCCCCCGGCACGCCGTCCATATTGAAAAACAGCAGGGGCCGGGTGGGGTGGATGGACGCCTTCTCATAGACGGGGTTGTTGCCGTAGGCGTGGAGGCTGTCCATGCGCAGGAACCAGCCCGCCTCCGCGTCCACGATCATCAGCTTGCCGCCCTCCGGGTCCTGGTATCCCTTGTGGGCCAGGGCCATGTCGTCGGAGATGGGGTAGATGGTGCAGGACTCGCCCAGGTTCAGGTAATATTTTTCACCGGTGGTGGTGTGGGCGCCCAGCAGCAGGCGGCTGTCGTCCTCCCGGTGGAAGTCCTCCAGCATCTCGCTCTTGCCGCCGCCGGACGCGCCCTCGTGCATGAACACGATCTCGTTTTCATAGGGGGTCTCCACCAGGGCCGCGCTGGCGTGGCAGCAGACCCAGCCCTCCTGCTCGCCGATGTCCAGCAGCACGGAATACACGCCCTTTTTGGCGGAGGGGCCGGGGTAGAGGTTGTAGGCAAAGACCTCGTGGAGGGCTTTGGTGCGGTTGTGGACCACGATCTGCTTGCCGTCGAAATGGGTGTGGCGGAAGGGCGGGGCCACGTAGATGATGGAGCGGGGGGTGTAGTTGTCGGGGATGTCCATGACGGAGACAAAGCCCTGCATGTTGGCCAGAGCCAGGGCGAAGAAGGCCGCGTTGGCGGGGCAGACCATCAGGCTGTCATAGCCGTGCTCCAAATCCCCGGCCTTGAAGGGGAGCATGATGACCCGCTGGGTGGAAAACCAGTCCATGGTCTCCTTGCGCAGTGAGGAGAAGTCGTAGCCGAAGCGGTCCTTGAAGCGGGTTTTGTCCGTGGGCAGATCGTCGCTGATGACCATGGAGTTGGGGTCCCGGCGGCGCATATAGTCCTCCATAAAGTTGACCAGGGCGCCGTTTTTGCAGCGGATGACCTCCGCCTCCTTCACCCGCCCGCGTCCAACGATGTTGTACACAACGTCGTACTGGGAGGTGTGGGTGGGGCCGAAGGCCAGCTCGTCCAGCTCCTCCTGGGTTTCGATGTAGGCGATGGAACGGCATTTCTTCAGCGCCGCCCGGAGGTCATCCGGCAGAACGAATTTGTCAAAATAGCTGTCAGAAATCATACACAATCCCTCCTTAACATGTAGAATATCCCAATTATACCATGACCGGGCGGGAAGTGCAACCGGGTAAAAATGGCCGGGCCCCATTCAAGCGAGGGGACCCGGTCGCTTTTTTGTTCAGAATCCGCTCTTCCACAGCTCCACCTTCTGCCGGACCTCCTGCACCTGCTTCCGGCTGACGGGGATCTCCTGGCCGCCGAACATGACCAGCATGCCGCTTTGGATCTGGGCCACAGCGCTCATGCGCACCAGAAAGCTCTTTTGACAGCGCAGAAAGGGCGGCTGGGGCAGCAGCTCCGCCAATTGCCCCAGGGGCTTGTTGACCTCGATCATGCCTCCGGCGCACTGCAGGCGGGTGTTGCGCCCCTGGGCCTCCACATACTGCACCTGGCACAGCGGCACGCGCACACGCTCCCGCTGGTAGAGCAGATCCAGCCAGATCATGCCCGGACTCCACACGGGAAAGCACCTGTCCAGGGCGGCGGCCAGCCCGGCGTAGTCCGTCTCCCGCTGCAGGAGGGCGTTGGGGTGGCAGCGGTAGGAGGCGATGGCCTGGCGGCTGTTTTCCACCAGCGCGATCAGGGCCGGGAAATGGCTTGCCGCGCGGCGGCCCGCGGCCCACTGGTCCACAGCGGCCTCCCCCTCTCCCGCCTCAAAAAACAGCAGGTCGGCGTCCCCGGGACTGTCCGCCTGGGCCGGGTATATGTCCAGCCGTATGCACATCTCCTGTCCCCACAGCTCCGCCAGCTGTCCCAGCCGCCGGTACACCGGGCCGTCCGGCGTACAGATGCCCAGACGGATGCGTTTTTCATTTTCCACAGGAGTGTCCTCCGTTCCAAGTGATTTTTTGCACGATCCGCAATTTGGGTCTTGCAAGTTTGCGCAAATCGGGTTACCATGGCGATAGTATGATGCAGAGAAAGAAGGTGGCCCGCTTGTACCGCATCGCCTATTGCGACGGCAGCCCTATGGGGGACGGGCAGTTCCTTGACTGCCTGGAGAAGGTCCTGGAGAAGCTCAGCCGGACCTGTCTCATCTCCCATTTTTCCGACTGCGGCAGCCTGCTGGCCCCGCTGGAGCAGAACCCCTCCGCCTGCGACCTGGTCTTTCTGGACGTGCCCAAGGGGGAGGAGGAGACCGGGGCGGCGTTCGTCAGGCGGCTGCGCCGGTTTGCCCCCCGCCTGCCGGTGGTCCTCATCTGCAGCACGTTCGAGCCGGCGGACTACGCCATACAGTCCCTGCACTATCTGCTCAGGCCGGTCTCCGGCGAGCAGCTGAGGGAGATCCTGCTGTACGTGCTGCAGCCGCCCCGGCCCCTTCTGCTGCGGCAGTCCGGCTCTATGCAGGTGGTGCCCCTCCATCAGATCCTCTACATAGAGGTTTTCAGCCACCAGCTGGAGATCCACACCCTCGCCGGGCAGGTCCTGTCCGTGCCGGGAGCGCTGACGCAGATCCAGCAGAGGGTGCCGGCCGGACAGTTCCTCCGCTGCCACAAGAGCTATCTGGTCAACCTGGACAGTGTGGAGGGCATCCGGCGCTACCAGCTCCAGCTGTCGGGGGGGCGGTGCATCCCCACCAGCAAAAAGAACTACAACGAGGTCCGCCGGTCCGTTTTCGAGTATTTCGCCAGCCGGGCCCAGTCCGGCGAGTCCCCCGCCATCCAGAACATCCCATACGGCTCCGCCCTGTGAAAATCACCGCTTTCCCGGAACAAATGCAGCCGGGAAAGCGGTGATTTGGTGCGCACACCCTGCCGCAGTGCCAGCCGGACGGTCCGGCGGTCCGGCTCAGGAACCGGCAGACGCCAGCTCCTCCAGCGTCATGCCGCCGGCCAGGGCCAGAGCATCCTCCTGAAACTGCGCGATATAGTGCAAAATGGTTGTCAGTATGCTTTCCGCCATCACCGCACATTCTCCGGCGGTCAGCTTGCCGGGCAGGGCCAGGCAGTAGCGGTGGTACAGCGCCCGCCGGTCCTCCCGCACCGCCAGAGCGCCCAAAAAGACGGAGAAGTTCCAAACGCCTGCGGCCTTGCTCAGCTCCCGCATGCCGTGCTCATCCAGGTCCTCCACAATGGTGGTGTAGAGCTGGAGCGCGTCGAACAGCTCGCCGCAGGGGACATAGTGCAGCTCTGTGCGCACCAGCTTCCCGTCCCGCACCGGGATCAGGACCCGCATACCGGGCCGCTCCGGGATGCTCCCATCCACAGCGGTTTCCAGCCCCTGCTCCCGGAGGGAGGACTCCAGCAGCTGAATGGTTTCTGTTGCTCGTTCCATAGATTATTTTCCCCTTATTCGTGAATTCAGATGCCGGATTTTATTTTTAAAGGTGAGTATGGAGGGGTCCACGCCCTCGTTGCTGGCCTGACCGGACTCATAGCGCTCGATCTTCTGCCCGACCGTCAGCAGGGAGGGGTCGGCGGTCTGGTCCATGATCTCTCCGCCCGCGCCGGCGTCCTGGGCAGCGGGGACCTGGGCAGCGGGGACCTGGACTGCGGCGTCCTGGACTGCGGCGTCCTGGGCCGCGGCAGCCGGCGCTGCACTTCCTGCGCTCATGAGCTGATTGAGGAGGTCCATGCTGTGCTGCTCGTCGACAGATGCCTGCGCGGCATTGGATTTTGCCTTTCCGGACGCCGTTTTGGAGGCAATCCATGCCAGCGGGTTGGCGGCGGCCAGCTTGAAGCGGTCCCATCCGCTCAGCTTGTCCCACCCGTCGTTGACCATGCTGTCGCGCATGCGGTCGTGACTGCGCCGGGCGTGGAGATACTTGGATTTCCCCCAATTTGCGGCCTTTCTGAAAAAGCCCGCATTCGTGTCGGAGGCCGCTCCCTCCACGGTGTTCTCCAGTCCCCTGGCTCCGCCCTGGGCTTTGTTTTCCGCCTTAAACTGCTTCTTCAGCTCGTTGGACTTTTTCCACCTGTCGTAGCGGCTCATCTGGTCCCCGCCGGCGGCGGTCAGGCCTGCGCTGACATAGCTGTCCATGTCGGCCTTGTATGCCGCCTTCGCGGTTTTGCGGGCCTCTTTGGACGCCGCGCGCTGCTCCCTTCGTTTTCTCTTGTCATCAGCCTTTTTCTGGGCTTTGGCCTGTTTTGCTGCGGCTTCTTCCGCGGCTTTTTCTGCGGGTGAGAGACTTTTGACCCGTTGTTTCTCGGCGGCCTTATCCGCTTTTGCCTTCCGTTTTGCCGCCGCCTTCGCTCTGGCGACCATTACCGGGTTCCGCTTCACGTCCTCGTGGGACAGCGCGCTGCTCCAGGTCGCTTCAAAATCCTCGCTGCCCAGGTCTGCGTTCAGCTTTGCCTGGGTTTCGTTCCGGCTGACAAAATGGCCGGTGTCGTCAATGGCGTGGCCCGCGGCCCGCAGGCTCCCGGCAGCGCGGGCGCCCTCTGCGCCCGACGCGCCCATGAGGGCCTCCGCCTGATCCAGCTCCTGATTGGTCTTTTGCATGCCGGCCATCCTGTTTGTCCGGACGCCCTGCCCATAGAGGTGCTGGTTGACGGTGTGCTTGGCGAGGGTCCGGCACTGGTCCAATTCATAGGCGCTCAGCTCCGTTTTCCCGGTCTGCGCCTTCTTCTCCTCAATGAGCTTCTGCATCAGCTCCCGATGCAGGTCCATGTGCCGCTGGCCCAGGTTTTCCTCCCGCGCCCTTTTTCTGGCCTGACCGGTTGCTTCCTGCCCGATGAAATCCGTGACCTTCTGCACCGCGCCGATCCCGATGGAGGCGGCTGTTCCCCCAACGGGAATAAAGCTGGCCGCGCCGCCCAGGGCGTCAAGGCCGCCGTGGATCCCCTCCCAGACGGCGTCCTGCTTCCGGACGCCGGCGACCCGCTGCTGGGCGCTGAGCATGGAATCGAGCAGTGTGTCGTTTGCCTGCTGCTCCTCTGAGGTCCGGCTCTGGGCTTCGCTCCGGACCTTCCGCAGCGAGTTCTGGGCCAGCTTGTCGTCGGTATCGGCCATCACGCCGTGGCGGATGGCGCTGCCGACGCCGGCGCTGCCGGTGACCATTTGGAGCGCAGCCCCCACGTTGCCGGCGGCGTCCTTGCTGATCCACTTCTCCTTCGAGGCTTTGCTCACGCCCTGTACGGCGTCGTTGACGGAGCCAACCAGGTCCGTTCCCGCACCCATGACCTGATCGAGCTTATCGCCGTCCTCATCATCCTGCAGGGCTCTGACCAGGTGGCGGGAGGCGTTGACAGCGCCGAGGGTCCCGCTGAATGCCTGGCTGCCGCCGCCCACCGCCTTGGAGGTAGCGTCGTCCATGTACTCATAAAATTCGTTAACGCCCTGGGCGGCGCCCGTCAGGGTGCTGCCGCCGCCTGACGCCAGAGCCACCACCTGGTCCATGACGTCATCCTCCGCGTTGAAGCCCTGGATGCCCTTGACAAAGTCGTAGGCGCTCTTGACCGGTCCGGTAATGGCGGCGGTTTTCCCAACCACGTCCATAAAGGAGGAGTCGCCCGCTGCACCTGCGAAATCCTTTACGCCCTGTGTCGGCCCGTCATCGGCCAAATCCTCCAGCGTGTCGCCCGCGTATTCCGAGGTGGCATTGAAGGCGTCCACGCCGGTTCCGATGGTCTGCTGGACCGGGTCGAATTCGGTGTCATCCACCCGGTCGGCCACGCCGTTGTCAATGGCCGGGGCGGCGGGCGCGTTTGTCTGCTGCCGGTCTTTTTTGTCCTTCTTCGCCTGCATGGGCCCTGCCGCGCCCACGGCGCTGGCGGCGGACAGCGTTCCGGTGGCCGGTCCAACGCTCTCGCCCTGGGCGGCCATAGCGCCCTCCCGATCTGCCTGCGACTCCAGCCTGGCGTCCTGCAGGAAGCCCTGCCCCCGCGCCTCGCCTCTGGCCTGGGAGGCCACGTGGCTGAGCTCGTGCCCCAGCAGGGACTGCCCCTCCTGGGAGAAAAAGTCCAGCCGGTCCGGGGCGAAGGCGATGCGGCTGCCCTGGGTCACGGCCTGGGCCCCGCCGTCGGCCACGGCCTGGCTGCGGTAGAGCCGGACGCCGGAGAAATCCATGCCAAAGGCGCTCTCCATCTTGGCCTGGATTTGGCTGGGGAGATCGACCCGCTGCCCCGGCTGTTCGGTGGCCGGCCGGGCCATTCCTGCGCGCAGGGCGTCCATGGAGGGGGCGGGCATCCGCGCCGCGGATGGGCCGCGGTGGGCCGGGGCGTGGTCCTTTTTCAGATATGTCTGCATATAACCCCCGCTTTCCTGGTCTGTTGTTTGACGGATCAAATGCTGTTCCTCGATTTAAAAAAGTATACCGGTTCCGCCGGAAAGAATCAAGGGAGTTTGCCCGAAACTCTCTGGGATGTTACCAAATGCATCCACATGCATCCACCGGCGGCGCAGAGGAGGTCCGGAGCCGCCGCGGCTCCAGACCTCCTCTGTATGCGGTATGTAGAACGGGCGTTTATTCCTCAATCGTCAGGATATCGATAAAGCCCGTGACCTCAAAGACCTCCATGATGGTCTCATTGACGTGGCGGATGACCATTTTGCCCTGGCGGCGCATGGCCTTCTGTGTGGCCAGCAGGACCCGGAGCCCGGCGGAGGAGAGGTAGTCCAGGGCGGAAAAATCAAGGATCAGGGTTTTGACGCCGGGCAGCGCGCTCTTCAGCGACTGTTCCAGTTGGGGAGCGGTGGTGGTGTCCAGACGTCCCTCCAGCGTGACCGCAAGCTCGGTGTCGTTTCTGTTTTGCATAATGTTCATGGAAAATCTCCTTTATTGATGAATGATGGTGGCGGTCACGGACGTACCGCTGGAGCGGGCCTGAAAAGCAGGAAGCAGAGGCTCTTATCCCCCAAATATTTTAACGGATGCTTTCAAGAGATACAATATTGAAAGTCCCAGTTGCGTATAAAAAATGCCAGTTGCGAAAAAAATTGACCACTCAGGAAAACACCGTTTTCGGACGGAGGATTTTGTGGTAAAATGTGCCCTCATGAAAGAGGGGGGGCGGAATATGGAGCTATCTGTAATAATTTGTGATGATTTGGCGGAGGAGAGGTCCCAATTGTGCCGCTTTGTGCAGGCATACGGACAGGAGCGCGGATACCGCCTGCGGATGGAGGAGGCCGCCGGCGGGGAGGAGCTCCTCAGCCGCTGGCGGCGGGACCGCTGGGACCTGGTCCTGCTGGATATCTATATGCCGGGGCTGACCGGCGTGGAAACAGCTCGCCGCCTGCGGATGCTGGACGAGAGCTGTGAGATCGCCTTCATCACCACCAGCGAGGTACACGGGCTGGTGGGCTATGACCTGGGTGTTTTGGATTATCTGGTAAAACCGGTGAACCGGGAGACCATATTCGATATGCTGGACTGGTGCGTCCACAAGCGGTGGGAGAGCCTGCGCACGCTGAAAATCCGCTCGGAGTGGGAGGAGATGGAGGTGCGCCTGCAGGATGTCTGCTTTATCGAAATCCAGCGGCACACCGCCTACATCCATCTGCAGGGGAAAACGATCGGCACCCGCCGGGGTATGGCGGAGCTGGAGGAGGAGATCGACAGCCCCAGCTTTCTGCGCTGCCACCGGAGTTTCCTGGTGAATCTGGCCCATGTGGCGACCATCCACAAAAACGACTTTGTGATGGAGAACGGGCAGCGGGTCCCCATCAGCGCGGCCAAGGCGCAGCTATGCCGGCAGAAGCTGTTGGAGTGGGTTCTGGAACAGGGGTGGGGCCGGTCCTAGCCGGACGGCCAACGCGCCTCCGGGTCCTGGGCGGACGGCCAATGCGCCTCCGGGTCCTGGGCGGACGGCCAATGCGCCTCCGGCGGGAGGGCTCACAGCGATATCCGCGCGGACATCTGCGCATACTCCTGGAAATGTCCCTGGAGCAGAAGCCGGGCCAGGGCCTGAGCCGGGGCCGTGACAGCGGAGAAGTAGTAGGGGAAGCCGCCGCCGGCCTGATACCAGCAGCGGTTGAGCTGGCCCCGCAGCAGGGCCAAAAAGCTGGCCGCCGGCGCCTCTGCCCCCCGCCAGGCCGCAGCCAGCAGATACCCGCCGTCCGCAGCCTCGCCGCCCAGGATGTAGGCGCTCACCTGCCCCGCCTGCACCCAGGCCAGGGACAGCTCCCTGTCGCATCTGGGCTCGCAGGACTGCCAGCGCAGATAGCCGGGGATATCCGGGCGCTCCTCCAGCCGGGCCAGCTGCTCCGGCGTCAGCCGGGAGAAGGGGACCACGGCGGGGGCGGGCCGGTAGTCCCCCCGCAGGGCGGCCCCGATCAGCCGCGCTCCCCGGCAGGCGGACACGTCGGCGCAATAGGCCGGGCCCAGGAGCCGCGGCGCACCGCCCCGGCGGGAAAAGATGGCGTTCATCGCCACTAGGTCCTCTCCGGCCAGCACATAGCCGCAGGTCAGGCTGCCGGCGTCCCGCTCCCTGGCCGTCAGGATGGCCAGGTCCGCCAGGGCCCCGCCCAGTCCGCGGCCCCGGACCAGCGGGTCTGTGAACAGACTCTCCAGCACGGCCTCCCCGCCCGTCCACCGGACTGCCGACGCGCCGCAGGCCAGCGGCCCGGTCAAAGCGCCCAGCAGCGTATAGGCCCCGCCGCTGCGGCGGAGCTCCTGGGCGGTCTGGGGCAGAAGATACTGCGCAAAGTATCTCTGCTCCCCGGCTGCGGCGGGGCGCACGGACAGACAGGACATACGGCGGAACCTCCTCTGCGCTGTATATACCGATTATACCACAAGTTTCGGGGCGGCGTTGTGCAAGTTGTGCAGTTAAAACGCAATTTGTGTCGAAACGCTTTGTAATGCCGGCGGAGTCTGCTATGATAACCCCAGTCCGCCGGGAGAGGTGGTGACGGGATGCGCCTGGCCGTATGCGGCGGCAGCACAGGAGAGAGGGAGCAGATCTGCAGCTGGATCACACAGTATTGCCAGACCTGCGGCTGTCCTGTGGAGCTCTGCCCCATCCAAACACCACAGCAGCTCCGGCAGGATATGCGGAGCTTTTATGCGGCATTCATCGGCTTTGGCGACAGCGCCGGCTTCCTGGCGGCCCGTGAGCTGCGGGACCGGGACCGGCAGTGCCGCATCGTCCTCATAGACGACACCAGCCGCTACGCCATCCGCGGCCACCGCATCCACGCGACGTACTTCATTGTGCGCCCGCTGGAGGCCTGGCACATTGTACACAGCATGGAGCTGATACTGGGGCGGAGAGCCTGACGGGGGTGTTTCCCATGGCCCGGATCTATCTCAGACGGCGGGAGAGCGTCCCGGCGGAGCCGGTCACCTCCGGCGGCGTCCGGCGGCAGCTGGCCTGGGCGGCGGGGTCGGAGTACTTTCAGAACCGGGACCCCCTCTGGCATGTGACGGAGGCCTTTCAGACCTCCTTCGAACAGGCGGGCCGCCGGCGGGCCGGAGAGCTGGAGAGGCGTCCGGAGGAGCGGGAAAACCCGGCGGAGCCGGGACAGCCCTCCCTGCGCGCCTTTTCGGAGACGGCCTTTCAGCGGGGCAGCCTGGCGGGCGCGGTGCTGGAGGGGTCGGGGCGCATGATGCTGACCTCCTGCCTCCGGCGGACGGTGGGCCAGGAGCCCCAGACCGCCCGGCAGAGGACCCTGACCGGACTGGGGGCCAAGACCAAAAGCGTTCCCGGCGGCGGGACCAGCCAGGTGATGTTCCACCGCGGGTTTGTCAACAGCGCGGTGGGCCTGGTGGTGGACGTGCTCCAGGACGCCCGGCGCACCGTGGACCTGATGACCCGGATGGTCCAGGGCCGGGGCGGCGTCGGGGAGCAGGAGGGCGTGGACACCCTGCGGGCCATGTACCCGTTTTTGGAGCAGAGCAGGGAGGAGGCGCTGCTGGCGCAGTACCGGCGGCAGCTCCAGCAGGCCGGGGGCGTGGAGGAAAAGGCGCTTTTGCACAGCGCCATTGTCCGCACCCAGGCCCTGATAGAGAAAAAGGCGCAGATGAAGACGGAGTTTACCCAGAAGCTCCGGGAGATATCGGACCGGGCCAACCAGGCTCTGCGGGAGTTCCAGGAGCCGGATTTTGTGGACGGTCTGATGCGGGAGCTGACGGAAGGAGACGCCAATGCTTCACACGGCAGACCAGCGGACGGCGGCGGAGCAGCAGGAGCACCGGGCGGCGGAGCGGCAGGAGCGCCGGAGCCAGCCCCGGACGGCGGCGCTGGCGATGCAGGCGGTGCTGGCGGGGACCCGGCTGGACAGCCTCCCCCTGGAGACGGTCCGGCAGCTGGCCGGGAAGGTGGGCAACAGCGCCATGCTGGACCTGCTGGCCCTGCAGCGGCTGGGCAGGCCTGAGGCGCCCCGGTGGCCTGCTTTCGATGCGCCGGCGGACACGGTACCTGTGCCGGTGGAGCCGGCTGCGCCGCTGCTGGCGGAGCCCCCCGCCGGATTTGGAGGCGGGGAAGGATGAACACAGAGCGGCAGCTGACCGCCCTGCTGGCCGACAGCGGCGTGGTCTGGCAGAGGAAGATGGGGGAGATCCGGTTCCGTCTGACCAGCGGGGCCATGACCTGGGAGATGGCCTGCCGGTGCCTGGACGACCAGGTGCTGCTGTATGGCCGCTATCCCTTTCGGATCCCCGCGGACCGGCGCGGGCGGGCCCTGGAGGCCTGCTGCGAGATCAACGGGCAGGTGATCCGGGGCGGGATGTATCTGACGCGGGAGGGCCGGGCGGTGTTCCGCACCTGGGCCGGCATGGGCGACGGGTATATGGCCAGGGAAAATCTGGCCCAGGCGCTGGAGTACAACATGGCCGTCATCATCCGCTTTTGGGGCCGGATGGCCCCTGATATTTGTATGAGCGAAGAATCCCTACCAGGAAGCTCAAAAATAGATCTAGAGTCAAAAGGATAAACAGAAAGGAGGGGAGCTTCACGACCGGCGCCCAGCCACAACCATGGCGTGAAGCAAAAGTATGGCAGAATATTTGTCCCCAGGCGTGTATGTAGAGGAGTATGACTCAGGGGCGACCCCCATGCAGGGCGTCAGCACCAGCACCGCGGGCTTTGTGGGCCTGGCGGAGCGCGGGCCTGTGACCGGTCAGCCCCAGCTGGTGACCAGCTTTGCCGACTACCGGCGGATGTACGGCGGTTACCTCAGCCAGGCCGGCTATGGCAGCGCCCGGTATCTGCCCTATGCGGTGGAACAGTTCTTTGCCAACGGGGGCTCTCGGGCCTACATCATGCGGGCCGTCCCCGGCGACGCCAGAGCCGCCTCCAAGACCGTGGGCGTGCTGAAGGTCACGGCGGCCAACCCCGGCGCATGGGCGGAGAACATGCGGGTCACGGTGGCCCCCTCTTATAAGGCCAAGACCCAGGTTTACGAGGTGAAGGGCGCGGACCTCACCCTGAAGAACGCCGACGGCTTCAACCCCGGCGACGTGGTGGAGCTGTTTGACGGAAACCGCAGCGCCTACGCTGCCATCAAGAGCGTGCTGGACCGGGTCGTCACCCTGGACGCCCCCTGCACCCTGGACGTGGCCGACCGGAAGGTGGGTACCGCCAAGTACATCCGCACCTGCGAGATCACCATCACCGCCCGCCTGGACGACACGGTGGAGACCTTTGAGAACCTGTCCCTGAAGCCGGACGCGCTCAACTATGCCCCCGTGCGCACGGCCAAGAGCGACCTGATCAAGGTGGAGGTTCTGGAGAACAAAGCGGCTCCCGCCCCTGCGCCCGCGCCGGTGAAGGACGAGAAGGACAAGGATAAGAAGGAGAACGCCCCGGCGCTCCCCGCCGCCGCCGGCGCGGTCAAGTCCATTGTGCCCTATGACCTGTGCGCCGGTACCGGCAGCGAGATGGTCCTCACCCTGGAGGGCGGCAGCAACGGCACGGTGCTGAACGTGGGCCCGGAGGCCTATCTGGGCGAGGACAACGGTCCCGGCAGGCGCACGGGCCTGCAGGCCTTCCTGGAAAACGGCACCGTGTCCATCATGGTCATCCCCGGCGTCACCGCGCCGGAGGTCCAGGCGGCGCTCATCGGCTTCTGCGAGAACCGCAAGAGCTGCTTCGCCATTCTGGACGTGCCCCAGGACCTGAAGAAGACCAACGACGTGGCCAACTTCCGGGATATGTACGACAGCACCTATGCCGCCATGTACCACCCCTGGCTGGAGATGTTCGACGCCGGGGCCAAGCGCTCCGCCTACTTCCCGCCCTCCGGGGCTATGGCCGGCATCTACGCCCGCAGCGACAACGAGCGGGGCGTCCACAAGGCCCCCGCCAACGAGGTGGTCCGGGGCTGCACCGGTCTGTCCACGCTGTACAACACCGGCGAGCAGGATATCCTGAACCCCATGGGGGTCAACCTGATCCGCTCCTTCCCCGGCCGGGGCATCCGCGTGTGGGGCGCCCGCACCATCAGCTCCAACGGCCTGTGGAAGTACCTCAACGTGCGCCGTCTGTTCATTTATATTGAGGAGTCCATCCGGGTCAACACCAACTGGGTGGTCTTTGAGCCCAACAGCGAGACGCTGTGGGGCCGGGTGACCCGGACCATCGAGTCCTTCCTGGCCACCTGCTGGCGGGACGGCGCCCTGGCCGGGACCAGCCCGGAGCAGGCCTTCTTTGTGGAGTGCGGCCTGACCACCATGACCCAGGACGACATTGACAATGGCCGCCTGATCTGCCAGATCGGCATTGCGCCGGTAAAGCCCGCTGAATTTGTCATCTTCCGCATTACGCAGAAGACCGCCTACGAATAAGCTAGACTCCCATCATCGAACAGAAAGGACGAAGTTTAAATGGCAATCAATTATCCGTATAGAGTATTTCGGTACCAGGTTGAGATCGATGGGATCAGCCGTGCCGGATTTTCCGAGGTCTCCGGCATGAGCTCCAGTACAGACGCCGTTGAGTACCGCGAGGGCGACGACCTGCGCAACACCCCCCGCAAGCTGGCCGGGCTGACCAAGTTCGGCAATGTGACGCTGCGCTGGGGCACCTCTGATGACAGCGACTTCCTGGATTGGATCTACTCCGTGGCCCCCACCAACACCGCGCCCCCCACGGGCATGGTCCGCCACAACGTCACCATCACCCTCATCGACGACGCGGGCAGTCCGGGGCCCTCCTGGAACCTCATCAACGCCTGGCCCGTGGGCTACACGGTGCCCGACCTGAACGCCCTGGGCGGCGAGGTGGCCATCCAGTCCCTGGAGCTGTGCCACGAGGGCCTGGAGCACACGCCCGGCGGCGTAGCCGGCGAGGCATCCCCGATCTAGTCCCGATCGGACGGCCAAAGCGCTGCGCGCTGCTTTTAAGAGGATTCTGCAAAATGCACTGCTGCACAGTCCTGCAGGCGTGGGGATTTGCAAGCAATATAGTGTAGTGTTCACACTTTCGGTGGTAGAGGGGCCTTGTGCGCCCCTCTACCGTCGGAAATCAGGAGATATGGAGTATGGAGACTGAATTTGAATTTGAGCTGCCCAGAGGCTATGTGGATGCCAACGGCGAGGTACACAAGCGGGGCGTGATGCGTTTGGCCAATGCAGCCGACGAGATCCTGCCCCTGCGGGACCCGAAGGTCCAGCAGAACCCCGGCTATCTGACCATCATCCTGCTGGCCCGTGTGATCACCAAGCTGGGGACCCTCAGCACGGTCAACACACGGGTGATCGAGGGGCTCTTTACGATGGATTTGGCGTATCTGCAGGACCTGTACCAGCGGATCAATATGTCGGAGATGCCGGTGTACCGGGTGACCTGCCCCCACTGCAATCAGGAGCTGGAGGTGCCGCTGGATTTTTTATTGAGCTAGGACTGGTGCTGTATCCCCAGGAGCGAATGTATGAGGAGATGACGTTCCTGTCGTATTATCTGCACTGGTCCAGGGACGCGGTGATGGGCCTGAGCCATCAGGAGCGCCGGAGGTGGTGCCAGGAGGTGTCCGCGGTGAACAAAAAGCTCAGCAATTCCAGTCAGAAGACCTACGAATTTCGGTAATGGAGAGGTGAGGGCGTGATCACATACGAGGAACCCTTTCGCGCGTTCCGCTTTCTGGTGGAGGTGGAGAACAGCGGCGTGGTCGTGGCGGCCTTTTCCCAGTTTTCCGGCGTGAAGATGGATGTGGAGACCCTGCAGGTCCGGTCGGGCAACGACGGCCGGGGGGTGCAGGAGACGGTGCCTGTGTTCACGCGCTTTGCCCCCGTGACCCTGACCAAGGGGGTGGTGGGGGACAACAACTTTCTGGACTGGCTGTTTTCCGCCGCCGCCGGCCCCAACGCCGGGCCCAGCGGGGAGGATTTGTACCGGACGCTGAACATTGTGGCCCTGGACGACAGGGGGAACCGGGGCGTGACCTGGTCCCTGAAAAACGCGGTGCCCATCGGGTATGAGCTGACGCCCATGGACGGCGGGCGCAGCGAGGTGCTCAGCGAGAGCCTGACCTTTGCCATCGGCGGCATGGAGCGGAAGACCCACGAGCCTGTCCCGCGGACGGGCAGGGAGGTGCGGCATGGCTGAGTATCTGTCCGGCGCGTATTTTGAGGTGTTTCTCGCCGGCGCCGGCGCGGTGCTGGCCGGGCGGTTCACCGCGGTGTCGGGGCTGGGCATGGAGCTGGAGTATGAGACCTATAACGAGGGGGGCCTCAACTATCCGCGGTTCTTTTTTAAGGAGACCAAGCCCCAGGTTTTGACCCTGCAGGAGGGGGTCGTGACCGATGTGGATTCCGTGTCCGTGCTGATGGGGATGTGCAACCAGGGGATGAGCGTGCCGCTGGCGGGAACGGTGATTTTAAAGGACAGCTTCGGCGCGCCCCAGCGGGTCTGGAACATTGTGGGGGCGCATCTGCAGAAGTACATGGGGCCGGAGCTGGACGCCAATCAGGCCGCGGTGGCCGTGAGCCGGATTGAACTGCTGTACAACGGATGCTTTTAGCGCGCAGGGCCGGAAACCGGCGGCGCGGGTGTGTTTTTGATTTGGGAAACATATGAAGTCGATTGCTGTGACAAAACCGGATATGGCGGTACTGGACCGGGACAGGACGGGACTGTCCTCTTTTGGCATGCTGTCAGCCCTGTTTGGCCAGGAGATCCTGCAGCGCTCACAGCGCCGGCTGGGCTTCTGGCGGCCGGTGCCGCTGGAGCTGCTGGAGGATGGAGCGGAGCAGCAGGCGGGCGGGCAGGGCGGCGTCAATATCAATTTGGATATGACGCTGCTTTTGAAATCCCTGCGGGAGGAGCAGAAGGGGCTGCGGAAGCAGGAGAAGCGGGAAAAAAAGGAGAACGCCCGCGCTGTGGAGAAGCTCTTGGAGCGGATCGTTTGGCGGGAGGAGCGGGAGCGGACACAGCAGATCAACATCCAGGCCAGCGCAATCGGTCGGAGCCACACCATCCGGGTGACGCAGCAGTCCGCGCCCCGCAGCGGCCTGGAGCCGGTCAGCAGCGTGACGGCGTCGCCGGCGGCGGGAGGCTGGCAGCCCCAGTGGCGGCAGCAGCGCCCCGGTTTTCCGGCAGCGGTCCCAAAGGCGTCTCCGGCAGGGAGCGGCGGCAGTATTTTATTGCCTGACGCGCTGCGCCGCCGCCGGGAGCGGGCATTGGAGGAAGCGGCGTTTTCCGCGGCGGCAGACCGGACAGAGGAGCTGCTGCGGCGGGAGGGGCCGGTTCTGCGGGAGCAGCTGCGGCGGGAAGTAAGCCGGTCGGTGGAGGAGGCCGTGACGCGGCAGACGCGGGCGGCGCGCCGGCAGGAGTTCCGGGCCGGGGCGGATGCCGCACGGACAGAGGATGAGAGCGCTGTGCCCAAGGAGGAGAACGGGGCGTCTGATTTTTATGAGCGCAGGCTGATCTACCGCGAGGATGAACATGGCGGGAGCGAGGACCGGATGCCCGCGTCCCAGCAGGCGGCGGGAGAGCGGCAGGAGAAGGAGCGGAAGGGGAAGACGCAGCCTGACGGAGAGCGCCGGAGCGAGGGCGCGAAACAGCCGCCGCTCCCCGCAGAGGGACAGGGGACATCCCCTGCCGCAGGCGGGGAAACATCGCGCGGCAGAGCTGTGGACCGCGCGGATGAAACAGAGGGGGAAACGAAGGCTTCCCCCCAAAAGCAGGCGGAATTTCATGGTACGCAGGCAGGGGCCGCGGAACGGGCGATAGAGTTCGCACAAGAGCGCGGCAGTGAAGAAAACCGGTCGAGCAAAACAGAACAATCGGAAGCACAGCAGGGGGTACCGTCCGGCAAAACAGCGGTGGATTCCCGGCGTGAGGTAGAAACCGAGCTGTTATACCGCGAAGGCGCTCCAGTCGAGACGGTTCGTTCGGAACAGTCCGGGCAGGTACGTCCCAGTGCGGAAAGCAGCAGACATCAAACAGAAACACAGCAGGGATTACCGACGCAGGAACATGCGTCAGAAGCCCGATTAGAAACAGAAGCAGGAGCAGAGCTGCTATACCGCGCGGGGGATGCAAGCGCAAGTGAGCATCCTGTTCAGACCGTGCAGGCGCGTCCCGGCGCGGAGGATAGTGCAAAACAAGAAGAACAGCAGCAGGGATTGCCGGTGCAGGCGATGCCGACAGCAAGCCGATTGGAAACAGCAACCGAGCTGTTATACCGCGAGGGGGATGCAAG
>CAJTPV010000009.1:47146-56192 GCA_910578505.1 uncultured Oscillospiraceae bacterium | reverse complement strand
AAACAAACAGAACAGCAGCAGCAGGGATTGCCGGTGCAGGCGGTACCGGCAACAACCCGATTAGAAGCAGAAACCGAGCTGTTATACCGCGCGGGGAATGCAAGCGTGAGTGAGCATCCTGTTCAGACCGGGCAGGTGCATCCCGGCACGGAGGACAGTGCAAAACAAACAGAACAGCAGCAGGGATTTCCGGTGCAAGCGGTACCAGCAACAACCCGATTAGAAGCAGAAACCGAGTTGCTATACCGCGCGGGGGATGCAAACGCAAGTGAGCATCCTGTTCAGACCGAGCAGGTGCGTCCCGGCGCGGAGGATAGCGCAAAACAAACAGAACAGCAGCAGCAGGGATTGCCGGTGCAGGCAGTACCGGCAACAACCCGATTGGAAACAGAAACAGAGCTGTTATATCGCGCGGGGGATGCAAGCACGAGTGAGCATCCGTTGCAGACCGGGCAGGTGCGTCCCGGCGCGGAGAACAGTGCAAAACAAACAGAACAGCAGCAGGGCTTGCCGGTGCAGGCGGTACCGGCAGCAACCCGATTAGAAACAGAAACGGAGCTGCTATACCGCGCGGGCGAAACAAGCGAAGCCGTACATTTGGCGCAGACCGGGCAGGCGCATTCCGACCGGCAGGGGCGCGGAGAACGTCAGACGCATCCGCAGGACAGCCCTGTGCGCGGAGCGCAGCCTCCTGTCACTCCCGGTCGTGACATACGGATACTGCCCGGTTCGCGGCCCGGACTTGTGTACCGCGAAGGCCAGGGCCAGCTGCCGGCAGAAGGCCGTCCCTCCGCCAGGGACATCCGCATTTTGCGTTCGGTGACGCCGGCGCGGCCTCCGGAGGCGGTCTCCTCCCAACGAGCGGAGGAGCGTCCGCTGTCCTACCTGCAGCCCCCTGAGGGCCCTGGACCTGCAAAACGGAAGCCGCCGGCTGATTCGGCCCTGCCCCAGTGGGCGCAGAAGCTGCTGGAGAAGCCCGCCGGTCCGGACGTCCGTCCCGCCGGAGGCGTCAGCTATACGGCGCCGCAGCAGGCCCCGGTCCGGCAGATGCAGTGGACCGCGCCTGCCGCCGTGCCCCAGACGCCCAACATCACATACCACGCCAAACCGCCCGCAGCGCCTGCGCCGCCGGTCCAGCCTGCGGCCCTCAGCGACCGGGAGCTGCGCCGGGCGGCGGATAAGATTTACCGCATGATCGAGGAGCGCCTGCGCCGGGAAATGCGCAGAAGCGGGAGATAAAGGAAGGGGGGACGAGCCATGTTCGCGGGTATCCCAAATCCCAATATTCTGGTGCCGCTGGAAAAAATGACCATTACCAATCTGGACAAGAACGAGTCCTTTGAGGTCCTCTATAACCCGCAGAGCTACCAGCAGAGCCGCTCCGTGGAGTACGCCCGGCTGCCCGTCATGGGCACGGACGTGCCCATGGCCCAGTTCAACCACGGCTCCGGCGAGGTGCTGAAGGTGCAGCTGTTCTTTGACAGCCTCTCCGCCGGCGGGGAGGTGGGCGGCACCGCCGGGCAGCGGCTGGAATTCACAGCCAACAGCCTGCTCCCCTCCGCCGGCAACGCCATCGACATTCGCAAGTATACAAAGAAGATTTACGATCTCACGCTCATCGAGGACGACGTCCACGCGCCGCCCAAGCTGCGGCTGCAGTGGGGGTCCCTGACCTTTGAGGGGTACCTGGTGTCCTGCACCCAGAATTTTACCCGCTTTGACGAGAAGGGGATGCCGGTGCGGGCTCTGCTGGACTGTGAGTTCCAGCAGCATGTGGACCCGGCCCGGCAGAACAGCAGATCTCCCCTGGAGTCGCCGGACACCACCAAGTACCGGGTGGCCCGGCAGGGGGACGCGCTCTGGGCCCTGGCGGCCAGGGAGTACGGCGAGGCCCGGCAGTGGCGCGCCATCGCCCGGGCCAACGGCCTGGCCAATCCAAGAAAGCTCCGCACCGGGGATGTGCTGACGCTTCCGGGGCTGGAATGAGCTTTTGTATCAGGTGAGAAGAAGGAGGCGGATATCGTTTGGATACCGGCACCTATACCTATACCGCCCTGTCCCGGAAATACCGCGGGTTCCTCGCGCCGGGCTGTGAGATCACGATCGGCAAGCGCACCATCAAGGGCAGCACAAAGCTGATCCCGAGCCTGGAGGTGGAGCTGACCGCCAACGGCACCGCCAGCGGCTGCAGCTTTACCATCGACGGGCAGTACGACATCGGCGGCAGCCGGTGGAAGGACGACCTGGACAAGGCGGTGCAGGTGGGCGCGAAGCTGATTATCCGGGGCGGCTATGGCGGCACGGAGAAGCAGAAGGAGCTGTTTTACGGCTTTGTGGACGACTATACCTTTGAGCTGACCAGCGAGGACGCGCCGAAGGTGCACGTCACCGGCGTGGACGGGCTGGCGTATCTGATGAACCTGCGGGAGCCCTACTACGCCGGCAAGGAAAAGGCGGCTCAGGTCGTCCGCCGGATCTTGAATAAGAGCGTTTCCGCCGGGTACGCCAAGAGCGTGACCGTAGGGCGGCTGGAGGATTTTGAGACGCCGATCGTCAAGGAGCAGGTGGACGACTGGAAGTTTCTGAATATGATGGCCCAGCGCCACGCCGCCACGGTGCTGGCGGTGGACGGGGAGCTGGTGTTTGACAAGCTCACCGCCAACTCCGCCCCGATTCTCACCCTCACCCACAACCACAATCTGCGCTCCTTTATCAAGCGGGTCTCTCTGGCCCACCAGGTGGGATTTGTGGAGGTCTGGGGCCGGGATGTGAACCAGAAGGCCGTCAAGGGCGTGGCCAGGGAGGTGAGCCTGGGCGGGAACAGCGGCAAGTCCGCCGCCCAGGTGGCGGCCAGCCTCAAGGAGGCGGGGCTGCGGGAGTACAGCGAGTTCGCCAGGACGGAGGAGGAGTGCCAGACGCTGGCCCAGAACCGGCTCAACGGCATCGCCCTGGGCTTCGCCTCCGGCGAGGGCAGCTGCGTGGGCATCCCGGAGCTGATCGCCGGGCGGTATGTGAAGATCGACAGCGACGACCCCACCATGAAGGGCAAATATTTTCTGACAAAGGTCCGCCACAGCTTCACGATGGACGGGTATACCACGTCCTTTGAATTCAAGGCGGCAAAGATCAAGGGGGTGTAGGCGGTGAGTCTTGCCGAGCAGCTGGACGCGCTGATGGGCAACGCCGGCGTCATGCCCGGGCGGGACATGTCCCGGTTCGGGCTGACGCTGGCCAGGGTGACCAACATTACGGACGACAAAAATTTCAACCGGGTCAAATGCTTGCCCATCGGCTCCGAGGCCAGGGAGGAGACCGACTGGTGCTATGTCATGACCCCTATGGGCGGCACGGACTGCGGCATGTTTTTCTTCCCCCAGGTGGACGACCTGGTGGTGCTGGCCTATCTGGACCAGGACGTCCACCGGCCCCTGGTGCTGGGCGGCTTCTGGAACACCGAGGTCACCCCGCCCTACCAGGTGAAGGACGGCGTGTTTTACGAGTACAGCATCCGCACGCCGAAGAAGACGGAGCTGCTGCTGTACGACGAGGAGGAGAAGCAGGCGGCCACCCTGGCAATGCCCTCAGGGACCATGCTGCGGCTGGACGACGAGAACGGGAAAAAGATGATCCAGCTCCAGGACAAGGACGGGGGCAACAGCCTGGTAATGGATTTGGAGGCCGGGGAGATCACCCTGAAGGCCGCCAGCAAGATCACGCTGGATGTGGGCGGCAACCAGATCGTCATTGACAGCGGGGGCAACATCACCATCAAGGGCTCGGCCACCATCAAGACCGAGGGGACGGACATCCAGTCCAAGGCCACCAACGGTCTGAAGATGGAGAGCGCGCAGATGGACTTGAGCGCCAGCGTGCAGGCCAGCCTGAAGGGCGGCATGGTGAAGATCAATTAGCGGAAAATGGGGAGAGGGGGATCAGCGGATGAACGGAAAAGCGTTTTTGGGCCGGGGATTGAAATTCCCGCTGCAGGTGGACCCCAGGACCGGCATGCTGGCCATGTCGGACCAGGAGGAGGATATCCGGGAGGCCATCGGCATTATTCTCCACACCGTTCAGGGGGAGCGGGTGATGCGGCCTGATTTTGGCTCGAATATCATCGACTACGTCTTTGCCCCGTCCTCCAGCTCCGTCCGGCAGAGCCTGGCCAGGGAGGTCTGGGACCAGCTGCTGTACCAGGAGCCCCGGATCGTGGACGTGACGGTGGAGTGCGGGGAGATGGACCGGATGACCGGCGCCATTCTCATCAGCGTCAGCTACACCGTGCGCAGCACCAACAACCGGTATAACCAGGTGTATCCCTTCTATGTGACGGAGGGCTCGGAGGGGGGCGGCATCGTATGAGAGAGACGGTATTGGACCCCAGGGACCTGGAGAGCCTGCGCCGCCAGGTGGAGGCGCTGGCCCGGGCCTATACGCCGGAGTGGCGCTTCGAGTGGTCGCCGGAGGATCCGGGGGCGGCGCTGGCGGAGCTGTTCTGCCGGATGTTCGGCCAGACCATTGACCGGTTCAACTCCATCCCGGAGAAATTTTTTGTGGAATTTCTCCGCATGATCGGCTATCAGATCCCAGGGCCGTCCTGCGCCTCCGGCACGGTGCGCTTTACCGTCCACAACACGGTGGAGGAGCCCATCCCCGTGCCCGCCGGGACCCAGCTCTTTACGCCGGACAGCGACGGGCAGAATATTGTCTACGAGACGGACCGGCTCATTGAGGCCACCTCCGCGGTCCTGGAGGACGTCTACCTGGTGGACGGCCAGCGGGACAGCATCCGGCGGCTGGATTTGTCCGTCCCCCAGCGGTTTTTCTCGCCGGAGGAGGGGGAGGAGCTCCAGCGGCACCGGTTCTTTTTCGGGGAGAACGACGTGCTGCGCCTGGACTGCCCCGCCCGCATCGAGGTGGAGCTGCGCCAGAGCGCCCGCTATATGGAGGAGGACACCGCCCGCCGCCTGACAGGGGAGGGCATGGTCTGGAGCTACTGCCACGGCGGGCGGCGGCTGCCCTTCGACGAGGCGCGGCCCGCCCAGGGCCGGATCTTCCTGGAGAAGCGGAACAGCCTGGCCCTGGAGGCGGACGAGTCCGGCTGTATCTGCGTCGCCTGCCAGGGCAGGGCGGAGCAGGCGCTGGATGTAGAGGAGATTCTGGTGCGGGCTGAGCCTCTGGACCGCTTTCCGGTGCAGAGCATGGCCTTCGGCGACCTGCCCATTCCCCTGGCCGAGGGCGGATACTGCTTTGGCCGCCGCCCCGCCGCCTACGGCATGTTCTACCTGCGCTCGGACACCGCCTTCTCCAAGCGGGGGGCCCTGGTGAACCTGCGGCTGGATATCTCGGAGATCGTGGACGAGCCCCCGACGGCGGGACCGGACTACGACTTCCGCCAGCCCATCATTGACAAGCAGAACGCGGTGGCGGTGAAGCCGGACGACGTGTATGTGTCCGAGGTGATCTGGGAGTACTTCAACGGCCTGGGCTGGCGGCGGCTGGAGGTGACCGGCGACCGCAACCCCTTTTCCTGCAAGCGCGCCGGCCCGCTGGAGACCGTGTTCCGGGTGCCGGAGGATATGCAGGAGACGATGGTCAACGCGGAGCAGGGGCTCTATATCCGGGCACGGGTGGTCCGGGTGGAGAACGAATACGCCCTGCATCAGCGGTGGGTGGTCCCCTTTGTCCGCGATGCCGCGCTGCTGTGGCAATACGACAGGCCCCGGCCCGTCCGGCTGGCCGGAGCGGACAACAACGGAGACCGGGTCCTGGCAGAGGACGCCATAGGGAAGCTGCGGGCCCTGGAGACCATGGAGCCGGCCCCCCAGGCCATGTATCTGCGCTTTGACCGGAGTCCCCACGCCATGCCCCTGTCCCTGCGCTTTGAGATGGCGGGGCACAGGCCGGCGGAGGACCAGCTTCTGTGGGAGTGCTGGACCGGACAGGAGTTCCAGCCGGTGCGGTGGCTGGATCTGACGGGCAATCTGCACCACACAGGGCATATGCTGCTCTATCTGCCCCAGCCCCTTCCCGCGGCGCGGCTGCTGGGGGCGGAGGGCTGCTGGCTGCGGCTGCGGCGCAGCGCCTTTCTGCCGGGCCCGTCGCCGAAGGTGGCGGCCATTCGGTGCAACACCGTGCCGGCCCGGCAGCAGCAGCGGGAGGACGACGTGTTTTTTGACACCGGCGTCTACGAGGCCAACAAGGCGGTGCAGCTGCTCGGCGCGCCGGTGCAGCAGTGCCGGGTCTGGGTGGACGAGGCGGTTGGCCTCTCCCTGGCCCAGGCCAGGGCGCTGGCGGAGCGGCAGCCCCTGCGCACGCGGCTGGAGTGGGAGGACAGCGTCCTGCGCCGGTGCTGGGTGCTCTGGGACCGGGTGGAGGACCTGGGACTGGCCGGCCCTGAGGACCGGGTCTATGAGCTGGACCCCTATACGGGGACGGTCCGCTTCGGCGACGGGCAGCGGGGCATGGTCCCGCCCCAGGGAGACCACAACATCCGCATCTCCTACAGCAGCGGCGGCGGGGAGCGGGGCAACGCCGCCCCAGGCCGGGTCAACGCCCTGGTGGGCGCCCTGCCCCGCATCAGCGGCGTGGGCAACATCACCGCCATGAGCGGCGGGACAGGCCGCTTCTCCCCCCAGCGGGTGGAGGAGCTGGGCAGCCGCCGTCTCCGCCACCGGGGCCGGGCGGCGGGCCGCCGGGATTTTGAGGAGCTGGTGGCCGGAACGTTCCCCCAGGTGCGGCACGTGCGGTGCTTCACCGGGCTGGACCGGCGGGAGCGGCGGGCCAGCGGCCACGTGACAGTGGTGCTGGACGGCTTTGCCGGGGAGGGCATGGAGGACCTGTGCCGGCAGGTTTACGGCTATCTGGAGCCCAGGGTGAACTGCTGCCTGGTGCGGGAGGGCCGGCTCCATGTGTGCCCGGCGGTGCGCACGGTCATCAATACCAGGGTGACCATCGCGGTGGAGCAGCTGGACCAGGCGGCGGACACCCAGCAGGAGATCGCCCGCCGCCTCCGGGAGCTGGTGGAGGACACCTGGGGCAGCCGCCCCATCGGGGACCAGATCCGGCTGGACGAGATCTGGCGCACGGTGCGGGATACCCCCAATGTGGGGCTCATCCACCAGCTCCAGGTGGAGGGCGCCTTTGACCAGGAGGGGCAGCCCCGCCTGGTGCCCATTGAGAGCGAGACCAGACTGGCCTACGCCGTGGTAGAGAGCGGCGTCCATCTGGTGCAGATACGATAGCAGAAGGAGGGGTGCAGTATGCTGGCATCCAGAGAGCTGGACGATCAGCGCTACGCGGATATTATCCAGGAGGCAAAGGGGCGTCTGCCCTGGCTGTGCCCCGCCTGGACGGACCACAACGCCCACGATCCGGGCATTACCATCATCGAGCTGATGGCCTGGTATAAGGAGATGCAGCAGTACCATATGGACCAGGTGACCCCGGCCATTCAGAGCCGTTTGCTGGCGCTGGCCGGCGGACGGGCCCGTCCGGCCCAGCCGGCCCGGTGCGCGGTGGAGGTGGGCGCGGACTGCCCGGCCCAGCGGGAGCTGGCCCGGCTCACCAACCGGCAGGGGGTGGCCTTTGAGCTGACCGAGCCCATCCCGGCAATCCGGGCCGCGCTGGACCGGGTGCTGGTGGAGTCCCACGGGGAGCGGCGGGATGTGACAAACATGCTGGGGCAGTCCTTCCGGCCCTTCTCCTTCGGGGACGGGGAGTCCAGCGCGCTGCTGCTGGGCTTTGGGGCGCTGCCGGAGGGGGAGCTGCGGCTGTGGTTTGCGGTGGAGGAGCCGGCGGGCAGCCGGCGCTTCCCCGCCGACAGCCAGACGCCGCCCCCCCGCGTGCTGGCCTGGGAGCGGGTGGGCCTGGGGCCGGCGGAGCCGGTCCGGGACGACACCTGGGCCCTCAGCCGCAGCGGCTATGTGGTCTTTGCGCCGGAGGACGGCTGGTCCCCCGGCGAGGACGCGCTCTATTGGCTGCGGGTGCGGCTGGTGGAGAGGGGCTGCGAGGAGCGGGTGCGGCTGAGCGGCGTCAGCGCCGGGCGGTACGAGGCCGCCCAGCAGGAGACCCGGTCCCGGTGCCGGTACTACCGGCTGGAGGATAGGGCGGCCCGGCGGGTCCTGCTGACCAGCGCCCTGGCCCAGTGGGGAGATCTGGCGGTCTTCCTGCGGGAGGACGCCGGGTGGCGGCAGGTGGTCCCGGAGGGGGACGAGGCCGCCGGCGGGGGCCGGACCCTGACCATCGACGGCCGGGGCAGCGCCCAGGACGGCGGGGACAACCTGCTGGTGGTGTGTCTGGATCCGCTGTATCTGCCCAGCCTGCTCTTTGACTTTCAGGGCCGGCCCGGCGAGTCCCTCTATCTGGATTTGCGGGGCCAGCGGGCCCTGGAGGGGGAGCTGCTGCTGCTGTGCGACACCCTGGAGCGGGACGGACAGGTCCGGCCCGCCCTGTGGCGGTGTGTGGAGGATTTGACGGTGTGCGGCCCCCGGGACCGTGTGTTTACCTATGACCCCATCCGGGAGACCGTGACCTTTGGGGACGGCCTGCGGGGCGCGGTGCCTGCGGCGGGCGAGGGCGCGGTGCTGGCGGCCAATCTGGTGCTGAGCCGGTGCGGCGGGGGGAATATCCCCGCCAACGCCCACCTGACCTTTGTGCAGGGGGGGATCCCGGTGGAGAACACCGCCGCCGCCGGCGGCCGGGACCGGGAGACGGTGCAGGAGGTCCGCGGCCGCCTGCTGCGGGAGCTGGGAACCACGAAAAAGTGCCTCTCCGCCCAGGACTTTGAGGACCGGGCGATGGAGACGCCGGGCCTGCGTCTGGCGGCGGCCAGGGCCCTGCCCGGCTGCTCGGAGCAGGCGGCGGCCAGCAGGCCGGCGGTGGTCACTGTGGTGGTGCTGCCGGCCAGCGACGAGCCCCGGCCCCAGCCGGACCGGCGGTTTCTGGCGGCGGTCCGGCGGCAGCTGGAGCGGTGCCGCCCCATCTGCGTGCAGGTCCATGTGACCGGCCCCCGGTATGTGCCGCTGTCCCTGGCGGCCCAGCTGTGGGT
>CAJTPV010000009.1:0-47136 GCA_910578505.1 uncultured Oscillospiraceae bacterium | reverse complement strand
GGCGGGGCCAGGCCGGCGGCGGAGCAGGCGCTGGCGGAATTTCTGGCCGTGAGCCGGGAGCGCATCGGCGAGACCGTGCGGCGGGACGGCGCGGCGGCCTGTCTCCAGGCCGTGCCGGGAGTGCTGGCGGTGCGGCGGCTGGAGGTGCGCAGCATGGGCGCGGGGGGCTACCGGACCGCCGGCGGCGACATCCAGCTGCCGCCGGACGCCATCCCCTACTGGGGCGAGGTGGAGCTGGAGCTGGTCCGGTCCTGAGCGGCGCCGGCGTACATACTTTTTCTTGAAAGAAAAAGTATCAAAAAGAACGTTGATGCCCGATGAAATTTGTTGCAGGTCTCAACTTTCTGCCCGCTGACGGATGAAAGTTTCAATGGAGAGACGGGATAGGGGGGCGATGGTATGAGTGCCACACAGGAATATTTGACCCTGTGCTGTGAGGAGCAGTGGAGAAAGGGCCGGTTTTTCCATACGCGCTGCCAGGGAGACGGGGTCTGTCTGGAGCCGGGGGCGCACCTGGGCCGGTATGAGCTGTTCCCGGTGGACAGCCGGGAGCCCGGATTCGTCTGGAGCCGCCTGAAGATCGGGGCGCAGTTGCCTCGGGACGCGGCGGTGCGGGTATTTGCTCTGGCCGGCGACAGCCTGGAGCGGACGGAGGACTTCGGCCCGCCCTGCGGCGCGGGGACCGATGTTTATCTGGGCGTCACCGGGCGCTATCTGTGGCTGGCCCTGGAGCTGACCGGCGCCGGCGGGGAGAGCCCCCTGGTCCGGCAGGTGTCCATCCGCATGGCCGGGGACCATATGGTGGACTATCTGCCCGCGATTTATCAGGAGCAGGATTTTACTTACCGGTTCCTGTCTATTTTCAACAGCCTGTTTCAGGATATGGAGGACGCCATCGACACCCTGCCCCGGCTGCTGGATTTGGACAGCGCACCGCCGGAGCTGCTGGCCATGCTGGCCCGGTGGCTGTGCGTGGACCCCTGGGACGTCCGGGAGGGGCTGCGGGAGAGGCTGAAGCATATCCTGGAGGAATATGAGAACATGTACACGGTGGAGGGGGTCAAGTCCAGCGCCCGCTGGCTGACCGGGCGGGAGGCGCGGGTTATCGAGCACTTTGCCGTGGACCCCAACGACCCGTCCTGCCGGAACCCGGAGCTGTACCGGCGGCTCTACGGGGAGGACCCCTACCGCTTTTTCCTCCTGCTGGAGGAGGATACCTTTGCGGACCGGGACAGCATGGAGCGGTTTCTGGAGCGGATGGAGGACCGCATCCCCGCCGGGACGGAGCTGGAGCTGGTGCTGCTGAAGAACCGGGTCCAATTGGATTGGCACACCTATCTGGGCATCAACTCCCGGGTAGGCGGCTATATCCCGGCCGCCATCGACGAGAGGGTGACCATCCACTACGATACGACGATCGGAGGAGCAGAGCATGAGTAACGCGGACTTTTTTCCCATTGAGCGCAACCGGTATTTTTATGGCAAGCTGCTGACTGTCCGGGATTTTGAGGTGGAACAGCGCTACGCGCGGCAGAAGAGCCAGCTGCTCAACCGGCTGAGTTTCGGCGCGGGGGTGGTGTGCGGTTTGGGCGTGACCGCCGTGGACGACACCACGCTGCTCATTGAGAGCGGCATGGCCCTGGACTACCAGGGCCGGATGGTGGTGATGGAGGAGCCGGTGCTGCGCAAGCTGCAGATGCTGGAGGGCCAGGAGGAGCTCCAGGGCCAGCCGGCGGCCTATCTGTGCCTGCGCTATGATGAGAACGATTTGGAGCCGGTGAACGCCGTGGGCGTGGACGCCGGGGAGAGCCGGCAGTTCAATATGACCCGGGAGGGCTGCCGGGTGTACCTGACCGCCCAGCCGCCGGAATTCCGCAGCCTGCTGGAGGCCCAGGGGCAGGCCAATATCTGCCAGCTGTACGCCAGCCAGGAGCTGACGCTGGTGCTGTCCGTGCCGGAGGCCGTGTGCGCCGGGGAGGAGTTCCAGATCCAGGTGCTGGTGGTGAAAAACGAGAAGACGCCGCCGGTACACTTCCGGCTGGAGGGGGAGTGCCCCTTTGCCGAGAGCGAGAACGGGCGGCTGAGCCTGGAGTTCCGGGAGAGCGGGGAGGAGAAGCGGCGGGTATACACCGCCTCCTTCCAGGTGAAGGCCCGGCAGCTGAGCGAGATGGACAGCCCCCTGTTCCCCGCCAGCGGCGAGCTGGACCTGGAGCTGGGCAGCCACCACTACAAAAATTACATCGAGGTGGACGCGAAGTGCCGCCTGTGCCGGGACCAGGAGCAGCTGAGCGCCTATATCCGCTCCCTGGACAGCCTGGAGCGCCGCCTGCGGGGGCGGGACCTGCCGGTGTATCTGGCGAAGCTGGAGCTCATCAGCTCCTCCGGCAGCATGTTTCTGGCCTCGGTGACCAACCTGCCCTTCCGGCAGACCATGGGCCGGGAGAGCGGCGGAGGCCGGAATGGCGGTCTGGAGGGCGTGACCACCTCGGTGCGGAGCCTGGAGTACTGGCAGAAGCCGGACGTGAAGACGGTGTACCAGCCCTCCACCGGCAGCCTGCACTTTGACTTCGGCATCCCGGCCCCGGAGCAGTACGACTACGCCGTGGCCCACGGCACGGTGGAGATGACCATGCCCGGCGGCTTGCGGGTCAACAGCCGCATCTACTCCGAGGAGATCGCCCACGGCCTGGGGCCCGGCGCGGTGGACATCCGGCTGAGCCTGGAGTTCGCGGACCGGGAGCGGGACGGGGAGACGGCCCTCATCTACGGCAACAGCGAGATCTTCAAGGGCAAGAAGGCCCCGGCCACTCCCCCCTGGGCGGAGGCGGCGGCGCTGGTCTACCCCCAGCGGGGGACCATGCGCATCGGATTGTGGCTCCACGACATGGTGGAGGGCAACCGGCTGACGGTCCACTACTTCGCCCAGAAGCCGGAGCGGGACACCAGCCGCATCCTGGCCCAGCGGAAGATCGGCCTGACAGTGACGCCGGAGTTCGCCCGTGTCAGCTGCGGCGGCAGCCTGCAGTTCCAGGGTGAGGTGACGGGCAGCGAGGACCGGCAGATCCACTGGAGCATCCGGGAGGAGAACGGCGGCGCCATCGACCGCAACGGCGTGTACCGGGCCCCGGAGCTGCCGGGCACCTATGAGATCATCGCCACAGCCAACGTGGACGAGACCGTAAACGCCAGCGCGTTCGTCATCGTAGAGTAACTCACCATCGCCAGCGGGCAGAAACCTGAGACCGGCACAGCACCGTGCCGGGCGCTAAAGTTCTTTTTGATACTTTTTCTTTCAAGAAAAAGTATGACACCGGCACAAGGAGGGGACTTCCATGGACGGCATTCTGATCCGCGAGCGCTATAAGGTGGTACAGGTGCTGTGGCGCGCCGAAAACTATGCCGCCGTGGAGGTGGTGGACATCCAGGAGCGGGAAAACCCGTCGCTGCTGGTCAACCTGTACGGCGGCGAGCTGCTCCACCGCTACGGCGAAATCTACGCCGGGATGAAGGACTGCCCCGCGTTCCGGGGCATGTTCCTGGAGGACGGAGCCCTGGCGGCGGTGTTCCAGCCCCCCGGACAGGGGGCCCCCATCGACTGGCTGTTCTTCCGGGGGGACCGGTGGAGCTGGTCCGACCGGCTGAACGCGGCAGGCGTGGTGATGCACCTGGCCCTGTCCCTGGCGGCCCTGCCGCCGGAGGTCAGCTGCGCCGCCCTGTGCTCCGACAACCTGCTGCTGGACCCGGACGAGGGGTCCGCCAGCGCCCGGTTTCTCATCCGTCCCATGGAGGAGATGACGGCCCGGGAGCTGACGCTGCTGGCAGGGGACCAGCTGAAAAAGCTGCTGCCCCGGCGGTGGGACTCCTGTGACCGGCAGCTGGAGATGCTGGAGCGGCTGGAGCTGGGGGACTTCCCCTCCATCGTGCCCATGTACGCCTGGTGGCGCCGGGAGGAGGAGGAGATCCGGGCGGACGCGGAGGCCCTTGCCCAAAAAAATTTCGTCTCCCGCTTCTTCATCCTCTTGTGGAAGAACAGCAAGCGGGCTTGCAGAGCGGTCAGGAGGGGTACATAACCATGAGACTGAGAAAAGCACTGTCATTTCTTGTGCTGCTGATCTACGCTTTCTGCGCGGGGCTGGTGCTGTTCCGCCCGGCGGCGGACAGCCTGTCCGTCCTGCGAAACGGCTATGGAACCGCCCGTTACGAGGCGGTGGGCGTAGGCGAGAGCGGGGAGGTGGCGGCAGCCGGGCGGGACGGCGACAAGCTCCGGCTAACCTTCGGCACCCTGGCGGGGGAGCGGACGGAGGGCTGGAGCGCCCAGCTCCCGCCCAACGCCGCCGGAGGGGCCCTGGCCCGGCTGTACCCTGTGGGGGAAAATACGGTGTTCCTGGCGGTGTATGAGGACGGGGAGGCGAACTGGAGCGATCTGGTGGTGTACCGGATCGTCCGGTCCAAGGGGGCGGAGGCCCTGCTGCGCATCCCCTGCACCGGGGACAGCGCCGCCCAGCGCCGGGACAGCGTCCGGATTTCCACCTTCTCCCGTGAGAACGGGGAGGTGCGCTTCGCCGTCCTCAGCCCCGACGGCATCCAGGGCTACGCCTGCCGGGAAAGCAGCGGCGGCGTGGAGGAGCGGGAGCGGCAGCCGGCCCAGCCGGCCCTGTCCGCCGCAGTGCTGCCCGACGGCTCCCTGGCCGCAGGCGGCGCGGGGTTCCTGACTCTGGACGGCGAGGCTGCCGCCGGGGACCTGTCAAAACAGAATATCACCTATCTGACCCAGGCCGGAGCAGGTCTATTTTACTTAGACAGTGCCGGTCTTGCCGTGTTTTACAGCGACCTGACCGGGACCGGCGTGCGGGAGGCCCTGCAGCTGGGGGTGAACCAGGCGCTGGACGATGTGACGGACCTGGCCCTCACCAGCCAGGGCGGCGCGCTGCTGCTGCTGGGGGGCCGGCGGCTGGTGCTGGACCAGGGCAGGGCCTGCACGGAGCTGACCGGAATGCTCCACCGGAGCGCCGGGGCCAGCTGGGGTCTGCTGCTGGGCGCGGGGCTGGGCCTGCTGCTGCTGACAGCGCTGCTCTGGTACGGCCTGGAGGGCCGGGGGACGGGGCAGGTGTCCGTGGCGGTGCGCTGGGGCGGCATCCTGCTGGCCGGGGCGCTGACCATCGGCACGGTGCTGCTGCTGTTTGTGATCCGGCCCGCCCAGGAGGAGAACCACCGGACAGTGGCGGAGAACGCCCTGTCCGGCGCGGTGAGCCTGGCGGCCCCCCAGTGGGAGGGGGACGCCCGGCGGCTGACCCGCGCCCTGGAGCGCGCCATGGAGAAGACCGCCTCCGGCCATTACCGGGACGTGACGGTCCGGGCCTACCTGCCCGACGGGGACGGTTGGGTGCTGGAGGCCCCCGCCGGCGGCATGTGCGCCGGCAGCCGGGGGGAGGTGACCGGCAGCTTTTCCACCGCCCTGGCCAACAAGGCACGGGAGGAGGGCATGGCCTCCCGGCTGGCGGGAGGGCGCTTTGAGCTGTACCTGCGGGGGAACCTGGGGCTGGTGGTGCTGACAGCGGACGACAGCACGCTGATGGGCTGGATGAACCGGCAGGAGACCATCCTGGAGGCGGCGCTGCTGGCGGGGATCGCCCTGCTGGTGCTGCTGGGCGTGGTGAATCTCGTGGTGGTGGCCCTGGGCATGCGCGCTCTGGCCAGGGGGATGGAGCGGCTGGCGGAGGGCGATTACAGGACAAGGGTCAACATCCACTCCGGCGACGAGCTGGAGGGGCTGTCCTCCTCCCTGAACAGCCTGGCCGGGGCCATGGAGACGCAGGAGCGGAAGCGGGAGGACCTGACACGGGCGTACCGGCGGTTCGTGCCGGAGCGGGTGCTGGCCCTGCTGGGCAAGCAGTCCATCCTGGAGGTGGACAAGAGCACCCTGGCCACCCGCCGGATGGCGGTGATGATGGTGGCCTTCAGTTTCCCTGACCAGGTGTACGACAGCCGGATGCGGGAATTTTTCGACAGCGTCAATCAGGTCATTGAGCGCACCGCCGGCGTGGTGTCTCGGATGGGGGGCACGGTGTTCAACTTCGCCTACAACGGCTACGACGTGGTGCTGGAGGGGGACGAGGCCCTGGCGGTGAGCACGGCGGTGGCGGTGCGGCAGGAGGTGCTGGCCCTCAATGAGGCCAGGGATTTGGCCGGGCTGCCCATGGTAAGGCTCTCCATCGCATTGGACGTGGGGGACGTGATGGTGGGCGTCGTGGGCGACGAGAGCCAGATGGAGCCCACCACCCTCTCCACCAGCTTTACCACGGTCAAGCGGCTCATCCAGCTGTGCGCGCGGCTGGAGGCGGGCATTCTGTGTACCGAGAGCATGATTGCCGGGGCCAGGGACTACGGCAGCCGCTATATGGGCCGCAGCGGCCAGGGGGAGCAGAGCGTGCGGGTGTATGAGATCTTCGAGGGCGACCCCTACGACGTCCGGCGGCTGAAGGAGTCCACGGTGGGGGAATTCACCCAGGCCGTGTACGCCCTGTACAGCCAGGACTATGCCGCCGCCAAGCGCACCTTCCTGGAGCTGGTCCACAACGGCCAGGCCGACGGCGGGGCCCGCTACTACCTCTATCTGTCCGACAAGCTGGAGAAGGGCGGCAGCGGCAGCATCAGCCTGGATTAACCGGGCGTACTGGCAGAATTTCCAAAGGAGGCAGAGGATATGGGTCTGCTGCAGCAGGTGGAGCGGATGACCACAGAGGAATTTCCCGACACGCTGTCGGAGGAGCGGGAGGAGGTCCGGTGCGCGGACGGCTATGTGCGCCGCTCGCCGGTGCAGCCCTACTATACGCCGCCGGGCTACAGGCGGCGCAGGCTCATCCGGTGGGGAGCGGCCGCGCTGGCGGCGCTGATCGCGGCCCTGGCGGCCTGGGGACTGTATCAGAGCGGATTACTGCGCTTTTAGGAGGAATCAGCCTTGTTCGAGCATGTATTCACACAATTGATCCGGTCCTTCGGCATATTCTTCCGGACGATCCGGGCCTTCTTTACCCGCAGGCTGGTGGGACTGACCGCCCGTGTGCGGCGGCTGTTCAATTTCTCCCGCAACGCCACCAAGATCGCCGCGTCCTCCCTGCAGGGGGCGGCCTCCCTGGCGAAGAAGCCCACCCGGCGGGAGGACTATATCGAGACCAGCCGCCTGTTTATCTCCAAATCCCTGCTGGTGGGCCTGGCGATTGGCCTGGTGACATTGGCGGTGGCGGTCTATTTCGTCATCTGGCCCTTTATCCTCAGCCATTTTCTCACCGCCCGCTTCTATGTGGAGGACCGGCGGGTGGAGAACTGGACGGGCCGGGTGATCGTGTACCGGGACAAAGAGAAGACCATCCCCCTCCGCTCCGGCAGGCTGACAGAGGGCCTGCTGGAGGGGGAGGGGAAGGAATATGACGAGGCGGGCCTGCTGTGCTACGAGGGCGCTTTCCGCTCCGGACTGCGGGACGGGACCGGGTCGGCCTACGTTGACGGCGTGCTGGTCTACACCGGCGGCTACGCGGAGGGCCTCCGCTCCGGCGAGGGCAAGCTCTATGAGGGCGGGAAGCTGTCCTATGAGGGCCAGTTCCAGGCGGACGCGGCCTCCGGCGAGGGGACCAGCTACTACCCCAACGGGCAGATCGCCTACCGGGGGCAGTTCGCGGACGGCGTCAGCGAGGGCCAGGGCACGGCCTACAGCCGCCAGGGCAGCCGCGTCTATGAGGGCGGCTTCTCCCAGGGAGTGTACAGCGGCCAGGGCAGGTTGTACCTCTCCCGCAGCCAGCGGCTCGACGCGGCTTTTGCCGAGGGCGCGCCGGAGGGCACGGTGCAGTGGCTGAAAAACGGCGTCCTCTACTACGAGGGCGAGTGGAGCGGCGTCCAGGCGGAGGGCTTCGGCAGGATCTACAGCCAGTCGGGAAAGGTCCTCTATGAGGGCCGGGTCACCGGCGGGACCCTGGATCTGCCGTGGCTGACGGAGCTGGGCCTGGAGGATTTCCGGGCCGCCCTGGGAGAGGGAAAGCTCCAGCAGGAGGCGGACAGCGCCGCCGGCGGATTTACGATAACCAGCGCCGCCCTGGGCCTGACCGCCCGGTGCCGGTTCCAGCAGGAGGGGGCGGAGGCCGGCGTGGAATCCGTCAGCCTCTTCCAGCCCCAGGGCGAGGGAAAGGACTGGGTGGAGCTGCTGCCCAGCCGTTTGACCGGCAGCGGTATCCAGCGCGGAGAGATGGCGTACGCCGCCGCCCAGGGCGTGCCCCTGTGGGGCGGGGACTATGACGGTCAGACGGCGGACAGTGAGGACGGCGCTTACCGGATGCTGCTGCTGTTCGACCCCGCCGGAGCCCCTGTGCTGTATCAGTGCAGCCGGATGGGGGAGGAGACGCCGCTGATTCCGGAGGAGGAGAATACGGGCATGACGGAGGAGGAGGCCGGTGAGAGCCGGATGGACGCCCTGCTGGCCTCCCTGAACATGATGGGCGACGCCGGCGCGGCGTCGGCGGACGGCGGAGCTGCGCCCAGCCCCTTCTTCGGCGGCGGGGATGTGAGCGGCGCGCTGGCAGCCTGCGCGGACGGAAAGGCCGGGACGGAGCTGATGGACGCCCTGCTGCTCTACTGGGAGAACGCGGAGCGGCGGTCGGCGGCGGAGGCCAACCTGGAGCGGACCCGGCAGCTGCTGGAGGAGACCAGAGCCCTGGGCGGCGAGACCGCCGGGCTGGAGGCGGAGGCCGCGGCCCTGGAGAGCGCCATTGAGGACTGCACCGGCGAGATGGGCAAGGCGTCGCTGACGGCCCAGGAGGCGGCGGGGGCGGACCCGGCGGCCTTCGACGTGGCGGACGCGGCGGTGATGTTCGACCCCTCGCAGCTGGATGTGGAGGACCTGGCGCTGATGACGGCGGCCTACGTCCAGGGCAGGGGGGAGACGGTGGATACCAGCGCCATGGCCCTGCATCTGAAGACGGCCCTGGTGGATTTGACAACCGCATACAAGGGCGTACAAACGGCGCTGCAGGGCTATGAGGACGCGGGGACCGCGTCCCGGCAGGCGGCCACGGCCTATGCCATGGAGACCGGCAGCAAGACGGCCTGGTTCTCCGCCCTGTCCGCCAAGGAGGACGCCCGGGCGGCGCTGGTGTCGGCCATCGCCGGCTTCAGCCGGCAGGCCAACAGCCTCAATGGGGACAGCGGCGGCTGGATCGCCAGAAACTGCGGCTGGTTCGCCGGGGAATTTACCCAGCTGTTCCAGCAGGACAGCCAGGATGAAACCAGGGAAGAGGAGACGCCCAAGCCCCTGGAGGACCGCCTGGAGGAGATCATCCAGGGGACTCTGCAGGACCCGGAGGCCGGGGAGGAGCCGGGAACGGAGGCCGGGGAGGATGCGGAGCAGCCGCCGGAGGAAAGCGAGAAGCCGGAAACGGACGAGCCGGGGGCAGACGAGAAACCGGAAGCAGGCGAGAAGCCTGCGACAGACGAGACGGACAAACAGCCGCAGGATACGGAGCAGCCGGGGGAGACCCCGAAAGAGCAGCCGGAAGAAGGGACGTGAACAAATATGGCAGACTATACCGCGCTGGTGGAGGCGGGAAACGCGCTGGTGGAGATGCTGCGGGACAATCTGACGCCGGAGCCTTTGGGCAACCGGGAGCTGATCGCCCTGTGCTCTCCCCACGAGAGTGAAAATAACCAGCTGACCCTCTATCTCTATCAAATTGAGGAGGAGAACCCCAATATGACCTCCGGGTACTACCAGGTGGACCGGGACACCCAGCGCATCCGGCCCGCCCAGTTCGCCCTGCGCTATCTGGTGACCGCCCACTCCAAGGCCCCCGTTCAGCTGCGGGAGGCGGACCAGCACCGGATCGTGGGCGCGGCGGTCCAGGCCCTGCGGGACAACCCGGTGATTCCCCAGAAGTACCTCACCGGCTCCATGGCCGAGGAGGGGGCCCAGCTGCGGGTCATGGTGGAGAAGACGCCCATGGAACAGCTGCTGAAAATCTGGAACAACACGTCCAAGGAGTACAAGCTGTCCTTTGTGGTCCTGCTGACCGGCATCACCATCCGCTCCAGACGGGAGCGCCGGGTGTCCAGAGTGACCGATGTGGCTATTGACACAAATCAGACGGGAGGCCGGACATGATCCGCCGCCATGTCAGTGCCGCGCTGCTGGTGCGGGACGCCTTTACAGGCCGCGCCCTTCCTGCGGACAGCGCTACGCTGTGTACAGTGGATGGACAGCGCTGTGCGCCGGTGTGGAAGGACGGCGGGTATCTGGTGCTGACAGACCTGCCCGCCGGAGCGCACACCATCACCCTGCGGCGCCGCGGCTATCTGGAGGAGACGCTGACGGCGCCTGTGGCGGACGGACGGACCTGGGAGGGGTGGACGAGCCTGCGCCCGGGGCCCGGGTATGCCTTTCCGGCGGGGACGGCCTGGGTCACCCTGCGGCTGCTGGAGAAGAAGAAGCCTCTGGCGGGCGCGGCGGTCTGGCTGGCCCCTGACGGGGGCGGACGGCTGAAGCTGGCCCAGGACCGGGCCGAGGCCGGCAACAGGGAATTGCGGCTGTTTTACTCCGGCCCGGAGAGCCGCCTGCCGGTTCCGGGGGATTTCCTCATCGCGGACCGGAAGGCCCCGGAGACAGCGGCCCTGGAATTCGTGCAGGCCGGGCGGGCTGAGCTGGCGCGCCCGCTGGAATACGGCCATGTCCGGGGGAAGGAGCTGATGTTTGCCCGGCAGTACAGGACCGATGGGGACGGACAGCTCAGCTGCGTGCTGCGGCAGAGCGGGAAGCTGTGGGTCCTGTGGGCGGGCAGGCTGTCCGAGCTGGACATCCAGCCGGGGGAGAACCGGCTGGATGTGAGCGAGCAGAGCGATCTTGCGAGAGAAGGAGGGCGCTGAAATGGCAAACGCGACAGTACAGACGGCGCTGTGTACCTGTCCCTTCGGGACGGTCCCTATGCCGCTGCCGGTGACCAGCCAGCAGACGGTGCAGACGGTCAGCCAGCTGCAGGCGACCATTATGGACAACAAATTGACCACCTTCGGCATGTGCAGCAGCCTGGGCAACCCCACGGTGGCCGCGGCCACCGCCGCCGCCCTGGGGGCGCTGACGCCTATGCCCTGCGTGCCCCTGACGCCCATGCCCTGGGCCCCCGGCGTGCCCACCATCCTGGTCTGCGGCAAGCCGCTGCTGAACAACACCAGCACACTGCAGTGCATGTACGGCGGGGTGATCCAAATCACGATGACGCCGGCCATGACCGTGCAGGTTCCGTAAAAAAGAGAGGAGAGCCGCTATGGAGCAAGACAGCCTGCGGGAAGTGGATCTGACCCGGCTGGAGCAGGGGTACCAGAGCCAGTGGGAGCTGATGGGCGACCTGTTCGCCTGGCTGGACCTGCATCTCTACTACTACTACCGGGAGCACCGGTGGCTGGGGCCTGCCAGCGACCTGAAGAATATGCTGGGGCTGGTGGTGTCACGGGAGGAATTTGAGCACAATCTGGCCAGGGCCGCCCAGACGGGGCTGCGCACCGGGCTGCCCGCCGGGGACCGGCTGCGGCTGGACCAGGCCCAGGAGGCCATTGGCCTGCGCACGCGGCGGACGGACGCGCCCCTGCCGCTGCTGCGGCTCTTTGCGCGGTGCGGCCTGGACCAGTTCCAGCAGAGCTGCGTGATCCTGGCCTACGCCGTCCTGCTGGACCGCAAATATGAAAAACTCTTCGCGTACCTGCAGGACGATATGACCGGGCGGGCCCCCAGGACGGACCTGGCGGTGCAGCTGTTTTTGCCGGAGGGGGAGAGCATGGAGGACTATGTGTCCCGCTTCTCCCGCAAAAACAGCTTCACCAGACTGTTTCGTCCGGAGCAGCTGGCGGAGGGCGCTATGGTCCTGCGGGAGACGGCGGTGGAATTTCTGTCCACGGGGACTGTGGCTGACCGGCCCGGACGGACGCTCTTTGACGGCGGGGTCCGCCGCCCGGACGGACCTCTGGCGGTGCAGATGGAGACAGCCCGGCGGCTGGACCGGGTGTTTGCCGGTCCGGAGGAGCGGTGCATCTGCCTGAGCGGCCCGGACGGCGGCGGCAAGCGGTTCCAGGTGGAGCATCTGATGGGCCGCAGCCGGGACAGGTGCGTCTTTGCGGACCTGGAGGGGGAGAACTGGCGGGAGCTGGCGGAGGAGGCGGCCCTGGCCGCCAATCTGACGGGGGCCTGTCTGTGCCTGTACCATTTGGAGCGGAGGGACGAGGCGGGAAATGTGACGGCCCCGGAGCAGCGGCTGGTGGAGACCCTGGCAGGGCTGGAGCTGGTTCGGAGCAAGCGGTTTTTGCTGTCCCGGCTGCCCCTGCGGGCGCGGCTGAGCACCCTGGTGGTGGAGCTGGAGCTGCCGCCTGTGACGGAGGGGGAGCGCTTGGCGCTGTTTCGCACGTTCCTGAAGGGGGAGACTCTGGGGGAGGATGTGACGGCGGAGGAGCTGGCGGCAAAGTTCCGTTTTTCTCCCCGGCAGATTCGGCTGGCCTGCCGCCAGGCAGGGGGGCTGGTCCGGCTGTCCGGCGAGCAGGTGATTTCCGGCCCGCTGATCCACCAGTGCTGTTACCGGCAGGTGGTCCATAAGCTGGGGGCGCTGGCCAGCCTCGTGCCCGCCGCCTATACCTGGGACGACGTGGTCATGCCCCAGGCCCAGAAGGAGCTGATGCGGCGGGCCTGCGGGCACATCAAATACCAGCACCAGGTGTACTGTCTCTGGGGCTTTGAGAAGAAGATCAGCTATGGAAGGGGCCTGTCGATCCTCTTTGCCGGCGCGCCCGGCACGGGGAAGACCATGTGCGCCCAGGTGATGGCCAAGCAGCTGAATATGGAGATGTATAAAGTGAACATCTCCCAGATTGTCAGCAAATATATTGGGGAGACGGAGAAGAATCTCCAGGCGGTTTTCGCGGAGGCCCGGCACTCCAACTGCATCCTGTTTTTTGACGAGTGCGACGCTCTCTTCGGCAAGCGCAGCGAGGTGAAGGACTCCCACGACCGCAACGCCAATGTGGAGGTGGCCTATCTGCTGCAGCAGATCGAGGAGTACGACGGGGTGTGCGTTCTGGCCACCAACCTGATCGGGAATATTGACGAGGCGTTTATGCGGCGCATCACCTATGTGATCCGCTTCCCGTTCCCGGACCCGGCCATGCGCGCGGAGATCTACCGCCGGACCATCCCGGCGGACGCCCCTCTGTCGGAGGATATTGACTGGGATTTCCTGGCCCGGAAGTTTGAGCTGTCCGGCGGGCACATCAAGAACATCGTGCTGGCCGGGGCCTTTATGGCCGCGGGGGAGGGGGAGCCGATCTCCATGCGCCACCTGCTGCAGGCGGCGGTCAGCGAGATGAAGAAGAATGAAATCGTCGTGGTCCGGGAGGAGCTGCGGGAGTACGCCGACCTCTTGGAGTCGTTTTAGCGGGACCCGGAGACAACCGTGTTGGAAAGGGAGAGGAGAAGGCAGATGAAGAACAAAACCGGCTGGATGAAATGGCGCTTCCTGTGGCTGGGGACGGCGGCGGTCCTGACCGCCCTGGGCGCGGCTGCCCTTTCGCCGCCCCTCCAGCGGCTGGACAGCGCCGCCCTCTGGCAGTGGGGGGGGATTACGCTGCTGATGGCGGCGCTGGCGATCCTGGCCGGGAGCCTGTGGCGGCTCTATGCCGGGCTGTACCGGCCTCTGGAGCACCTGCGCCGGGCCCTGGCCGACTGGCAGGAGGGGGACGACCTGGACAAGCTCCTGCTGTATGAGGCCGGACAGTCCGACGAGGTGGCGGCGGCGGCCCGCGGCATATACGCGCGGCTGAGCAGCGTGGACCGGCGGCTGGAGCAGGCGCGCACGGATACCCGGCGGCAGGTGGACCGGGCGGTGCGCCAGGAGCTGGCCGACGAGATCGGCCGCTCCGCCCTGCCCCAGGTGCTGCCGGACTATCCCAGCCGGGAAAACTTCGCGGTGTGCGGCCTCCGCTCCCCGGACAGCGACGGCTGCTGCTGCTTCTACGACTATTTTTATATTGATCCGGGGCTGCTGTGCGTGTCCATCGGGCAGGTGCCGGGGGGCGGCGTGCCGGAGGCCCTGTATATGGTGGTGGCCCAGACCACGGTCCGCAGCCGCTTGCGGCAGGGCCGGTCCCTGGCGGAGACCATGGCCGACGTCAACGCCCAGCTCTACGACCTGGGCGGCCAGCAGCCCTTTAACGCCCTGGTGGGTACGCTGAACACGGCGGATGGCCGCTTTCACTACATCAACGCCGGTCAGGCCCTGCCCCTGCTCATGCGCAATGAGGGCCGGTATGAGTGGCTGGAGGCGCCGGTGTACGCGCCCCTGGGGATGAATGAGAACGTGTCCTACCGGACCATGGACCTGCGGCTGAAGCAGGGGGACCGGCTGCTGTTCCACACCAGCGGCCTGAGCCAGACCCCCGGCGAACAGGGCAGAGTCTACGGGGAGCAGGAGCTGCGCGCCACGCTGAATCTCAGCGCCCACAGGGGGCTGGAGCCGGAGAATGTGCTGAGCTTCCTGCAGACGGAGGCCGCGGCCTTCTGCCGGCGGGAGCAGGACCGGCTGGGCTACGCCGCGCTGCTGCTGGAGTTCCAGAAGGGGGACAAGGAGCTGGCCCACTGCGAGGTGCCCGGCCAGCCGGCCTATGCCGGGGAGGTGGCCGCGTTCCTGAAAAAGCAGTTTGCCGACAACGCCATTTCCCAGCGCAGCCGCGCGCGGGCCGCCGTGATTGTGGACGAGATTTTCGCCCTGTGCTGCCGCCGGATTCAGACGGCGGGCAGCACGGTGATGGTGGAGTGCGGCATTGCGCCGGACGCCCAGATGGTCAACATCCGGGTGACGGCTGTGCTGGGCGGCATGTCGCCGCTGGAGGATGAGGAGGGCTGTCCCACCGGGGAGGCCGCCGCCTTTGTCCTCAACCAGGCGGATTACGTTACCTTTAAGGCCGCTGAGGAGGGCAGCGAGCGGGATACCCTGACCGTGGTCTGCTTTTTGGAGCCCTGAGCCCGGATACAGTCAAGACGAAGGAGGCAAAGGTGTGTATGGAGACTAAATTTGCAAAGAGCGCCTATTGGAATTTCCTGCTCTGGGGCGTGTGTACCTCCCTGGGCGTGACGGTATCCACCATTGTGGACGCCATGATGGTGGGCAATATCATTGGCAGCAGCGGTCTGGCTGTGTCCAATCTGGCGACGCCGGTGTACTTGGCCTACGCCCTGTTCGGACTGACGCTGGGGGTGGGCGGCAGCGTGCTGATTGGAAAGCAGCTGGGCGCGGACGATGTGGACGGCGCCAACGAGCTCTTTCAGGAGGTGCTGTCCGCCGGGGTGATCCTGGGCGCTGTGTGCATGGTTCCGGCGCTGCTGTTCCGGACCGGGATCTGCAGGTTTCTGGGCGCGGACGGCGATCTCCTGGAGCTTGCGCAGCAGTATTTGACGGTAGTCTTCGCCGCCGCGCCGGTTTTCGTCGCCTACCACATCCTCAGCGCCTGCGTGCGCACAGACGGCGCGCCGAGCCTGGCTGCCGCCGCCTCCGTGGTGGTGATCGTCGTCAATCTTGTGCTGGACCTGATCTTTATGGGGGTGCTGAAGTGGGGTATCGTGGGCGCGTCCGCCTCCCTGTGCATCGGCGAGGGACTGGGAGCGGCGGTGCTGCTGACCCACTTTTTCCAGAAAAATGCCCTGCTGAAGCTGCGTCTGCGGCGTCCCCGCTGGGAAAATCTGAAGGAGTTTACGGGCAACGGCTTCGGCGTGGGCTCCGCCCAGATTTTCCAGGCCATTGTCATGCTGGCCTTCAATACTATGCTGCTGGCTCACGGCGAGAGCGGCGTCACCTATGTGGCCATCTTCGGAGTTATCTATACCATGAGCACCGTCCCCCAGGCGGTGTTTGACGGGGCGGGCAGCGCCATGTCCACGGTGGTCTCGATTTTCGCCGGGGAGCGGGACAGCAGCGGGATGCTGACGGTTTTGCGGCTGGGCATGAAAATTGTGTGCGCCGCCGGTGTGGCGATCGGGCTGGCGTTTATCTTCGGGGCGGAGGGGATCATGCGCTTTTTCGGTCTGGCGGGCACGGAGATTGCCCCTGCTGTGGACGCCTTCCGCACCTATTCCATCGGGATCTTTTTCATGGGGGTCAACTCCCTGGCCACTGCCTTCTGGCAGTCCATCGGGCGGGCCAAGCTGGCGGCCTGGATGTCTGTTGTGCGAAACTTCATTCTGCTGCTGGTCATCGGCGTGCTGGTGATTCCGCGGCTGTGGATTGCGGGGCTGGGACTGACGTATATGTGCGGCGAGATCGCGTGCCTGCTGGCGGCGGTGCTGCTGCTGGGGAGCTCCGTGGATTTTGTGCGGAAGAAGTACCGGCCTGTCCGGGCGGTCTATGAGAAGTATTATACCATCCAGACCGAGAGCGTGACCCAGATTGCCGAGGATCTGGAGCAGCTGTGCGACGAGTGGGAGATCGGCATGAAGCAAGCCTTCTTCATCAACCTGATGGCGGAGGAGCTGCTGATCAACATCATTAAATTCGGCCTGAAGGATACCCGGAAGGAGCACTACATCGCTATCCGCATTATGGACAACGAGGGGGAGTACATCATGCGCATACGCGACAACGTCAGGAGCTACAACCCCTTTGACAACAGCGGCGATGAGATCGACAACGCAGTTATCCAGATGATCCAGACCAAAACCAAATACTACGACTACCAGCGCAAGCTGATTTTCAACTATCTCTACCTGATTCTATAGAATTGTGAGGATGCGCAATGTTCGGCAATATTTTTGACGACCACAAGGAAATTGACCGCCTGGCGGTACAGAACCGGCTGCTGAAGGAGTACGAGCTGCCTGTTTACCAGCGGCTGATGGAGGGCAGGAGGGGGCTGCGTGTGCTGGACGTGGGGTGCAACAACGGCAGCAAAACTGCGGACCGCTTCGCCCACCCCAGCGTGGAGAAGATCATCGGCCTGGAGTACAACCAGGATCTGGTGGAGGAGGCGCAGTCTACTTACGGCGACAGGTGGTTTTCCTTCTACCAGTGCGATGTGGAGCAGCCGGATTTCGCCCCAAAGCTGCGGGGCTGGATGGGGGAAAGCCAGATCGAAGCGTTTGACCTGATCCATATCTCGCTGGTGCTGCTGCATTTGGAGAGGCCAGGGCTGTTGCTGGGCATTTTGAGAGGCTTTTTAGCGCCGGGCGGCAAGCTGATGATTATTGAGGCAAACGACTCTGTCAGCGCGCTCTCTAATGATCCCGGGGGGCTGTTTACGGAATTTATGGACATCCTGATTCACGATCCCTTTTCCGGTGAACGAAATTTCGGCACTAAGGTTCCGCGCCTGCTGGAGGAGCAGGGATATTGCCAAATCGTGTTGGAAAATGAAGTGATGCGTGCGGAGGGTCCGGAACAGAGCAAGAAGGAGCAGTTTTTTGACATTTTTTTCTCTTACCTGCCGGAGGACGTGCTCCTGCTGCGAAAACAGGAGCCGGACAATCAGCAGTATGCGCAGTGGGAGGAATGGATGCGCCGGAACTACGAACTCCTGCACAAGCTGGTTTTGGATGAACGCTCGGACTTTTCCGTTGGGCTGACCATCTATACCTGTACCAGGGAGGAGGACGGCCCCTTCTCCGTGCATCCTCTGACAGATCAATATCTGGATGAGGTTACGGAGCTGAGCAATCAGTGCATGGGGAAAAATATGTATCCCAGGGATTTTATTGCCTCTATCATGGATCAACCCAAGCACTATTTTAAGCTTTTGCTGACGCCTGAGGGGGAGTTGGCGGGATATTTCTACTTCTTCCTGACGGACCTGGAGACAGTATCCGCAGCGGCAAAGCTGCCGGTGGAGACCATGTCCGCGATTTCCGGCGTAAAGGATCCTGTTGTAGCCAGATTCCAGTCCCTTGGCATTGTGCCGGCTTTCCGCAACCACGGCTTGGCCAGGAAGCTGCTGATCCTGGCCTTGGAGGAGGTGGAGAAGGCCGGGGCGGACAGCGCGGTGGCCATTGCCTGGAAGATGAACGGGTTTGTTCCGATTGCGGATAACCTGCTGGGGTGCGGGTTTCAGTATCTGATGGATTCCCATATGGTCTGGTACGATATGGAGGACATGGTCTGTCCCTACTGCAAAGGCCGCTGCAGGTGTGATTCCGCAATCTATTATAAAAAGCTGAAAGGAAGGGATTAAGTTGAAATTGAAATTGCTGCCAAAGCTGATGATTTCCCTGGCGATCCTCGGCATCGTGCTCACGCTCTCGCTGTCCTTCTTCGGATACTACAATTCAAAAGCGTATTTAGAGCATATGTATGCGTACAGAGTCGTTTTCGGCGCGAAAAGCATTGCCGCTATGATGGATCGGGACGACGTGCGGACGATTATTGCTGAAAACGGAGACCAAAGTGAGGCCTACCAGAGAACAAAGTCTCTTCTGGAGCAGCTTAAGCAGGAGGGGAAAATTACATTTTTATCCCTCGTCACCAGAGATGAGAGCAGCGTTACCTTCTATATTGATACAAATGTACCGGAAATGGGGGATGATCCCCAGAATGAGATGCCATATGGCTCCAATGTATTATATACGGAATCCGCAAGAGATGATACGGAGCTGGAGCAATATAAACTGGCCTGGGAGTGCTACTCCAGCGGGCGGGCCATTGATCCTCCTACCATCACCGACAACAGCTATGGCTATAACTATACATCCGCCGCGCCGATTCTGGATGAAAACGGTCGGACCATTGCGGAAATCCAATACATCCTGGACATGAACAATGTGCGGGCCTACCTGAACTCCAGCCTGTATTCCATGCTGCTGATTGCCCTGCTGGTGGTGGGCGCGGCGGTCATCGCCTACATCCTGTTTATCCGGAAGGTGGTGACCAGGCCCATCGGCAAGCTGGCGGAGTTTACCAGGGGCGTCACCGCCTCCGGCCAGTTCAACACCCAGCACATTGACCTGCGGACCGGCGATGAGATTGAGGACCTGGGCAGGTCCTTCAACTTCATGCTGGTGGAGCTGGACCACTACATCAACGACCTGACCGCCATGACTGCGGAGAAGGAGCGCATCGGCGCGGAGTTGGACGTGGCCACCCACATCCAGTCCTCCATGCTTCCCTGCATCTTCCCAGCCTTCCCGGAGCGCAGCGAATTTGACATCTACGCCACTATGAACCCCGCTAAGGAGGTGGGCGGCGACTTCTACGACTTCTTCATGGTGGATGAGCGCCATCTGGCCATCGTTATGGCCGACGTGTCCGGCAAGGGCGTACCGGCGGCGCTGTTCATGGTCATCGGCAAAACCCTCATCAAGGACCACACCCAGCCGGGGGTGGATCTGGGCCAGGTGTTCTCCGAGGTCAACGACCTGCTGTGCGAGTCCAACAGCGAGGGGCTGTTCATCACCGCGTTCGAGGGGGTGCTGGATTTGGTGACCGGCGAGTTTACGTTTGTCAATGCCGGACACGAGCTGCCCTTTATCGCCAGGTCCGGCCAGCCCTTCGCCCCCTATAAGATCCGGGCGGGCTTCGTGCTGGCGGGGATGGAAGAGATGCGCTACCGCTGCGGCAGTATAGAACTGGCGCCGGGAGACAAAATATTCCAGTACACCGACGGCGTCACCGAGGCCACGGATAGGGATAACCAGCTCTATGGCATGGAGCGGCTGGAGCGGGTGCTGGTGGAAAACAACGGCAAGTCCCCCCACGAGCTGCTGCCGCTGGTCAAGGCGGATATCGACGCCTTTGTGGGAGACGCGCCGCAATTTGATGATATTACCATGCTGTGCATGGAATTCAAACATTATATGAAGGAGGAGTGAGCAATGGGGGAGTACAGAGAAGCAGCCGGCGAGTGGAGAGAGCTGACCATGGATGCCGTCATTGAAAATGTCACATCCCTGACGGAGACGGTAGACGGGATGCTGGAGTCAATGGACTGCCCGATGCGGGTGCAGGCGCAGATTGATATCGCCATCGACGAGGTCTTCAGCAACATCGCCAACTATGCCTACGCGCCCGATGTGGGCACGGCGGTGGTCCGGATCGAGACCTGCCGGGAGCCCGCCTCCATTACGCTGGTTTTTCGGGACTGGGGGATCAAGTACAATCCCCTGGCGAAAAAGGACCCCGACGTGACCCTGGGCCTGGAGGAGCGCCAGATTGGGGGGCTGGGGATCTTTATGGTCAAGAAGAGCATGAACAAGATGTACTACAGGCGCAGGGGCCGGCAGAACGTGCTGACGCTGGTCAAGGAGTTCTGAGACCGGCGGCAATTCGACAAGAGGGGGAGTGCCTATGAAGCAAATGCGATCCATCCTGGCGGGAGCGCTGGCGGCCTCGCTGCTGCTGGGCGGCTGCGCCGCTCCCGCTCCGGCCCCCGAAAGCGGCCCCGCGCCGGAGCCCATGCAGGTGGTCCAGACGGAGGCGTTTCCGGATTTTACCGACGTGCCGGAGGGGATCTGGTACGCCGACGCAGCTTACTGGTGCAGGCGAAACCACATCATGTACGGCACCGCGGAGACCATCTTCTCCCCCGCGGTCCTGCTGACGCGGGGCATGCTGACCATGGTGCTGTACCAGGAGGCGGGCAGCCCGGCCATCAGCGGACGCCCGGCGTATACGGACGTACCGGAGGGGGCCTGGTATACGCCGTCCGTGCTGTGGTGTACGGACAACCAGTCGGTGTACGGCTACGGCGGCGGCCTCTTTGGCCCCCTGGACCCCATCACCCGGGAGCAGATTGTGGCTGTGCTCTGGCGGTACAGCGGCTGCCCGGAGGCCGGGGCGGGGGAGGACTTCGTGGATGAGGCGGACATCTCCGCCTACGCGGAGGCCGCCATGGACTGGGCCAGGGCCAACGGCATCATTGTGGGTATGGGGGAAAACCGGGTGGAGCCAAAGACCTATGTGACCCGCGCCCAGGCGGCGGTGATTTTCCAGCGGTATTTCCAGTGGCACAGGGGAGCCTCGGCGGTCTTTATGACCACGTCCCTCTCCCCACGGGGGCTGGTGGCCCTCTACCGGGCCCTGTGGTGGAAGCCCACGGGGCGGATGGCGGTGAAGGTGTCCACCGGCGAGCTGTCCAGCAACTACCTGCAGCCGGAGCTCATCGGCGAGCTGGTCCATCTGCTGGGAGCGCCCCTTGTGGAGTGCAGCAGCGCCGACGGCGGGCCCCGCTCCCGGACGGAGAGCCATTTTCAGCTGGCGGAGCAGCTGGGGTACACGGACCTTGCCCCGGTGGACCTGCTGGATGAGGAGGGGTCCATGGCCCTGCCGGTCAGCGGCGGGTCCTATCTGCGGGCAAACTATGTAGGCAGCCACCTGGCGAATTACGACTCCATGCTGGTGCTGAGCCATTTTTCCGGGCATGAGATGGCGGGCTTCAGCGGCGCGCTGGAAAATCTGTCCATCGGGCTGGCCAGCGCCGAGGGGAAGTCCCATATCCGCTCCGGCGGCGCCAACAGCACCATGTGGGGCGCGTCCCAGGAGGCGTATCTGGACGCCATGGCGGAGGCCGGGATTGCGGTGGAGGCCGCGCTGGACGGACAGATCGTGTACATCAACGTGCTCACCCAACTGAGCGTGGACTGTGACTGTGGGGAGAACCCCGCAGAGCCGGAGATGGCGGATATCGGCTTTCTGGCCTCCAGGGACCCGGTGGCGCTGGACCAGGCCTGTGTGGACCTGATCTATGGGGCTGAGGACGGGGAGGCATTGGTCCGCCGGATCGAGAACAGCGGCGGGCAGCGCACGCTGGAACACGCCGCCCAGCTGGGGCTGGGCAGCCGGGAGTACTACGTCATTATGGTGGAGGAATAGTTGCCTTCCCGGCGGACAGGATACACAAACGAGAGACAGCGGGCAGAGCTTTGAAAGCTCTGCCCGCTGTCTCCTCAATGGGGAAATGATGTACCTGCGGTTCAGTCAGATGCCAATGTAAACTGATCCACCAGCTGCTTCAGGCTGGCCGCCTCTGCCGACAGCTCCTCGCTGGCAGCGGCGCTCTCCTCCGCAGTGGCGCTGTTGGTCTGGACCACGGCGGAGATTTGATCGACGCCCTCGGTGACCTGGGTGATGGCGGAGGTCTGCTCCTCCACAGCCTTCACCACAATGTCCATCTGGGTGGTCACGTTTCCGGCCAGGACGCCGGTCTGCTCCAAGGACTCGGTGACCGTGGTCACGGCGCGGCTGCCCTCGGCGACGGCGCTGATGGAGGTCTCGATCAGCTCCTTGGTGGCCTTGGCGGCCTCGTCGGATTTCGACGCCAGGTTGCGCACCTCGTCGGCCACCACCGCAAAGCCCTTGCCGGCTGCGCCTGCACGGGCGGCCTCCACAGCGGCGTTCAGCGCCAGAATGTTGGTCTGGAAGGCGATGTTCTCAATAGTGGCCAGGATTTTGGAGATCTCCTGGGAGGAGGTGGAGATCTTATCCATAGCGGTGTTCAGGTCCTTGACATGCTCGATGCTGACGCCCAGCTGCGCGCCGGCCTTCTCCACATAATTGCCGGCCTCCTGGGCGGCGGCGGCTGTCGTGACGGCGCTGTTGGAGATATCGGAGATGGTGGCCGCCAGCTCCTCCACGGCGCTGGCCTGCTCCACCGAGCCCTGACTCAGGCTCTGGGCGCCGTTGGAGACCTGGTTGCTGGCGGAGGAGACCTGGCTGGCAGCGGCGTCGATGCGGCGCATGGTGTCGCTGAGATTGACCTTCAGCGTGCGCATGGACAGCAGAATGGTCTGGAATTCGCCCACATAGGCCTCCCGGTGGGAGGAGTTGATGTCGAGGTTCTGGTTCGCCATCTCATTGAGCAGATAGCTGACGTCGTTGATAATGGTGTTCAGGCCCGTCACCATCTCCGCCGTGGAGCGGGTCAGCTCCGCGGTCTCGTCCTGGCCCCTGGTCTCAGGGACGGGAGCGCTCAGATCGCCCTCTACCAGCAGCCGCATCCGCTGGGCGCAGGAGCGCATGGGGACGCAGATATTGGTGGAGAGCTTCACCGCCACAAGGATGGAGGCGATGATGGAGGCGAGAATGACCAGCAGGTTGATGACCACGCCGAAGTTAGTGTCAGCCATATACTCCGATTTCAGCGTAGTAACGGCGACGCTCCATCCGTCGGTGCCGGCCACCGGGGCGTAGGCCGCGAACCGCTCCCCGTCGGAGCTGCTGAAGCTGTCAAAGCCGGTCTGCCCCTGCCGCATAGACGCATGGATCGCGGCCAGCTCCTTCAGGGAGCTGTCGCTCTGGGCCTCCCGCTCAATGTTCTGGGTGGTGATGGTGTCCAATGTGACATCGGCAATGGTGTCGCCGGTCTTGTTGATCATATAGGCCTTGCTGCTCTCGCCGGTCTTGATAGAGCAGACAATGTCGTTCAAAAAGGTCTCCGGCGGCACGAAATAGACCACGCCCACCACGCGGGAGCCGTGGCGGCCCTGGGAGTAGAGGGGGGCTGCCACGATGATGGACCGCTCGCCCGTGATCTTGCTGACCAGCGGCTCGGAGACATAGACGTTGCCCTGCATGGCCTGGACCACATATTCCCGGTCAGAGTAGTTGTTGCCGTCAAAAATGCTGATGCCGCTGGAATTGATGATATTGCCCCGGCGGAAGCCATGCATGGAAACGCGCTCGTCAATAATCGCCTGCTTCTCCTCCCTGGACACAGTAGCATCGGACAGCTGGGGGATGCAGCCCGTATCCATGGCCACATTTTTGTAGGCAATCAGCTCCTGCTCCACACGCTCCGCCGCCAAGACTGCGGTTTCGCGCATCATCTGGTCCACGGTCGTCAGTGTGCCCCTGTAGCTGAGGCCGATGCCGGAGGCACCCACCGCGATGAGAGCAATCAAAACCGTTGCCATCAGAGATGTGGTAATTTTTTTGCGAATGCTGTTCATCAATCTGCACCTCAATTTTTCCAAATTTACGTCCCATATCGACAGTTTGATCCTGCATAAACGTACCACAAAATGACTGGCTTGTCAAGGAGATTTGGGCGCGGCTTCCAGGGCATCGCGCCAGCCGCTGCGATGTTTCTCCTATTTGACCGAATCGTCCCTCCCGGCGCAGGACCTGACCTTTCCAGGCCAGGTCCTGCGCTGACCACAAATCCGATATCTGAGCGTAAGTTGTTGACATTGAAATGGATTCCAGAGGAATCCCGCCCTGCCCTGTGCAAAATGCAAAAGCAGAAGAATATTCTCTAAATTGCTTGAATCCATACGATAATATCAAAAATAAAAAAATATCTTGGAAATACTGTGCATTGTTTTATCCGCGCAGCAGAGGTAAAATATATCCACAGGAAGAAGAATAAAAAACTTTATAAATTGCGAAAAAGAATTTTATTCTTTATGCTATGGCAGGCACATGTCTATCCCTTCGCAAATCCGCGAGCGGTATGACGAGATGTCCACAAACCGGAAGAAGATACTAGTACGAGAGAAGTGAGGAATATGGACGGAATATTGCAAAAGCTGCTGACGGAAATTCCGGACTATCAGGAGTTCCTGACAGCGGCGGAGCTGGATGAGAGCACCCGCCGTCTGGCGCGGGAGCACCCGGAGAGCGTCTCTCTCTTAGAAATCGGCAGAACCAGGGAGGGCCGGGCGCTGCTGTGCCTGCAAATCGGCGGGGGCGAGCGCAATGCGCTGCTGTTCGGCTGTCCGCATCCCAATGAACCCATTGGCGCGATGCTTTTAGAATACTTTTCCCGCTCTCTGGCGGAGAATGCCGCCCTGCGGGAAGCTCTGGGATACACCTGGTACATCGTGAAGGCATGGGACGCGGACGGTCTGGTCAAAAATGAGGGGTGGCTGAAGGGGCCCTTCAATATCTATCAGTACACCCGCAATTTCTTCCGGCCGGCGGGAGTTGCCCAGGTGGACTGGACCTTCCCGGCAGATTACAAACGACTCCATTTCCACGACGTGCTGCCGGAGACGCAGGCCATGATGGAGCTGATCGACCGGATCCGCCCGGCGTTCATCTACGCCCTGCACAATACGGGGTTCGGCGGGACCTACTGGTACGAGAGCGAGCCGACCCCGGCCATCTATGACAGGCTCCACCGCATTCCCGGAAAATATAACATCCCCCTCAGCCTGGGCGCAGCCGAGTCGCCCGCCAACGAGCCCTTTGCCCCGGCCATTTACAGGTGCGGCGGCGCACGGGAGGAGTACGACTATCTGGAAAAGTACGGCGGAGGGGACCGGGAGGAGTTGGGGCGCCTCCGCATGGGGGACAACAGTGCCTCCTACGCCTACAGGCGCTACGGCTCGTTCACGCTCCTCACGGAGCTGCCCTATTTTTATGACCCGCAGGTGGCGGACACCTCCCCCTCGGACATGACCCGTCTGGAGGTCCTCCGCCGGAGTGTTGAGGAGACGGAACAGATCAACCGGGACCTGCGGCGTATCCTCGCCCTGTCGGAAGGACACATGGCGGCGGACAACCCCTATATGGCCGCTGTCAAAGACTTCTCCCGGGAATCCGGCAGCCTGCAGGCGGCGCTCAACCAGGCGGAAGCCGACCCGGCCTTCCGGCAGACAGCGACGCAGGCGGAGAAGCTGGACCAGCTGGTCATCAGCAAGTTTTATAAGGCGATTGTATACGGCATGCTGGTCCGGGCCAACGAAACGGAGCTGGAGCGGGCCGCCCCTGAGGGGGCGGGGAGGGACTGTCTGGACCGGGGCTATAGGGAGTCGCTGCGGGGGCTGGAGGCCATTACCGGCTATCTGGAGAGCCGTCTGCAGTACCGCGTAGTGCCGATCCGGGATCTGATCGCGGTACAGCTGGAGAGCGGGCTGACTGTGCTGGAGCATCTGGACAACCGTGCGGCGAAAGGCCAGCCAGGCGTCAGCGAAAAATAGAAAACGCAGCAACCCGCCCGTTTTGAGGAGACAACAACAGGAGGTGAGTCATTTTGAAAGAAAGCAATTATCAGTTGGCTGCAGCGCTGCGCCGGGAGCTCCACGCCCATCCGGAGCTATCCAACGAGGAGCGCTGGACCAAGGCGCATTTGATGGATTTTCTGCGCCGGCATACCACCCATATTGAACTAATAGACCAGGGGGCCTGGTTTTATGGCGTGTACCGGGCCGGTACGGACCGGTCGGGAATCGCGTTCCGGGCGGATTTTGACGCGGTGCCGGTAGAGGACCGCTGCGGCGCGGCGTACGCCTCCACGGTTCCCGGCGTAAGCCACGCCTGCGGCCATGACGGGCACAGCGCCTGTCTGGCGGCGCTGGCGCTGGAGATCGACCAGGAGGGCGCGGACCGGAATGTATATTTTCTCTTTCAGCACGCGGAGGAGACCGGCGACGGAGCCAGAGTGTGCAGGGAACTGTTTCGCAGGGAGCGTGTAGACGAGATCTTCGGCTACCACAACCGGCCCGGCGTGCCCCTTGGGGCGGTGCAGGTGCTGGACGGGACCATCTACTGCGCATCCAAGGGGGTGATCCTCTCCTACCAGGGCGTCCCCTCCCACGCCAGCATGCCGGAAAAGGGCCGCAACCCGGCCTTTGCCGCCGCGGAGCTGATCGGACAGCTGGGCGCGCTGACGGACCCGCGGCAATACCGGGGGCTGGTCCTGGCCACAATCATCCAGGTCAACATCGGGGAGCGGGCCTTCGGGACCCAGGCCAGCCGGGGGCAGCTGCTGCTGACAATCCGGGGACAGTATGAGGACGAGCTGCAGAAGCTGGAGGACAGCCTGCTCCGGATGGCCTCCGCCGGCGCTGAGAAGCACGGCCTCGGCCTGGACATCAGCTTCTGCGACATCTTCCCAAGCACTGTCAGCGCGAAATCCAGCAACGATAAGATCCGGCGCGCCTGCGGGGCGCTGGGGATCCCTCTGCGGGAACTGGCGGAGCCGTTTCGGAGCTCGGAGGACTTCGGGCACTATACCAAGCTGATCCCCGGCGCGTTTTTTGAAATCGGCTCCGGGCCGGACTGCGGGGAGCTGCACACCACCACAATGGATTTCCCCGACGCCATCATTCCCACCGCCGTGGAGATATTCAAGCAGCTTATAGGACCATGACCAGCGTGCCCGCGCCGATCAGGACGCAGCCCAGCAGCGACTTGGCGGTAAATTCCTCGTGGAGAAAGACGAACGCCAAAATCAACGTAATGACCACGCTCAGCTTGTCAACCGGCACGACCTTAGAGGCCTCCCCCACCTGCAGCGCGCGGTAGTAGCAGAGCCAGGACGCGCCGGTGGCCAGCCCTGACAGGATGAGAAAGATCCAGCTTTTCCTGCTGATCGCGCCCAACCCCTGCTGCGCGCCGGTGAGGAACACGATGCCCCACGCCATGACCACCACGACGACCGTCCGGATCGCCGTGGCCAGATTGGAAGAGACCCCCTCGATCCCGATCTTCGCCAGGATCGAGGTGAGCGCCGCGAATACCGCGGACAGCAAGGCAAACACAAACCACATGATGATAAACCTCCCATCGCATATTTCCATTCTTCTGGATCCACAATATAAAGGGAAAAGCGCCCTTTGTCAAGGGTCCGCAGGGTCCCGCCGGTCCGCCAACCGGATCCACTGGTCGATCTCATGGGCAATCAGGTCCAGCGCCTCATCCCACATGCCGCGGCTTCGGATGTCCATCCCGGCCTGGGCCGCGATGTCCTCCATACTGCAATTGCAGGTGGCGCTGAGAAGGCGGCGGTAGGACTGGGGAAAGCCCTCCGGCCGGGCCAGGTACCGGGCATACAGTCCCTTTGCCAGGAGCAGGCCGACGATATAGGGGTAATTGTAGTAGTGGAATTCCGGGATGTAGTAGTGGACCTTGCACATCCACATATAGGGGTGGAGGCAGCTGCTGTCCAGGGCGTCGCCGAAGACCTGCCGCTGGACGCCGGTCATGATCCGGCACAGCTCATCCGGCAGCAGGGCGTGGCTGGCCCGGCGGGAAAAGACCTCCCGCTCAAAAAGATACCGGCTGTAGATGTCCAGCACAGTCTGGGCCGACTCCTGCAAATCGCTCTCCAGCAGGGCGAAGCGCTGCCCGGCGGGCATCTCCTCCAGGGTCTTGTTCAGGAAAATCACCTCGTTCATCAGTGAGGCCGTCTCACAAATAGGGGTGGGAGGATCCCGCAGCAGAAGCGGGACGCCGTCCAGACAGCGGGCGTGATAGGCATGGCCCAGCTCGTGGGCGATGGTGCGGATGCAGCGGAAGGCGCCCGTGTAGTTGGTCAGGATGCGGCTCTCCCGCCGTTGGGGCAGATCCACGCAGACGGCCCCGCCCTGCTTCCCGCCGGCGGGGAGGGCGTCGATCCACCGGTTTGCCAGGGCCCGGTCCGCCAACTGGCCCAGATCCGGTGAAAAGCTGTGCAGGGCGGCGGAGAGCATGTTCCGCGCCGCGTCGAACGAGAAGCCGGCGGGGATTCCCTCCACAGGAGCCAGCAGGTCATACCAGGGCAGGCCGTTCCTGTGGCCCAGGAGGGCCGCCTTGCGGCGCAGGTACCGGCGGAAATGGGGGAGATGGTCCTCAATGGCGGCAAACATGCTCTCCAGGGTCTCGCCGCTGATGCGGTTGATATCCGCCATCTCCTCCTGGACGGAGGCATAGCCCTTGCAGGCGAGCTCCTCCAGCGCCTCCCCCTTGACGCCGTTCAGACAGGCCGCCATGGGGATGGCGTAGGTGGGGTAGAGCGCCATCTCTGCCTCATAGGCCAGGCGGCGGATCTCGCCGTCTGGGGACGCGGCCAGTCCCCGCAGCTCGCCCAGCGGCAGCGGCGGCTCCCCCGGACGGAGGGGGGCGGCAGCGGCGGCGTCCAGCTGGCAGCGCAGCGCGTACCAGCCCTGTCCGCCGTTGTGCCGCATGGCCTGGAGCAGCGCCTGCTGGGACGGGGACGGCCGGTGGGGGGCCAGCCGCCGGTATTCCAGGACGGAGTACCGGTAGGGGGCCAGGGGGCCGCCGGCATCCAGCAGCGCGTCGATGTCCGGACGGGCGGCCAGCGCCCGCAGCAGCGTATCCCACAGCCGCTTCTGCCGGTCCTTGATGGCGCTGACGCGGACGCTGCAGCGGGAGAGGGCGGCGGACATGGGCTCTGTCATCGACCGCAGGCTGACGTAGGCGTCCGCTTCGCTGAAGGCCAGGGCTGTCCGGTCCAGCTCCTCCAGCAGTGCGGGGAGGTCCTGACCGGAAGCGGCCTGTTCCTCCAGCCGCCCCAAGGCGGCCTCCGCGCTGTCCAGGGCGCCGGCGAGGGCCGGGCTGTCCAGGGCGGGGTAGAGGGCGGTCAGATCCCATACGGGGATTGGGGCGGACATTACGCCTCACCGCCTTCCAGATAGGCCCGCAGCAGGGCGAAGGTGTTGTAGATGCCGTCCAGGTGGGTCCGCTCGTAGCCGTGGGAGGCGTAGACGCCGGGGCCGATGAGCCCGTGGCGGACGTCGTAGCCCACCCGTACCGCCGTGGAGGCGTCGGAGGAGTAGCTGGGATAGACGTCTGTGGCGTAGTCCACCCCGGCCCGCCGGGCGCAGCGGATCAGCTTGCCGGTGACCTGCCGGTTATAGGGGCCGCTGTTGTCCTTGACGCAGATGGAGACCTGCCGCTCGGTGCAGCTGAGATCCTCCCCCACGCAGCCCATATCCACCGCGACCAGCTCCACCGTGTCTTCGGCAATGCCGCAGGCCCCGCCGTGGCCCAGTTCCTCGAAGACGGTGATCAGCATATCCACCCGGTTGGTGAGGACGGGTCTGCTGTCGCTGACCCATTTGGCCAGGGTGAGCAGCGCGGCCACGGCGGCCTTGTCGTCCAGAAACCGGCTCTTGACGTAGCCTGTGTCCGTGATGCGCAGGCGCGGGTCCAGGGCAATGGGGTCGCCGGCATCGATCCCCAGGGCTTTGACATCCTCCGCGGAGCGGACGTCCCGGTCCAGAACGATCTCCATATTCTTGTTGAGGTCCCGGGCCTGATAGGGGTCGGGGTTGACGTGGACGGAGGCATTGCACAACTGCACCGTTCCCTCGTAGACGCCGTCGGAGCGGGTGATCACCCGCACGTTCTCCCCCTCCACATTGAAGACGTTCCAATTGATATTGGAAATCGCCAGGCGTCCGTTAGGCTTGACGCGGCGGACCACCGCCCCCAGGGTATCGGCGTGGGCCATCAGAGTCAGGGGCTGTCCCTGGCCGCCCAGCGTCACGCGCACGCCGCCCTTCACCAGCCGGACCGGCGAGAAGCCCATGCCGGCCAACTGCGCGCACAGGTACCGCTCCACCTCGCCGGTATAGCCGGAGGGGCTGTCGATGCCGATGAGAGCGGCCAGCTGGCTGCGGATATACGCATAGGTCTGTTCCATAGTATACGCTCCTTTTCTGTGTGTGAAAATTTGTCCCGAAACTTCGGGCGGACCGTTCTTTGCTCCATATTTACACGATTTCGCTCAGAACGCAAGATGGTTTTGAAAAATAGTCGATATAACCAAAATATATCGGTGATATATCAATGATTTTTTCAAAGTCTATTGGCAAAGACAGAGAAGGATGCTATGTTAAAAAACAGTAAAAGGGGATGAAAGCAGTGGGATAACAGGGATTTTCGGCGCGAGTGTGTTTTGAAAGGAAGGAGACTCCTATGGTAAAGTACATCGGCAAGCGAACCATGACAGGACTTCTCTGTATTGTCATGGCACTCTGTATCAATTTTATTATCATCCACGCGGCTCCGGGCGATCCCATCCGGCTGCTGGCGGGCACCGACGCCGCCACGCCGGAAATGATCGCGGCACTGACGGAAAAATACGGCCTGGACCAGCCGGTCCATATCCAGTTTATCCGATACGCGGGCAACCTGCTCCGAGGCGACATGGGCACCTCCATCTATACCAATGAGCCGGTGGCCAAGGAGATCATGGACCGCCTGGGGCCCACCATCCTCCTGGCGCTGTCGGCCAGCCTGACGGCGCTGCTGCTGGGGACGATGCTGGGCATATTCTGCGCGCGGCATGTGGGCTCCGGGCTGGACATGGCGTTGGGCAGCGTCAGCTACCTCTTTGATTCCACTCCGAGCTTCTGGCTGGGCCTGATGCTGATCCTGGTATTCGCCTCCACGCTGCACATCCTCCCCACCTCCGGCATGGTGGACCTGCGGGGGCGGTATACGGGCCTGGCCCATGCTCTGGACGTGGTCCGGCACCTGATCCTGCCGGGCATGTCCCTGTCGCTGACGCTGATCCCCTACTACTTCCGCATCGCCCGCTCCTCCGTCATCCAGGTGATGAACGAGGACTTTATCACCACCCTGCGGGCCACCGGCATGCCGGAGAAGGACATCTTCAACAAGTATGTGTTCCGCAACGCCATTCTCCCCACAGTCACCATTTTCGGCATCCAGCTGGCCTTTTTGATCACCGGCGCGTCCATTGTGGAAATTGTGTTCGCCTGGCCCGGCCTGGGCAGCTTTATGATGACGGCGATTTCCCGCCGGGACTACCCGCTGCTGATGGGGATTTATCTGATTATGAGCATCTGCGTAGCGGTGATGATGATCGTGGTGGACGTGCTCTACTCGGTGCTGGATCCCCGGATCAGCCACGACGCGGAGCGCTGAGGGGGGTGGACAACATGAAAAAAACACTGCAAAAGGCGTGGGCCGTCATCAGGGGCAACACCCAGCTGAAAATCGGGCTGGTGCTGCTGTGCCTCCTGCTGCTCACGGCGCTGCTGGCTCCGCTTCTCGCTCCCTACGAGCCGTTCTTCCTGTCGGATGAACTGGTGGCCGCGCCCTCCGGCGTCCATCCCCTGGGCACCGACGGCCTGGGGCGGGACGTGCTGTCCATGCTGATCTTCGGTACCAGGACGAGTCTGGTGGTGGGCATTACGGCGGCGTTCATTGCCGGCATCATCGGCACGCTGCTGGGCGGTGTGGCGGGCTACTTCGGCGGCAGGACTGACGCCGTGCTGGGCGAGCTGATCAACATATTCATGATGATGCCCACGTTCTTTCTGGTTTTGATTGTGGTGGCCCTCTTCGGCTCGGGACTGTTCAACGTGATGGTGGTCATGGGCCTGACCAGCTGGGTGGGCAACGCAAAGCTGATGCGCGCCCAGGCCATGAGCCTGCGGCAGAGGACCTTTGTCCGGGCCTCGGAGGCCATCGGCGAGAGCCGGCTGTCGATCCTGTTCCGCCATGTCATCCCCAACGGCATCTTCCCCATTATCGCGAATACTACGATGGGCATTGCCAGCGCCATCCTGACAGAATCCAGTCTGGCCTTTCTGGGCCTGGGCGACCCCAATATCATCAGCTGGGGCCAGGTGATTCAAAGCGGCAAGAGCTATCTGACCAACGGCTGGTGGATCTGCCTCTTCGGCGGTCTGGCCATCATTTACACAGTGGTTACATTCTATCTGATCGGCGACGGTCTCAACCGTGTGCTCAGCCCCAAGCTGCGTGATTTGGGAAAGGAGGGATCCTGATGGCGCTGTTATCACTGCGGGACGTATCCGTAACCTACCACGCCGGCGGCAAGGACGTCCACGCCGTCAACCACGTCTCCCTGGAGGTGGAGCGGGGGGAGTCGCTGGGCATCGTGGGCGAGTCCGGCTCCGGGAAGACAACGCTCATTATGGCGGTCCTGCGGCTCCTGCCCCCCGGCCGGGCCGCTGTCACCGGGCAGGCCCTGCTGGACGGCCGGGACATCTTCCAGATGTCCCCCCAGGACCTGGCCGCCGTCCGCTGGGAGGACATGGCGGTGGTGTTTCAGAAGGCCATGAACGCCCTGAGCCCCGTCCACCGCATCGGACGGTTCCTCTCCGACATCTACCTGCGCCACCGGCCCAAGGCCACCAGGGCGGAGGCGAAGGAGGCGGTCATTGGCATGCTGGAGCTTGTGAACCTGCCGCCACGGGTCTTCCAGCTCTACCCCCATGAGCTCTCCGGCGGTATGATGCAGCGGGTCTCCATCGCCATGAGCCTGCTGTTCCACCCCAAGCTCCTCATTATGGACGAGGCCACCACCGCCCTGGACGTGGTGACGCAGAACCAGATCCTGGAGGAGATCGTCCAGCTGGAGGAAAAGATGGGCAGCACCCGCATCATGATCACCCACGACATCTCCGTGGTGGCGGGAGCCTGCAAAAATGTGGCGGTGCTCTATGCCGGGAGCCTTCTGGAGTCCGGCCCCGCGGAGGAGGTGCTGGTGGAGCCCCTGCACCCCTATACCCAGGGCCTTGTGGACAGCTTCCCCCGGTTTGATGGGGATGGGAAAAAGCCCCTGACCAGCATCGGCGGCTCCCTGCCGGACCTGGCGGCGCTGCCGGCCGGCTGCGTATTCGCGCCCCGGTGCAAACGGGCCTGCGACAGGTGCCGGGAGGTCCGGCCCGCGCTGCGCCCCTTCGGCGGGAAGAGAAGGGCGGCCTGTCATTTTGCGGGAGGTGAGGAGAATGTCTAAGGCGCTTTCCAGTGAGCGGGTGCCGGTCCTCCGGGCCGAGGAGGTCCGCCGCCACTATGTGCAGAAGAAAAAGCATGTCCGGCCCGACGGGACCGTGGCCAGAAGGGCTGTGGTCAAGGCGGTGGACGGCGTCAGCTTCGCCATTGCTCCAGGGGAGATCGCCGGCGTGATCGGCGAATCCGGCTGCGGCAAGAGCACCCTGGGCCGGCTGCTGGTCCGCCTGGAGAAGTGTACAGCCGGCGGCATCTATCTGGACGGCACGGATATGGAGGCGCTCTACCGCGGGGACCGCCTGGCTTTCCGCCGCCAGACGCAGATGGTGTTCCAAAACCCCTTCGACACCTTCGACCCCCGCCACTCCATTGGCAAGATCCTGACGGATACGATGAAGCTCCACCACATCGGCGGCAGCGAGGCGGAGCGGCGGGAGCTGGCCGTACAGGAGCTGGCCTCCGCCGGGCTGCTCCCGGCGGAGAGCTTCCTGGACCGGTTTCCCTACGAGCTGTCCGGCGGGCAGCTCCAGCGGATCTCCATCCTCCGCTCCATGCTGCTGGGGCCGAAGGTCATGGTGGCGGACGAGCCGGTGTCCATGCTGGACGTCTCCATCCGGGCGGATATCATCAACCTGCTCTACGAGACTACCCGCCGGGAAAATACGGCGATGGTCTTTATCAGCCACGACATCACCACCACCCGCTATATCTCCGACACCATCGCCGTGATGTACCTGGGCCGGATCGTGGAGCTCGGCCAGGCCGACGAGGTGGTGACCAACCCCCAGCACCCCTACACCCAGGCGCTGATCTCCAACTGCGGCAGCATCGACCCACGGGAAAAGCGGCAGGCCATCCATCTGCCCGGGGAGCCGCCCACGCCGGTGGACATCCCTGCCGGCTGTCCCTTCCGGCCCCGGTGCCCCCGGGCCGCGGCGGCCTGCCGGGAGCGGGAGCAGACGCTGCGGGACGCGGGCGCAAACCATTTTGTCTGTTGCAGCCAGGTAACCGGGCTGTAACCAATACGCCAAGGCGCGATAGAAAAAGGAGGACTTATGAAAAAGCGTTTGTTATCAGTTACACTTGCTCTTGTCATGACATTGGCTCTGCTGGCGGGCTGCGGCGCAGGCGGCGGGCAGACCCCCGGCGGCAGCACCCCCTCCGGCGGCCAGGACGGCGGGGCCGGGGACATCAAGACCGGCGGCACCGTCATTATCGGCCAGTCCGCCGAGCCGATCACCCTCAACCCCGACGGCAAGACGGACGGCTCCATGGACATTATCGCCCAGAACGTGTTCAGCCGCCTGCTGAAGACCAACAACAACGAGGAGATCATCCTTGACCTGGCCACCGGCTACACCGTCAGCGAGGACGGCCTGACCTACACCTTCACCCTGCCGGAGAATGTCAAGTTCCACGACGGAGAGCCGCTGACCAGCGACGACGTGCGCTTCACCTTTGAGACCATTCTGGAGCAGCAGTGTTTTGCCGCCACCTCCCTGGCGAACCTGGAGAGCGTGACCTGTCCCGACGACTACACGGCGGTCTTCCAGCTCAGGCAGATGGACGCGCGCTTTCTGAGCTCCCTGGCCTACAACGGCGTCTATATCCTGCCCCGCCACGTCTATGAGGGCCAGGACTGGATGGGGGACGACTCCATGCAGACCCCCGTGGGCACCGGCCCCTTTAAGTTCAGCGACTGGCAGAAGGGCGTAAGCATCACCCTGGAGCGCAACCCGGACTTCTTCCGGGGGCCGGATCTGCCCTATCTGGACGGCGTCATCTACAGCTATATCGCCGACGCCAATACGGCCATGCAGTCCTTTTACAACGGCGAGCTGGATGTGCTGGGCATTATCGCCCCCTCCAGCGAGCTGGAGAACATGCTCAGCAACAGCGCCCTGGTCAACTTCAAGACCATCTATCCCTCCCGCTTCTATCTCTGCTTCGACATGACCAGAGCGCCCTTTGACGATCTCAACTTCCGTCTGGCGGTGGCCCACGCCATTAACGCGGACGACATCGTCAACCGCGCCATGGGCCACATCGGCCAGAAGGCCACCACCTATGTGACCCCGCTGTACGCCTGGGCCTGCAACACGGACCCCGAGGCCGCCGTACCGGCCTATGACCTGGACAAGGCGAAGTCGTATATGGAGCAGACCGGCCTGACCAAAGACGCCGAGGGCTTCTATCTCCACATGGAGATGGACACCTATAACTATGAGCCCTTCCCCGATATGTCCCAGGTCATTAAGAGCCAGCTGGCGGAGATCGGCATCGACGTCAAGATCAACATGCTGGAGTACGCCGCCTGGGACGAGAAGGTGGCCCAGCGGAAGGATTACGACGTGACGCTCTACGGCGGCTACCAGGGCCCCGACGTGGCGGCCATCTCCGAGTTTGTGGGCACCGGCGGCATGTTCAACTTCGGCAGCTACTCCAACCCCAAGGTGGACGAGCTGCTGGCCCAGGGGGCCGGGCAGCCCACCAACGAGCTGCGCGCGCCCTGCTACAAGGAGCTGCAGGCCGTTCTGGCCCAGGATGTGCCCATCATTCTGATCTCCGAGTGGCTGGGCTACTCCCCCGCCTACAGCTATGTGAAAAATCACCCCTATTCCGACGAGGCGGTGGGCGAGTGCGCCTATGCCGAATACACGTACTGCTGGCTGGACAACTAGGAAGAGACGGCTGCACGGCGCCGCGCCGTGCAGCCGCTTCCGCCGGAAATAAAACCAGGAGGTGCTGGAGTGGATATTGCTAGGATTCTGGATTGGATCCCGGATTACGGGACCTTCTACACGGTGGATGAGCTGGACGGGCAGGTCCGCCGTCTGGCGGCGGCGTACCCGCAGGTGATCCGGACAGAGGTCGTCGGGACTTCCCGCCAGGGACATCCCATTCAGGCCATGATCGCGGGCCATGGGGCGAAAAACGCCATATGCTTTGCCTGCCCCCACCCCAACGAGCCCATCGGCGCTATGACGCTGATCACCATGGGCGAGATCATGGGGGCCCATCCGGAGGTGCTGGAGGAGACGGGCTTTACCTGGTATCTGATCCCCTGCATTGACCCGGATGGCACCCGGCTCAATGAGAACTGGTTCAAGGGGCCTTTTACCCTGCGCAATTATATCAGGGGCTTCTACCGTCCGCCGGGCAACAAGCAGGTGGAGTGGACCTTCCCCATCAACATCCGGGGGGCGCGGTTTGACGCGCCGCTGCCGGAGACCAGGGCGCTGATGGCGCTGATTGACCGGCTGAAGCCCCGCTTCCTGTTCTCCCTGCACAACAGCGCCTTCGGCGGCGCCTATTGGTATCTGACGGACAACATCCCCCCGCTGTGCGCCAAACTGGAAAACGCCGCCGCCCGGCAGGGGATCCCCCTGCACCTGGGGGAGCCGGAGGCGGCCTATATCACGAAGTACTCCCCCGCGGTCCACAGCATGATGTCCGCCACGGCCATGATCAACTATATGATCCGCTTCAGCGGCGGCGTGCCCAGGACGAATATGCAGTGCGGCGGCTGCTCGGCGGACTATGTATCCACCGTCTGCCCGTGCATGACCATGCTGGCGGAGCTGCCCTACTTCTACGACAAGCGGATCCGGGACACCTCGTCGTACGGCGGGATGACCCGCCGGGAGGCGGTGCTGGAGAACATCCGGCTGAACAGGGAAAACTACGCGGTCCTCGGCAAATACTGGTCCCAGGTCCACGCCTGCTTCCACGCCGACAACCCCTTCTATGAATTTGTGGACAGCTGCATTGAGGGCATTGGCGCCCAGAACCGCGCCAAGGACAACTGGGCCAGGGGTCCCCTCTTTGACAAGCCCGCCACGGTGTCGGAGGTGTTCGACAACCTCTACGGCTCCCGGCTGTTCGAGTGCCTGAATGTGGCGCTGGCAGTGCGGGCCTGCGGCTATGAGCTGGAGCGGCCCCACCGGCTGGATGAGGTGGAGCTGCTGACCTTCTGCAGGGAGATTTTCGACAGTGAGCTGGAGCGGATGTGCCGGTGGCTGGAGGAGGGGACCGACTGTGAGGTCATCTCCATCAGGCGTCTGGTGTCCGTGCAGTTGGAGAGCGCCCTGCTGGCCGTGGAGCAGCTCAATAAGGAGTGAACGCCATGTCAAAAGCAAGCTCGAAGACCATCGACATGACCCAGGGGCGGCCGCTGCCGCTGGTCCTGCGCTTCACCTTGCCGATCCTGCTGGGCAACGTTTTCCAGCAGCTGTATACGGTGGTGGACGGCATTGTGGTGGGGAAAAACGTCAGCGACGCGGCCCAGGCGGCGGTGGGGGCATCCTTTTCCGTGACGTATATGCTCACCAGCCTGTTTCTGGGCATCGGGCTGGGCGGCTCGGTGCTGGTCAGCCAGTTCTTCGGCCAGCACAGCGGCGGGAATATCCGGAAGACCATTGCCACCATGCACGCCTTCCTGCTGGTGATCTCCCCGCCGCTGACGGTCTTCGGCATCCTGACGGCGGGGCCCTTTCTCACGCTGCTGCAGGTTCCGGCGGACTACTATGGGCTGGCCAGGTCCTACATGTGCGTGTATTACCTGGGCCTGCTGCCCCAGTTTGGCTACAACGCCAATGCCGGCATCCTCCAGGGGCTGGGGGACAGCCGCTCACCGCTGGTCATTCTGGCCCTGTCCAGCATCCTCCATGTGGTCCTGGACTACCTGCTGGTGGTCCCCATCCCCCTGGGCGTGGTGGGCGTCGGCCTGGCGACAGTCCTCTCCCAGCTGTTCAGCTGGGTGCTGAGCGTGTGGTTTATCAACCACAAGTTCCCGGATTACCGCTTTAAGGTGTGGAAAATCTCCTTTGACAGGGAAATTTTCCGGAACATCCTGCGCATCGGCGTGCCCTCCGGCATTCAGAACGCCCTCTACTCCGTGGGGATCATGGTCATGGCGCCGCTCATCAACCGCTGCGGGACCGTGTTCGTGGCGGGATACAACGCGGCGGTAAAGGTGGACGGCTTTGTGTTCATGCCAGTACAGAGCCTGGCCACCTCGATCACCACCTATGTGGGACAGAACATCGGCGCGGGCCGGATGGACCGGGTGAAGGAGGGCGTGCGCTCCATTCTGCTGGTGTCGGCGGCCATGTGCGCCGTGCTCTGCGCGGCAGTGATCCCCCTGCGTAGCCAGCTGATGTGGCTGTTCACAGACACCCCGGCGGTGGTGGAGGCGGGCAACGCATATCTGGTGCGGGTGATCCCGCTGTACGTCATCTCTACCCTGCAGTATATGTATATCGGGCTGCTGCGGGGGGCGGGGGAGTCCGCCGTGCCTACCGCGGCTTCGCTGGTGAGCCTGTGGCTGGCCCGCGTTCCCTCCGCCTACCTGCTGACAAGCCGCTTTGGCCCGGAGAATATGCACTGGTGCTACGCTATCGGCTGGGCGGCAGGCCTGTGCATCCTGATTCCCTACTACTGCTCCGGGCGCTGGAAGCGCCATATGCGGTCTCTGCCCAAGGAGGAGGGAGAAGAAGAGACGTGACGTCCGAACTGCGGGCGTCACGTCCAATACCCAGCCGCCGCCCGGTCATGGCCAGGCGGCGGGAGAAGGAGGAACTCCATGTCCAGAAAGCTGCTCAGCAGCATGGCCTATCAGGCAATCAAGGAGCGCATCGCCGCCATGCCCAGCGGAAGCTATCTCAGCGCCCGGCAGTGCGCCCTGGAGCTGGGGATCAGCTACACGCCCGTGCGGGAGGCTTTTCTCCGCCTGCAGAAGGAGGGAGTGCTGCGGCAGGTCCCCAATGTGGGCTTTTTTATCCAGAATGTGGACCTGACGGACATCTTTCAGCTCTTTCAGGTGCGGGAATGCGTGGAGCTGTTTGCGCTGGACAAGGTCTTCGCAAAACTTGCGGAGAAGCATATGGACCAGATGCGCCGTCTCTGCGGCGAGCAGGAGGAGGCCCGGCGGGCCGGGGACAGCTATCGCTATACCGAGCTGGACGCGGCCTTTCACCGGATCTCCCTGGAGCAGCTGGGCAACAGGCCCCTTCTTGGCCTCTATGACAACACCCGGGCCCGGTACCAGATTATCTCCGGACAGCTGCTGCCCCTGATTGACGAGGACGTCCAGCGGGAGCACCGCGAGTTTGTGCAGGCGGTGGAGCGGCGGGACCTTGCCTTGGCCAGACAGAGCCTGCAGCTCCATATCCAGGGGATGAAGCGGCGGATCATCGACAGCTACGTCAGCGACCGCCTGACATAGCGGCGATTGCACCGCAAGCGTGCAGGAGTCCGTTTAGCAGATTGATCTTAGGAGGATACGCACATGAAGAAAAATGCGCAGCAGCAGCAGCTGGCCCGCCGGGACCAGGCAGCCGATCTGGCAGTGAAGGTCTCTACTGTCAGCATCGGCGTGAACTTGGCCCTTTCTGTCGCCAAGCTGATCGCGGGCGCGGTTGGAAAATCCAGCGCCATGATTTCGGACGCGGTGCATTCTGCATCCGATGTGCTGGCCAGCTTTATTGTCATTATCGGAGTCCGGTTCGCGCGGAAAAAGGCGGACCACAACCACCCCTACGGCCACGAGCGGATGGAGTGTATCGCGGCGATCCTCCTGGCCATGATTCTGGCCGCCATCGGCATAGGCATCGGGGGCGCCGGCGTACAGAAAATCACAGCGGGCGGGTACGAGACGCTGCTGGTTCCGGGCCGGCTGCCCCTGGCCGCCGCCGTGGTTTCCATTGCCGTAAAGGAGTGGATGTTCTGGTACACCAGGGGCGCGGCGAAGAAAATCAATTCCAGCGCCCTGATGGCGGAGGCCTGGCATCACCGCTCGGACGCGCTCTCCTCCGTGGGCTCCTTCGCGGGGATCCTGTTCTCCCGGCTGGGGTACCCGGTCATGGATGCCGTGGCCAGCGTCGTCATCAGCCTGTGCATCCTCAAGGCGGCCTATGATATCTTCAGAGACGGTCTCGACAAGATGGTGGATCACAGCTGTACCGCACAGACGGAGGAGGACATCCGCAGGGCGGCCCTTGGAATCGCGGGGGTGAAAAATGTCGACGATCTGAAGACCCGGCTCTTTGGAGACAAAATATACGTGGATATGGAGATCTCGGTGGATGGCTCCCTCCAGCTGGCGGCCGCCCACGAGATTGCGGAGCAGGTGCACCACACCGTCGAATCGGCCTTCCCGCTGTGCAAGCACTGCATGATCCATGTCAATCCCGCGGAGGAGCACCGGTAGTACTGCAAAATTGCCGGCAGAGCGCCCCCTCAGTCAGCCGCAGGCTGACTGAGGGGGCGCTTCAATACCAGCAGCACGGCGTCAAAATCCTTCTTACTGCACACCTCGATTCATCAGCTGGCGGGCCGCCGCGCACAGCGCCTCCAGCCTTCCGGCTGCGTCCTCCTCTCCTGTGCCGCGGACGGACAGGTACAGCTTCAGCTTTGGCTCCGTGCCGGAGGGGCGGACAATGACCTTGCCCTGCCGCTCCAAACGGAACTCCAGCACATCCGACGGCGGCAGGCCCGTATCTCCGGACAGGTAGTCCGTCATGCCGGTTACGCGCCCTCCGGCGATTTCCGCCGGCGGCTCGGTGCGCAGGGACTGCATCAGCCTGTTCATGGCCGCCATGCCGTCCTGCCCCTCGAAAGCCTGGCTCAGCAGCCCGTTCCGGTAGAATCCGTACTTGTTATACAGGGTGTTTATGGCGTCCAGCAGCGTCATCCCCTGCCCGGCGTACCAGGCCGCGCACTCGCAGGCCAGCATCACGGCGTTCACCGCGTCCTTGTCCCGCACGTGGGCCCCGGACAGGTAGCCGTAGCTCTCCTCGAAGCCGAAGATATACCGCTCCTTCTCTCCGCCGGCCTCCAGCAGGCCGATCTGCTCGCCGATGTACTTAAAGCCCGTCAGCGTCCGGCGCAGCTCCACGCCGTATTCCGCCGCCACAGGACCGGCCATATCCGTGGAGACGATGGTCGTGACGGCCACCGGGGCCTCCGGCATGGTTCCCCGCTCCCTGCGGGTGCGGCAGAGATAGTCGAAGAGAAGGAGCCCCATCTCATTGCCGGTGATGAGCCGGTATCCGCCCTTCCCGTCGGGCGCCGCCGCGCCCATGCGGTCGCAGTCCGGGTCCGTGCCCAGCAGCAGGTCCGGCTTCACGGTATCGCACAGCCGCAGGCCCGCCTCCATGGCCTCCCGAATCTCCGGATTGGGGTAGGGGCAGGTGGGGAAATTCCCGTCCGGCGCCTCCTGCTCCGGGACCACCGTCAGCTCCCGGACGCCCATTTTCTCCAGTAATTTTTTGATACACTCCAGCCCGGAGCCGTTGAGGGGGGTGTACACCAGCTTGAGCTTGCTCACGTCGTTGCCGGGCCGCAGGGCCAGCACCGCGTCCACAAAGGCGTCCAGGCACTCGTCGGGAATATAGCGGATCTGACCGGCGCTGCAGGCGGCGTCAAAATCCGCCAGCCCCACGCCGTCGAAGCAGTCCACCCGCTCAATGGCCGCCAGGATTTTTTCCGCCGCCTCCGGCGTGATCTGGCAGCCGTCGGGACCGTAGACCTTGTAGCCGTTGTAGGGAGCGGGGTTATGGCTGGCGGTGACGCACACGCCGGCCCCGCAGCCCAGATACCGCACCGCCCAGCTGAGCGCCGGCGTGGGCTCCAGCCGGGGATAGAGCCAGGCGGTGATGCCGTTGGCCGCCAATACCCGCGCTGTCTCCCGCGCAAAGAGCTCGCCTTTGATACGGCTGTCGTGGGCAATGGCCACGGTCTTGGGCAGGTCCGCAGCGTTCAGGTAGTCGGCCAGGCCCTGGGTGGCCCGGCGGACGGTGTAGATGTTCATGCGGTTGGTCCCCGCGCCGATCACACCCCGGAGCCCTCCGGTCCCAAAGGCCAGATCCCGGTAAAAGCGGTCGGAAACCGCCGCGGGATCGTCCTTCACCGCGCTCAGCTCGGCGGTCAGATCGCCGTCTTCCACGGCCCTGCGGAGCCAGAGGTCCAAATTTGCCTGATAGTCCATAGTCAATTTCCTTTCGTTGTAAAATCTTTTTGAGGAGAGCCGCCGTAACGCCGGCCACGCCCTGGCCGCTGGTGAGGCTGTCGCCCACAAACGCCAATCGGTAGGGTCTCCTGAATTCCGGCAGTCTGCATGTATGGCCCCTCCCTCTGCTGCACGCAAAAAGTATGCTGTCAGCATACCACGGGGAGAGTAAAAAAAGAAAGAGGATAATTAACAAATTTTAACACAAAATTTTAGTCTATTTAACTTATCCAAGGGGACAGTACCCAATTGACGAAAGAGAAGAAATGTCTTATAATCTAAAGTATCAATCAATAGATGTACGGTAAATGGAGGGAGTCCCATGGGGAAACCTGTTCGGATGGCGGATATCGCGGAAAAGCTGGATATCAGCGTGGTGTCTGTCTCCAAGGCGCTGGCGGGAAAACCGGGCGTCAGCGAGGAAATGCGGGCCAGGGTTGTGGCCCTGGCCCGGCAGATGGGCTATGAGAGCGGCAGGATGCGGCCGGAAGCCGCCGGGTCCGGTAATATCGGCGTGCTGGTGGCGGACCGCTTTTTTGATGAAAACGCCTTTTATACCAGCCTGTACCGCTCCCTGGTGATCCAGTGCGGCGAAGAGGGGCTGGCGTGTATGATCGAGATCGTCTCCCAGGAGGCGGAGATGGAGGCCCGTCTGCCTGCCCTGGCGGCGGGCTGGAAGGTGGACGGCCTGGTGGTGATGGGGAATCTGGCGGTGCCGTATATTGTGGCGCTGCGGGAGTGCGCGATTCCGGGCATTCTGCTGGATGGCAACATTCCTGGCCAGGCATTGGACTGTGTCCTCAGCGACAATATGGACGGCGGGTATACCTTGACCCGGCATCTGTTGGACCGGGGATACACGGAAATCGGCTATGTGGGGGCCATTTTGTCCACCTCCAGCATTATGGAGCGGTATTTGGGCTATCAGCGCGCCCTGCGGGGGGCGGGAATCGTCCCCAAAGAGGAGTGGCTGCTTGCGGACCGGGACAGGGACGGGCGGTTCATTCCCATCCGGCTGCCGGAGAAACTGCCCCAGGCCTTTGTATGCAACTGCGACGAGGTGGCCTTCCATCTGATCGAGGAGCTGCGGCAGAAGGGCGTCCGGGTGCCGGAGGATGTGGCCGTGTGCGGGTATGACGATTACCGCTTTGCCACGCTCTCCAAGCCTGCGCTGACCACCTACCGGGTAGATGTGGAGCGCATGGCCGCCGCGGCTGTGGGACAGCTGCTCCGGAAGCTGCGGCAGGAGCACACCGAGCCGCTCTCGTGTATCGTTCCCGGCCATCTGGTGATACGGGAGAGTACGGGCGCAGTGTCCTGACATCTGCACATATGCGCAATTAAAAATTAATTAACAGCAAGCTAAATCGAACGGTTCGGCTTGCTGTTTTCTTTTTTTGTCCAAATCCATACAGAGTTAGCAATTAGCGCATAAGGCTACTGCGTTAGCCAAGAAAAATCAGGAGGAACAACCATGAGAGCAGATGTGAGAATATTGCTCCCGACAAAAAAATGCGATATAATACCTCCATCTTGTATTTGAACAAAGGAGCTGGTACCCATGTACATTGCTGATCTCCATATCCACTCCCGCTTTTCCCGTGCCACCAGCCGGGACTGCGACCTGCCCCATCTGGACTGGTGGGCCAGAAGAAAGGGCATTGCCGTCTGCGGCACCGGCGACTTTACCCACCCCGCCTGGCGGGAGGAGATGCGCCAACAGCTCCTTCCCGCCGAAGAGGGCCTGTACATCCTGCGGCAGGACCTGCGGATAGCGGGGCCGGGGGAGCCCACCCGCTTCCTGGTCACCGGGGAGATCAGCTGCATCTATAAGCGGGACGGCAAGACCCGCAAAATCCACCACCTGATCCTGCTCCCCAGCCTGGAGGCGGCGGACGAGGCGGCGGTCCGGCTGGAGGCCGTCGGCAACATCCACTCCGACGGGCGGCCCATCCTGGGCCTGGACAGCCGGGACCTGCTGGAGCTGATCCTGGAGGCCTGCCCGGACGCGGAGCTGATCCCCGCCCACATCTGGACGCCCCACTTCGCTCTCTTCGGCGCCTTTTCCGGCTTTGACACCATGGCCGGCTGCTTCGGCAGTCTCACCGGCCATATCCACGCCGTGGAGACCGGCCTCTCCTCCGACCCGCCCATGAACTGGCGGCTCTCCGCCCTGGACGGCCTCACCCTGGTCTCCCACTCCGACGCCCACTCCCCCGGCAAGCTGGGCCGGGAGGCGGACCTGCTGGACACCGGCCTCTCCTATCCGGAGCTTGTCCGGGCCATCCGCACCGGGGAGGGGTTCTATGGCACTGTGGAATTTTTTCCGGAGGAGGGCAAATACCATCTGGACGGCCACCGCAACTGCGGCGTCTGCCTCACCCCCATTGAGACCCAGGCCCGGGACGGGCTCTGCCCGGTCTGCGGCAAAAAGCTGACCATCGGCGTGGAGCACCGGGTGGAGGTCCTGGCGGACCGTCCGGAGGGCTTCCGGCCTGAGAACGCCAAGCCCTTCGAGAGTCTGGCCCCCCTGCCGGAGGTGATTGCCGCCTCTACTGGGGTATCGGCCATCAGCAAGCGGACCGCCGCGCTGTACGAAAAGCTGCTGGACGAGATGGGGCCGGAATTCCGCATCCTGCGGGATGCCCCGCTTTCGGATGTGGAGCGGAGCGCCGGGCCCTGCGTGGCCGAGGGCCTGCGCCGCCTGCGGCTGGGGCAGGTGGAGCGCCGGGCCGGTTTTGACGGGCAGTACGGGGTCATCTCCCTGCTGGCCCCGGCGGAGATTGAGCGGACCGGCGGACAGATATCCCTGTTCGGACTGGAAATTCCCCGGAAGAAAGCGGCTCCAAAACAGGTGCTGAAAAAGGCCGCGCCCGTTCCCAACAGCACGCCCGCCCCCGCTCCCGACAAGCTCAATCCGGCCCAGGAGGCCGCCGTGACCGCGACGGAGCCCTGCGTGGCGGTGATTGCGGGGCCGGGGACCGGGAAAACCAAGACGCTGGTCTCCCGTATTGCGTACCTGGTTGAGGAGCGGGGGGTGAAGGCCGGTGAGATCACCGCCGTGACCTTCACCAATCAGGCGGCGGCGGAGATGCGGCAGCGGCTGGAGGCCCGTCTGGGCGGCAGGCGGGCTGTGGCCCGCATGCGCATCGGCACCTTCCACGCCATCTGCCTGCAATTGCTGGGAGACGTCCGGCTGCTGGGACGGGAGGACGCCCGGCAGATCGCGAGCGAAGTTCTCCGCTCCCACGGGGCCAAGGGAGGCGCGGAGGCCCTGTTGCAGGCGGTTTCCAGAGTGAAAAACGGCATGACGCCGGAGGATGCAGGGCTGGACGGGGCGCTGTATGACGACTACTGCGCCCGTGTGGAATCGCTGGGGATGCTGGATTTTGACAGCCTGCTGGCAAAGGCCCTGGAGCTGGACACGGCGGGACAGGCTGGTTTTTCCCACCTGCTGGTGGACGAGTTCCAGGACATCAACGACGTGCAGTACGCCCTGGTACAGTCCTGGAGCAAAAATGGAAAGAGCCTCTTCGTCATCGGCGACCCGGACCAGTCCATCTATGGCTTCCGGGGCGCGTCGGGACAGTGCTTCCAGCGCCTGGAGGCGGACAGGCCCGACGTGCGCCGAATCCGGCTGGCGGACAATTACCGCTCCGCGCCGGAGGTCCTCAGGGCGGTTCTGTCCGTCATTGAGAAGAACCCCGGCGGGCCCCGCGCGCTGACCCCGCGGCAGCCCGCCGGCCCGGCGGTGCGGCTGGTCCGCGGACCGGACGATTTCGGCGAGGCGGTCTTTATCGCCAAGGAAATTATCCGCATGACCGGCGGCGTGGACATGCTGGAGGCCCAGGACATGGGCCGGGACCGGGAGGCCCGGGCCTTTTCCGACATCGCCGTGCTGTGCCGCACCCACCGGCAGCTGAAGCTGGTGGAAAACTGCCTGCGGCACGACGGCATCCCCTGTGTGGTCAGCGGGCGGGACGACTTTCTGGACGCGGACGAGGTGCGCGGCTTCCTCTGCTTCCTCCGGACGCTCACCGAACCGGAGGACGCCGCCGCCCTGGAGGAGACGGTCCGGCGGTACGGTCCGCCGGAAATCTGGGCCAAGCGGGCGGAGGAGTGGCGTCCCCACGCAGTGAAGGAGAAACCGTGGAAGCTGGTGGAGCGCTGGGAAAAGCAGTATGGAAAGACGGAGACCCTGGACAGCCTGCGGAACATGGCGGTCTTTCACAGGAGCTTTCAGGAGCTGTGGGAGGCGCTGGCTGCGGGGGAGGAGGCGGATTTGCGCCGGGCGTCGGGGAAGGGCTGGGAGTCCGGGGCGGTGCGCCTGATGACCTTCCACGCCGCCAAAGGCCTGGAATTTCCGGCGGTCTTTGCGGCGGGGCTCAAGGCGGGGATGCTTCCGCTGGAATCCCAGGGCCGCCCGTCAGATGTGGAAGAGGAACGGCGGCTGCTGTTTGTGGGCATGACACGGGCCAGGGAGGAGTTGATTCTTTCCGGCGGCGGAGAGCTGTCGCCGTTTCTGGCGGATGTGCCGGGGAGCGTTGTGCGGGAGACCCTGCGGGAACGGGAGAAGCCGGTGGAGCAGTTCCGGCTTTTCTGAGCTGCTTTTCGCCTATATATACTCGCGAACGATGAAATATGCGGGAAAGGGGACCCCTCAGTCACGCTTCGCGTGCCAGC
>CAJTPV010000008.1 GCA_910578505.1 uncultured Oscillospiraceae bacterium | reverse complement strand
TGGAAAGCCTCCCCTGAAAGGGGAGGGGGACCGCTTGCGGTGGAGGGGTCCCTCCGAAAGGAAACGCGCCCTCCCTTGATGCCGGTATATCGTACCCACCGCGCGTATAGCAAGCAGCAAAATTCGTGACCAAGTGCTGTGGGAGGCCCTCTCAGTCAGCCTGCGGCTGACAGCTCCCGACGGCGGTATCCTTTGGGACAAAACGACGGAATCGTCCAAAATCTGGTTGAATATTCCTTTATGTACCAAAACCCAACAGGCCGCGGCCTTTGTTTATGGAAGGTTTTTCAGGTTTTGTGTATAGTTTCTGTTAAGAAATCCCTGCACGATATTTTTGCAAAGGAGTTCAAAACATGAATATGAAGGAAAGCATCCAGGTCGCGGCCATCAAGCAGGCTTACGCATATCTGGACAAGGACCCCGACGCGAATCTGCCCCGTCTGATGGACCTGGCGGACAAGCTGGACACCGGCAACGCCTACGCCGCCCAGCGGGCGGCTGTCCGGGACGCGCTGAGTAACCCGGATAACAACTGGTACCGGCTGGCCCGGAGTCTCTGGGATGACGTGGACAGCTCCGTGCGCAAAAGGCTCTTCGAGAACTTTGTCATCAACGCAAACTTTCTCTGGGCCCCCCGGCATGAGGCCGCCAGGGAGCGCTACGGCTGCAACATCCCCTGGACCATCCTCATGGACCCCACCTCCGCCTGCAATCTCCACTGCACCGGCTGCTGGGCGGCGGAGTACGGCAGCAAGCTGAATATGAGCCTGGAGACCCTGGACTCCATTATCTTCCAGGCCAAGGAGCTGGGCGTGCATATGTTCATCTATTCCGGCGGCGAACCGCTGATGCGGAAAAAGGACCTGATCACCCTCTGCGAGCGCCACAGCGACTGCGTCTTCTCCTGCTTCACCAACGGCACCCTCATTGACGAGGCGTTTGCCGGCGAGATGCTGCGGGTGGGCAACTTCGTCCCCGCCATCAGCGTGGAGGGCTTCGAGGAGGGGACGGACTTCCGCCGGGGAGAGGGGACCTTTGCCCGGGTGAAGGCGGCGATGGAGCTGCTGCGCCGGAAAAAACTGCCCTTCGGCCTGTCCTGCTGCTACACGTCCCAGAATGTGGAGATGATCGGCAGCGAGGCGTATTTCGACTGGATGGTGGAGATGGGCGCAAAATTCTGCTGGATTTTCACCTATATGCCCGTGGGCAACGGCGCGCCCACAGACCTGATGGCCAGCGCCCAGCAGCGGGAGTACATGTACCATCAGGTGCGCAAATTCCGGGAGACAAAGCCGCTGTTTACCATGGACTTCTGGAACGACGGGGAGTATGTGGGCGGCTGCATCGCCGCCGGGCGCAATTATCTGCACATCAACGCCAACGGCGACCTGGAGCCCTGCGCTTTTATCCACTACTCCGACTCCAATATCCGAGACAAGACGCTCCTGGAGGCCCTGCGCTCGCCGCTGTTTATGGCCTACAGAGAGGGCCAGCCCTTCAGCGACAACATGCTGCGCCCCTGCCCGCTGCTGGACAACCCCGGCGCCCTGGCGGGGATGGTCCGGCGCACCGGGGCCCACTCCACCGACATGCTCTCCCCGGAGGACGTGGACGCGCTGAGTGAGAAGTGCCGGGAAAAGGCGGAGCTGTGGAAACCCGCTGCGGACCGGCTGTGGTCCTGCAGCGGCGGGTGCGCCCAGTGTGGACATACTTTTTCTTGAAAGAAAAAGTATCAAAAAGAACTTTAGCGCCCGATATGGCAGGGTGATATGCCCGAGATCGTGCCCGCTGACAGGCAAGGGATCAGCGATGGGATATTGGGGAATTGATTTTTGGGCCCAAATCAGATAAAATACCCGTTAGGAAAAACAGCTCTTTTCAGGGCGGGCGGGGGTGACAAAATGCCAGGATTTACGAAAACGGCAATTATGGATGCTTTCCTGCAGCTGCTGGAGGAAAGGCCCATGGAGCGGATCACTGTTCAGGACATTGTGCAGCGCTGCGGCGTCAGCCGGAATACCTTTTATTACCACTATGGCGATATTTATGCGCTGCTGGAGGCCGTATTCCGCCGGGATGTCCAGCGGTTCAGGGACGCACATCCGCCGGGTGAGCCCGCCACGGAGGGGCTCCTCCGGCTGATGGAGAGCGTGAAGGCAAGACAGCGGGTCTTTTCCCACATCTATAGCTCGGTTAATCACGACTTCCTGCAGCGCTTTCTGTTTCAGGCCACGGAGGAGGTGTTTATGGAGTACATCCAGAAGACCGCGCAGGGCCTGAATATTTCGGATAAGGACCTGCATTTCGTCTGCTACGCCTATCAGTCCATGCTGGTGGGGATTTTCCTCAACTGGGTCCGGGACGGGATGAAGGGCGATTTGGCCGGGACCCTGGAGCAGCTGCACCGGATTTTCCTCAACAACACCCGCCACATGATAGAATCCGCCCAGAGGGAGACGCCATAGGCTGCAAAAACAACGGGGCCTGGAACCGCAAGTGTTCCAGGTCCCCGTTTTGGCCGTTTACTGGTCCAGCCGGATGGGCGCTTTGGGCTGGTTCTTCCGCCGGGCGTTGGTGCGGCCCTCTATGCGGATTTCGCCGGCGGCAATCAGGGAGCGCTTGGTCAGCGCCGGGCCTACCAGCTCGTACACCAGCACCGAGAATAGTACCACGCTGCGCACCACCGCGCCGTCCGTCAGCTGCTGGGCGGTCAGCGCCATGCCCAGAGCCACGCCGGCCTGGGGCAGCAGGGTGACGCCCAGGTGCTTGGTGATGTTTTCGCTGCAATGGGTCATGGCACAGCTGCTGTAGGCCCCCAGGTATTTGCCCAGGGACCGGGCGATGATATACACCGCGCCGATGAGCAGGACCATGGGGTTGGACAGAATGGTCAGGTTCAGCTCCGCGCCGCTGAGCACGAAAAACAGCACGAACAGCGGCGTAGTCCAGCCGTCCACACGGCCCATCAGCTCCTCGGAGAAGTCGCAGATGTTGCAGAAAACCGTGCCCGTCATCATGCACACCAGCAGCAGGCTGAAGCCGAAGTGAATGCCCCCCGCCTCAAACTCCGCCATGGACAGGCCCACGGTGAGCAGAACAAAGCCGATGGAGATGGACAGGCGCTTACTGCGGGAGTGGAAATACTTCTCCACCCAATACAGCGTCCATCCCGCCGCACAGCCCATCAGCAGGGACAGCACAATCTCCAGCAGGGGCTCGGCCAGGATGGTCACGACGCTGGCGGACCCGCTCTCCAGTGCGGCGGCCACGCCGAAGGAGGCGGAGAACAGCACCAGACCCACCGCGTCGTCAATGGCCACCACCAGCAGCAGCAGCTTGGTCAGGGGGCCGTCGGCCTTGTACTGGCGCACCACCATCAGCGTGGCCGCCGGCGCGGTGGCCGCGGCAATGGCTCCCAGGGTGATGGCGGAGGGGATGGAGATGAGGCCGGGGTTGATGAAGTGCAGGGCCACCAGGGCCACGTCCACCAGTGCGGTGGTAAACACCGCCTGGGCAATGCCGATGGTGATGGCCTGCCGGCCCATGTGCTTGAGCTGCTCCAGGCGGAACTCGTTGCCGATGGTGAAGGCGATAAAGCCCAGCGCCACCTGGCTGAAGAGATCCAGCGCCGCCACCTGCTCCGGGGTACCGAAGCCCACGCCCGGCAGGTCCAGCATACCGATACAGTAGGGGCCCAGCAGCAGGCCGGCCACCAGATACGCAGTCACGGCGGGCAGGTTCAGCTTTTTGGCCACACGGCTCATCAGCAGGCCGCCCACCAGACAGACGGACAGTTCAATCAGAATTTCCATATTGACACCTCGTTGACTCTTTAGAATTGCAAAGTGTTAATATAGCATTCTCAGGAAGAATCCGCAAGGAGAAAAACAGAAAAAATCAGACAAAAAGCGGTGGAAAATTCAGGCAGGATTTTTCATCCATGTCAAGGGGGCTGTCCCCCGGCCATGCGTTGCCGGAGAGGACAGCCCCGTGTTTTTCATTTTTCTCCGGCCTGCTATTTCATCAGGGCCAGCAGTTTTTCGTATGCCTTCTCCCATTCCGGCGTCTGGTTGGGCGTGTAGGTATCCACCTCCACCGAATGGCGCACCACGTCCCGCAGTTCATCCAGACCGGCAATGTCCCCCAGGGCCATAGCCTGGGTCAGCAGATTGCCCATGGCCGCGCCCTCGATGGGGCCGGTGACGACCGGGCGACCGGTGGCGTCCGCCGCCATCTGGCACAGCAGTTTATTCTGAATGCCGCCGCCTACGATGTTCAGCGAGCTGATGGCCTCGCCCTTCATCCGCTCCAGACCCTCAATGGCGCTGCGGTACTTCAGGGCCAGGGACTCGTAGATGCAGCGGGCCGTCTCGCCCACAGTCTCCGGGACGCGCTGGCCGGTGCGCCGGCAGAACGCGCGGATTTTCTCCTCCATGCCGCCTCCGGCGTAAAATTCCGGGCTGTCCGTGTCGATGATGGATTGCAGCGCCGGCGCGCCCTGAGCCTCCCTGACAATATCGTCCCAGGAGAGGTTTTGCCCCGCCTTCATCCAATCCCGGCGGCACTCCTGGATCAGCCACAGACCGATGATATTCCGCAGGGGCCGGAAGCCGCCCTGAATGGTCCCCTCGTTGGAGAACCCGTCCGCCATGGCCTGGGCGTCCAGCACCGGCTTTTCCACCTCCATGCCCACCAGGGAGAAGGTGCCGGAGGAGCAGAAGGCAAAGCTGCCCCGGCCCGGAATGGCCGCCACAGAGGACGCCGTGTCATGGCTGCCCACGGCCACAAAAGCGGCGGGATTCAGCCCCAGCTCCCGGCACAGCTCCGGACGCAGGCGGCCCCTGATCGTGCCGCTGGGCTCGATCCTGGTAAAGATGCGCCGGGGAAGCCCCAGCTGGTCAATGGTCTCCCAGTCCCAGTCCCTGGCGGTGGGGTTGTACAGCTGGGTGGTGGTGGCGATGGTGTACTCCGTGCCCACCGCGCCGGTGAGGAAATAGCCCAGCAGGTCCGGCGTCAGCAGCAGCGTGTCCGCCATCTCCAGGGCCGCGTCCCCCTCCCGCTTGCGGCGGTAGAGCTGGTAGAGCGTATTAAAGGTGAGGACCGTATCGATGCCGCTGCGCTGATAGAGGGTTTCCCGCGGGATGCGGCTGGTGACGGCGTCAATGTCCGCCTGCACCCCCAGGCGGTAGGAGCGGGGCACCCCGGCCAGGTGGCCGTTTCTGTCCAGCAGGCCGTAGTCCACGCCCCAGGTGTCGATGCCGAAGGAATCCAGGTCCCCGAAGCCCCCCTGCCGGAAGGCCAGCAGCCCCTGCTTGAGCTGGTTGTACAGATAGGGCGTGTCCCAGTAGAAGACGCCGTTCATCTCGATGTAGTTGTTTTCAAAGCGGTGCAGCTCCCGCATTGCCAGTCGTTTTCCGTCGAATTGGCCCAGGATGGCCCGGCCATTGCTGGCGCCCAGGTCAAAGGCAATCATATTCCTCACGTGTTTCTCCTCCTTCACACAAAGCGCGAAAGGTTTCGCGCTTTTCGCCGCCGGGGCGGTCTTACGCTTTATTATATTAGACTTCTCTACAATAATCAAGAGATTTCTCTGAATTATTTGTATTGACAGCACAAAAAATTTGCTATAAAATACGAGAGAAGATTCCTTGGCCCGGCTATGTTTCTCGAAACGATTCGCGCCCGTCCTGGAGGTGGAGCATGACGACGATCAAAGATGTGGCGCGGCTGGCGGGGGTCTCTCCGTCCACGGTGTCCAAGTATATCAACGGCGGCCACGTGCGCCTGGAGAACCTGGAGGCCATCCGGCGGGCCATCGACAAGCTGGACTACCGGGTCAACCCCTTTGCCCGGAACCTGAAGGCCCGGTGCAGCCGGTCCATCGGCGTGCTGCTGCCCAGCATATCGGCGTCCTTCTACGGCGCGGTGTTCATGGCTCTGGACAAAGTGCTGCGGGAGCGGGGGTACCACACCATGATCTCCTGCTACAACGCCAACCACGGTCTGGAGCGGGACTACCTGAACTACCTCATCAGCACTGGGGTAGACGGGCTGGTGTACATGCCGGAGGACCTGACGGCGGACGAATTCGGGGAGCTGACAGCCGGGCGGAGCGTGCCGGTGGTGCAGGTGGACCGGATGATCCCCGGCGTGGCGGCGGACGCGGTGCTGACGGACAACGCGGAGTCGGTGCAGTCCGCCATGGAGCGCATGGCTGCGCAGGGGCACCGGCGCATTGCCATCATAGCGGGGCCGAAGGCGGTGCTGACGGCCCAGGAGCGGCTGGCGGGCTATCTGCGGGCGCTGGAGGCGCTGAACATCCTCTATGACGACACGCTGGTCATCAGCGGCGAGCTGAGCTTTGCCACAGGCTACCAGGGACTTCTGCGGCTGATGGGCAGCGGCAATCCGCCTACGGCCATCTTTTCCACCAACTACGACATGACCCTGGGGGCCGTCACCGCCGCGCGGGAGCGGGGCGTGCGGATTCCGGAGGACATAGACATCTGGGGCTATGACTGCGTGGACATCTGCCGGATGATGACGCCCCCACTTCCGGTGCTGCACCAGCCGGAGCGGGAGCTGGGGCGGCAGACCGCCAAATACCTGATCGAACGGCTGGAGGGCTACTCCGGTCCCCCCAGGCTGACGCGGCTGAAATGCGAGCTGATCCTGTAAAATCCGTCAGCGGGCAGAGTCTTCGGACCTGCTGAAAACCATACCGGGCGCTAAAGTTCTTTTTGATACTTTTTCTTTCAAGAAAAAGTATGACTGCATCATCAACCGCCGCGCGGCGGAGAAATTGAAGGAGAAATCGATATGGCAAAGAACAGATACATTGGTGAATATCCTGTCATCGGCATTCGCCCCACCATCGACGGACGGCGGGGTCCCCTGAAGGTCCGGGAGGGCCTGGAGGAGCAGACCATGGCCATGGCCAACGCCGCCAAAAAGCTCTTCGAGGAAAACATCCAGTACACCAACGGCGAGCCGGTAAAGGTGGTCATCGCGGACACCACCATCGGCCGTGTAGCCGAGGCCGCCGCCTGCGCCGCCAAGTTCAAAAAGGAGAACGTGGACATCACCCTCACCGTCACCCCCTGCTGGTGCTACGGCGCGGAGACCATGGACATGGACCCCATGACCATCAAGGGCGTGTGGGGCTTCAACGGCACAGAGCGCCCGGGCGCGGTGTATCTGGCCTCCGTCCTGGCCACCCATGCCCAGAAGGGCCTGCCCGCCTTCGGCATCTACGGCCATGACGTGCAGAACCTGGACGAGGTGGAGAACATCCCCGCAGACGTGAGAGAGAAGCTGCTGCGCTTTGGCCGGGCGGCTGTGGCCGTGGCCACCATGCGGGGCAAGAGCTATCTGCAGATCGGCTCCATCTGCATGGGCATCGGCGGGTCCATCATCGACTCCAGCTTCATCGAAGAATACCTGGGCATGCGCGTAGAGAGCGTGGACGAGGTGGAGATCATCCGCCGCATGACCGAGGGCATCTACGACGAGGCCGAGTATCAGAAGGCCCTGGCCTGGACCAAGGCCCACTGCAGGGAGGGCTGGGACAAGAATCCCGACTTCGTAAAGGCCTCCCCGGAGAAAAAAGAGGAGAACTGGGCGTTCACCGTCAAGATGTACTGCATCATCAAGGACCTGATGAACGGCAACCCCAACCTGCCGGCTGGCCGGGAGGAGGAGATGGTGGGCCACAACGCCATTGCCGGCGGCTTCCAGGGCCAGCGGCAGTGGACCGACTTCTACCCCAACTGCGACTATCCGGAGGCCCTGCTCAACTCCTCCTTTGACCACAACGGCCCGCGGGAGCCCTACGTGCTGGCCACGGAGAACGACACGCTCAACGGCCTGGGCATGCTGTTGATGAAGCTGCTGACCAACCGGGCCCAGATCTTCGCCGACGTGCGCACCTACTGGTCCCCGGAGGCCTGCAAGCGGGCGTCGGGCTACGACGTGACCGGCGCGGCGAAGGAGAACGGCGGGTTCATCCACCTCATCAACTCCGGCGCGGCCTGCCTGGACGCCTGCGGCGAGTGTACCGACGCGCAGGGCAACCACCTGATGAAGAAGTGGTGGGAGGTCACGGAGGAGGACATCGAGAAGATGACCCGCGCCACCGACTGGCCCTCCGCGGACTTCGGCTATTTCCGGGGCGGCGGCTTCTCCAGCCACTTCATCACCCGGGCGGAGATGCCCGCCACCATGATCCGCCTGAATCTGGTGAAGGGCCTGGGCCCTGTGCTCCAGATTGCCGAGGGCTGGACCGTGAACCTGCCCGACGAGGTGACGGACATGCTGATGAAGCGCACCGACTACACCTGGCCCTGCACCTGGTTCACCCCCCGCTGTGACGGGAAAGAGGGCAGCCCCTTCAAGAGCGCGTATGATGTGATGAACAATTGGGGCGCCAACCACGGGGCGATTTCCTACGGGCACATCGGCGCGGACCTGATTACGCTGTGCTCCATGCTGCGGATCCCCGTGTGCATGCACAATGTGCCGGAGAAGGATATCTTCCGTCCGGCGGCCTGGAACGCCTTCGGCATGGACAAGGAGGGCCAGGACTACCGCGCCTGCGCCGCCTATGGGCCGATGTATAAGAATATCCGGTAAGGGCGGAACGCCCTCTCAGTCAGCCCGCGGCTGACAGCTCCCCCTGGGGAGCCAAGAAGAACTGCTATGCGGTCTTGAAGGTGCAGCGCAGAAAACGCAGCGCGCCATCAGCAAGGTCCTCTGCGTCCTGTCATATGCAGACCTGCCGCCCCTGGCGCCAAACAGCGCCGGGGGCGGTCTTTTTCCGCCGGCGGCGGAGGGAATTGTCAATTTCGTCCAAAAATACAGGGGAATCCTCCACTTGTTTTCGCCGCTTCCGACAAAACAGAAAAATTTTCATATTTTCTGTTGACAAATCGATTAGCACATGCTAACTTATACGTGTGGTTAGCGAACGCTAATATCCGGCGCGGCGAATCGTCGCCGTGAGAAAGGAGTGTGCATGATGCCCTTGACAATGGCGCAGCCTGGGGAATGGAACCGCATCAAGCGGGTGGGCGGACGGCCTGAGACCCGTCAGTTTCTGGAGAACCTGGGCTTTGTGGCTGGCGGGGAGGTGTCCGTCATCACCAGAACCGGCGGCAATGTGATTGTGGAGGTCAAAGGCGCCCGCGTGGCAATCAACAGCGGCATGGCCGCAAAGATCATGGTCTAGCTTAACAGGAAAATTTGCTCGAAAGGAGAGAGATTTGATGCAGACATTGCGAACAGCCGCCATCGGCTCTACCGTCCGGGTGGTGAAACTCCACGGCGAGGGCGCGGTCAAGCGCCGCATGATGGACATGGGCATCACCAAGGGGGAAGAAGTTCCGCATGTTTGCCGGTGAGCCCGCGCCCTTTGTCATGGAGCTGCCGGCCTACCACGCCCCCAACCTGGGCAATGTGCTGCGGGGGACCTGGGAGCGGGGCTGGAGCTTCATCAAGCGGGCCGGCACCGTAATTCTGCTCAGCTCCATCGTGCTGTGGTTCCTCCAGGGCTATGGCTTTGCAGACGGCGTGTTCTGCGCGGTGGAGGACAATAACGACTCCCTGCTGGCCGCTGTCGGCAGATCGGTTTCCTGGATCTTCTATCCCCTGGGCTGGAAGGGCGACATGGCCTGGAAGGCCGCCGTCGCCAGCGTCACGGGCCTGATTGCCAAGGAAAATGTGGTGGACACCTTCGGCGTGCTGTACCACTACGCAGGTGATATGGACCTGCTGGAGGACAGCGCCCCACTGTGGACCATGGTGGCGGCCGACTTCTCCGCTATGACCGCTTACAGCTTCATGATCTTCAACCTGCTGTGCGCCCCCTGCTTCGCGGCCATGGGCGCGATCAAGCGGGAGATGAACAGCGCAAAGTGGACCTGGGGCGCAATCGGGTACATGTGCGGCTTCGCGTATGGGATCGCCATGATCGTGTACCAGCTGGGCGGACTGCTGACCGGCGAGGCGGCGTTCAGCGCGTTCACCGTGGCCGCGCTGGCGCTGCTGGCGGGCCTGCTGTACCTGCTGTTCCGTCCTTATAGAGAAAGCGGCGGCGTGCGGCTGAATGAGCGGTCCGCAGCGCGGGCCTGAACAGGAGGGGCGTGTTATGTTGGAATATTTGGCGGCGCATATGGGGTACATTGTGGTTACGATGCTTCTGGTCCTGATCGTCACGGCGGTGATTGTCCGCATGATTCGGGACAAAAAGACTGGCAGCGGCGGCTGCGGGTGCGGCTGCAGGGGCTGCGCCAACGCCCCCTACTGCCATCCGCAAAAGGACGCGCAGGCGTCCAAATCCACTTGAGTCCTGTCGCGGTTTCTCCTGCGATTTGACTGCCATACTTGAATGATTCCTATAGGGCGGAATCCCCCGGACGCGCGTCCGGGGGATTCTGTCACTTCAAATCCTCCAGACCGTTTTTGCAGAAGGACTTCAAATATTGATAGTAGGGCTCCAGAAAGGTAAATCCATCCACCAGCGTGTCCGCCAGCTCCGGCGAACAGACCAGCGCGTCAAAGGGGCGGTCACAGCCGATGGAGAGGGCCTTCTTGTTGTACCAGGGCGTGAGCAGGGGGGAGGGGTCGCCCTTGGGGCGGGCGTAGTCCTGGCCCTGGAGCTGGAAGCGGCCGTCCTTCGCCAGGCGGCGGGCCAGTTTGGACAGGCGGGCCGGGTCCTCGTCGATGTCCCGGCGCATGGCGGCCATGGTACGGGCGTCCGCGTTCCAGAAGCCCACGCCGCAGCTCCAGCCCTCGGGGGTGATCTCGAACCAGAACACCGGCTGATGGCTCCAGACGTCGTTCTCCGGGCGGATGGTGAGCCAGAGGTGGTCCTTGTAGGGGCCCCGGCCATGGAGGCGGCGGGCGTCCCGGTAGATGCGGCAGACGTGGAGGTTCAGGTCCAGCTTGGGGAATTTCTCCATAAAGCGGTCGTAGACCTCGGTTCCCAGAGCCATGGTGGGCTGGTAGAGATATTGCAGGTAGTCGCTTTTGTGCTCCGTGAACCAGGCCCGGTCGTTATTGAGGCGGATGCCCCACAGGAAGTCCAGAGTTTTGTCGCAGTAGCCAGTAAACATAAGTGTAATAAACCTCCTCCGGCGGAAACTGATACTGACTTTTTGCCGGTCAACCAAACAAATCAGAGTGTGTACCAGTACGGTAGAGCATGAGTTCACCGTCCTCAACCTTGTAGATTAGAAGCCAATCCGGTTGTATGTGACACTCCCGATGGTTTGCCCAATAGCCGGAAAGCGTATGCTCTTTATTGACTGGCGGAAGAGGAGACGGAACAAGCAGCCTGTCAACGACATCAGTCAACAGGGACATATCATAGCCGCGCTTGATACAGCGGCGGCGGTCACGTTTGAATTGTGCGGTAGCGTTTAGCTTAAGCATCGCCGCCGTCCTCCGCATCGAGCGCAGCGAAAAATTCGGCAGCGCTCCCCTGGAAGTGCTGGCCTGTCCCTGCGCGGAGCATTTCATCGCCCTCCTTGAGTGCGGCAATTGTCACCGCATTGGGTATGTCCTCTGCGTCAGCAACAAAAAGGCGCAGAAATCCCAGCAGGCCGTCAATCTTGTATTCCGGCATAGAGTCGATGATCTGTATGATCTGTTCGCGACTGCTCATCTGACTTACCTCCATTCATTGGAATCCATAGGGCTTTCCATACCAAAATTATACCCATGCCCCGCCCATCTGTCAAGGCGCTGTCCCCGCCCTGAAAAAAACAGAAAAAAACATCTTGACATTCCAGCGCAATGCTGCTATAGTTAATTACGCAAGTAGTGAACCACTCTACCAGAGAATCAGGAAAGAAGGAGGATCAATGAACGAGCGGCTGACAGAACAGAAATCCATCTACCTCCAGATCGGGGAGATGATCGAGACGGACATCCTGCGGGGCATCCTTCTGGAGGAGGAGCAGGTGCCCAGCACCAACGAGCTGGCAAAGCTCTACACCATCAATCCCGCCACCGCCGCCAAGGGCGTCAATCTGCTGGTGGACGAGGGCATCCTGTACAAGCGGCGGGGCATCGGCATGTTCGTGGCCAGGGGGGCCAGGGACAAGATTCTGGCCAAGCGCCGGGACGCCTTCGCCGAAAACCATATCGCCCCCATGCTGACCGAGGCCAGGAGCCTGGGCATCACCAAAGAGGAACTTGTGACCATGATAGAGGAGAAAAGCATATGAGCCTGATCTGTGAAAACATCGTGAAAACCTACGGCGGCAAGGACGTGCTGCAGTCCGTCTCCCTGGAGCTGGCGGAAAACAAAATCTACGGCCTCATCGGCCGCAACGGCGCGGGGAAGACCACCCTGCTGTCCATCCTGACCGCCCAGAACCCCGCCACGAAGGGGACCGTCACCCTGGACGGCATGCCCGTGTGGGAAAACCGCAGGGCCCTGGAAAAGCTCTGCTTCTCCAGGGAGCTGAACGCCAGCGTGGAGAGCGGGCTGGCGTCCATGAAGGCGAAGGAGTACCTGCGCATCGCGGCGACCTACTGCGAAAACTGGGACCACAACATGGAAAAGCGGCTGCTGGACCTGTTCGAGCTGAACGTGAAGAAAAAGCTGGGCAAGCTGTCTAAGGGCATGCTGTCCATGATCACCATCGTCGTGGCCCTGTGCTCCAAGGCCCCCTATACATTGCTGGACGAGCCGGTGGCGGGGCTGGACGTGGTGGCCCGTGAGCAGTTCTACAAGCTGCTGCTGGAGGAGTACGCCGCCACAGGCCGCACCTTCGTCATCTCCACCCACATCATCGAGGAGGCCGCCAACGTGCTGGAGGACGTCATCATCCTCCACAAGGGCCAGGTGCTGGTGGAGGAAAATACCCAGTCCTTCACCGGAAGAGCCCGCTACGTCAGCGGCAAGGCGGAGGACGTGGACGCCGCCGTGAAGGGGCTGGAGGTCCACCACACCGACACCGTGGGCCGGAGCAAGGGCGCGACGGTGTTCCTCAAGCCGGGGCAGAACGTGGACGAGAGCTGCGACGTGTCCGTCCAGCCGGTGAGCCTCCAGCAGGCCTTTGTGGCCCTGTGCGGAGAGGAGGCGCGGAAATGAGACGGAACCTGCGCTTCTGGACCCGGTTCACCTGGGAAAACATGGAGGTGGAGCTGATCGTGGTGGCTGTGTTCCTGGTCATGGGCGTTGTCACCGGCGATCCTGTCTGGTCCAACGGCGGCAGCGACATGCAGAACTTCCTGGCCCTGGCCCCCTTTTATCTCATCATTGCCGCCGCCATCTGCGTCATGGTGGTGGGCCCCGGCTGCCAGACGCTGTACTTCTCGCTGCTGGTGGCCAGCGGGGAGACCCGCCGGAACGTCTTCTGGGGCTTTCAGTTCCATCGCGTCCTGCTTATTGCGGCCACGTCCGCTGTCAGCGCCCTGGTCTGGGCCCTGATCCCCAGCGAGATTTCCGCCGCCGGCCTGTCCTGCCTGCCCATGATCGTGCTGGGGCTGGTTATCAGCTCCTGCGCCGGGAGCCTGCTGGGGTCGGCGTTTGTCAAGTGGAAGTGGGTCGGTCTTGTGCTGATGATCGTGCTCTTCGGCATGTTCGGCGGCCTGGTGGGCTGGATGGGCAGCACAGGCGGCTTTGAAATCGCGGGGGTGTCCCTGTTTGTGCTGGGCATGGCCACCATAGCCCCGTCGTGGCATGTGGCCGCCATTGCCGGGGCGCTGCTGGCGGTGGACCTGGGGATACAGTGGCTGCTGCTGCGGCGGCGGGAAGTGAAGCTCTAGGGAGGAGAGAGATAGAATGCGTATACCGAAATATCTGCGGGTCAGCAAAAAGCTGTTCCTGTATACGCTGCTGATGCAGCTGGGCTTTTTCGCCTTTGGCATGGTCATGGTGGTGATCATCAACGCCTTTTTCAACGAGGACATGGACTACGCCTGCATGGGCACGATAATGGCGCTGTGCGGGATCCTGGCCGGCGGGTTCCAGCAGGCCAGCGGGGTCAATTTCCGGCTGACGGTGCTGATGGGGGAGCGGCGGCGGTACTTCCTGCTGTGGAGCCCGGTGGTGACCGCCCTGCTGACCCTGCAGGGGTGGCTGACCGCCTTCTGCCTGTTCCATCTGGAAACGGCGCTGTACCACGCGCTGTATCCGGGCTATGCGTCGGACCTGCCGGTGGAGCTGGCGTTCCAGTGGTGGGCGGTGGCGGCGTCCGCGGCGGCGCTGAGCATCGCGGCGCTGTTTTTCGGGGCGATCTACATCAAATTCGGCAGCAAGGGGGCGGTGACGCTGTGGCTGGTGTTCTGCTTCGGCTGTATGATGCTGCCCCAGGCCATAGACAAGTACCAGTCCGGCAGCCGCAGCCTGCTGGCCGGGGTGGGCAGACTGCTGACCATGCTGGCGGCGGCGCTGACCCCGGTGATGTGGGGCGCGGTGGGCGTCGTGCTGCTGCTGTGCGCGCTGGCGTTCAGCGTGTGGGTGTACCTCCGGGCGGAGGTGCGGATATAAGTACGATGATGCAAAACATGCAGCGGCGTAAACAATCCTGTTAGCGCAGAAAATATAGCCGGAGAGAACCAGCGTAATGGACTGCTGGTTCTCTCCGGCTCGCAACCTTTCCAAAATTTTCCAATGGCTCCCATCTTGCAGCCTCAATCAAATCCCCATTAAAAGTTCTTTTTGATTCTTTTTCTTTCAAGAAAAAGAATGTACGCCGAATTCCGGCAGTTTTCTGCCGAAAAAGCGGGTTCCGATGTTGTCCCCGTCCGCAATTTTATACAAATCCTCCGGACGGGCCCCGTTGGTGATAATCATGTCGCAGCCCGCATCCATGCACATCTGGGCGGCCCGCAGCTTGGTGACCATGCCGCCGGTGCCCAGCGCGCTGCCCGCGTCCCCGGCCAGGGCCAGAATTTCCGGCGTGATGGCCCGCACCTCCCCGATCAGCTCCGCCGACGGGTCCCGCCTGGGGTCGCCGGTATAGAGGCCCTCAATGTCGCTCATCAGCACCAGCAGGTCCGCGTGGGCGTTCACCGCCACGATGGCCCCCAGGGTGTCGTTGTCCCCCACCGCGATCTCCGCGGTGGCCACGGTATCATTCTCGTTGATGACCGGCAGCGCCCCCAGCTCCAGCAGCCGGAACAGCGTGTTCTGGAAGTTCATCCGCCGCTGGGCGTCCTCCACGTCCGAGCCCGTCAGCAGCACCTGGGCCACGGTGTGGTGGTACTCTGAGAACAATTTGTCGTAGATGTACATCAGCTCGCACTGCCCCACCGCCGCCAGGGCCTGCTTGGTGGGGATATCAGCGGGTTTGCGGGCCATATTCAGCTTGCCGATGCCCATGGCGATGGCCCCGGAGGACACCAGCACCAGCTCGTGGCCCGCGTTTTTCAGGTCGCTCATGACCTTGCACAGCAGCTCCACCCGCCGGATATTCAGCTTTCCCGTGCCGTGGGTCAGGGTGGAGGTGCCCAGTTTGATGACGATTCTCATGACTGATTCTCCTCTTCGGAAGTGGTGTTTGCCACAGTATACCATATTCGATTGGGTTTTAGCAATTGACAATTTGAAGAGCGCGGGCTGGGACCAGCAAAAACCGGACTTGACAAAGCAAGTCCGGTTGGGTATACTAAGTAATAGAGTAGGGCGCTGCAATTAGCGGTCGGCTCAGTTGGTTAATGTTTTAATGACAACCGTCACCGTGCCGGGTGGCGGTTGTCCCGTTTTGTGATACGTATCGTTACGGTAAGTCCGAACGGATGAAACGTAATAATCACGGGCATTTAATACACCCCCTTTCGGAGAGTGTAGCCGACCGCTCACCTTTATTGATGCAGCGCCCCGTCCTTTTCCGGGGGCTGCGGATATTTTAGCAGAGTTTGTCGCCTTTGTCAAACCATGTTTGCAATTGATAAAACCGAAAATAAGCAAATAAAAACGGTGCTGTCCTGTCAGACGGCACCGTTTCTATTTAACATCAAATCTGCTTATTTCGACGTAAATCCCACACTCCCAAAGGCACTGAACCCGACCGTGGGTGATAATGACGCCGCCGGTATTCATCCACGCCACCTTGTTTTTCTTGCAGCACCTGTATTTGCGCTGTTGCTGTTCTCCCGATGTGTGTGCTAATTAATGCTGTCGATATCCATTTGGAAGCCAAGAATCTCACCAACGTCTTTGATTTTTCCCCGCACAACAATCGTGTCGCCAGCATTCATTTCGATAATCTGGTTCACCTGTTCATCATTTTTTATATAGCACTGGACACTTTGCAGTAGGTAATCCCAGTTTTCCGGGTCTGCACCAACAGCAATATATTTCCCATCGCTGTCAATCGTACTGAGATACCCTTCAATCTCCACATATTGATCCTGAAACGTCTTTTCGGCTTTTAATGCATTACTACTCAGGCTATCAAATAACTCTGTAACAGGATAATGCGTATACGAAACTGGTTCTGGTTCCGGTTCCGGCTCCGGTCCTGGCTGCTGCGTGCCTCCCTCTGCATTTTCGGGCAGCGCAGCAGATCCCTTTGAGGGTTCCGCCGAAACATGGCCGCTATCGGTATTAGGCGAATCCGACTGGCCGCCGCCCGCAGCCGCACCGCAGATGATGACCACAATAATTGCGTAGAACCACCATTTTTTGTAAAATGGCGGTTTGTTTTTTGCTCCACATTTGGGGCAAGTTTTGGCATCCGAAGCGATTTCCGCTCCGCATGCCCGGCAGTTCTTCATCTTTTTTGACATACCCTTTCCTCCCGTGAATCAAAGCATAATATCCCAAATCGGGATGTTAAAAGTATACCAGAATGGGATAATTGTGTCAAGGGTGATTTTTTTGAGATTGAAAGAACTACGAAGGGCCAAGCGTATTACGCAATTAAAACTGGCTATGGACCTGAACATGGCGCAAAATACCATCAGCCGCTATGAGAGCGGGGAGCGGGAACCTGGGATTTCTGAGCTAATTCTTATAGCAGATTATTTTAATATTTCAATTGACTATCTGCTGGGGCGCACAGACAACCCACAGATAAACCGGTAGCGTGGAAAAACTGAAGTATGCAAGGTAATTGAAACGAGTGAATCCTGGGACCAGCAAAAACCGGACTTGACAAAGCAAGTCCGGTTGGGTATACTAAGTAATAGAGTAGGGCGCTGCAATTAGCGGTCGGCTCAGGTGTTTTTTAGCTTAACGACAACCGTCACCGGGCAGGGTGGCGGTTGTCCCGTTTTGTGATACGTATCGTCACGGTAAGTCCGAACGGATGAAACGTAATAATCACGGGCATTTAATACACCTCCTTTCGGAGAGTGTAGCCGACCGCTCACCTTTATTGATGCAGCGCCCCGTCCCTTTCCGGGGGTTGCGGATATTTTAGCAGAGTTTGTCGCCTTTGTCAAACCATGTTTGCAATTAAACGGCGTTGCCTTTACATGGCAGCGCCGTTTCTATTTGACATCAAATCTGCCTATTTCGACGTAAATCCCACAATTCCGAACGCGCTGGGCCCGCCGTGGGTAGTAATCACGCCGCCGGTCTTCACCCACGTCACCTTCTGAAACCCGCAGCTGTGGGCGGCTTTCTCCGCCGCGGCCTTGACCGCGTCCGGGAAGCCCGGCCCCCAGATCAGCCACAGCTCGTCCCGCTCCAGCGCGTTGGCCTCCGCATACTTGGATATCAGCCGGGGTACCAGTGCCGGCAGCTTTCCCCGCAGCTTTTTGGTGGCGGTCAGGTAGCCGTCCAGAATCTCGATGAGCGGATGGATGCTCAGCAGCCGCCCGCACAGCGCGGTGGCGTTGCTCACCCGGCCTCCCGCCCGGAGATACTCCATGTCGTTGGGAATAAAGGCCATCCTGGCCCGGCGGATAAGGGCGTTGGCCGCGGCCACAGCCTCCTCCATGCCCCACTGGGGGTACTGCTCCAGAAGCTCCGCCATTTTTACCACGATCACGCCCTGTCCCGCAGAGGCAAATTTGGTGTCGATACTGGTCACATAGTCCCGCCCCTCCGCCGCAATCTGGGCGCTCTGGTAGGAGCAGGTGGTCACGGAGGAATAGGCCAGATAGAGGATTTGCGCGTCCGGCTGGCTGGCATGGATATCATCGAAAACGCGGATAAAGTCCTCCGGCACACTGCCGCTGGTCTTGGGCAGAACGCCGGTCCGCTCGTAATAGGCGCAAATCTCTTCCGACGGGAAAGTACCGTCGTCCCTTGTCTCGCTGCCGAAGGAGACGTGCATGGGGACAATGCGGATGCCGTGGCGCTGGGCCAGCTCCGGCGGGATGTCAGCGCCGGTCTCGGCGACAAGAATAATGTTACTCATAGACGATCCATCCTTTTACAGTATATCCGGACTTGCGCCCGGTAACGCGGCCTGTTTCCAGACAGCGGCAGAATCATAGACATTATAGCAGATGCTAACTGTTAAGATGTTGACAAATTGTGTACAACAGCCGATTATTTGAAAAAATATGCGCAAAGGATGGATATTTCCCATCAATCCAACAGGCGGATCTCGACGACGCCCTCCACAAAATCGCTCCCGGCTTCCCCGGTGTACACCACCAGAATCCGGTCCCCCGGCTGTACATCCGGCAGATCCGGCACGTCCGCTGTGGGCACCCGCACCCGGTCCGCCACGGACCAGACGCCGGACCCCGGCTGGGGCACCACGGTCAGCGCCCCGTCCTCCAGCACCTCCACCACATCGGCGGTAAAGCTGCTTTCCATCGCTCCCGTCGGACAATCCCCCGGCTCCGCGCCGCCGCTGTCATAGCCGCTGCTGTTCCCGCTGGGGGCTCCGCCGCCGGCGCCGCCGAAGCGGAGCAGCATGCTCAGCCCCAGCGCCAGTACCAGACAGGCCGCCAACCCGCCCGCATACCGCCGCCAGTTGATTCGTCTGCGAAACACATACCGCTGCGCCTCCTCGATCAGGTCCTCCCGGATGTGGGTGACCCCGTCAAAAAATATCTCCGACCGCCTCATACCGACACCCCCTCCTTCTCCAGGCACTTCCGCAGCCCCTCCCGCAGCCGCAGCAGCCGCTTGGTCAGGGCGTTGGGCCGCACGTTCAGCTCCGCCGCCAAATCCCGCACCGGGTCCCCGTTCCAGTACCGGCGGATGAAAAGGGCGCGGCTCTCCTTGTCCAAACTCACCAGCCAGTCGCTGATGAACTGCCCCAGCTCCCTGGCCTCCACCGTCCGCTGCACGTTCTCCGGCCCAGGCACACACTCCGCCAGCTCGCTGAGCAGCACGTCCGCGCCGTCAAAGCGCTTCCGGGCGTGGCCGGCCCGGTAGCGGCTGATGGAGCAGTTGCGGACGATCTTGCCCACATAGGCCCGCAGGCTGCCCGGACGCTGGGGCGGCATGGTCTCCCAGCAGCGCTCGTAGGTGTCGCTGACGCACTCCTCGCTGTCCTGCAGGCTGTGCAGGATGTTCATGGCGATGTGGTGGCAGAACGCCCCATATTTGGTATCCGTGGCGCGGATGGCCTCCTCATCCCGCTGCCAGTACAGGTCAATAATCCGGGCGTCCTCCATGGCCCATCCCTCCTGTCGTTTTCTCAACAAAACAGGCTCCCCCTGACAGTTCCTGTCTGAATGGGGGGAGCCTGTCGTATTTTATTTGTCTGCCGAAGGGCCGCACTTGATAATGCCCTTCTCTGTCACCAGATAGTCCATCAGGACATCGTGCTCCTCTACGGGGATATCCTCCCGGACCAGCTGATAACGGCACAGCAGCATCTTTGGGCAGCGGGTCCTGGGCAGATAGCGGTCATAGTACCCGCCGCCGTAGCCCAGCCGCTGGCCTGCCCCGTTGCCTGTGCTGCAGGGGATCAGCGCCAGGTCCAATGCCTCCGGCTCCACCAGCGGGCACGTCAGCCGGGGGGCCAGAATGCCGTATTCCCCGCTGACCAGGTCCCCCATGCCCTCAATGCGCCGGGCCTCCATAACGCCCTTCTCCCGGCACAGGGGCAGGGCCACGGTTTTCCCGTCGCTGAGCAGCGCGTGGAGCAGGCCCATGGTGTCGATCTCCCGCTCCGAACCGGCATAGCAGAAAACCGTCTGGGCGGTCTGGTAGCAGTCCGCCTGCCGCACCAGGCGGCAGATGGCCTCGTCGGCCTCCCGGCAGTAGACGGGGGAGAGGTTCTTCACCCGCTGGGCAATCAAAGCCCGCATCTCTTTTTTTGTCATAAAGGACCTCCCTTCTTACCGCTTTGACCGGTTGGCCAGGCGCTCTTCCCTGGTCTTGCAGAAGGACTCCAGCTGCGGCACCAGGATGACCGCCACCACCAGCGCCGTAAAGCCGCCGTTATACAGGCTGAAGCCGCCGTGGATGGCCGGCACGCTGGTGACCAGCGCGTAGTGCATCGCGCCGCCGATGACCCCCGCCCACCAGCCGTAAGCGCCCGCGATGGGGGCCAGGCCGCTGGCGAAGCACAGCCCCACCATAATGGCCTGGGCGTTGACGGCAAAGGGACCGCCTACCACCTGGGTGGCGATGAAGCTGCTCAGCACGTAGCCCACCATGATGGGCCACACGTTGCCGGGATGGGCCCCCGCCGCGCCGAAGCAGACCATGCAGAACACGATGCCCAGCGTCACGCCGTTGAAGCCCCCCAGCGCGTTGCCCATCAGGGCGTTGACAGCGATATAGTAGGCCACGATCATCAGGCCGTATACGCCCACGTTCATAATGGCCAGCCCCGCGCCGTACTTGCCCACGAAGTCGGACTTGTGGCCGCTGTCCTTCAGCAGCGCGCCGTAGCCGTGAAAGGACTTGCCGTTGAGCCAGTACCCGCCGGCGATGCACAGTGCGAAGAACACGGCGCAGAAGGTCCACACCACCTCCGGCCGGCTGTCGCCCAGATGGGCGGCGATCTCCGGCACGGTATACCCGGCGGTCTTGTACAGCATCGCCGCCAGGAAGAAGCCCAGAATGCCTCCGGGCAGGGCGGCGGAGTACAGGTCGTACCCCTTATGTACGCTGGGGGAGTGGCCGATCATGGCCGGGGTCAGAAAGCCCACGCCGCCGCAGACGATCAGCGTCAATACCACGCTGCCGGCGGTGATGCCGTGGACGTCCGCCTCGTTGGGATAGCGCAGCAGCAGCTCGCTGGCCAGGGGGCACAGGGCTGTGGCGAACATGGCGAAGTTCGTGTATTTCGAGAAGGGCTCCTTTTTCACCACAGAGCAGAGGAATACGCCCAGCACAAAGGGCAGCATATTCAGCACATTGATGCCCCAGAAGGAGAACCCGGTGGTGAGGAAATAGGCGGCCACCGTCCCGCCCACGGCGGGCGCGCCGGGAATATAGGCCAGCGCGGTACACACCGCCCCCACCAGACCCACGCTGAGGAAGGTCCCGGCCACGCCGCCGGTGAGGAAGTAGTCCGTGGTCAGCTGGGACGGGGACAGGAGGATGGTCTTCAGTCCGGAGAACATGGCCCCCCTGTCAGGCGACAGCACCGCCGCAACCAGATACGCCAGCGTGGATGCCAGCAGGAATTTGCGGATCGCCGCGCCGTTGTCTCTTGTCATTGCCGGAACGCCCCCCATCAGGCCAGGGACCGTTTCGCGGCCTCCACCACATGGCCAATGCAGATGCTGGTCGTCACAGAGCCTACGCCGCCGGGAACGGGGGTGATGGCGTCCACAATGGGCTCCACCTCTTCAAACACCGCGTCGCCCGCAATGCCGCCCTTGGCCTCGTCCCAGTTGATGGACACGTCCACCACGATCTGGCCGGGCCGGACATGGTCCTTGGTCAGGCTCCGCAGCACGCCGGCGGAGGAGACGAGAATGTCAGCCTCTTTGGTGACGGAGGGGACATCCTTGGTGCGGGTGTGGCAGACGGTGACGGTGGCGTTCTTGCCCATGAGCATCAGGGCGGCGGGCTTGCCGATGACCAGGCTCCGGCCAATGACCACGGCCTTCTTGCCGGTGCAGTCGATGCCGTAGTGGTCCAGAATGGTCATGCAGGCCTCGGCGGTGCAGGGGGCGAAGCCCAGCTGCTTGCCCATGTATACGCCGGCGTTGGACAGGTCCGTCATGCCGTCGATGTCCTTCCGGGGGTCCAGGCGGTTGCAGATCATGTCCTGGTCCGCCTTCAGGTGCTTGGGCAGGGGGCGGAACATGAGCACGCCGTGGATGGAGTCGTCGGCGTTGATGTCGTCGATGGTCTTCAGCAGGTCCTCCTTGCTCACGTCCTCCGGCAGCACGAACTTCTTCACCGCCACGCCCAGCAGGTCCGCCCGCTTGGTGGCGCCCCGCTCATAGCTGAGGTCGTCGGGCCGCTCGCCGCAGCGGACGATGGCCATGGTGGGGTTGACGCCCTTGGCCTTCAATGCCTCGCAGTCGGCAATGATGCGGGCGTTCAGCTTCTCGTTGACTTCTTTCCCTAATAACAGTTTAGCCATTGTTGTCTATCCCTTTCTTACTTAAAGAATCCGGCCTTGACAGTGTCAAAAATTTTGTCGGCCAGGGCGCAGTATTTGTCCAGCATGTCCAGGCACTTCTTGTTCATGGCCTCGGCGGCCTCCCGGTTTTTCAGGGTCTTGGTGTTGATGAACACGTTGAGGCTGGCCGCCTGGAGGGCCGCCTTCACACACACCGCGCCGCAGCCCGCGTCGCTGACGGCCAGACGGCTGCCCTTGGCCGCGAACACCTCGATGGCGTCCAGGGACTCGCAGCACAGCTCCATGATCTTCATGGGCACCTGGCAGGCCACCATGGTGGCCTCCTCCAGCACCTGGTCCCGGTTGGGGTCGTCCTTGGGGATGCCGTAGGCCTTTGCCAGGGGCTCAAAGCCCTTGGCGTCCAGGGCGATCTGGTCCAGCAGCTCCTTTTGCAGCTGGTCGCACTTGCCCTTCAGGGCGATGATCTCAGCCTCCACGTCGGCGTACTTCTTCTTGCCGACGGTCAGGGAGCCCACCATGTTGCCCAGGGCGGTGCCGATGGCCCCCACCAGGGCGGAAGCGCCGCCGCCGCCGGGGACCGGGGCGTTGGACGCGAGAACGGTTACAAACTCAGTGCATGATGCCTGTGCGAAATCCATAAAATATGCTCCTCCGTTTCAGAAATAAAAGGAGACCGCAGTCTGCGGCCCCCTTTTACAGCTCGGTGCTTTGGCGGGCGTCGCTTCTCCCGCATCTCTCGGGTTTCCCCTGTCATGCCATCGGCGTGTGGCCGCAACGAAATTTACCACCTCAAAGCACCAGTTATCCTATGTTTAGTATAGCCGCTTTATTCAGATTTGTAAAGAATTTTTTTGTTTCGCAGATAGTTGTTCCATCGGGATTCGCTGATTTTCCATGCGGAGATAACGGAATTTTTAAAGCCGGACAGTCTGGACTAAATCCTGGTCGCCGGTGTTCTCCGTCACCAGAAGGACATTCAGCGGCTGGCCCCGCTTGACCGGATTTTGGGCAGGGCTAAAGCGGTGAAACTTTAATCATTGCCCCTCCTCCGTCCACCGCTCGCACCCGCCCTTTGGATCGTCGGACAGCCCCAGAAGGTAATCGGCGGAGATGTGGTAGTGACGGCAGATCAGGTTAATTTTTTCTGCGGTCGTAGTTTTTCTTCCACACTCTATTTCGCTGATTGCATTTCGGCCAACACCAATTGCCGCTCCCAAGTCGTTTTGTGTTTCACAGTTCAATTTGCGGGCCTCCATGACCCGTTGGGCAAAAAGTTGTTTTGAAAACATAAATACTCCTTGACAACGCCACTTTTCGTGGTATAATAAAAATATGAACCCCACTAAAAGTGGTACCATAGGAGGGCACATAATGAGCATCTTAAGAAAAATCTACGATGGGAACTATGATCCCGACAAATCATGCGTAAAACTGCCTTTTTCCCTCCGGCTTAAGGAACGGGCGTTTTGGGACGCCATAGAGGAGGGTATGGGCGCGGCGTTTGCAGAACACCACCGGGATACGCTCTGCAAAGTTGAGCGCTGCCGGGACTACGCCAACTTTCGGGAAGGGTTTCGACTGGGGGTGGCCTTGATGATGGAGCTGATGTGAGTGCCCCGGAGAGTCTGCCGCGTCAAGACAGCAGGGCGGCAGATAGTAAAAACCCGGCGGCGGTACCCCGCCGCCGGGCTTCAATCAGTTTTTATCGGGTTTCGGCTGATACTGCTCCTCTCCGGTCTCCATATAAAGGGCAAAGTCCATGATCTCCCTGTCGGTCCACCCAAGTTCCTTTAACCCCAGCAGGAGACGCGCCGCTTCTGAAAGCGTCATAGAAACAGCTTAGAACAGGCCGGAAACCTTGCCCGTCTCGGTGTCCACGTCGATGCGGCGGTAAGCCGGGTCGGAGCTGGTGCCGGGCATCATGGAGATGGTGCCGGCCATCGGGCAGAGGAACTTGGCTCCGCCGTACTCCAGGATGTCGCGGATGGGCAGACGCCAGCCCTTGGGCACGCCCTTCCAGCTGGGCTCGTGGCTCAGGGACAGGTGGGTCTTCACCATCATGGTGCAGTAGTCGGCGTACTTGGGATCGGACTCGAAGCGCTTGGCCTTCTCCAGCGCCAGCGGGGCCCAGTCCACGCCGTCCGCGCCGTAGACTTCCTTGGCGATCTTCTCCACGCGCTCGCGCAGGGGCATCTCCAGGGGATAGAGGAACTTGATCTCGTTGGACTCGTTGCAGGCGTCGACGACCGTCTCCGCCAGCTCGATGGCGCCCTCGCCGCCGTAACGCCAGTGGTTGCTCACCGCGCAGCGGACGCCATGCTCCTCGCACAGACGGCGCAGCAGCTTGATCTCCGCCTCGGTGTCGGTGTAGAACTGGTTGATGCAGACCACGGGGACGATGCCGGACTTCTTGATGGTGGCAACATGGTGGAACAGGTTCTCGGTGCCCTTCTCCAGCAGCTCCAGGTTCTCCTTGGTGTACTCCTCCGGCAGAGGACGTCCCGCGACGACGGTCGGGCCGCCGCCGTGCATCTTCAGAGCCCGGATGGTGGCAACCAGCACGGACACGTTGGGGGTCAGGCCGGACAGGCGGCACTTCACGTTCCAGAACTTCTCGAAGCCGATGTCGGCGGCGAAGCCGGACTCGGTGACGTGGTAGTCAAAGAGCTTCAGCGCCAGCCGGTCGCCGATAACGGAGGACTGGCCGATGGCGATGTTGGCGAAGGGGCCGGCGTGGATCAGCATGGGCTGATGCTCCACGGTGTAGCACATAGTGGGGTTGATGCAGTTGCGCATCCAGGCGGTCATGGCGCCGGCCACCTCCAGATCCTCGGTGGTCACGGGGTTGCCCTTGCGGTCATAGGCCACGACGATCTTGCCGATACGCTCGCGCAGGTCCTTCAGATCCTTGGCAACAGCCAGAATGGCCATCAGCTCGCTGCCAACGGCAATGCCGAACTTGGACTCCATCAGATAGCCGTCCTTGCTGCCGCCGATGCCGATGAGGATGTTGCGCAGGCCCTGGGCGCAGAAGTCCAGAACCCAGCCCATCTCCACCCGCTTCGGGTCGATGTCCAGGCGCTTCAGACCGCGCTTGGCCAGCTGCTCGTCGTCATAGTTGCGCTCGTGCTGCATGCGGGCGTTCAGCGCCACCATGGCCAGGTTGTGGGCGTTCATGATGTCGTTGATGTCGCCGGTGAGGCCCAGGGAGAACTCGGTCATGGGCATCAGCAGGGCGTTGCCGCCGCCGGCGGCGGTGCCCTTGACGTTCATGGTCGGTCCGCCGGAGGGCTGGCGCAGGCAGCCGCCCACGTTCTTGCCGATCTTGCCCAGGCCCTCGACCAGGCCCAGGGACACGGTGGACTTGCCCTCGCCCAGGGGGGTGGGGGTGATGGCTGTGACCTCGATGAACTTGCCGTCGGGCTTATCCTTCAGGCGGTTCATGATCTTGATGAAGTCCAGCTTGGGGGTCTTGCCGTAGGGAATGATCTCCTCGGGCAGCAGGCCCAGCTTCTCACGGAACTCCTCCACAGGGGGCAGGGTGCGCTCCGCTTCCTCGGCAATCTGCCAATCCTTGTACTCGGTGGGGTCCAGGGTCACCCGGCCGGTTGCCGGGTCCACATACTTGCCGTCCTTGAATTCAATAGCCATTGAAATCCTCCTTGGTTTTCCGGGATATTTCACCACCCCCGGAAAAATTTATATTTTGACGCCGCGCTTCAATCGTCCGCGACCCCGGCGCCAATAACGGATGTAGCTGCGGCAGCACCGCAGAGTGAAAAAAGGGCAGGACAACCGCACACGCCCCATGTTCGTTAAAATTATATCAAACTTTCCCGCAGATTACAAGTGGCAAAATGCCTAATTAACGATAGCCAGATTGTACAACCTGTCATACGCCCCTGGTTAGCTGCATCTGCAAAACAGGACGCGAAGCGCATTGGCCGTCCGACTAGGACAGGCAGGCCCGCACCTCGCCGCTCATGTACAGGGAACCCAGGGCGCAGGCCACGCCATCCGGGCCCTCCGCCGCCACCGCCTTTGCCACGCCGTCCGCCACCGAGGCGCAGGCCGTGGCCCGGACGCCCAGCTTTTCGATCCGGGACGCCAGCTCCTCCGCCGCCATAGCCCGCGGGTTATTGGGCCGGACGGCGAAAAACTGCTCCGCCAGCGGGACGATCAGCCCCAGAATGGACTCCACGTCCTTGTCGGCCATGACGCCGGTGACAAAGGTGAACTTTTTCCCCGGAAACAGCCGCCGCAAACTCTCTGCCGTGGCCTGGATGCCGTGGGGGTTATGCCCGCCGTCCACGATGAACACCGGGTCCCGGCGCAGCACCTCGAACCGGGCGGGCCAGCGGGTGGCCAGCAGGCCCCGGCGGACCGGCTCGCCGTCCAGCTTCCAGCCCTTGCTCCGCAGCACCTTCACGGTCTCCAGCACCACGGCGGCGTTCTTCATCTGGTACTCGCCCACCAGGGGGATGCGCACGTCCGTCCAATACTGATAGGTGAAGCACTGCCCGGACAGATCGAACTCCTTGGGGATGATCTTGCTGAAATCGGGGTAATACAGCGCCGCATTCTTCTCCGCGCACACCTGCTCAAACACCCGGTCCGCCTCCGGATTGCCGCCGTACAGGATCACGCTGCCGCCGGGCTTGATGATGCCCGCCTTGGCCCGGGCGATATCGGTCATGGTGGGCCCCAGCTCCGCCACGTGGTCCAGACCCATGGCCGTGATGATGGCGATCTCCGGCACGTCGATGACATTGGTGGAGTCCAGCTCGCCGCCCATGCCCACCTCCAGCACCACGACTTCGCACCTGCGCCGGGCAAACCAGACCATGGCCAGGGCGGTCACCAGCTCAAACTCCGTGGGGGCGTCCTCCATGGCCCTGGCGTAGGGGAGGATATACTCCGTCAGCTCCGCCAGCTCCTGGTCGGGAATCTGCTCCCCGTTGATCTGCATCCGCTCGTTGAAGCGGTCGATATATGGCGAGGTGTACAATCCCGTGCGGTAGCCTGACTCCGTGAGGATGGCGGCCAGCATGGCGGCGGTGGAGCCCTTGCCGTTGGTGCCGGCGATGTGGATAAATTTCATCTGTTTTTCCGGGTGTCCCAGTTTTTCCATCAGCTCCTGGGTCCGCTCCAGGCCCAGCTTGCTGCCCCTCCAGTCTACGGAGTGGATAAAGGACAAGGCTTCTTCGTAGGTCATAGTATTACACCTGATTTCTGAGTTGATTTTTACGCTTTGGAAAGGATATGGCTGACGACCGGCTTGTACACCGCGCGGTTGACCACGGTGACCACCACGGTGTTGACGATGATGGTCAGCGGCTTTGTCGCCAGACGCTGGAGCAGATTGGTCCACAGCAGCACGTTGAAGGGCGTCGTGTTGCCCACCATGATAATGCTGTAGAGGGTGCTGCCGATGAGGCCGAAGAGGAAGCTGTTGAGGATGCCCACCACGGCCACGGTGGCAACCACCTTCCAGGTGTCCCTGGTCTCGGCCAGGCTGCTGCGGAAGATGTACTTGGTGCTCACGCCGCTGAGGATGCCCACGGACAGGGGGCCCAGAACCAGCGGCGGGAACCACGCGCCGTAGCCCTGGATGATGGTGCCCAGGACGTCGGCCACCACAGCCACCACTGCGCCGCACAGGGGACCCAGCCACATGCCGGCCAGGATGACGGGGATGCTCTCGAAGCTGATCCGCAGGGTATCCGTCTGGATACTGAAAAAGCGGGCCAGAATGATCTGGATGGCGACGAGCGCGGCCATCATGACCAGGTTGCGGGTGGAAAAGGTGTCGTGCAGAGTTTTCTTGTTTTGGGTACGCTCCATTTTGCGTCTCCTCCTTAAAATTCCGCCCCGTTGGGGCTGGTTGTTAGGAGGGGTAAAGTGGCGTCTGCCAGCAGTGGCCCGGATAGAAAAACATGCCAATCCAAGCCGGAGGGGAGCTTCTCCCTCGCGGCACAGGTTGGCATGATACATCCGGGGTCGTGCGGTAGCGGATGCAGCATTACATCGTAGGCCCTATTTCATGGGGGCCTTTCGTGCAAGGGCAACTTCCCAGCCTCTTGCCACTTTACGCGCAATGCTTACTCTACCAATCCTATTTGATCGTGTCCCCAGGCTGTTAACCCCAGGACGCTCCTATCATACACCATATGGCAGAAGATTGCAATATCTTTCACAAAGTTTTTTCAGGAATTTTTTTGGGACTGGAAAAGGCCGGATTCTTGACTTTTCGGGGCGGATCCGGTATACTGCGGATAGGAAATCAGTCGATTGGGGGGATGCGTATGGCTTTACCGGCGGAAAAAGCGCGGTACACCTTTGCGGATATCCTGACATGGGAGGAAAAAGAGCGGGCGGAGATTATTGACGGCGAGGTCTTCCTGATGGCTCCGCCCCGCAGAGTGCATCAGGGCGTACTGACAGAACTCACACGGCAGCTGGCCAACTTTCTGGAGGGGAAGAAATGCCGGGTCTACCCGGCCCCCTTCGGCGTCCGGCTCTTCGAACAGGACGGGGACGCCCCGGAGGACGTGGACACGATGGTGGAACCGGACATCTCCGTTGTGTGCGACCTGCGCAAGCTGGACGAGTACGGCTGCAGAGGCGCGCCGGACCTGGTGATCGAAATTCTCTCCCCCTCCAGCCTCCGTCACGACAGGCTCGTCAAGCTGAACCTGTACCAGCGGGCCGGGGTCAGGGAGTACTGGATCGTCAATCCGGATGAGCAGTCGGTGCAGGTCTTCCTGCTGGACGGCGGCATACTCCAGATTCACGAGGTATACGGGCCGGAGGATATTGCCAAGGTCAATGTGCTGGAAGGCTGCTTTATGGAATTGAGCAAGGTGTTTGCGGAGCAGACAGGAGGTCAGAGATGAGAAGAAAAGACCGGGAAATTACAGATTTCCAGGAAATCCTTGCCATTATGGAAAAGTGCGATGTTTGCAGGATTGCCCTGCACGACGGGGATTTCCCGTATATCGTCCCCCTCAATTTCGGGCTGGATGTGCAGGGGGAGCAGGTCTTCTTTTATTTCCATGCCGCTGCTGAGGGAAAGAAGCTGGAGCTGATTGCCAGGGACAACCGCGCGGCCTTTGAAATGGACTGCGGCCACAGCCTGATCCTCGACGAGCCGCACATGAGCTGCACCATGGCCTATGAGAGCGTGATGGGGCGCGGGACAATCGAGCTTGTGCCGGAGGAGGAGAAGCACAGCGCGCTGAAGATTTTGATGCGGCACTACCACGCAGAGGATTTTGCGTTCAACACAGCCCCCATCAAAGTGACAACGGTTTTGAAAATGACCGTAACGGACCTGACCGCCAAAAGGCGGGACAATACCCATTGACCAGCAATTACAGGGCCGCCCGCTGACGCGGGCGGCCCTGACTTGCATCCGGGGCAGATGGCATTCCAGCTGTCGTTGAAACCGCCGCCGGCCAATAGACGGTTTTTCGGGTCTGCCTGCGGCCAAAGTATGGACTAAATCCCCGGTTCGCCTGTGGAGAGAGACAAATTCAAATCCACATTGCCCTGTATACCGTTCACACGTCCCGCGTCAGAGTATTGCCAGAGATCGAAGTGATAATAAAAGTCGGGCGCCGTATCATATTCCGCCAGCCACAGTTGATAATCCTTCAGTTCCCGAAGATCATAGTGGAGATATCCCTGCGTTCTGTTAAAGTAGATTGCCGGTTGATAGCCGGCTGCTTTGATTCGCTCACAAAAAGCAGCCGCGCAGCGGGTGATCATGGCCCCATCCATATGGTTGGTGCGGGCTTCATCATCCGCGATGAACTCCCAGTCAAAGGCGACCGGAAAGGCAAGCTCCTGTCCGTCCAATATGCCCAGAACGAAGTCCGCCTCCTGTTCGGCCTCCTCCGGAGTGGTGGCCTGGGAGAAGAAATAGACGCCAACCTCCAATCCGGCCTCCAGCGCCCCCTGCAGATTTTGCGCAAAGGTCTGGTCTACAAAGAGTCCCCCCTCCGTATATCCCCGATTGCCTGCCCGCAGAATCGCAAAGTCGATCCCGTCCGCCGCTACAGCCTGCCAATCGATCTCCTTTTGGTGCGTAGACACATCAACCCCTGTCTTCGCGTATTCCCCAGCCTGCTCGTATGTCGTCCGCCCCTTTTCATCGGAGCGGAATGCATCCTTATTGTAGGTATTGAGCGGGATCCCTTCAATAGGCGTCAGGACCATGTCGCCAAAGCGAAACGTGATCGGTTCCTCCTCCGCCGGAGGAGCGGGGTCGGGCTCCGGCTCTTTCCGCAGCGCGAGGAACAGCGCTGTTATGGCGACAACAAGAGCGAGAACGGACACTGCAAGAGGCAAAATATGCAGCCCGCTCCGGCGGGAGCGATTCCGGGGGTGTGATGGGGGCGGCTGCCGTCTGTCGGGGACCGGCTCTCTCAGCTGGCGGTCATCTGGCCGTCTTTCCTTCCAATCAAATTCAGGCTGATGATTGTCCATACCATATTCCTCCATATTTCGACATTTTTCTCATTATATCACAACTCCGCCCGTTATGCACCCCCAAATAATTGAAAGCAGCAGTATTTTCGGCAAAATGCTGTACGGCCCTCTCAGTCAGCCGTGACGGAGAGGGCTTCCTGCCGGCAATTTTGAGGATTGCTATAAAATCTGACCTCTTATTCTGCTGCTGTTGCTGTTCTTTTCCGTACCGGCATTTTGTTGATTGACAAAGCAGGGCTGGCAGGATATACTACAAGAACCAAATTGATAGGAGGTAACCAGAGGATGAAACGAATACTTTCAACCGCTTTATCACTGTGCCTGTGTATGTCCGCTGTGCCAACAGCGCATGCATGGCAGGATGGCCCGCCGCAGCAAAATATCCCTGCGGGAACATACACAGCTGCCCCGGCCCCTTATGCGGGGGTTTCTGTCCCTTCACCGCAGGAGGCCTACGAGAAAATGATTGCCCTGAAAGGGCAGAAAACATATGAGGAGGGGGCGCCTTGGGACAATAACAATGAATACACTTGGAAGGGCGGAACCCAGGGTGGAATTGCCGCCACTGGCGCGGGCTGTGTTGCCTTCGCTTACATTCTGAGCGACGCGGCCTTCGGTGATTTGCCCGCGAGGATGACCTCATCCGTTCAATTTTCGGATGTGAAGGTTGGAGATATTCTGCGGGTGAATAACGATGCCCACACTGTAATTGTACTGCAGGTGACCGATGCGGGTGTGGTCATTGCCGAGGGGAATTATCATGAAAATGGCAGCGAAGGCAAAATCCACTGGGGACGATCGATGGACAAGGCGGAAGTTGAAGCCGCTAATCATTATATTACCCGTTACCCAGAGGGCTATGTTCCCCCCACTGACCCTGATGCCAATAAGCCAATTGGCTCAGGCAACCTTGACGGAGGACTCAAATGGTCGCTGACTAAGGCAGGGACGCTTACAATCTCCGGTTCTGGAGCTATGCCGGACTTTGTGAAAACCTCAGACCAGCCGTGGGTCAGCCATGCAGACAAAATCTTGAGCATTGTGGTTGAGAGCGGGGTAACTGCTGTAGGCAGCAATGCTTTTAAAGGCAGTAAAGCGATTAGCGCGACAATTCCAGCCAGCGTAAAAACAATTGGCAGCGGCGCTTTTCAGAATTGTAAAAGTCTTATCTCAGTAACTGTATCAGAAGGTGTGGAAAGCATTGGTGATTCTGCCTTTCACGCCTGTACGGCGCTCAAGTCCATTAACCTGCCGGCAAGTATCAGCAGTGTAGGTGTCGGGGTATTTATGGAGTGTACAGAATTGTCGGCGGTAAAATTTTCTGCCGGCAGTCAGCCAGTGAGCATAGGAGACAGCTTATTCTTAAGATGTTACAAGTTGAGCTCGGTTACGCTGCCAAAGAACATAAACTGCATAGGTAATGATATGTTTTTGGACTGCCTGATGCTTTCGACTCTCAATATTCCACAGGGGGCAAAAAGCATCGGGGAGCGCGCATTCTCTTCTTGCTCCATGCTGACCGCAATTTCAGTTCCAGACAGTGTAGAAAAGATAGGGATAGCGGCATTTCAAAGCTCTGCCATAAAAGACATCTACTACAGCGGGAGCGAGGCGCAATGGAACGCCATCCAAAAACTGGGGGATGTCCCAACCTCGCTGCAAAACATAACCGTACACTACAACAGCTCCCTCCCTGACGCCGGCACGGACCCGGATCCAGGCCCGGACCCCGGACACGAGCACGTCTGGAACAGCGGAGCGGTCACCAGCCCGGCGGGCTGTACCTCCTCCGGCGTACGGACATACACCTGCACAGAATGCGGTGAAACCCGCACAGAAACGATCCCCGCCACCGGACACCGGTACGGCGCAGGCGTTGTGACAAAACCGGCGACCTGTACCGAGAGCGGCATCCGCACATACTCCTGCTCCAGATGCGGCAGCACGCGAACGGAAACCATCTCCGCAGTTGGCCATAGCTACAGCGCCTTTGTCGTAACGCGGGAGGCCACGTGCACGGAGGACGGCATTCGGACGTCTACCTGTTCCAATTGCGGCGACGCCAGAACAGAGGCCATCCCCGCTGTTGGTCATCACTACGAAATAACTGCCGTCACCAAGGAGGCCACCTGTACGGAGGACGGTGAGCAGACCTCCTCCTGCGCCAACTGCGGTGATGTGAAAACGGAGGTCATCCCCGCGGCCGGACACCGCTATGGCCCTGTCACGATCACCAGGGAGGCCACGTGTACCCAACCTGGCGAGCAGACGTCCACCTGCACCGCCTGCGGCGATATCAAGACAGAGAGCATCCCGGCTGCCGGACACCGCTATGGTCCGGTGACGGTGACCCAGGAGGCCACCTGTACCGCAGACGGCGCGCAGACATCCACCTGCTCTGCCTGCGGCGACGTTCGGAAGGAAATCATCCGCGCCTTGGGGCACAGCTTTGTCCGGAACGACGATGGCGACTATGCGTGCGTCAACGAGCGGAATGCCGGCGGCGAACCGGCAACCATCGTGTCCGCCGCGGTGGCGGATGGCTACACACAGGTGCGGGCAAACACAGACCGGCTGGTCGCCAGGTATGCGTATCAGAACGCCGCGTCCTCCAGGGAATATGTTTCCGGCGTTATCCGCTCCGTGCTGTCATCTGTCAGCAGCCTTCTCCAGTATACCATCAATACCATCCAATTTACGCCGCCCACCCAGACTGCTGACGGGGAATTCGTTTATACCATCACGATCCGGCTGGGCGGACGGGCCGCGGCGGCCTGGCTGACGACAGAGCCCCTCTATATGGTGATTCCGGCGGACAGTGAGCCGGACCCCGACCCCATTCCCGACCCGGTCCCGGACGTTGACCAGGAAGTCCACTATATTTCCATCCCCCGCTTTTCCGGCGGCGAAATCATTCCCAGCGTCCGCCGCGCAGCATGGGGAGACCGGGTAACGCTGACGGTCCACCCGGATGCCGGATACGAATTATCGGATTTGACGGTTTCCGGAGCCTGGGGCCGGAAGGTCTCTATCCGGGAAATGGGCGATGGCCGCTTCATCTTTACGATGCCGGACAGCAGAGTGGACGTCAGCGCGGAATTTGTCCTGCAGACGCCGGAGCCGGCAGACGACCCGGCGGATGACGAGATTTTTACCGGCTTAGGCACCCCCGGTATCTCCGGCATCGTCCTGAATCCGGCTCCCATGCCGTTTACAGACGTGCCGGCGGCGAAATGGTACTATAACAGCGTGGACTATGTTTGGAAGCACTATCTCATGAGCGGCGTTTCCGACACGCAGTTCGCTCCGGAGCAAACCACCAGCCGGGCGATGATCTGGACCATCCTTGCCCGGACGCACAATGTCCGTACGGACATCAACCCCGGCAGTGTCTGGTATGAGCGGGGGCAGCTCTGGGCCATAGAACAGGGCGTCACCGATGGCAGCGATCCCCTGGGGGATATTACCCGTGAGCAGCTCGCCGTCATGCTCTGGCGCGATGCCGGCGGCATCGGCGGAGGCGGTGATCTCAGCCGCTTTACAGATTCCGCCAGTGTCAGCAGCTATGCGGTGAACGCCATTGGCTGGGCGGTAAACCGGGGCATTCTGAAAGGGAGCAACGGGGTATTGAATCCCAAGGGCACGGCCACCCGCGCGGAGGTGGCGGCTATGATCATGCGCTACGCCGACACCGTCTGAGGCCGTGTGTCCGTCCGGCAGCAAGCCTGCATATTGTTCTGTCTGATTGATTGTCAATCGGGCATAAGGAAGCCGCAAGTGCGTCAAAAGATGCGCACTTGCGGCTTCCCGGCAGTTTCAGGCGGGGTTTACTGCCGTGCCAGGGGAGCAGACAGTCCCGGCTCGTTTTTGCCTCTTGCAATGGGGATTGGACCTGTAGTATACTGCAATTATTCACACTGGAAAAGCTGAGGTTGGGTCATGCAGAAAAATCAGTTATATACAGTCGCCATCACCGGCTATACGGCGGAGGGGCTGGGCGTGGCAAGGGTGGAGGGACAGGTGGTGTTTGTCCACGGCGGCGTGCGGGGCGAGGTATGCGCGGTGCGCATTTTGAAGGTGCTGAAAAGCACCGCGTTTGCCCGTGCAGAGAAAATATTGGAGCGCAGTCCAGCCCGCCGGCAGCCGGACTGCCCCCATTACCCCGCCTGCGGGGGGTGTGATTTCCGGCACGTCTCCTATGAGGAGGAGCTGGCGGCCAAGCAGCAGCGGGTGGAGGACGCCCTGCGTCGGCTCGGTGGGGTGGAGATCCCGGTGGAGGAGATCCTGGGCAGCCTCCAGGTGGACGGCTACCGGAATAAGTGTCAGTTTCCGGTCAGCCCGTTGGGCAGAGCTGGATTTTTCCGCAGCCGCAGCCATGACATCGTCCCCGCCCTGGATTGCCGCCTGCAGACTCCCCAGGCCAACGCCGCCGCCGGCGCGGTGGAGGCCTATCTGCGGGAATTCTCCGTCCCGGCCTACGATGAAAAAAGCGGGCGCGGACTGCTGCGGCACATCTACACCCGCACCAATTGTAACGGGCAGACGGTGGTGTGTCTGGTGGTCAACGGCGGCGCCCTGCCGGAGGAAGAGGCGCTGGTCCGGCGAATCCGGGCGGCGTGTCCGGAAACAGTCGGGGTCGTGCTTAATCGCAACCAGCGGGATACCAACGTAGTTTTGGGCGACGAATTCCGCACAGTATGGGGCGAGGCCGTGCTGGAGGACACGCTCTGCGGTCTGACGTTCCGGCTGTCGGTACCGTCCTTTTATCAGGTGAACCGGATTCAGGCGGAGCGGCTGTATGAGAAAGCGGTGGAATTCGCCGGTCTGACGGGCAGGGAAACGGTATTGGATCTCTACTGCGGCATTGGGACCATTTCACTGGTGATGGCCAGCAGGGCGGCCCAGGTGATCGGGGTAGAAGCAGTGGCGGAGGCTGTGCGGGACGCGGAGGAAAACGCCCGCCGGAATGGGGTCGAAAACGTCCGCTTCTGGTGCGGCGACGCCGGGGAGGCTGCCGCCCGTTTTCAGCGGGAGGGTCTGCGTCCGCAGGTGATTGTGGTAGACCCGCCGCGAAAGGGTTTGCGTGAGGAGGCGGTGGTTGCGGCTGCGGCCATGGGGCCGGAGCGGATCGTGTATGTTTCTTGTGATCCGGGAACGCTGGCGCGGGATGTAAAGCGGTTTGGCGAGGCGGGATATGTGCCGCTGCGCTGTGCGGCGGTGGATATGTTCCCAAGAACAAGGCATGTGGAGACGGTAGTATTATTGTCCAAACTTCGAGCGGAGCATCATATTGAGGTTGACCTGGACTTGGGCGAAATGGATTTGACTTCTGCCGAGAGTAAGGCCACCTATGAGGAAATCAAGGCGTATGTGTTGGAGAAGTTTGGGTTGAAAGTTTCCCACTTGTATATCTCTCAGGTTAAACGGAAGTGTGGACTGGAGGTCGGACCGAACTATAATTTGCCAAAGTCCGAGGGCCAGAGAGTGCCACAGTGTCCGCCGGAAAAAGAAAAGGCAATTATGGCGGCGCTGAAGCATTTTCAGATGATTGAAGGGAGTGGGCGCAAATGAGGAAATTACTTTCCTGCGAGTTCAATATAGATACTGCCTGTGTGGAGTTGAAATTTTCCGATGGCGCATTGATTTCTATTGACTGCACTGCTGTCGAGGACGAGGTTGCTAAGAATATGTACCAGCGGTCGGAATTGGACTACCTGATTTACAATGACCCGGTTGGATATGCTGATTTGATTCTCAATGGTGACCCAGAAGAGTATCTGAAAAATGTGACGGATTATACGCCTTTAGATCAATTATAAAGCCGCCAGTGCCGACACAGTACAGTGTCGGCACTGGCTATTTTCCCTATTCAGTTCTTATCAAGTTTTCAGATCATACCTCCCAAGAACTGAACCAGGGTTGCCACAGCTGCAACAAATTCAACAGGTCCCTTTATCGCCTTGATACCAGCGATAGCAGTCCGAAGCAATCCTTTTTTAGGATGTTCAGATAGAGCCTCTGCCTCAATCGTTTCCAGGCTATCGGAAACAATTTCTGCCTCATCAGACGGCAGACCTTGGGCGGTAGTCCGAACCTTTTGGATTAAATCTGTAAGCGTTGCTCCGTCAATTCCACTGTTATTTACAGCCGTGATTGTGGCATTGTCGTTGGCAACATTGACTTGCCCGTTGTGTACCGTAATGGTGTATGTGTTTTTTTCATCTAATCCCATATCAATACCTACCTTTGTTAAATAGCGTTCGATGTGTCGAATCAGTACCATAACAACACGATTGTTAAATCCTTTTACCTGATCTTGGTATTTATTAGAAGAAGCATATCCTTGCGCGATAGTAAAATGGATTTCAATGTTGTGCGCAACAATATAATTTAATATGGCATATACATTACGAATTTCTTCTTCATCAGTATTGCCAAGAGTAAAAATACATCTTCCATAGGATGTTGCGACTTCTTTAAATTCTTCATCCAAATTTTGAGTGCAAGAACCACAGTCAGTTATATAATCGCTTATTATTGCAGTATTGGTAATATAATTCAGAAACTTTGAGAGCACATCGCTGTAATCACTAAAGTCTGCCTGCATAAGGCGGTTGGAAATGCTGTTAAAATCATATATGATTTTCTTTAACTCAATTCTATTCAATTTCATAGTTTTTCACCCCACAAAACGGACAATAGCAGCCGGTCATTTTAAGTAAAGGTTTTACCTTTGCAGTACGTTTGCAACAGGGAAAAGTCGCTATTTCAAGAGCCTCAATCCCAGAACGAATAGGATTTTCTGCTTCATATTTTGGCCGCTTATTCATTTTGAAAGAAATCGGACTGTTCCTAAATTGGCGCTCCATTTTTTTGAGAGTATCATATACCATATCCATTGCTACATTTTCTGCCATGGCAAGAGCCAATTCAATGACATCTTCGGTTGCATAGTTCTCACTAACTAAACCGCAACTGGGACAAAAGATTTCTAAAACGCCGTCATCTTCAATATCGGATGGTGTTGCCTTAAAATAACTTCCACAATGCTCACATTGCAAGAGAACATATCCGTCATCATCTGTTGGAATAGAAATTTCCATATGGATTTCATCGCTCACTTTTTATCACCGCCTTATGTTTTAGACATCACTTTTTCTCCGATTACACTCCCTACACCGCATCTTGCAATTCTCCGGGACAGTTCTGCCGCCCCTGCTCCAGGGTGTGATGTGGTCGGCCTCCATCTCGTCAAAATCATAGTGTACCTTTGCTTTCCCTGCTGCCTGACAGTCAGGGCAGATACCGCCCTGGCGCTCATACGCTTCTCTTTTCTGGGCGGTGGTAAAAGCTCGAAGGCTCAAATACTTTTCTTCTCTGGTGAGAACATAGGTATAGACGCCTTTCTTGTTTGTCACTTCATCATCTATCAGCAGAGCCTTGACTTCCCGCTCCAGCGCGTCTGGGTCAAGTTCTGCATCCTTGAAGCGATTGTAGAGCAGACCCCACTCAATGCCCTTCATCTCTTTCCGCTTGACGGGGAAAATCGCCTCCACCCATTCAATGACCCGGCGGAAGTAAAGCCAAATCTGATTGGCGTTCTCGTCCTGCTGGTGAAGAGCCATATACTCCTCGATAGACCCCAGGCCGTCCCTGGCGGCGATCCACTCAATAGCCGTCTCCAGATACTCCTGCCGGATAGGGGAACCGTTCACATAGTCCTTGGCGATACGGTAGGCGGTGCAGTTGGGCTTGGAAAAATGGAGCTTCGCGTCAGACAGCCATGGACCAGTGTAAGAGGTGTTCCGTAGCTCCTGGGGTGAAAGTACCTTGCCCGCGATATTGATGATTTTGAACCAGTCCAGCACCTCGGAGGGCGTACCGTCACAGACGTAAATATCCAGCACATAGTCCCGGATGCTCTGCTTCTGATCTTCCGGCAGATTGAAGAAATACAGATTATCTACCGAAAAGCATTGCTCATAGCTCTGCCGGTCGGCCTCGTCCTTGACCGCTGCATAGCGGCAAATGGAGATAGTGCGCTGTTGACCGTCCATCAGTTCATAACGTCCATCGGCAGTCTTGGCCCAGTACATCACATTGATAGGAAATTTCTTTTTGACAGAGCGGATGACCTCATCCCGGTCTTTGTCGGGATAGATGTATTCCCTCTGATAGGCGGGGCGAACATCCAGCCTGCCTCCATAGGCCACCACGCCCTCAATGCCATCCGGCCCTTTTTCTTCATAGCCATCAATCAGTTCTTGAATTGTCACCTGAATACGGTCAATATTCATCTATTCTTCACCAACTTCCTGAGCAATTTTCCTGCGTATGGCAATACGTTTATACTGTGCAACTCCGTTTAATATAGGTTTAGCTAAATCAAATTCACTGTCGCAACCATGATTCAGTTCACCAACAATTTCAAATTCATCGGGGTTGTGCTTGTCCAAAAAAGTGATAGGGACGCTTATGATACCAGTGTAATCTACTGGAATTTCTTGAACCTTTTTGACATGGATTGCTTCAAAATTATCGTATTGGGGATATTCTTCTGCTGTGTATTTCTTGTAAAGCGTCTCTACCAAGGATTGGTGGCGCTTCTCAATGTCCATGTTGGTAAACCAGCAGATATTCCCCATGCGCCGCCATTTTTGCCCATCATCATCTTCTTTGAAGTCGGTTCCTTTTGCTTCATAATAGTCAGGAACACGGAACCAGAAATGTCCACTATTATGCCCTAACCATACTTGCCGCCGAAAAATGTAGGGAAATATTTCAGCGTACATTGCATGATTCATATTCCCTAAAATCAAAAACTGTTTACCACTGTTTATAAGCAACGTCAAATACTCTTTCATTAGGGAGAACGGCGGATTTGTCACTACAATGTCGCACTCTTCCAACAAAGCTAAACATTCTGGGGAGCGAAAGTCGCCGCTGCCCTCCAGGGGAGTCCTCACATAGTCCGGCAGACCGATCTGCTCATCATGGTCGCTGCTGACGATCTCAAATTTATAACTGGGCTTGTCCGCCTCATAGTGGGTAGTAATCAGCTTCTTGATGCCAAGCTGGGTAAAGTTCAGCTGAAAGTAGCGGAAGAAATTACTGGTGTAACCGCCCAAACCGTCGCCAAAGTGGTCTTGCCCGTCCTCTCCAATTGCCGGGTCATCTGCGTTGCAGAAGATGACCTTACCTTTGAAATATTTACGGTAGTGCCGCAGCTCGTCCTCTATCGTGGAGAGCTGGGTATAAAATTCATCTGTCTTTCCAGCTCTGGACATATGCAGGTTGCTGTTGCCCGCCATAGCGACACCTCCCCATGTGGAAACTAACAGGATAATCATACCATATCTGGTGCCAGAAAACAACGGCGCATTTCGACTTTTGCAAAATTTCCTCAAGCGGGATTGAGTATGATAACCTCCCGCCCCAGCTTCCTGGCATACCTCACCGTCATCGCCGTCCCGCCCCGCCGCTCGCCGTTGTAGACGGCCAGCAGGCAGGCGGCGTGATCGACCAGGTAGCGATTACGTTTGAGCATACAGCCATCCCGGTATTCCCGGCTCACATACACGACCTCATCCGCCTGCGCCAAAATGGAATGATAGAGTTCCTGCGCTGAAGCTGACCACTCGTCCGCCTGCCCCTCGCAGGGCAGGACACAGTGGAGCCTCAGCGCGGGATTTTCTTTTTTCAAGGCCAGGACTGCCATCGCCGCCCAGGTGTCGCCCCCCTCCGCCATCCCGGAGAAGAAGTCGGTGTATCCGGCATTCACCAGCTTGGCAATCTCCTTGGCAAGCGTTTCTTTCAACGCAACACATCGGGCATCGGCCTCGTTATAGCCCCAGGGAAACTTCCTCGGACGATGGCCGGTGAATGCACAGCACCGTTCAATCATTGTAATTGGCCTCCTGATTTTTATTTTGTATATGGGGGTTATATCCCCTTAACTATGGAGATTATAACCCCCATACTGATTGGTGTCAATCAGGAGGGTGAGGTCGTGATTATTTTTGATAAGCTGTGGGATGTGATGAGGGAAAAGGGTGTCTCCACCTATCAGCTCCGGGAGAAGTGCAGCATCGACAGCAAGACCGTCCGGCGTCTGCGGGCCAATGATAACATGGAAACAAAGACGCTGAACAAATTATGTTCGGCGCTGGATTGCCGACTGGAGGACATCGCAGAGTACGTCCCGGACGAATAACAGCTCTACGGGCCTGCGGGTGCAGAACCGTAGAGCTGTTCCCATTTTCGGGGCGTGGGGCCGGACTGCGCTTTTGCAGTCTGTGGCCACACAGCTTCCGAAAATGGTGGGGGTTTCCAAAGGGGGCAGTCCCCCTTTGGCACACGACTTTTGGAACGCAGTGGAAAAAGTCTAGTGTGTTATACCTTTTGTCCCGGCTGGCGCGGGAAAGGGGATGGACGGCAGGACAGCCGCTTTGCAGTGCCAGGAAAGCAGGCGGAGGAATGGAGCGACAGCAACCATTCCTCCGCCTGCTTTCAGGAGGGACAAAAGGTATATACAGCCCCCGTCCCCCGTCCATCGTCCCGCCGCAGCGAAATCAACGTAACAACCTGCGCCGCAAATCGTCCAGTGCGGCCCGCTCCGTATTCTGCGCCCGCTTCTCCGTCAGATGGAAGTGCGCCGCAGTCTCTGGGATAGGATGCTCGCCCCCATCGGTGAAGCCGTAGCGGTAGAGCAGATAGGTCCGCTCCCTGGCGGAGATTTGCCCCAGACCATTGTGCAGCTCGGCGTAGGTTTCCGCTTGAAGGACAATCTGCTCCGGCGACTTCCCGTAAATCTGCGGGAGGGAAAACTTTTCCATCTCACTCAGGCAGACTTCATCATCGGCCAGAACAATGCTGGCCGCCTCCCGCATAAATTTCCTGATCCACCAGACGGCATAGGTCAGAAATTTTGTGCCGCGCTCCGGGTCAAAGCGGTCGATTGCCTCCATCAGACCGAAGCAGCCCTCTTGAATGAGGTCGTCTACATCAAGGCAACCGCTCCCACTCTGTCCATAAATTTTGTTTGCCTGTTGCCGGATAAAAGAAAGGTTAGTTTCAAGTAGCCGGTTCCGGGCCTCGGTGTCGCCGCCCTTGGCCAGTGCGCAAAGCTCCTCATTGCTCATGCGCTGCCCTGGGAAGATTTTCAAACAGGGAGACAACGCCGGACCGGAACACTGTCAGCTTGTCCGGGTCGAGAACACTGGTGTCCACCGTATGTAAGATGGCATCCGTCATCTGCTCCGGCGTGATTTCGGTCAGGGGCCTGTCCCCGCCCTTTGTCAGCTCCGCCATCATCTGGGTCACGATCTCCCTGGTCGCGGCCTGTTTCTCTGCCAGCTCAGAAGCCATAGCCCTTTTCATTTCTTTGAGCATCACCATAAAGGTGTTTTGGATTTTGGACAGCTCCACCTGGTGCGGCGGCGTCTTGGAAAGTGCTGCTGCTTGTGCCGCCTCTCTCTGTCCCGCGCCCAGCAGCAGCTCACCCATAGAGGCAAAAATCTGGTTCTGGACGGCAACGCCAGTTGCCAGAGTATCATCAAAATACTGCGCGATCATAGTGGTCAGAACGGCAAACCGGGGATGCTCCAGCATCCGGCTGACAACTTCGTTGTTGACCTTCCCGGTGTAGAGGTTCCGCGCCGCCAGCGCCGTCAGGCCCAGTTCCCCAATGTCATAATTCATCCGATCTGGGATGTTCGTCAGCCCCAGCAGGAAGTCGGTGGACACATCAAACTCCCGCGCCAGAGCAGTCAGCATTTCGTCGCTGAATTTCTGTATCTGCCCGCTCTCCAACCGGCTGAGGGTGGAGGTGCTGACGCCTACCCGCTCTGCCAATTCTTCTCTTGTAAGGCCCCGCTGTTCCCGCAGTTCCGCCAGCCGCTGGCCTATCGTGCCCGGTAAAAATTCTGACATTGACATACCCCCCGACATTTTTCCCAGTTTATCACACCGTTTGCGTAAAAAAACACGAACGCTGTCGAGTAACCGCAAATATTCTCGGTTCGGAGTTTGCATTTTTGCAAATTTTCCGGGCCGTTTTTTATTTTCTGGTCAGTTCTGCAAAAAACGAGGGGCGAAGCCGGTTTTTCCGTATATTGAGATAGGCAAACGAAAACGCCAATCTTTTTACGGAGGGATGCAATTGAACAACTGTGACACAACAAATCACGCCGCCCGCCTGCCGCCGGGACCGGAGGACTGGCCCGTCTGGTTCGACGGCAAGAAAATCAACGAAGTTCTGTTCTGCGAGGAATTTCTGCGGGAACACCCCATGCTCTGTGTCCATGACTCCTTTTTCACCACTGAGGGCCGGGTGACGGACGAAACAATGTTGAAGAAGGAAGTCCTGGACCGCATCAAGCCCTATGTCACCTCCGGCGTGGCGAAGCGGGCCGCAAATCTGCTAGATGCTTTGCGGGTAGAGTGCTGGTCGCCGCCGCTGCCGGTCTATCAGGACAGGGTTCATGTTGCCAATGGGACATTGTTTCTTAACGGCACATTCTCAGAGGCAAAGGACTTCTGCATCAACCGCCTGCCGGTCCGCTATGTACCGGATGCCCCGCCGCCGATGAAGTGGCTGGCGTTCCTGGATGACCTGCTGGAGCCGGAGGACATTCTGACCCTCCAGGAGTTCATGGGTTACTGCCTTATTCCTTCTACCAAAGGGCAGAAAATGCTCATCATCACCGGCAGGGGCGGCGAGGGCAAATCCCGGCTGGGGCTGGTACTCCGCGCCCTGCTGGGGCAGAACATGAACACCGGCAGCATCGCCAAGGTGGAGACAAGCCCCTTTGCCCGCGCCGATCTGGAGCATCAGCTCCTTTTGGTGGACGATGACATGAAGCTGGAGGCCCTGCCCCAGACTAATCACATTAAGGCCATTGTTACCGCCGAGCTGCCCATGGACTTGGAGAAGAAGGGCAAGCAGAGCTATCAAGGACAGCTATATGTCCGCTTCATCGGCCTGGGAAACGGAACGCTCCACTCCCTCTATGACCGAAGCGTAGGTTTCTTCCGGCGGCAGATCATCCTGACGGCCAAAGAACGACCGGCGGGCCGGGTGGACGACCCGTTCATCGGGGAGAAAATGTGCGCCGAGGCGGAGGGCATCTTCCTGTGGGCGCTGGAGGGCCTGAGGCGGCTGATCGCGCACAATTACCGTTTTACCATCAGCCAACAGGCCCAGGAAAATATGAACGCGGCGGTGGCCGACGGCAACAACATTGTGGAGTTCATGCGCTCCACCGGGTACATCTCCTATGAACCGGACGCCGCCGCCAGCTCCAAGGACCTGTACGCCGCCTATAAACTCTGGTGCGAGGACAACGCCTACAATGCCCTGTCCATGAAAAGTTTCTGCAACTATCTCAATCAGAGCGCCGGGAGCTACAAGATCAGCCATACCAACAACATCTACATCGGCGGTGGCAGGCGGTCAAGGGGGTTCACCGGCCTGCGGGTGCTGGCGCGGCAGTACTGAAAATACACAGTGACCCCAAATCACCCGTACAATGCGTACAAGCGTACACGGGCGTACTCATGTACGCACTGTACGCTTCTTTTGAGGTCAGTCACAATTTAATTTTCCGCATTTAGAGAAGCAGGGCAGTATAGTAGGTCACCTTTGCCGCTAAAACTTCTACATTTTCCAAAACCGCAAACTTTTTACTGAATTTCCGAACAGGTTTCACGGAACCGTGCTGCTCTGAATGGTGAACAGAGTTGACGGTTATGACGGTATTTTCACCGTTTCAACAAAAGTCACTCGGAAGCACGAAATCGAAGGGTGCTTTTATTGCGTGACAGCCATGTAGAATTAGGAGGTTTTTATTGAACATCAGAAACGAGATCAAGGCGCAGATCATCCGCGCCGGATACACCATGCAGGAGGTGGTGGATATGCTCGCCACCGAACACGGCTGGAGCGACAGCGTGTCCAATCTCTCCGCCAAGTTGCAGCGGGGTTCGCTGCGGTACATCGAGGCCATCCAGCTGGCCAACGTGCTGGGGTTCGATCTGGTCTGGCAGAGGAGGGGGAAGTGATGCTGAAACCGCAGTACGCCATTCTCCGCTTTGCCAAGTATAAAGGACCGGAAATCGGCCATATTGAGGCTCATAACGAGCGAACCAAGGAGAAGTACGCCAGCAATCCAGACGTGGACACCAGCCGGAGCCACCTCAATTTCCATTTTGTCCAGCCGGAGCGGAAATACCGGGCGGAGGCAGAGCGGCAGATCGCCCAGGCCAAGTGCCGCACCCGTAAGGACAGCGTTCGGATGGTGGAGGCGCTGGTAACGGCCAGCCCGGAGTTCTTCAAGGGCAAGAAAGCGGCTGAAATCAGGGCGTTCTTTGAAGAAGCAGTTCACTTCATCGAAAAACATCAGTCGAAAGACACGATCATATCCGCCGTGGTGCATATGGACGAGAAAACGCCCCATATGCACCTTTCTTTTGTCCCGCTGACAGCGGACGGGCGACTGAGTGCCAAGGACATTGTGGGCAACAAGAAAAAGCTGATTTGGTGGCAGGACGAGTTCTGGAAACACATGGTCAAGAAGTGGCCGGACCTGGAGCGGGGCGAGAGCGCCAGCGAGACGGGACGAACCCACATCCCGCCCCGGCTGTTCAAGGAGGCTGCTCACCTCAACCGGCAGCGGGATATGCTGTTGCAGCTGCTGGGCGAGGTCAATCCCCTCAATGCAAAAAAGAAAAGTGCCGAGATTGAGACGCTTCTGGAAGAGTATCTCCCCGGCGTGGAACGGATGCAGACCAAGCTGCGGAAGTACGATGCCGCCTACAAAGACCTCAAGGCCGAGAACGCCGCCTTGAAAAAGAAGGAGAACGACAGCCGGGAGAGCGTCAAGCGGCGGTTGGAGGTGGCCCAGCAGCTTCAGGAACTGGAGGACTTGAAACGGGCGGTGGAGAACGTGCCGCCGGAGATTTTGGAGGCGTATCAGCAGAACGCCACACTTTTACAGGAGGAGGCCAGCAAGAAGAATGCCCTTGACCGATGAATGGAGCGGACTTGCCACCTTACTGGCAAATCTGATTGAGAAGTATGCATCGGAATTGGGCATCGACGATATGCCTGCTCCCAGCGTTGAACAGACCGGGATCGGGGCTGAAAAAAACAATCAGTCCCAGCGATCCACCCTTGCAAATACAGCAGTGATGTGATATGATAATATCGTGATTTGTAAGGCCAAACTTCCGGCTGGGGAGAAAGATCTCTCCTCAGCCGGAAAGCGGACAGAAATGAGGGGTTTATGATGCGGCAGACAAAAGAGAAAGTTTACATTTACACCAGGGTGTCCACAGCGATGCAAATCGACGGCTACTCTTTGGATGCGCAGAAGACCCGAATGAAAGCCTTCGCCGACTTCAACCACTACGAAATCGTGGGTGAATATGAGGACGCGGGCAAATCCGGCAAGTCCATTGAGGGCCGCATTCAGTTCAGCCAGATGATGGAGGACATTAAATCCGGGAAAGACGGCGTTTCCTTTGTCCTGGTGTTCAAACTCTCCCGCTTCGGCAGGAACGCCGCCGATGTTCTCTCTACGCTGCAAGTCATGCAGGACTTTGGAGTGAACCTGATTTGCGTGGAGGATGGCATCGACTCCTCCAAGGACGCCGGAAAGCTGATGATTTCTGTCCTCTCCGCTGTGGCCGAAATCGAGCGTGAAAATATCCGTGTCCAAACCATGGAGGGCCGTATTCAGAAAGCCAGAGAGGGTCGATGGAACGGCGGTTTTGCTCCTTACGGCTACTGCTTGGTGGATGGCAAACTGGAAATCAATGAAGAAGAAGCGGAGGCAATTCGGGTCATTTTCCAGCAGTACACCACTACCGATGTCGGCGCGAACGGAGTAGCAAAATATCTGGAAAACCACGGTATCCGCAAAATTCAGAGACAAAACGGGAAAAATCCCCTGTTTGATGCCAGCCTTGTCCGCATGATTCTGAAAAATCCGGTCTACTGCGGCAAAATTGCCTATGGACGGCGGAGGACCGAGAAGGTCCACGGCACCAGGAACGACTACCGCCTTGTGGAGCAGGACAACTACTTGCTGGTAGATGGCCTGCATAAGGGGCTGGTGTCCGAAGATGTCTGGCAGGCGGCTCAGGTGAAGCTGCTGGCCCAAGCCAGGAAGTATGAGCGTGCGAACAGGGGCCAGAATGAGCGGACACACCTTCTCACCGGCATTGTAAAATGTCCCATCTGTGGGGCGGGAATGTACGCCAACAAGAGCATCAAATACAGAAAAGATGGCACAAAATATAAGGATTTCTTCTACTACGCCTGCAAACACCGTACCATGACCCGTGGGCACAAATGCGATTACAGAAAACAGATCAATGAGGAATTGCTGGATGGTGCGGTAGCCGAGGTAATCGTCAAGCTGGTGAGCAATCCAAAGTTTGCTGCCATGATGCAGGAAAAAATCAACATGAAGGTGGACACCGCCGCCATCGACCAGGAAATTGCCAACTATGAAAAACAGCTACGTCAGAGCTATTCCATCAAGTCCAAGCTGATGGAGGAGATCGACTCCCTTGACCCGGATGACCGGCACTACATCAAACGGAAAGCCGACCTTGACGACCGGCTTTACAAGATGTACGATAGGATAGAAGAGATCGAGTCACAGCTTATTACAGCAAGGGCTAAGAAGCAGGCCATTGAAGCGGAAAAGCTGACCGGGGATAACATCTACAAGGTCCTGATCTATTTTGAAAAGCTGTACGCCCTGATGGACGAGGTGGAGCGGCGGCAGCTGATCGAGGCACTGATCTCGGAAATTCAGATATATCCAGAGCGTCAGTCCAACGGACAGTGGCTCAAATCCATCAAATTCCGGCTCCCTATCATTGAGCATGACATGGATTTGAGTTTGGACAACAATGACCATATGGAGACGGTGGTGTTGCTTTCCCACCAAAAAACGACAGCGTAATATATCGCAGAGGTAAAGAGGTAAAGAGGGAGTTCGGATTGCCAGTGTATGATACTCCTAATGCGGTAGAGGAATTGAAACAGCCGAGGAAACATCCAACGGTAGAGAAAGTGGAAGCGATAAAGGATGCTTTGAAATATTTTGAGGTTATTTAACATTGTAGAAAAGAAACATAGATGTTCTTTGTATTAATAATAATACTGATTTGGAGAACAATGTTGAAGAGATTGTTTCTTGCATTATAAGTAATTGGAGGGAAAAATGAAAAAGTTTATGCTGATTAACTCCCCTATTTTTTGGGATTCTACAAAGGAAAATGAACAATATTTATCTCCATTGGGTTTGGGGTATATAGCAACATATTTAGAAAAGATTAATGATATAGATGTTGAAGTTGTAGATTGTGTAAAAGATAGAAAATCTGTACAAGATATAATTTCCTATATAGATAAAACCAAGCCTGATTTTGTAGGTATTAATATTTTTACTCAGAATTATGAGTTGGTTAAAAATATTGTTGAAAGTATTCATGTAAACTGTAAGTGTTTTATAGGAGGGCAGGCTGTTAAAAGTATTTATCGTAAAATTTTAAATTGGAATGTTTCCAATACATTAAATATTATTATTGGTGAAGGTGAATTTATTATTCCCCAAATTGTTTCAGAGAATTGTAGTCAAGAACCAGAGGAACAAATGGATTCTAAATATGTTTACAGGGTAAATATGAATTCAATATATTTTCCCAGGGATATATCAAACATATTTTTAAATCGAAAATATCTAGGAAATGAAATAATCATAAATCATTATGGAGAAAAAGAAGTTGCAATTATTACATCAAGAGGATGTATGTTTGATTGCGCGTTTTGCGGCGGAGCCAGAAGTTTGAATAGAGACGTGACGATTAGAATTCGTACAGAGGAGAGTGTTATAAAAGAAATTCATGAAATTTTATCTACATATCCAGATATACAAAGTGTTCGCATTTTGGATGATTTGTTTTTACGCAATAGTAAGAGTATAGATATGGCGAATCATATCTTTTCTCAATTTACGCAGTTGAGTTGGAGAGGGATGGTGCATGTATTATCATTAGTAAATGCAATTGAAAAAATTAAAGAGCTTCGAGTTGGAGGATGTAAAGAATTGTTTATTGGCATTGAATCTGGTTCGGAATCGGTAAGAAAAAGAATAAATAAAATGGGAAGTTCTAATGATATTATAAAAGTTTCACAAGAAATTTTGCGAAATGGAATTGATTTAAAGGGCTATTTTATATATGGATTTCCTAAAGAAACAAAAGAGGATTTTCAAAAGACATTTGAATTGGCAAAGGAATTAAAGAAATTTTCACTAAGAACAGAAGGAACATTTAGAACAAGTGTGTTTCAATTCAGACCTTATGATGGTACACAACTATATAATGAAATTATGCAAGATACAGGTATAATTCAGAATTGCCAGTTCAATGAAACAATAAGCAAATTTAAAGGAAGATCTCAGTTTAATTTTGATTTTGGAAATTATAGTTTGGAATCTGACGAAGTATTAAATGAGTATATACTAAAAACACAAAGGTTAGCAGGAGAATAATAATGATTGAACAAATACGAAAGTGTCAAAAATGTGGTTTATGCTTTAATCAAGAGCCATTATTAGATGTAGAAAAGAAATGTCAAATCTTTTGGGTTGGCTTATCAGCTAAAAAAGTGATGTCGGATATTGAATTACCATTATCTCCAGAAACGAATACAGGCATGATAATTCACAAAATTGAAGAAAGATGCGAAGAAGTAATTACATATAAAACAAATTTAGTTAAATGCTTACCTTTAACAGAACAGAAAAAGCTTCGCTATCCTAATAAAAGTGAAATTGATTGTTGTTTTGAACATTTGTTAAGTGAAATACATGCAATGTCTCCTAAAATTGTTTTTTTGTTGGGAGAAAAGGTATATTCCACAGTTGCAAAAAAAATGAGTATTGAATTTGAAAAATGGAATGATTTTGAATATCATTATGAAAGAATAGAAGGAATCAATTTTGTTCCTATACACCACCCCTCATATATTCATGTTTATAAAAGAAAAAATATGCAGGATTATATTGAGGGGGTAGAAAAGATAATTAGTCAGCTATTATAGATTTTAAAATCAGCTAAATAGTTTGTGCAATTGAAATATACATTATGGATAAGGAAGAATGGGGAAGTGAATGAATATATCTATTATTGTGCTTATATTAATTTTGATGTTAGTATTTAACATTGTATGGAAAAACGAGTTGACAAAAAGTTTATTTTTTACAATTTGTTTTATTATAGTATTATGGATAAATATGCCTTGCTTTGTTAATTTGTCAATTTTGGAACAAGAAAATAATTTGTCTATGATTCCCTTTTATCTTAATGCCAAATTTGGAATTTTATATATTATATTTGCTAATTTACTGTTGGGCATTATTTTGTTTTTACAATCTAAGTTGACAAATAAAGTAGAGTATACTCACGGAGAAATAAAAAATATATATGATAGTTTTGGTGACGATGCGGTTGAGTTGTATGTTATTGGAAAGGATTTAGATTTTTTATATGAAAAAGACTATAAAAAACAAACCGAAAGAATTGAACATTTAAAAAATCATTGTACGTTATTGTGTGAATCAACAACAGACGAAAAATTGATAAATTTATATAAAAAAGTTTCTGTATATGGAGTGAACATTAGATTTTATATACAAAAAGATAATGTAACAGGCTTAAAAGGACAAATCAAAACAGATCAAAATGGAATCAAGAAGGCTATTTTTACTCCGAGAGTAAACAAAAAATATCGTTTGATAAGTACTGATAATCAGTTTTTGGTGTCGACAATATTAAATCGATGCAAAAAAGTATACAAGAAAAAAGATGTGTTATAAGAAAATGTTTTTTTCACAATACATAATATCTTTGTGGGAAAAGAGATGCACGAGCGGTATTTGTGTAGTGAAAAATTGTTCATATTTCCCGTGATTTTGTGGGGATATGTTTTGATTTTGTACTCATGTGGAGACGGGTGTGTTGCTGCAAAGAGGAAACTCGTAATTCTCCAGCAACTTGAAAGCGTACTCTTGAAAAACATTCCCTGTTATGAGAAAATGAGGCTATCCTAAGAGAAAGGAGACCGCACATATTGGAAGCAATGAGCGCCGTGATCCTGTGCGGCGGCCATAGCCGCAGGATGGGGCGGGACAAGGCCGGCCTGGCCTGGGGGGACGGGACGCTGCTGGACACGCTGCTGCGCGCCCTCTCCGGCCTGGACGAGGTGTACCTGTCCGCAGACTGCGCGGAACGATATCCCTTTCACGCCTGCCGCGTTGTAGAGGACCAATATCCCCACAGCGGCCCACTGGGCGGACTCTGCTCCGCGCTGCCGGCATGCAGAACACCGCTGCTGTTTGCGGTTGCCTGCGATATGCCCCTGGTGACCGGCGCTGTAGCCGCGGCGCTGCGGGAGAGAATCACCCCCCATGCGCAGGCCGCTGTTCCCCAGGAGGCCTCCGGACGCATCCACCCGCTGTGCGCCCTCTACCGCCGGACAGCAGCTCCCGCTCTGATCCAGCAGCTGCAATCCGTCGATTTCCGCCTGAGGAGCGCTCTGAGCCGCCTGGACACGCTTTATATTCCCGCCTGGGAACTGCCGGGCGGGGAGATGGGCCTGACCAACCTCAATACACCTGGGGAATATGCAGCGCTTATAAAAAACAGCGAATGTGAGGTGAACTGTTAAGTGAAACAAATCCCCATCCTCGGCGTGGCCGGCTGGTCCGGGAGCGGCAAGACCACGCTGATCGAGGCGCTGCTCCCGGAGCTGCGCCGCCGCGGCCTGCGGACGGCGGTTATCAAACACGATGGACATGACTTTGCCATAGATCAACAGGGCAAGGACAGCTGGCGCTTTACACAGGCCGGCGCTGAAGTGACCGCCCTGTTTTCTGACACCCAGGCCGTCATTTGGGAGAACCGTCCGCTGCGCCCGGCGGAGGTGGCGGGCCGCATAACAGGCGTTGACCTGATTCTGGTCGAAGGCTGCAAGGACGCGGACTGGCCGAAGCTCCTTGTCTGCGGGGACGGGGCGGAGAAGCGCCCGGCGGGGCTGCGGGAGTGCGCCGCTGTCGTCACGGACAGCCCGGTCTGCGGACAGCCCTGCTTTTCCCGCAGCGATATCGCTGGCCTGGCGGATTTCATCTGCAGCGGGCGATGGCGGACTGACGGGAAACAGGTTTGGCCCGTGTTCCGGGAAAGTACCAAGGAATCCGGCGACACCCCGCTGCCGATTGCAGACAACGCTTAAAAACAGAAGAATATCCTTCAAAGCGGCCAAATATCAACGATAGTATCAAAAATAGAAAAGCCGCCTTGGAAATACTGTGTATTGCTTTACTCAAAGAAATGGAGTAAAATAAACGCACAGGCAGAAGAATAAAAAACTTCAATAGAGAGACAAAAAGAATTTAATTCTTTTTTCGAGAGGAGAACACCATGTCTGTCTGTACAAAAATTCAAGAGCGGTATGACGAGCTGTCCAAAGCGCAGAGGAAGGTCGCGGACTATATCGCAGAGCATCTGGAATTCGCGGCCATGAAAACAACGGTGAAGATCAGCCAGGCGGCTGGCGTCAGCGAAACTACGGTCATCCGGCTGGCCTATTCCCTGGGCTATGACAGCTTCAGTGCTTTCCAGAACCAGATACAGGAGGATGTACTGGAAAACAACCGCTCGCGCCACATTGAAAACCAGGGGGAGCAGAACGAATACCAGAAGCTGCTCAGCAGAGAGGCTACCCGGCTTTTGGACCTGCGGGACAGAATGGCGGACCTGGGGCAGCTGCGTGATCTTGCCGCACGTATCGCCGCTGCGGACCATGTTATGGTTTTCGGGTACTACGGGGAGCACACAGCGGCCTATCAGCTCTTCTTCATGCTGGATACCATCCGGCCCAACGTCTACTACTACCGGGAAAATAACGTCGGTTTCCGGGAAATGGCGGAGCTGAATCCGCGCTCGGTAGTGATCGCTGTTTCCTTCCGGCCATACGCTCCCGGCACTCTGGAGCTGGTCCAGCAGTCGAAAAGCAAGGGACCCTATCTGATTGCAATCACAGACTCCATCCTCAGCCCGGTGGGGCAGTTGTCCGACGAGGTGGTGACGGTTTCGCTGGAGCGGGACCCGGAAACCGGGATCAACAGCATGGCCCCGGTGCTGGCCTACTGTCAGATGCTGATCATGGCGGTCAAGGACGCGAACCGGGAAGAGGCGCTTTATCGGGTGAAAAACGTGCAGAGCCAGCTGGTACAGCCCGGGGCGCTGACGCTCCACAACTGGGAGTAGCCCTGGGCTGGTATGCCCGCTGTATCATGCCCCGGCACATCCCGCTGCAGATGGATTTTGCCGGCTGGCAGAGGAGAAGTAAAAACGGGAGGGTATGCCGCGAATCGGGCGGCATACCCCCTTTTGACAGAGGAAAGCAGGGGGAAGTTTATGAAAAAAACGGGATTTTTTTACAACAGCGCCATCTGCATTGCCTGCGGCGCCTGCCAGGTGGCGTGCCAGAATGAGAAGGGTCTGCAGCCCGGTGAATTCTTCCGTCGGGTTGTTCTGCGCCCTGGTCGGGACGGGCGGACCGTTCCCTTCTCCGGCGGCTGCAACCACTGCATGCGGCCCGCCTGCGCGGCGGCCTGCCCCACCGGCGCCATGCGCAGAGACGAGACGCTGGGCGTCGTACTCCACGACAGCGGGCTGTGCATCGGCTGTGCCTCCTGCGTGTGGAGCTGCCCCTACGGCGCGGTTTCCCTGAGCGCCTCCGCCGGTACGGCGCAGAAATGTGACAGCTGCCTGGACCGCCGGATGCAGGGCCGCCAGCCTGCCTGTACGGCGGCCTGTCCTGTCGGCGCGCTGCGCTGGAGCGGCCCGCCGGCGGACGAGCCCGGCTGGCGGCAGCTGCGGGCCCCGTTTCTGCCGGACCCCGCCCGGACAGACCCGACGACTATGACCCGGTTCCCTGTGGAGGAAGGAGGCGCGGACTGTGGCTGAGAGACGGTATCTTGTCATCGGCGGCGGAATTGCCGGCGTCAGCGCGGCGGAGGCTATTCGGGAGCAGGACCCGTCGGGACGGATTGTACTGCTGAGCGCGGAGCGGGAGCTGCCCTACGCCAGGCCGCTGCTGAGCAAAGCGCCCCTGCTGTCGCCGGAGATGAAAAAGCTGGCATTGCACCCCCAGAAGTGGTATACGGACAGGGACATTGAGCTGCGGCTGGGCGTTGCGGCCAGGCATCTGGACACACAGCGGCGGACGGTGGACTGCGGGGGAGAGGCCCTGCCCTACGACCGGTGCGTCCTGGCCCTGGGGGCGAATAATTTTATTCCGCCCTTTCAAGGGCGGGATGAGGTCCCCTTGTGCGGTCTCCGCACGCTCGATGACCTGCGCCGCCTGCAGAGGCTGGCGCTGGGAAAGGAGCGGGCAGTCGTGATTGGCGGCGGTGTGATTGGGCTGGAGCTGGCCGCCGAGCTGGTCCGCTATGGCCTGGAGGTGTCGGTGCTGGAGGCCATGCCGTCGCTGATGCCCCGGCTGATCGGGCCGGACATCTCCCGCTGGCTGCAGGAGCAGCTGCCGCGCCTCCATATCCACACCGGTGTCTCCATTACAAGGCTGTACAGGTCGGGGGAGGAAATGGTGGTGGAGGCGGACGGCGGACAGTGGACCTGTCAGGTGCTGGCTGCCGCCTGCGGCGTCCGGGCAAACACCGCTCTGGCAGCGGAGGCGGGAATCGACTGCCAGCGGGCCATTGTTGTCAACGAGCGGATGGAGACCAGCGCCGCCGGCGTCTACGCCTGCGGCGACTGCGCCCAGTTCCAGGGCTTTAACGCCGCCCTCTGGAACCAGGGCCTGCGGCAGGGGGCGGCAGCGGGAAACAGCGCTGCGGGGGGCCAGGCCGTCTACACGGGCTGCGACACGTCCCTGGTGCTGAATCTGGATGGCACGGCTCTCTTTGCTATGGGGAATCTGAGTCCGGCGGACGGGCGGACGGAGTGGGAGGACTGGCCGGCCAGAACGCCGTTCCAGGTGGATCCCCGCCGGCCTGCCGTTCCGGGCCGCTGCGTGCGGGTATGGCAGGGGGACCGGCTGGTTGGGGCGGCCCTGCTGGGCGATTTGACGGGGATGCAGGCTTTGAAGGCTGAGCTGCGGGAACAGGGGGGATTTGTGTGCTGACACTGAGAGAGGAATATATCCGCTGGCATGCCCTGCGGACGTTTTTTGAGGATTTGGCGCTGTGGCGGGGGACCTGCCGCTGGGTGGGGCTGGAGCCGGTGGAGCGGCAGGAGTATGAGCGGCTGCTGATGGGAACGGATGCGGATGTGTACGTCCCCCTGTGGGCTTCCGCATGCCTGACCGGCGAGGACGTCCTGCTCAACGCTGTTACCCTGGAGGTCATCCGCTTCTATAAAAAATACGGCTATCGCTGGGTGGATATGGACGGCAATCCACCGGACTATATCGGCCAGCAGTGCCGGTTCATGGAGTACCTCTGCGCCTGCCGCCTGCAGAGGCCGGACAGCCAGCTGGAGGAGGCGGCTGATGCTTTTCTGAGCCGTTTCCTGCTGGGGACAGCGCACTGCCTGTGCCGGTGCGCACGGGCGGCGGGTTTATCGCCTGCCGCCGCGGCTGTGCTGCATCTGCTGGAGGCTGCGGCAGGCGGAAAGGATACTCCGGTCCAAAGCGGTACGCCGGATTTTGACAGCATGTCCTGGCAGAGGGGGCCGGAGCTGCCGGTGGAGGAACCCCGTGTGACCAGCCACGCCAGCTTCTGCGACTGCGGAAACAAGTGCAAAATGCTGGCCGCTGTGCAGGAGGGGTGCGTGCTGTCCATCCTGCCGGACAAAGATTTCCAGGGAAAGAGCTTCTCCGGCTGTCCCAGAGGGCTGTCCTACCGGCAGACGTTTCTCTCCTCCCGCCGCCTGCGCTGCCCTATGGCGCGGGTCGGAAAGCGGGGCGAGGGAAAGTTCCGGCGGATCTCCTGGGAGGACGCGGCGGCGTTGACAGCCGCCGCCATCCGCCGCACCCATGGGGCTCCACAGTCCAGGTATGTCATGGCTGCGGCGGGCGTCTGTGCGCTGATGCGGCCGGACCGGCTGATGAAACATCTGCTCAGCTGCGACGGCGGATATCTGGATTTCTACAACTTCTACAGCGCTGCCTGCGCTGAGAAGATCCTGCCCTATGTGTACGGGACCCTGCTCTGCGGCAGTCCGGAACAGCAGATGCTGCAAAGCAGGCTGCTGCTGCTCTGGGGCCACAACCCCCTGGAGACCCACTGGGGGGATCAACACAAGGAGATGCTGGTCCAGGCCAGGGCACGGGGGACACGGATCATCGTCATTGATCCCCGATGCAGCGATACGGCCCGCCTCTGTGCGGACCAGTGGATCCCCATCCGTCCCTCCACAGACGGCGCGCTGGCGGACGCAATGGCCTATGTCATCTGGAGCCGGGGCATGCAGGATCAGGCCTTTATGGACCGCTTCTGCCTGGGATTTGACGAGGCGCACATGCCGGAGGGAGTCCCGGCCCATGAAAGTTACCACAGCTATCTGTTCGGAAAACAGGACGGCGTTGTGAAGACGCCGGAGTGGGCGGAAAAAATTACCGGAGTGCCCGTCCAGACCATCGAGGCGCTGGCGGTGGAGTACGCCGGTGCAAAGCCGGCATGTCTGCTGCCCGGCCTGGGCCCCCAGCGGACGCTGAACGGGGAACAGAACTGCCGCAGTTTCGCTATGCTGGCATGTCTGACAGGGAATGTCGGCCTGCCCGGCGGCAGCGCGGGGGCCATCTCGTATCTCAAAGAGAGCCATACGGGTCCCTGGTTTGCGCCAAGGGAGAACCCCTGTCCGGCCAGCATCCCGTCCTTTTTGTGGACTCGGGCGGTTGACCGCCCCGAGGAGATCCGCCCAGCGGACGGATTGGTGGGTACAGAACAGCTGGAAACCGGTATCAAGCTGATTTTCTCTCTGGCCAGCGGCATGCTGCTCAACCAGCACGCCAATGTCAATGAGACGGCCCGCATCCTCCGGCGGCACGACGGGGCGGAGTGCGTGGTGGTATCGGATCTCTTCATGACCCCCGGCGCGCGGTTTGCGGATCTGCTGCTGCCCGGCGCATCCTTTTTTGAGATGGAAAATGTGGTCGGCTCCTGGTCCAGTGCGGACTATGCGCTCTATAACCAACAGGCCATCGCCCCGCTGTTTGACTGCCGCCCGGAGTACACGTGGATGGAAGAAACGGCACGCCGCCTGGGACTGGAGCGGGATTTCTGCCAGGGACACCGCAGCGCCGCAGACTGGATCGCTGACCGCTACAAGCTGCACAGGGAACAGACGGAGCCGAATCTTCCGCCTTTTGAGACCTTCCGGCGCGAGGGGGGCTTTGTCTTTCCCAAACAGGACCGCCGGCCTGCTTTCTGGGAAAATATTCAGAAAGGCGTCCCCTTTGGGACGCCCTCCGGCAAAATTGAAATATTCTCCAAATCGCTCTGGAAGGGCGGCGTACTGCCCGGCATCCCCCGTTATACCCCCTGTGAGGAGGGGTGGGAGGATGCACAGAGAAGCCAGTATCCGCTGCAGCTGATCGGCTATCACTCCAAACGCCGGTGCCATTCCATCGGCGACAGGAACCGGCAGTTGGAGGCGCTGGACCCCCAGACGCTGTGGATCCATCCCAGGGACGCGGCGGAGCGGGGCATTGGGGACGGCGATATGGTGGAGATCTTCAACCGGCGGGGGACTGTCCGCATCCCGGCCAGCGTTACGGAGCGGATCATCGCGGGAACCGTGGCCATGAGCGAGGGGGCCTGGTATACCCCGGATGAAAAAATGCGGGACCGGCGGGGCTGTATCAACGTGCTGACCATGACCCATCGGAGCACCCCGCTGGCTCACGGCAACCCCCAGCATACCAATCTGGTGCAGGTGCGGCGGGTATAGGAGATCCGGCATAGAGAGGGGGACAGTGAAACATGGAACACGGAAAACAGCTGGCTGCGGCGCTGCTGGCGCTGCTGCTGGTCCTGGCGGCGGGGTGCGGCGCATCCGGACCGGATGCCTCTCCCGACCAGCCGGAGAGCTCCGCTGTCCGGGAAATCACCGATATGGCCGGGCGGACGGTAATGGTTCCCGCAGAGGCCGGCATGGTCTTTCCTGCAGACCCGGCGGCGGCGATCTACCTGTATACACTGGCGCCCGACAAGCTGCTGGGCTGGAATTACGCGCTGAACGACATAGAAAAGGGTATAATCCTGGAGGAGTATCACGATCTCCCAAACTTCGGCATGGGTGACGCCGTCAACTATGAGGCCGTCATCGCCGCAGGCCCCTCCCTCGCTGTCTATATGGGGACCATCGGCGGCGCACTGGCCAGCGCGTGCGACCAACTGGCCGGGAAGCTGGGCATTCCGGTGCTGGCGGTGGACGGAGACCTGATGCGTGCGCCTGCGGCTTACCGTTTTCTGGGAGGGCTGCTGGACGAAGCGGAGAAGGCGGAACAGTTGGCTGCCTACGCAGAAAAAACCTTTGCCGATATCGCCGCAATGGACATCCCGGAGGAGGAAAAGATCCGGCTCTACTGCGGCAGCGGCCAGGACTCCCTGGAGACGGCCCCCGCCGGTTCCTCCCATGGTCAGCTCTCCGATTTGGTCAATGCCGTCAATGTGGCGGCTCTGGAGCTGGGAGAAGGGACACGTGTCCAAATTTCCGCAGAGCAGCTGCTGGCCTGGGACCCGGACGTCATCGTGACGCTCGGCGAGGCCAAGGCCGGTATGAGCGGCAGCGCGGCAGCCATGGCCATTCTGGAAAATCCAGACTACGCAGCGCTGAAGGCCGTGCGGAACGGCGCCGTCTACGGTGTGCCCAACGCACCGTTCAGCTGGGTGGACCGGCCCCCAGCCTCTAACCGGCTTGTGGGCGTCAGATGGTTGTCGGGGCTGCTCTACCCGCAATACCTTACCTTTGATGTGGATGAGGAGGTCCGGGAGTTCTTTTCCCTTTTCTACCATGTGGACCTGACGGACGAACAGCTGCAGGCCCTTTACGGCGAGAGAGCAGGGGGGGATGGTTCGTGACACACATCCTGATTACCGGCCCCTGCGGTGTGGGGAAAAGCACCTTGATCCGGCGGGTTTTAAAGGAACTGGAACGGCCTGTCTTCGGTTTTGAAACCCAAAAGGAGGCGGGCCTGACCGATCCGGTACGGGGGACGCCTCTCTATTTCTACCCTGTGGGAGAGCCACGCCGCCAGACAGAGGAAAACCTGCTGGGCTACTGCGGGAATCGAAATGTTGCGACTCGTCCCGGTTCCTTTGATCACTTCGCCCCGCTGCTGCTGCGTCCGCTCCCGGCGGGGACAATCATCCTGTTTGACGAATTGGGATTCATGGAATCCCAGGAAAAGCAATTCTGCGCCGCTATTCTGGCCCGGCTGGACGGCGATACCCCGGTGATTGCCGCGGTGAAGGACAGGGCGGTTCCATTTCTGGACCGCGTGCGGTCCCATCCCCGCTGCCGGTGCTTTTCCGTCACGGCGGAAAACCGGGATGCGCGCTGTCGAGAGGTCCTGCGCTTTGCACGGGAACAGATGGGGGGATACTGAACAACCACTGGCAAAAGCCATGGTTGTTCAGTACCCCCCGCTGCTCTTGATTCGCAGGATTGATCTGCCGCTATAAAAACCTGACGGCAGCAGCACCCTCTATGCTCCGTGCAGCGCACACGCGACAAAGTGTCCATTCCCCATGTCCTGCAATGCGGGCTGGCTGCTGAGGCAGGCCTCCGTGCAGTAATTGCAGCGGGGGGCAAACCGGCAGCTGGCCGGGGGCTCAATCGGGTCGGAAACCTCGCCGCGCAGGCTGTTGACCAGCCTGTGCTCCGGGTTCAGGTCCGGAATCGGAATCGCCCGGATCAGCTCCTTCGTGTAGGGGTGCATCGGAGAGGCGAACAGCTCCTTTGACGGCGCCCGTTCCACAACAACGCCCAGATACATGACCATGATCTCGTCCGAGATATGCCGGACCACCGACAGGTCGTGGGTGATAAAAAGATAGGTCAGGCCGTGGCTCTCCTGCAGATCCATCAGCAGATTGAGAATCTGCGCCTGGATGGAAACATCCAGCGCTGAAACCGGCTCGTCACAGACAATAAATTCCGGCTGCAGCACCAGCGCCCGCGCAATACCGATCCGCTGGCGGCGGCCTCCGTCCAGCTCATGGGGGTACGCCTGCGCAAAGCGCTCCGCCAGCCCCACGGTCTCCATCATCTGCCCTACCAGTTCGTCCCGCCGGGACTTCGGCGTTTTATAGACCTTCAGCGGGTCGGCAATCAGCTCCTTTACCGTCTTTCGCGGGTCCAGGCTGGCGTAGGGGTCCTGAAAAATGATCTGCATCTTCCGGCGCATCTCCCGCATTCTGGCGGCGGAGCAGCCGGCGATGTCCTCCCCGCCATATAGAACGCTGCCCTCTGTCGGCTCGATCAGCCGCAGGATTGTTCTGCCGAGGGTGGATTTGCCGCAGCCGGACTCCCCTACCACGCCCAGCGTCTTTTTTGCCTGAATTTCCAGGTCAACGTGGTCGACGGCATGGAGCAGGCCGCGGGATGTTCTGAAATATTTTGTCAGCCCCTTTGTCTGCAGCAGGGGCTGGTCGCGCACGTCCATCACTGCGCCTCCTTTCCTATCTGTCCTTCCGCTCGTGCCGGAAACAGGCGATGCTGTGGGTCGGCGAGACGGCGCGGCTGTCCGGCTTCTCCCGCCTGCAGCGCTCCATACAGTGGGGGCAGCGGTCATGGAAGCTGCACCCCTCCTGCCGGAGCATGGGGTCCGGCATCAGCCCCGGAATGGGCGCCAGCCGGTCGGAGTCCCTGTTCATCTCCGGGATGGAGCGGAACAGGCCCGTGGTATAGGGGTGGTGCTCCCTGGCCTCATAGATGTCCTGCACCGTGCCGCTCTCCACAATATGGCCGCCGTACATGATCGCCACCTTGTCGCAGGTCTGGGCCACAACGCCCAGATCGTGGGTAATCAGGAGCATGCTGGTGTCAAACTGCTTTTTCAGTTCATTCATCATCTGCAGCACCTGGGCCTGAATGGTCACGTCCAGGGCGGTGGTGGGCTCGTCCGCCAGCAGCAGCTCCGGGTTGCAGGCCAGCGCGATGGCGATGACGATCCGCTGCTTCATCCCGCCGGAAAACTGGTGGGGGTACTCGTCCTTTCTCGACGCCTGCAGGCCCACCGCCGTCAGCATCTCGTCCACCCGCTTCGCCCGGTCCTCCTTGCTGAGCTGTGTGTGGAGGAGGAGCGCCTCCTCGATCTGCCGCCCCACCGGCAGGATGGGGTTGAGAGAGGTCATCGGGTCCTGAAAGATCATGGACACCCTGTTCCCCCGTATCTCCCGCATCTGCGGCTCGCTCATCGCCGTGATATCCGCGCCGTCCAGCAGGATCTTTCCGCTGCGGATCTGTCCGATCCGATCCGGCAGGAGCCGGAGAATGCTCAGCGCGGTTGTGGTTTTGCCCGCGCCGGTCTCGCCCACCAGCCCCAGTGTCTCCCCTCTCCCCAGCGACAGATCCACGCCGTTGACAGCGTAGACGGTCCCGTCATGGGTTTTGTACTCCACATGCAGATCTCTGATCTCCAACAAGGGTCCCATTTTTCTCCTCCTCTGCGCATTTTTTATCCGTTCTTCAGCTTGGGGTCCAGTGCGTCCCGCAGACCGTCGCCGATCAGATTGATGGACAGCACCGTCACCGCGATGGCGGCGCCGGGGATGATGACCTGCCAGGGGTAATAGCGCATCTGGGCCTTGCTCTCCGCCAGCATGGTGCCCCACTCCGGCTGGGGGGAGGGCACGCCCAGACCGATGAATCCCAGCGCCGCCACCGACAGCAGGACCGACGCCAGATTGAGCGTGGCCTGGACAATGATGGGACCGATGGCGTTGGGCAGCACGTGGGTCAGGATGATCCGCATGTCCCGGGAGCCGTAGGCCACGGCGGCCTCGATGTAGTCCGAGCCCTTGACCTGCAGCACCGCCGAGCGCACGATCCGCACAAAGGGCGGCACCATGGAGATCGTCAGGGAAATGATCAGGTTTGTGGTGCTGGTCCCCAGCGCCGCCACCACCGTCACCGCCATCAGGGTCATCGGCAGGGCAAGAAAGATATCCACAATGCGCATGGTGACCGTGTCCAGCCATCCGCCGTAGTAGGCGCACAGGGAGCCGATCAGGCATCCCAGCACAAGGGACGCCCCCACAGTGGACAGGGAGATCAGCAGCGACAGCCGCGCGCCGAAAATGATCCGCGCGAACAGGTCGCGGCCGTACATGTCCGTGCCCAGAATATGTCTCTCCTGGCCGGGGGAAAAGAATTTCGCGTATACGTTCTGCTTCACCGCGTCCGCCTCATAATCGGCGAACATGGGGGCGGTGGCGGCAAAAAAGACCACGGCCAGAAATACGGCCAGCCCCAGCATCGCCATGCGGTTCCTGCTGAACCGGTAGCAGATCGAGGCAAACTGTCCCCGCCTCTTCGGGGCGTTTCCCGCTGTTTTTTTCATCCGGCCACCTCCTATCCCTTCACAAACTGACTGCGCAGGCGCGGATCGATATACATATAGAGAATGTCGATCAGCAGATTTATCACGCCGATTACCGCCGCGATAAACAGAACGCTGATCATCACCACCGGCATGTCGTACTTGAAAATTCCCTGCAGCAGATAGGTCCCCACGCCCGGCAGGGCAAAAATGGTCTCCGTCACAATGGCGCCGCCCAGCGTCTGCCCCAGAATGATGCCCACGACGGTGATGATGGGCAGCAGGGCGTTTCGCAGCTCGTGGACCATCACCACCCGGACCGGCCGGGCCCCCTTGGCCCGGGCGGTCTGCACATAGTCCGCCCGGATGACCTCCAGCATGGTGGAGCGGGTCATGCGGATCATCTGCGCCGCCATGGCGGTGGAGAGGGTGATCCAGGGGAGGATATAATGGGCGAAGGAGCCGCCGCCTGTGGCCGGCAGAACGTCCAGCTCCAAAGCAAATTTCAGCATCAGCAGCAATCCCAGCCAGAACGCGGGCAGGGAGGTCAGCAGCATGGCCAGGAGCCGGGAAATATTGTCAAAGATGCTGTACTGCCTGATGGCGGAGATCACGCCTACCGGGACGCCCAGGAGGATGACCAGCACAATCGTCCCCGCCGTCAGCGCCATGGTGGAGGGGATGCGCTGCACAAACTCCGTTTTGATCGGCGTGTTGGAGGACCAGGAGACGCCGGGGTCGCCGGTCAGCAGCCCTCCCATGTAGTCAAAATAGCGCTTGAGGAACGGGTCGTTGAGCCCGTGCTCCTCGTTCCATTTTTCAATCCCCTCCGGTGTGGCCGAGACCCCCAGCTGGACTGCCGCCACGTCCGCCGGCATCATTGCCAGAATGGCAAAGACCAGGAAAGAAACGCCCAGAAGGACAGGAATCAAAATCAGGACCCGCCTTGAGATATATTTCAGCATAGTCTGCCTCCCTTCTCTCAATTGTTTCAGGCGCGCCGCACGGGCCAGTGCTCCGGAGCCGTGCGGCGCGCCCTGTCTGTCGAATACGGATGGCCGGTCTTTCTTTTTTACCAGGACCAGTCGTAGACAAAGTGGGAATAGATGTCGTCCTTTGTGTCCACGCCCTGCAAAGCGGCGTTGTAGGCCACGGCGTTGGCCGGCTGAAGCAGGGGCACGCAGATGGCCTCCTCGTCAATGACCTCCTGGGCGCGGGTATAGGCCTCCAGACGCTGGGCGGGGTCCGTAAGGGAACGCCCCTCGTCAAAGTATTTGTCCAGCTCATCGTTGAAGGCCATAAAGTAGTGCTGGCCTGAGGTGCTGTAGAAATACAGGTAGTTGCCGTCGCAGTCGTTGACCGGCCAGGAGGTGCCGGTGACCGCCAGCTGATAATTCCCGGCGTACACGGAGGACCAGTAGGTGGACCGGTCGATCTGCTCCGTGGTCACGTCAAAGCCCACGTCCCGCAGCATGCCCTCCACCGTGATGGCGGGATAGAGGTACATGGGCGTATCCGGGGCCAGGATCGAGATGGACACGGTGTCCACGCCGGCCTCCGCCTTGTACTGCTCCAGATACGCCTTCGCCTTCTCGGGGTCATAGCCGTAGGGCTGCTCGTAGGACTCCTCCGGGGAGTTGGGGACGCTGGAGGGGAACACGGTTTTCATGGTGGCGCCCAGGCCCTCGGAGCCGCCCACCAGCACCGCGTCCTTATCAATGGCGTACTGCGCGGCCTTCCGGGCCAGAATGTTGTCAAAGGGGGGCTTGTTCTGGCAGAAGCTCAGCCAGTTGTTGCCCCGGAAAAGGGTCTCCTGCCAGACCAGGTTTTTGTCGCCCTCAACGGTGGCCTTGGCGGACAGGCTGCAGTGGGTGAGGAAGTCGATCTCGCCCTTCTGCAGCGCCGCAATCTGTGTAGTAGGGTCGGTAATGACCTTGAAGGTCAGGTTTTTGATGGTGGCCGCCCCCAGATAGTAGTCCTCAAAGGCCTCCAGCGTGATGTTGTCGCCGGAGTTCCGGGAGACGAACTTGTAGGGGCCCGTGCCGATGGGGGCGGATTCGTAGTCCGTGGTGGCCGCGCTGGATACGCGGCCATAGGTGCTCAGAATTTCCATCACGCCGCCGAAAGGCTGGGTCATGCGGACCTCCACCGTGTAGTCGTCAATGGCCGCGCACTCGGCCATATTGGTCATGGACGCGCCGGTTGCCGCGGACTCAATGGCCCGGTTGACGGAGTAGGCCACATCCTCGGCGGTCATGCCGCTGCCGTCGTGGAATTTGACGTCCTGGCGGAGATGGAAGGTGTAGACCATCTCGTCGTCAGACAACTCCCAGGACTCCGCCAGCTTGGGCTGCCAGGTTCCGTCCTCGCCCTTTACGATCAGCGTGTCATAGAGCTGGCGGTAGAGGATGGTGCTGATCTGGTCCGTGGTGTACACGGGATCCAGGGAAGCGATGTCGCTGGAAAGGCCGTAGTTGACGTCCGTGCGGCCGGAATGGTCCGCGCCCGCGCCGGAACCGCCGCCGCCCTGGTCCTGGCTGTTTCCGCCGCCGCAGGCCGCCATGGACGCCAGCAGCAGCAGGCCCAGCAGCACAGCCGCCGCTTTTCTCGCAAGTGTTCTCTTTTTCATCGGTTAACCTCCTCGATTTACACAAGCTTCCTGTTCCGTCTATTACCGCGCGTCCCCTCGGCTCAGCCCCGCTTCCGCCAGGTCTGGTCGAAGACACGGAGATAATTTTCTCCCATTACCTTCCGAATATCCCCTTCGCTGAAGCCCCGCCGCAGCATATGCTCCACAATGTTGACAATATTGGCCAGGCTGTACAGCCCCGCCGGATAGGCGCAGCGCTTCCCCAGTCCGGCCTCGGCCCCCGCCAGGTAGACGTCCCGGTTGGGGGGGACCAGTTTCATCAGGCTGCGGGTGTCGTGGCGGTCATAGGCGCCGGGCTCCGCGTTGGAGTCAATGCCGATGCCCACGTGGTCAATGCCCACCAGATCGGCGTAGTAGGCGATAGCGTCTACAAAGTCATCTATGCAGGGCAGCCGTTTCCGGCTCCACAGAATGGGTACGTAGGAGCATACGCCGATGACGCCGCCCATACCGGCGCACTTTTTCGCCGCCTCCGCCGTGATGTTTCTGGGGTGGTCGAACAGCTCCAGCGGGTTGGAGTGGCTGAAGATCGGCGGCTTGGTACAGGCGTCCATCGCTTCCATAGCGGCCCGATGGGCGATGTGGCTGATGTCCACCGTGATCCCGGAGGCCTCCATGGCGGCAATCAGCTGCCGGCCCGTTGTGGAGAGTCCGCCGCCCTCGCTGCACAGGCACCCCTCCGTGGCGAAGGTCCGCTGATTGTAGCCGATCTGCAGAATCCGCAGTCCCATCTTTGCAAAGACCTCCACGGACGCGGCCAGGGACGCATGCTCGATGAAACGGGGGCTCTGGGCGCCGATGATGATGGCGATCTTCCCGTCCCGCTTGGCCTGCCGGATGTCGTCCGCCGTTTCCGCCAGGACAAAGTGGTCCGGCGTCCCCGCAATGGCCGCATAGTGGTGGATGATTGCGTTGACAGCGCCCTCCAGGCCGTCGTGGACGGAGGGGACCGTCAGGTTCAGCGCCGTGGCGCCGGACTCCTTCAGGTGCCAGTTATAGGACTCCAGATAAAAACTGCAGGTGTCAATGACAATGGATTCGCGGTGGATGCGTGCGGCCTCCGGCGAGACCTGCGCATTGATTTCCAGGGCATACGCTTTGTTTTCCGGGTCGTCCGCGCTGTAGTAGGCCATAATCGCCTCCTGGGCGATCCGGATTTTTTCAGCTTCCGTCATGACTGTGTCCTCCCTTCTTTTACCCTGCACTCGGGTTGTCTATTAGCTTACACCATTTATTGAAACGTGTCAATATCCAAAATCTATAAATTTCTAAATTACTGGCTTTACAGTTGTCATCGTATTGAAACGAATTTATTTCTCTGCCGCTTGACTTTTTTTATAAAATCAACTATGCTAAAACCAGTGGACAGGAAGTTCATTCATTACTGGGCCCGCCGGGACCGGCGGGCCCGGCTGAAGGGTAGAGAGGCCGTGATGATTACTGTAAAAGATATCGCAAAGCTTTCCAAAGTTTCTCAGGGCACGGTATCCAACGTACTGAATAACCGCGGCAACGTCAGCGCTGAAAAAATCCAGCGGGTGATGGAGGCGGCCAAACAGCTGGGATATGTGGCAAACGCCCAGGCCAAGCAGCTGCGGAAGGATTCCCCCCTTTCCAGCCACGTGGCCGTTATCCTCCCCAGTATCGACGAGGCCCGGTACACCAGCTTTTTTAACGGCATCAAGCTGATTCTGGAGGAAAACCGCTATACGCCCCTTCTGTTTGTAACGGGCGACTCCCCCTATCGGGAGGAATCCATTGCAAAGCACGCGGCGGAGATGCGCGTGTCCGGCATTATCACCGTGACCAGCTCCATCTCCCATGCGGACATCTATTGCGGGGCCCGCAACAGCGGCGCGGAGGTCCTCTATGCCTTCCGCGAACTGCAGCGGGGCCGCGACTTTATCGGCTTTGATTTCCGCGGCATTGGCCGCCAGATCGGCAAGCGCCTCCTGCAGCAGGGGCACCGAGACATCGCCGTCATCAGCGATCCGCAATATTATCCGGAGAACCGGGAGCTGGTCCAGGGGCTGCGGGAGACGCTGCAGGGCGATAATCCCCTATGCCGCCTGCAGGTCAGGGCCACGGACTGGCTGAATATATCCGCGTCCCCCATCAAATTTCTGGAGGAGGACCAGCGGGCTCCGGACGCCATCGTGCTGACAGATTTCTCCTTTTTGCCAAAGGTACAGCTGGCCTTTTCGGTGGCCTCCTCCGCTCCCTGCCCGCCGGTGATAACGCTGTCGCCGGACCATATCCTTGTGGAGCAGCCGGGGGTTACCCGGTATACGCTGGACCATATGCGCGCGGGCATGCGGGCGGCGCGGTGCCTCCTGGAGCGTTTCACTGAAAAGAATGTGCAGAAGATCCGGGAGCCGATTCACGAAATACTCCCCGCCGGCGGCTTCCGGCCGGAGCCTGCCCGCCTTTCGCCCGCAGGCGGGGGCGCGCGGCTGCGGGTGCTCCTCTCCAAAAGCCGCTCCAGCGCAGCCCTCCGGCGGATCGCCCCCAAATTTACCCGGGAAACCGGGATCGGGGTCCAGTTTGTGGAGCGCATGCCCGACGAGGTCTACCCGGAAACCCTGCAGTGCGCCCACACCGGCGGATTCGATCTGGTGCGCAACAACATGAGCTGTCTGCCCCTGTTCCCGCCTGATATTTTTTTCACCTTCAGCCGGGAGGAATTTCAGGAGATCACCTGCAGGATGCTGCCCCGTATTGTGCGGGATTTTTCCTATGTCCACGGGCAGCCCCAGTGCATCCCCTTCGACATCGGCACGGATATGCTGATCTACCGGAAGGACCTCTTTGAGGACCAGCTGCTCCAGCGCACGTATTATGAGCAGACAGGCCAGCCTCTGGCAGTCCCCGCCACATTTGACCAGATTGAGGGGATTATCCGCTTTTTTAACCAGGACTACAACGCTGCCTCCCCTGTCCGGGCCGGCTGCGGAATGAACTGGGATTCTCCGACGGAGCTGAGCTCTACGTTTTTCCTGCGCTATATCAACTACATAAAGAGCCGGACGCTCCAGCGCGGCAAAACCCGGATCGATGAGGAGGCCGTGTCCAGGTCGCTGCAGAATATGTACGTGTGCGGGCGGTACGCCCTCCCCGTGCGCAGCAAGGAGTGGGTTGGTGCCACGCTGGAGGATTTTGTCAACGGGCAGACGGCCATGGAGCTGGTTTTCCTCAATTACGCCTCGAATATTTCCCATTTGCAAAGAAATATTTACGGCGGCCTCATCGGCTATACCTGCATCCCCGGCGGCACCGCCTACATTACCGGCGGCTCTCTCTCCATTTTTGCGGACTCCCCGAATATTGCGGCAGCAAAGGCGTTTGTGCGCTGGATCTCATCATATACGCAGGCTGAACTGATTACGCTATACGGCGGTCTGGCCCCCTACGCAGACATCTATCATAACAGCGATATCCTTATGCAGTATCCCTGGTACAGCAATCTGCTGGAGAGTCTGGACGCCGCCTGCGGCCGTGAATTATGGGAGGTGTTCGGCGTATATCAGGCAACTGCTCCCCTGATGCCGCTGCTGCAGAGCGTCATCCAGGGACAGCGCCTGCCGGAGGAGGTTTTCCCGCAGGTGATGGAGGTGCTGCAGGCCGCGCTCCTGCCTGCTTGAGGACGCTTCTGAACTTTATCACCAACAGCCTGAATAGCCTGGGGAGCCTGATGGGTGGCTGCCTGCTGTTTCGGTGAATGACAGAAAAGCCTTAGAGTCATTGCGGCGCAATGACTCTAAGGCTTTGACAGCACTTTGCCCTAATTTGTACAATCTTACCGAACCCCCTGCAGACAAAGCGACTTTCCTTGCCGGCCAGCAGGCCGGCAATTTGACATGGTAATTGATGCCGCGGGCAGCATGGCGGCAATTAAGCAGGACTTCCGGATGGTGAAGGGCGGCGGCAAGGAGCAGGGGGAAAAGGCTCCCCTGAAAGGGGATCTGGCACGCGAAGCGTGACTGAGGGGTCCCTTTCCCCCTTTTTTCGCCGTTTTTTTGCCCCATTTTTCCTTCTTGCGGTTTTTTGCTTCCCTCCTATCAACCAGAAGAGACCCCCCATTTTCTGGGTGGGCCTCTTCTTCCTTCAGGTTGTTTTTTACAGCTCCTATAGCAATACAGAACCGCGCCGGCTACCGCTGTACCCGACCGGAAGCATTTCCACTGGCTAAGCTCTCGACTTCCGCTACGGAAACAAGATTAAAATCATGCTCGATACTATGCTTCAGACAGGACGCGGCGGCGGCAAAATCAATGGCTTTCTGACTGTCAAGGCCCGAGAGCAGGCTATAAATCAGGCCGCCGCCAAAGCTGTCCCCGCCGCCTACGCGGTCTACAATGTGGATGCGGTAGGTCCTGGAAAAGTATGCCCTTCCCTCACTGTACAACATGGCGGCCCAATCATTGTCTGAGGCGGAGATGCTGCCCCGCAGCGTAATCGCCACCTTTTGGAAGTGGAAGCGCTCTGCCAGCTGCCGGGCCACGCTGATATAACCCTGATGGTCCAGCTTGCCGGTGTCCAGATCCGTGTTTCGGGCAGCAATGCCGAAAACGTCCTTGGCGTCCTCCTCGTTGGCTATGCAGATATCCACATAGGGCATCAGCTCTGTCATGACCTGGTTGGCCCGCTCCCTGCTCCACAGCTTTTTGCGGAAGTTCAGGTCACAGCTGACGGTGACCCCCTGCTTCCTGGCCTCCTGGCAGGCCTCCAGGCAGATTGCGGGCAGCTGGCCACCCAAGGCGGGCGTGATGCCGGTAAAGTGGAACCAGTCCGCCCCATGGAAAATATTTTTCCAATCAAAGTCAGCTGCCGCCGCCCCTGCAATCGCGGAGTTGGCGCGGTCATAAATGACCTTCGAGGCCCGTTGGGACGCGCCCTTTTCAACAAAATAAACCCCCAGACGTTCCCCGCCCCGGACCATGAAGCTGGTATCCACCCCGTACCGGCGCAGCTCATTGACCGCCATCTGGCCGATTTCATGGACCGGGACCTTTGAGACAAATGCGGCATCAATGCCATAGTTTGCCAGAGAGACGGCGGTGTTTGCCTCACCCCCGGCAAAGGTTGCCTCAAATTTTCCGGCTTGAACAAAGCGCAAATATCCCTCGGGATTCAGACGCATCATGATTTCGCCGAATGTAATGACTCGTTTCACGGCATGTTCCTTTCCTTTCAGGCGGCTTTGACCGCCTCCACAAGCTTCCCGGCGGCCTCCGTGATTCGCTCGTAAGCGCCTGCCGCAATCCACGCCCTGTTGGTCAGCATCCCGCCGACGCCGGCGCCAGCCATACCGGCCCGCAAAAACTGGCCCACATTGTGCTCGTTGATGCCGCCTACCGCCATGAGCCTCACATGGCTGATGGGCGCGCGAATGGCCTTCACATAGTCCACCCCCAGGCTGCCGGCAGGAAACAGCTTGACAAAGTCCGCGCCGGCGTTATGCGCCGTCAGCACCTCCGTAGGCGTCAGCGCGCCGGGAAGGGAGACCAGACCCAGCTGGCGGGCGCGGCGGATAACGTCAGTATTCACATCCGGTGAAATAATAAATCTGCCGTTGGCCCTGGCGGTCAGCTCCACCAGCTCCACCGTTGTTACCGTCCCGGCGCCCACCAGCATCCGCTCCCCGTAGGCCGCTCCAATGGCGGCAATGGCGTCAGCCACCGCCGGAAAGGATGCCGGTTCCTTCTGATCATACGTAATCTCCATCAGCCGGACGCCGCCCGCATAGAGGGCGTCCGCAATTTTTCTGTACTGCATGGGCTCCACCCCGCGGATAATGGCAATGAGTTTTTCCTCCTCGATCCGCTCAATCACCTGTTCCCTCATGGGCACACCTCCTATTCATCGGCTCTGGTTGTCCCTGCTCTCACAGAAGCGGGCCATGCGCCGGACCGCCTCCCGCAGGCGGTCCTCTCCGGCGGCATAGCCAATGCGGATATACCCCTCCCCGCATTGGCCAAAGGCGCTGCCGGGAATGCACACCACCCGCTCCTGCTCCAGCAGCTGCCGGCAGAATGTCTCGCTGCTCATGCCGAAGGCGCTGATATCCGCAAAGGCGTAGAACGCGCCGGCGGGGGGAGCGCAGCAGATGCCGGGAATCCGCGCCAGCTCAGACAGCAGCGCCTCCCTGCGCCTGGCGAAAATATCCCGCAGCCCCGTAGCCAGCTCCGGGTGGTCCAGCGCTGCGGCGGCGGCATGCTGGCCCGGCGCGTTGACGCAGGCGCTGAAATTTTCCTGACATTTGACCATGCGGTCAATGATCTCCGCCGGTCCGGCTGCATAGCCTACCCGCCAGCCGGTCATGGCATAGGCCTTGGAGAAGCTGTTGATGACCACGGTGCGCTCCCGCATACCGGGCAGAGAGGCAATGGAAATGTGGCTGGCCTGCCCATAGAGCAGCGTACTGTATACCTCGTCCGAGATGACCAGCAGATCCCGCCTGCGGGCAACCGCGGCAATCTCCTTCAGGGCCTCCTTGCTCATAACGGCGCCGGTGGGGTTGTTGGGGGAGTTGATCAGGATGGCCTTTGTGCGGGCTGTCACCAGACGCTCCACCGCCTCCCGCTCCATGGAGAAGCCGGCGGCAGCTCTGGTGGGTACCCGGACGGGTACGCCGCCGCAATACCGGACCTGGGCGGCGTGATTGAGCCACTGGGGGTCCTGGATCAGGACCTCATCCCCCTCCTCCAAAAGGACCAGAAACAGCAGGGACAGCGCCCCCATGCCGCCGCAGGTCACGATGATCTCCCCAGCCGGGTCATATCCCAGCGGCGCGAGATAGGATTTCTCCGCAATAGCCCGGCGCAGCTCCACCGTGCCGGCATTGGGCGTGTAGTGGGTCTCCCCCCGCTCCAACGCCTCCATCCCGGCCTGACAGATCAAAGCCGGCGTGGGCATATCCGGTTCGCCGATTCCCAGGCTGATGACCCCCTCCATACCGGCAGCCCGGTCAAACATGGCGCGGATGGCGCCCTGCTTGAGCTGCCGCGCCTTCTGATTGAGCATATTCATCATGGAACACTCCCTTTGCTGCCCCGCCGGGCCTGGCCGGCGGGGCGTATTCTTTCAGTGCGCCGGGGCAGGAGGAGACGCCTCTTTTTCCGATATCTTCCGTGCGCTCTGATCCTCACGCATGGCGTTGATGATCTCATCAAAGTGCACCTGCATCAGATGCACGGCCCTCTCCTCATCCCGATCGCGGATGCTCTCGTAAATCTCCTGGTGCTGCCGGGAAAACAGCAGTCCATACCGGCGCGTTATCAGGTACTCCAAGCTGTTTTCAATCTTTTTCTGCTCGAAAATCAGCATCTCCAGCAGCGCCGCCATGAATTGGTTCCTGGTTGCGTTGGCAATCAGCACATGGAAATCCAGAGAGGTGTTGGTAAAATCCTCCCCGCCCTGGGCCAGCTGTCCATAGCTCTCCGCATACCGCCCAATCTCCGCGATCTCCTCCTTGGAAGCGCTGCGGCAGCACAGGCGCACGGATTCCAGCTCAATGGGTATTCGCACAGCATAGATATCGAAGAGGTCCTTGTACTCTCCCCCGCCGGCGGCTTTTTTTACGCCCTTGTGGAGGTAGCTGGATATCAGCTCCGTATCCATCTGCTCCATGTACGAGCGCCCCCGGTCGGTCAGCACACGCCCCTTGTTGCTGAGCTTGGCCGTCAGGCCGCTGCTGTCCAGCTCCTTCAGGTACCGCCCCGCAGTGGCTGTACTCAGCTCTACCCCCGCCTCCCGCAGAGATATCTGCATTTCCCACGCGCCCAGACCTGTCCCGCTCTGTCCAATCAGCCGCAGCATCATGTACTTGACCATCTCCATGCGGGATGAAAACAACTCACTGTCCGCAATGGTTTTTAAATCTGTAAATCGCTCCGTCATCATCGCATCCACACCTGCAATTCCATTATACAACTACTCAATAATGAGTAGCGTTGCCGCGGCAAGGGCCGCTTACAGCAATGCATCTATTATATACATGTGCGGACAGGATTTCAACTGTCATTTCTCATCCGGGGCATCCGGGACGCACGGCAGGGGGGCGCTTACTGGAAGCAATACCCGCCGGACTCGCTGGCAATAAACTGGCCCTGGCCCAGCTGGCCGGTGAATTTGCCCTCTCTGGCGACAATCCTGCCCCGCAGGAATACAAGCTCTGGCCGGCCGGAGATCTCCGTGCCCTCGTAGATGTTGTAGTCGATGCCGTTGGGGTTGTCCGCCAGGCGGATGGTCCCCCGGTAATCCGGGTCGTACACCACGATATCCGCGTCGGACCCCACCGCGATGGTCCCCTTTCTGGGATAGATGCCGTTGATTTTGGCGGGCAGCGTGGAGCAGACCTCCACAAACCGCTGGCGGCTGATCCGCCCAGCCGCCACGCCCCTGGTCCACAGCATGGGGATCCGGTCCGCCGCCCCCGGCGCGCCGTTGGGGCAATCGGCAAAGTTGTCCCTGCCCGCCTGCTTCATGGTCAGGTCGATGCCGCAGTGGTCCGACACCACCGCGGAGAGGGTCCCATCATGGAGGGCCTCCCACATGCGGCGGATATCCGCCTCGTCGCGGAGGGCGGGGGAGCAGATGTATTTGGCGGCCTCGTTGTAGTCCGGCTGGTCCAGCCTGTCCTTTGTGGTGGTCAGATACTGGGTGCAGGTCTCGCCGAACACCCGCAGGCCCCTGGCCCGGGCATCGCCCACGCACCCGGCGGCGTCCCCGGTGGAGATATGGACAATAAAGGTGGGCGCGCCGGTGACCTCCGCCAGGTACACCGCCCGCCTGGTCGCCTCCACCTCCACAAAGGGCGGGCGCGTCTCCGCGTGGTACTTGGGCGCAATGTGCCCGGCCTTTACGGCCTCCTTCTGGAGTCTGTCGATGATCTCCGCGTTCTCCGCGTGGACAAAGGTGGTCACGCCGGCCCTTTTGGCCTCCTCCATCACCCGCAGCAGCGTGCCGTCGTCCACATGGAGGGGGGAGCCCTTATAGGCCATAAAGGCCTTGATGCTGGCCACGCCCAGCTCCGGCAGCCTGCTGATCTCCCGGAACATCTCCGGCGTGATCTCGGTGATCAGGGCGTGGAGCGCGTAGTCCACGCAGGCCTTCCCCTTCGCCCGGTGGTCGATGCGATAGGTGATGGAGTCCAGCAGCCCCCGGCCTGGGTCCTGGGGCGCGTAGTCAATGATGGTGGTGGTTCCGCCGACGCAGACGGCCCTTGTGGTCTCATAGGGGGCGGTGTTGGTGTCCCCGCTGTTGCACAGGGCGTCAAAGTGGGTGTGCTGGTCAATGCCGCCGGGGAAAACGAATTTCCCCCTGGCGTCGACGGTCTGCTCCGCCTCCGCCTGCAGGTCCCTGCCGATGGCCGCGATGGTTTCGCCGTCAATAAGAATGTCCGCCGTAAACTCGTTTTCCGCTGTGATGATATGCCCGCCCTTGATAAGCGTCCTCATAAAAATGCCCTCCTTAAAATTGGATAGATTATTTCTTTTTTGCTCTCTGGATGGAAGTGATGGTGACCGCCAGGAAAATCACCGCTCCCTTGGCGATATCCTGGTTGTAGTAGGCCACGTTGCAGAGAGTCAGGCCGTTATTCAGCACGCCGATGATCAGCGCGCCTACAAAGGTCCCCAGGATATTCGGCTCGCCGTTTTTAAATGCCGTGGCGCCCACATAGACGGTGGCCAGGGCATCCATCAGGTAGGAGTCGCCGGCGGTGGGGTGGCAGGTCTGGAGCCTGGAGGAGAGGATGATGGCGCCCAGGGCGCAGCCCACCCCGCTGATCACATAGGTCAGCAGCAGATCCAGCTTCACATTCAGGCCGGACATCATGGCGGCCTCCTGGTTGCCGCCGATGGCGTAGACGTGGCGGCCAAACCGCGTCAACCCCAGTATGACGGAAATCATAATCAGGAAAATGAACATCAGGTAGATGGACACCGGCACGCCGAAGAGGGACCCCTTGCCGAACACGGCGAAGCCGCCGGGCAGGTTGGAGATGGGGTGCCCCTTGGTGTAGGCCTGGTTGAAGCCGGAGATCAGAAAGCCCATGGAGAGGGTCGCGATGAAATCCGGGATGCCCAGGTAGGCCACCGCCGTGCCGCTGGCCGCGCCCAGCAGAGCGCCGGCCAACAGGCCGATGGCGCACGCGCCCCATAGATTCATGCCGTAGTCCACCATCAGGGCGCCCACCAGCACGCTGATGGCGGAGGTGGTGTAGCCGATGGTCAGGTCGATCCGCCCGGTAATCATCACCATGGTCAGCCCACCGCCGAGAATGGCCAGAATGGAGATCTGCCGGAGGACGGTGATCAGGTTGGACAGGCGGAAAAAGGACTGGGGCCGCAAGATGGTAAACGCGGCGCAGATCAGAACAAAAAAGAACACCGTGCCGTAGCGTGTGGCAATTTTTGACAGCTTGCTCTTGTTGAGAGTTGATATATTCACGTGTTAACCTCCAATCGAATAGCGCAGCATGGTCTCCGCATCATTGAACTCCTCCGGCTCCAGGATCTTCACCACCACGCCGTCCCGCATGATGGCCACACGGTCACAGATGGACTGTATCTCCGGGATCTCAGAGGAAATGATGATAACGGACACGCCCCTGGCGGATATATTCTCGATCAGCTCATAGATCTCGCTCTTCGCCCCCACGTCAATTCCCCGGGTCGGCTCGTCGAATATGAATACGTCCACCGGCATATCAATCAATTTCGCCAGAACCACCTTCTGCTGGTTGCCGCCGCTGAGGCTGCTGACCTGGGCGTCGATGCCGGAGCAGGCCAGCTTCAGCTCGCCCCGCAACCGCTCCACATCGGCCCGCTCCCGCCTCTGCTCCAGAAACCCCAGCCGGCTGTAGGAGCGCAGCTTTGTCAGCGTCGTATTGGCGCGGATGGACATGTTCAGCACCACGCCCTGCTGCCGCCGCTCCTCCGGGGCCAGCACAATGCCCGCGTCCATGGATTGGCGGATATTCTTAAAGTTGACCTGCCTGCCCTTGTATACCACGCTGCCGCCCAGCTTTTTGTCAATGCCCAGCATCGCCCGGATGGCCTCCGTGCGCCCCGCGCCCACCAGGCCATAGAAGCCCAGGATCTCCCCCTTCCGCAGGGAAAAGCTCACATCCCGGACCATTTTCTGGCAGGAGAGGTGCTCCACCTCCAGGACGGTTTCCTCCAGCGCCTTTCCCCGCTTTTCAATGGCAAGGCGCTCGGAGGAGCGGTCCACCATCTCCCGGATCAGTTGGTCCGCCGTCAGATTTTCGATGGCGTGCCGCGCAATCACCCGTCCGTCCCGCAGGACTGTCACCTCGTCGCAGACCTCGAAAATCTCCTCCAGCTTGTGGGAAATCAAAATCAGCGTTTTTCCGGTGGAGCGCAGATACTTCATGTACGCCAGGAAGGCCCCGATCTCATGGGCGCCCAGCCGGGCGGTGGGCTCGTCCAGAATGATGATCTCCGCGTCCAGCGAGAGGATCCGGGCAATGACCAGCATCTGCTGCTGGGATACGCTCAGCTCCCCCGCCAGCCGGTGGGGGTCCAGATCGATTTTCAGGGCCTCCAGCTGCTTGGCCGCCTCGGCATACATTCTGCTTCTGCTGATAAAGCCCCCCGCGGTTTTCTCCCGCCCCAGGAACATATTTTCCGCCACGGTGAAATAGTCCACCAGCGCCAGCTCCTGGGGCACGATGGCCAGCCGGTGCTTCTGGGCCTCTATGAGGGAGCTGATGCGCACAGGCTCCCCGTTGAGCTTCACCACGCCGGCATCAATGCCCACGATGCCGCAGAGCATTTTCATCAGCGTGGATTTCCCCGCGCCGTTTTCCCCCATCAGCGCGTGGATCGTTCCCCTTCTCACCTCCAGGCAGACGTCGTCCACCGCCTGGATCCCTCCGTAATATTTGGTGACATGTTCCATTTGGACAGCCAGTGGTTGTTCCATTGTCCGCTCCTTTCCCGTCCGGGCACGCGCCCCGGCCCGGCGGGCCGGGACGCACGCTGTCAGCTGTTTGCCTTCAGGTATGCCTCTGTCTGCTCAATATAGTGGTCCGCATTTTCCTTGGTAATGAAGATATAGGGCATCTCATGGAACATCGCCGTGCTGCCGGTGTCTGCCAGCTCCTGGATCGTGCTGATAACGTTGTCGGTGGTTACCTCCAGGTCGGCGACGGAGGTTGCGATAATATACTTTTCATCCCGGATCATGTAGAGCACATCCAGCTCCCCGTCGGCGCCCACAATCTTCACGTCCTTCATCCCCAGATCCTCGCAGGCGCGGGCCGCGCCCAGCGCCTCCAGGTCAAAGGTGCACCAGATGGCCTCCACGTCCGGATGCTGCTGCAGGGCCGTCTCGCAGCCGTTATAGGCCAGCTCGGTGGTGCCGGGATAGCCGGTGGTGATGAAGGTGACGCAGTCGATGCCGGTGTACTCCTTCAGCATGGCCTCCTGGACGTCCACTCTGGCGCGGATGGCCGGATGGCCCGTGTGGCCGGTGGCGATGATTTTGCCCGAGTAGCCCATCTCGGAGGCCAGCATCATATACATGGCCGCCCCCAGGGAGAAGTCATTCTTGGCAAAATAGGCGGAAATGCCGTCAATATAGCCGGACTCCACGCTGATGACCTTCACCCCCTTGGCCGCCGCCTCCTGGATCGCGCCGGTGAGGCCGTCCGTGTCGCCGTTGAGCACTACCAGGAAATTGCATCCCATCTGGACCAGGTTCTCAATATCCGTGGACTGCTGCACCGCGTCGCCGTTGGCATTGGTGGCGGCATAGCGGAATCCTGCCTTCTCGCACTTCTGCTGCATCAGGTCGTAGGTCTGCTGGTTATTGATCGCGTCCAGGGCGTTGATGGAGACGCCGACATAGATGTCGCTGCGGTCCACCGTGGCGTCCGCCGCAGTCCCGGCGTCTGTCCCGCCGGTGGCGCCTGCATCCGCTCCGGCGCTCTGTTCGGCGGGCGCGGGCTGGTTGCCGCCGGCCTCATCGTTGACGGTGCATGCGCTCAGAATGCCCAGCAGCATCAGCGCGGCAAGGAGCAGGGATAGTTTCTTTTTCATCGTGGTACCTCCTCATGATTTATTCATATCGGGAAAAGGATATCCCGTATATGCCTTTTTTTCAGGGCTTGTCCAGGTGTTTACCTTGCTGGTCCTCAGCCCCAGTCCCACCAGCGCCTCCGCAAAGCGCACCGCCGGGGAGACGCCGTCCAGCACAGGCACCCCCAGCTCCCTCTGCAGCTTCTCCACAAAGTCCACAAAGCCTGCGCAGCCCAGCAGGACGCACTCCGCCTTGTCCTCAGCCACCGCCCTGCGGCTCTGCTCCGCCAGGGCCGAAAGCCCCCTGTCCGTATCCTTTCCGAAATCAAGGACGCTTAGTCCCGTGGACCGGATGGAGCGGCAGAAGGGCGCCGCTCCGTAGGCGCTGACCACATCCGCCGTCACCTTCACGCTCCGGTCCAAAACAGAGACCACGGAAAAACAGGGGGCGATCATTTTTGCCGCCGCGATGGCAGATTCGGCAATGCCCAGCACCGGCTTGTCCGTCAGCTCCCTGGCCGCCTGGAGGGCCGGGTCGCCGAAGCAGGCGATCACATAGGCGTCCACGCCCAGCGCCTCTCCCCGCATGATCTCCCGCAGCACCGCCGGGGCGGCCAGATACTCGTCCACATAGCACTCCACGCTGGACACGCCGAAGCTGGCCGTTACCGCGTACAGCTCTGTTCCCGGACTGGCGTACCTCCGGGCGCACTTGAGAATGCTGTCCGTCATATATTGTGTGGTGTTGGGGTTGATCAGCATAATTTTCATCGGGAAAATCCTCCTTCTTTTGATTGCGCCAGCGCCGCCAGGGTCTCCAAAAGCACCTGGGCGCCAGCCGCCAGATCCTCCGGCCGGCTGTACTCGCGGATGCTGTGGCTGATCCCGCCCGCGCTGGGGATGAAGAGCATCGCTGTGGGGGTCATCAGCGCCATATTGATGGCGTCATGGCCTGCTCCGCTGGGCATATGCCGGAAGGGCAGTCCGCATGTCCTGCAGGCATCCTCCAAAACCCGCACCAGCGCCGGGTCCATGATGGTGGGCTCCTGGCGGAGAAACTGCTCCACCGTCACGCCCGGCCGGACGGCCTCTCCACAGAAGCGGGAGATTGCCTGCTCAATATGCTCCATGCGAAGGGAGCGCAGCTCAATGGGAAATCGGGCCCGGCCCGGCACCACGTTCACCGCCCCCGGCTCTACGGAGAGCCTGCCCACGGTACAGGTCATCTCCCGGTCTGTCTCAATGCTGATGGCGGCCATCCGCTCAATCAGGCGGCAGGCGTGGAGCAGCGCGTCATCCCGCATGTCCATGGGGGTGCTGCCCGCATGGTTTGCCTCGCCGGTGACTGTTACCTGATAGCGGGCTATGCCGACGATGCCATCTACGATACCGGCCGGAATCTGTTCCCGCGCCAGAATGCCGCCCTGCTCTATGTGCAGCTCCAGATAGCACCGGTAGTCCCGACCGTTTCGTTTCGACGCCTGGATACCCTCGGGACGGATGCCCAGAGCCGCGGCCCGCTCCAGGGCGTCCGCCTCCTGCGGCTGGCCTGCGAAGGCCTTGCTGCCGAAGGTGCCGCCGACCACATTGCCCTCCTCCTCATTAAATGCGATAATCTCAATGCTGTCCCGCGGCGTATAGCCGCTCTCCCGCAGGGTCCGCACAGCTTCGATACCGGCCAGAACACCATAGGCGCCGTCATACATCCCGCCGTTTGGAACTGTGTCAATGTGAGAACCCACCGCAATGATCCGACCGGATCTTCCGGGCAGACAGCCTGTGAGATTCCCCACGGCGTCTACCGCTGTTTTTAGCCCGGCCTGCTCCATTTTTCTGCGCACCAACTCCCGCCCGGCACAAAAGGCCTCGGAATATGCCGGCCGGCTGGTCCCCTGCCCTTCCTGAAAGCCAATCTGACCCAATTCCAGAATATCGGAGCACAGCCGCTCTCCATTGATTTTCATAGGGAATCTGCCTTTCCGCGAAAGACACCGGGGTTATGGAACGCGGGTGCTTTCGCCAAAATGATTGCGCCATAGATTTTACTACTCATCGCATATGAGTGGTATCGGGCGCTAAAAGAGCGCAGTAGAAAAAAATCAATTTCATCCTCACTACTCATCTTTGATGAGTATATAATATCACGTTATTCGACCCAAGTCAACAAATTTTTTTCGTGGATAATTGCCGAATTGTTTGTTCAAAATTTGTATACATTACCTGCTGCAGGCGCAACAGAAGCAGGCTGCCGTTCCCTCAGAATTGTTCAGGGAACGGCAGCCTGCCTCGCTCTTTTATCAACGGACAATAGTCCAAAATCGTCTCAGACAACGGAACAAAGCGCTGTCATTCAGCGCCCCGGCGTCATCACCGCTGGATTCTCCCGGAGCCGTCGCCGCCGGCCAACTTCTCCACCTCGGAGACAGTCACCATGTTATAGTCGCCCTCGACGGAGTGCTTCAGGGCGGAGGCCGCCACGGCGAACTCCACCGCCGCCTGGGTGTCCTTGCCGGTCAGCAGGGAGTAGATCAGGCCGCCGCCGAAGCTGTCGCCGCCGCCTACCCGGTCGATGATGTGCAGCTCATACTTCTTGGAGAAGCAGTATTCGCCGCTCTTCACATCGTAGAGCATGGCGGACCAGCCGTTGTCGAAGGCGGAGTGGGCCCGGTCATAGATGCACACGCTGCCCCGCTGGGAAGCGCCCTTCTCGTTGAAGTAGATGCCCACCCGGTCGCCGCCCCGGACGATCTTGCTGGTGTCCACGCCGTAGCGCCGCAGGGAGTTCACCGCCGCCTGGCCGATGGCGTGGGCGGGCAGCTTGGTGACGAAGGCGGCGTCCAGGCCGTAGTTGGCAAGGCTGACGGCCACATTGGCCTCGCCGCCGCCGAAGGAGAACTCCAGGTGGTCCGCCTGGACAAAGCGCTCGTAGTTGTAGGGCTGGAGCCGGATCATCAGCTCGCCGGAGGTAACAACCTTTGCCATTACTGTCTGGCCTCCTTCACAATTTCAACAGATTTCCGGCACAGCCCGGTAATTTCATCCCACTTCTGATTTTCAATCAGGTCTGCGGTCACCATGTAGGACCCGCCGCAGGCGGCGATGACCGGGGCGCTGAGATACTCCTTCAGGTTTTTCAGGGAGATGCCGCCGGTGGGCATGACCTTGAACTGGGGGAACGGCGCGCTCATGGCCTTGATCTGCGCCAGACCGCCGGACTGCTCGGCAGGGAAGAATTTGATGAGCTCCAGGCCAAATTTCAGGGCGGCGTGGTAGTCTGTCGGCGTGGTGCAGCCGGGGTAGATGGGGATATTCTTCTCCTGGGCGTAAGCCACCAGCTCCGGGTCGAAGCCGGGGGTGACGATAAACTGTCCTCCCGCGGCGATGGTGGCGTCGATATGCGCTTTGGTGGTAACGGTGCCCGCACCCACGATCATCTCCGGACAGGCCTCCCGCATGAGCCGGATGGCCGTATCCGCCCCGGCGGCCCGGAAGGTCACCTCCGCCACCGGCACGCCGCCGGCACAGAGCGCCCTTGCCAGGGGGGGCGGCATCCCGCTCCGGATGGCTCAGCTTGATGACCGGAACCACGCCTGTTTGGGCAATCGCTTCGTTGAATTTGTTCATAGAAAAATGTGTCCTCCTGTCACAAGGGCCCCGTACCGTCCGCGCGGTACGGGGCCGCGTCCATCAATCAGAAAATCACTTGACCAGATATCCGCCGTCCACAGGGATGATTGCTCCGCCAAGATAGTCGCTGGCGTGGGAGGCCAGGAAAATGCATGCTCCCTTCATGTCGTCTCCGGTCCCCCAGCGGTTGGCGGGGATGCGGTCCGTGATCTGCTGGTACCTGGGGTTGGCAGGATCCAGCAGGGCGGCGTTCATCTCCGTGGCCATGTAGCCGGGGGCGATGGCGTTAACGTTGACGCCCCGTGCGATCCAGTCGTTGCTCAGCTCCTTGGTCAGCTGGGTCACGCCGCCCTTGGCCGCTGTGTAGGCCGGGACCGTCTGGCCGCCGAACCAGGAGACCATGGTGTAGTCCGCGCCGAACAGCTTGCTGCGCTCCAGACTGCTGTCGCTGATGTCGCAGCAGATGACGGTTTTCGCCCCCTTGAGCTTGCAGGCCTGGGCGATGATGGTGCCGATGGCGCCCGCGCCCATGATGAAGACCACGTCGTCCGCGCAGACGCGGCCCCGGCTGGTGCTGTGTTCGCCGATGGTCAGGGGCTCGATGAGGGCGGCGCCGGCCTAGGGGATGCTGTCGTCGATCTTGTAGACATAGGACTCCTCCACGCACCAGAACTGCCGCCAGCCGCCGTCGGCGCCGCTGCCCCGGACCAGCACGTGCTCGCAGACATTGCCCCGGTTGTGGGTACACTGGTAGCACTCGCCGCAGCGCATCACGTAGTCGATGACCACGTGGTCGCCCGCCTGGATGCGGGTGCAGTCCTTGCCCACCTTGGTCACGATGCCCACATTCTCGTGACCGGGGATGAGGGGATAGCGGGAGTTGGGGTTCTCCCCCTTGAAGATGTGGATGTCGCTGCCGCAGACGCCGGCGGCCATCATTTTGATCTGGACCTGATCGTCCTTGGGCTCCGGAATGGGGACCTCCCGCACTTCATATTTGTGGGGCTCTACAACGACTACCTCTGCCGCGCCCGAGAATGTCTCCCAGGCGTCCACTACCAGGGCCACCGCGTTGAGGATGAAGCCCAGGAAGATGATCCCGTACAGGGCGCTCATGGGGATGCTCATGGCCGGGCTGACCTGATAGCCGCCGATTTTGATCAGCTCATAGCCGCTGTAGACGAACACAAAGCTGACGTACATGGCCGCCAGCTTGCGCACCACGTCCATGACAAACATGGCCCCGCCCTTCAGATATCCGTCGATGATCTCGATCCGGACAAAGAGGTGCTTGGTGCTGGCCAGATTGATGCCCAGCGCGATCAGCGCAACAAACAGGTACCGGGACAGCTCCTCCGACCAGGTCAGGCTGATCTTGAAGGCGCGGCACACGGTCTGCAAAAACACGATGGCGATCATCAGGAACAGCGCCGCGCCGATGAGGACGCTGAACACCTTCTGCACTTTCTTGAATCCCTGCGCAAATTTCTCCATATCCGTCCGCCTCCTATTCCGCGTTCCCAAGGGCGCGAATCTGCGAGATGACGTCGCCGTAGGTCTTCTCCCACTGGCTGTACAGATCCGCCGCCTTGTCGATGAATTCCTGCTTGTCGGGGTAAGTGGCCGTCATGCCCTGCTCCTCCAGCTTGCCGATGGCCTCCGCGTCCATCTGGCGGCTGAGCTCCCGTTCGGAGATGCTGCACTCCGCCATGACCTCTTTGAAAATGGCCTGATACTCCTCCCCCAGGTTGGCCCAGGTGGTGGGGCTCATGATGAGGAAGACCGTGGAGTAGGCGTGCTCGGTAACAGCCAGCTGGTTGTTGACCTGGGCCACGTTGTTGGTGAGAATGACCGTGGAGGGGTTCTCCTGGCCGTCCAGCGCGCCCTGCTGCAGGGCGGGGTAGGCGTCGGACCAGGACATGGGGGTGGCGTCGGCGCCCATCTCCTTCCAGAAGGCGATGTGGATCTGGTTCTCCATGGTCCGGATGGTCAGGCCGGGCACGTCGGCCACGGAGTTGACGGGCCGGACGCTGTTGGTCAGGTTCCGGAAGCCGGACTCCCAGATGCCGTAGCCGTACAGCTGCACGCCGGAGAGCTTATCCAGGAACTGCTGGCCGATGTCCCCCAGGAACACGGCGTCCGCCTGGTCTGTGGAGGTGATCAGATAGGGGATGTCCAGGGCCTGGAACTCGCTTCTCCTCTCTTCTCTGTTTACGGCGTTACCAGAGCGCCGTCCCGCCCGCGGGTCTGGGTCCAGGTCGTCACGGTTTTTTCACAGGGGTATTTGGCCGCCTCCCTTTCGTCCAGATCAACGCCAAGCCCCGGTTTGTCGTTGGCGTAGACGTAGCCGTCCTTATACTCCGGAAGGCCTGGGAAGACCTCCAGCAGCGCGCCGTGGGGCCCCTTCAGCTCCTGGATGACGAAGTTGGGCGGTTCGATGCCGGACCACTCCTGCACGCCGAAGTTCTGGGCCGCCAGGTCGATGTGGATGTTGGCCGCGTGGGCGATGGGGATGCTGGTCTGCTGGCGCAGGTTCCGCAGCCAGTTGATCTGCTCCAGGGGCACAGGCTCCTCCAGGTAGAACAAATCGTAGGGCTCCAGGGCTTTTGCCAGCCGGATGGCGTCGATGGGCGGGATGCGCTCATGGACGTCGTGGATGAGCTGCATGTCGCAGCCGATCCGGGCGCGGATCTGGTCAAAAAGCTGCACCGTGTCCCGGATGTACTGCCGGGCGTCCAGGTACATCCCGTCGTGGGCGCCTGCGGGGGCGGTTGGGGGGGGCTGGCCGTAGGGCGCGCCGCCGTAGCCGCCGCACTGGCAGCGCAGGTGGGTGATGCCCATCTCCTGGAAGCGCAGGATGTTGTCGCAGATCTCCTCAATGTCCCTGCCGTCCACGTGGCGGTACACCGGGACGCCCTCCCGGACCTTCCCGCCGAAGAGCTGGTAGAGGGGCATGCTGGCCAGCTTGCCCTTGATGTCCCAGAGGGCCATGTCCACGCCGGAGATGGCGTTGTTTTCGATGGGCCCGTTGCGCCAGTAGGCGTTCTGGTGCATCAGCTGCCAGAGCTCCTCGATGTTCTCCGCGTCCCGCCCCACCAGGAGCGGCTCCAGGTACTCCTCCACCAGATGCCTGACCGTCAGGTGGCGGTAGGCAAAGGTGGCGCACCCCAGGCCATACAGCCCCGGCTGGTTGGTCTCGACCTTGACGGCCACAAGGTTGATCCCCTCCGGCGCAGTGCAGATGACTTTGATGCCGGTGATGTTTACTGCCATGCATTTTCCTCCTTGTTGTATTATCTTAACTTATTGCTCATCATACAAGTTAGATGATAAATCAGCGCCCAGTCCGGGCAAACTTATCGGTTATCATACAAGTTGTATTCGAAAAACAGGGACTCAGGGCGCTGGGCCCCGTGTCCCCATTATTCGCCGCTTTTATCCTGCTGGAACTCCCGCATGGTAACCTCAAGATGTTCCTTCATTTTCTGGTAAGCCTCCTCCGCGTCGCCCTTGCGGAATGCCTCCAAGATCAATGTGTGGTACAGGATGCCGTTGTAATCCCCCACCAGCAGGTTCATCTGCTCGTGATTATTGCGGGTCTCCGCGAAGACCTTGTTGAGGCTTTTTTCCAGCAGGGCGTTCCCGGACGCCTTGCAGATCACGCCGTGGAACTGCATGTCCGCCCGGACGAATTTGGCCGGGTTGCCCCGGGACCGCTCCATCTGCCGCAGATAGTGCTGCAGATCCGCGAACAGCTCCGGCGTATAGCGCTCCACAGCCATCCGGCAGGCCTCCGGCTCCAGAATCCGTCGGAACTCCAGGACCTTGTAAATGTCCATACAATCCGCCGAGGTGATCTTATTCTGGGCCTCGTCCCAGTTTTCTACTTGCCGGTCGATCAAAAACGTACCCTTCCCCTGATAGCTTTTTAATACGCCCAGGCCGATCAGATACTGCACCGCTGTGCGTATGCTGGACCGGCTCACGCCCAAGTCCGTGACCATCTGGTTTTCCGACGGGATCTTCTCCCCCACCTTCCACGCGCCGGACTCGATATTCTCTTTCAGGTAGTCGATCACCTGATTGGTGATGCTGGCGCTTTTTGTTATCATAGATGACGGTTCCCTCTCCACTGGTTGTCGGACAAGTGATGAGTTTATTGTAACAGGTTTTTTGCCGGAGTCAAGGGATTTTTTGGGTGTTTTGTCAATTGACAGAAAGTTTGGCTGCCTGGACAAATTGGAGGGGTTGATTTTAGGCATTTAGACGAACATGTGTGACAGCAGCGGCTGCTATCTACCCCGTTCTCCTCCATATACCGCGCCAGCGGCAGGAAGTCCTTCACTCCTGCCGCTGGCTGCTTTTATAATTCCTCTCCGTTGCTGGCAATAACCTTTTTATACCACGCAAAGGAATCCTTTTTCATACGTTTCCCTGTTCCTGTTCCGTCGTCATTTTTATCCACATAAATAAAACCGTACCGCTTTTTCAGCTCACCCGTGGTAAAGGATACCAAGTCGATGCAGCCCCAGGGCGTATAACCCAGCAGCTCGACACCGTCCTCCTCCACAGCCTTTTTCATTTCCTCAATGTGCGCTCTCAGATAGACAATCCGGTAATCATCATGACAGGAGCCGTCCTTTTCCAACACGTCAATCGCACCGAACCCATTCTCCACAATAAAAAGGGGAACTTCGTACCGCTCATACAGCGTTACCAGGGAATACCGCAGGCCCACCGGGTCGATCTGCCAGCCCCAGTCGCTGGCGTCCACATAGGGATTCATAACGGAGTTAGGGGAACTGCCGTCCAGACTGGCCCCGGTGTCCTTGACCACATCAGCCCGGACCGCGTTGGACATATAGTAGCTGACCCCGATATAGTCCGCCTTGCCCTCTGCCAGAATTGCCTCGTCTCCTGGCTCCATAGCGATATGGATACCTTCGCGCTCCCATTCCTTTTTGGCAAACGCGGGGTAGTGGCCCCGGACCATCACATCGGCAAAATAGAACCGCTCGTGCATACATTCTGCAGCAGTGATGATGTCTTTCGGATTGCAGGAATAGGGGTAGAAGGGCACAAAGGCGCACATACAGCCGATTTGAAAATCCGGGTTGATCTCATGCCCCTTTTTCACCGCCAGCGCACTGGCGACAAATTCGTGGTGTACTGCCTGATACATAGCCGCTTTGGGGTTCTCATACTGGGAATACCGCACACCGGAACAGGTCCAGCCAAAGATATCAGCGGATGTGTTGCTCTGGTTGTTGATCTCATTGAAGGTCATCCAGTATTTCACTTTATCTCTATACCGCCGCATGACCGTCTCCGCAAACCGGACAAAGAAACCGATGACCCGCCGGTCCATCCAGCCGCCGTACTCCTTCGCCAGATGGTAGGGCATCTCAAAGTGGGAGAGCGTGATGACCGGTTCAATGCCATATCGCAGCAGTTCATCAAAGAGCTCGTCATAGAACCGCAGGCCGGCCTCGTTGGGCGTTTCTTCATCACCGTTAGGGAAGATACGGGTCCAGGCGATGGATGTGCGGAAACATTTGAAGCCCATCTCCGCCATGAGGGCAATATCCTCCCGGAAGGTGTGGTAGAAGTCGATGCCGTCGTGATTGGGGTAGTATTCCCCCGGCTGTACGCCGTCCGTGATGCGGCGCATGACACCGCTGCTGCCGCCGGTGAGGACGTCGGATACGCTGGGGCCCTTGCCGTCCTCGTCCCAGGCGCCCTCCAGCTGGTGGGCAGCCACCGCGCCGCCCCATAAAAAGTTTTTCGGTAAACTCATGATGCGACTCCTTTTCTCAGCGTTTTACTGTCAAGATCGGGTCCCCCACTTTCACCTGTGCGCCGTCCTTCAGCAGTTCCACGGCGGCGTAGTCGTCCGCGTTGGTCACCAGGATGGGCGTAATGGCGTCATATTTCTTCTTGATCTCTTCCAGATCAAATTCAATCAGCAGCCACGGAAATCAAGTTTGAAAAAAGCTGAAGGAAATGGTATTATAAGGGAATGGGAAATAGATTTTTATGGGAGTATTTAGAAGAGGTGGAAGTAGAGGAGGAGTACGCAGGCTACGATGGGTACTATTACAGTGTAGCGGAGGCGATTATCATCATTGTAGTGGGAAGTCTGTGCGGACTGCGGAACACAAAGCAGATATGGCTATGGGCAACGAACGACAAGATCCAGGAATTTTTGAAGGAGAAATTCCAAATACGTCGCGTACCAAGCTATTATTGGCTGTTGTGCCTCCTAAAGATGGTGAAACCAGAATCCATGAGCAAATGCTTCAGCGCATGGATATCATCCATG
>CAJTPV010000007.1 GCA_910578505.1 uncultured Oscillospiraceae bacterium | reverse complement strand
GCGGCGGGGGAGCCGCCCTGTTCCCGGACGGCGGGGGGGCGGCGGGCCCGGACCGGAGGGCGTCCTCCACCCGTGCAATCCGGGCCGACAGCGCCGCCGGGTCGCCGCACAGGGCCTCGTCGCACAGCCGCAGCAGGCACAGCTCCGCGTCAGTCCGGCGGTTGACGCTGAGGGGCAGGGCGGCGGAGGCGCTCTGCAGCTGGGACGCCATAAAAATCAGACGGCGGGGCTGCGCCAGCCGGCTGAGCCGGTCCATAGCGGCGGCGTCATACCCGCCGGACAGCAGCTCCATCCCGCCCTCCGGGGCGGTCATGCGGATGAGCAGGTCGCGGGTCAGGGTGGACAGCTCGCCCAGCAGGCTCCCCACGTCCTTGCCGCCGTCGTAGAGCCGGTCCAGCATCAGCAGTGCGCTCTGGACGTCCCGGCGCAGCACATGCTCCATCAGCTCCGCCGTCTGCAGGTTCCCGGCCAGCCCCAGCACATCCAGCACCCGCGCGGCGTCGATTGGGCCGCCCGCCGCGCCGCACTGGTCCAGCAGGCTCAGGCCGTCCCGCAGCGCACCGTCGGACAGCCGCGCCAGCAATGCCGCGGCGTCCTCCGTCAGCGCCATTCCCTCCTGCCCCGCCACATACAGCAGCCGCTGGGCGATGTCCTGGGGGCGGATGCGGCGGAAGGCGAAGCGCTGGCAGCGGGAGAGGATGGTGGCGGGCACCTTGTGGAGCTCCGTTGTGGCAAGAATAAAAATGAGGTGGGCGGGGGGCTCCTCCAGAATTTTCAGCAGCGCGTTGAAAGCCGCCACGGACAGCATATGTACCTCATCCACGATATACACCCGGTAGCGGACGCTGGCCGGGGAATAGATGGCCTCGTCCCGCAGGGCCCGGACGCTGTCCACGCCGTTGTTGGACGCCGCGTCCAGCTCCAGCACGTCCAGCAGGCTCCCGTTGTCGATGCCCACACAGGCCGGGCAGGCGTTGCAGGGGTCGCCGTCCACCGGGTGCTGGCAGTTGACCGCCTTGGCCAGAATCTTGGCGCAGGTGGTCTTGCCGGTGCCCCGGGTGCCGGTGAAGAGGTAGGCGTGGGAGAGGCGGTTCTGGGCGGCCTGACGGCGGAGGGTATCGGTGATATGGGCCTGTCCGACCACGTCGGCGAAGGCTTTGGGCCGCCATTTGCGGTACAGGGCCTGGTACATGGCAAAGCGCCTCCTGAAAAAAGAGATAGAAAGACCATGGAAGATTCTCCGCAAGCATCCGCTCCGAACCGGCGCCCTCGCGGCACATGTTGTCCCGCTTAATGCTGCTCGGTTCCCCGCCTGACATGGTTCACAGGCATCCATTGCGCGAGACCGGAACCTCAACACGAATGCTTGCGGAGGATATTCCATGGTAGTGAGCGTATTATACACCAACCCGTCCTGGATTGCAAGAGGAAATTTTATCTTTTCCCATTCTTTTTCCTGAGCGGTGCGCTGCTGCACGATGGAGCTCTCTCCAGGCGGAAAAAAGTCCGGCGGCGCCCCAACAGCGCCGCCGGTTTTTCGTTGGATCGTCCGCTCTTATTTCGCAGAAGCCTTTTTCCGATAGGGCTTGCCCTCCATATCCTTCAGCGTGAAGCCGATGGCGGCGAAGAACAGCGCGGCCAGAGGCATCATCCAGTTGAAGAACGCGAAGGGGATGTACTGCGCCACGCTGATGTCCAGCGTAGTGGCAATGAACACGCCGCAGGTGTTCCACGGAATCAGCGCGGAGGTGACGGTACCGGCGTTCTCCAGGGTGGAGGACAGCACGGTGGGGTGCAGGCCCATCTTCCGGTATTCCTCGGCGTACATACGACCGGGAACCACGATGGAGATGTACTGCTCAGGCATAGTGGCGTTGGAGACCACGCAGGTGACCTCGGTAAGGGCGACCAGACCCACAGGGCCCCGCACCAGCTTCTTCAGCTGGTCCACGATGACCTCCAGCTGGTGGGTCGTCTCCATGATCCCGCCGAACATCATGGCGATGATGGTCATGGACACGGAGAACATCATGCCCATAATACCGCCGCTCTCCAGCAGGCGGGTCATGGTGTAGTGGGTCTCCTCGCTCAGGGTGGAGGACAGCATCTCCGACACCTCGTCGGCGAAGTAATAGCCGTTCATGCCGAAATCAAAGATGGTTCCCAGGTTGCAGTCCGGCTGGAAGACCATGCCCAGAATGCCGCCGGCGATAATACCCAGGAAAATGCCGGGGATAGCGGGAATCTTCATCGCCACCGCCACGATGACGATGACCGGCGGCAGCAGCAGCACGGGGTTGATGTTGAACACACCGCCGGCAGCGGCATTCAGCGCGTTGGCAAACTCGTCCACGCGGCTCATGTCCGCGTCGCCGCCGTGGTACTGGGCCGCGCCCAGCACGCCGAAGATCACCAGCACGATGGCGTACACCGTCACGGTGGGCACCAGCATGGCCTTGACGTGGCTCATGACGTCGGTACCGGCCATAGCGGGGGCCAGGTTGGTGGTGTCGCTCAGGGGGGACATCTTGTCGCCGAAGTACGCGCCGGACAAAATCGCGCCGGCGGTCATGGCCGGGTTCATACCCAGGCCGAAGCCAATGCCCATCAGAGCCACGCCCATGGTGCCCATGGTGCCCCAGGAGGTACCGGTGGCCAGGGAGGTGATGGAGCAGATGATGACCGTGGCGATGAAGAAGATGGCCGGGTTCAAAATCTTCAGGCCGTAGTAGATCATGGAGGGCACGACGCCGGCGTTGATCCACACGCCGATGAGGATACCGACAATAATCAGGATGCAGCAGGACTGGAGAGCCTTGTAAATGCCGTCCATCATGGACTTTTCAATCTCGTCCCACTTGTAGCCCAGGCGTATGGCCATCAGGGCCGCGGCCACCACGCCGATGAACATGGGCACGTGGGGGTCAACGCCGTACTTGATGATACCAATGGCCAGCGAGGCCACCAGGACCAGCAGGGTGATCAGCGCTTCCCACACCTTTGGCATCCGATGGTTCGTTTTCTTTTCTTCGTTCATGAAATTTTACCAACCTTTCTCCTAATACACACACCGCCCGCCCCGGCTCACACAGCCTGGAGCAAACAGTGCTGGGGGGAACTGAACGGGATTTTCGCATGTGTCGGGGATCTGTCGCATTCCATGGTCTACAGCAGCACCTCTCTCCCTCCACCCTCCCTGTGTCTCTTACCCAAACACAGGAAGCGAGAAAATTGTATACAGCTCACAAAAATTATACTATAATACACACAACAAAGCAATAGAATAATCGAGAATATTTGAATAAATTTTACAAGGATTTTCAGCTCTCCCCGGACTGCCGCTGTTCACCGGACGCGCCGGGCAGCTGGGCCAGGATCACCGCCGCCATCATCAGCGCGCAGCCCAGCAGCTCCCGCACGCCCATACGCTCCCCCAGCAGCAGCGCGCCGCCGATGACGGCGAACACCGACTCCAGGCTCAGCAGGATGGACACCACCGTGGGGTCCGCCCCCTTCTGGGCCAGAATCTGCAGGGTGTACCCCGCCGCGCTGGAAAAGAGGCCGGCGTACAGCAGGGGCAGCAGGCACATGGCGATGCCCGGCAGGCTGGACCGCTCCGCGGCGAACATGCCCACGCCGGAGATGACCGCCGCCGCCAGGAACTGGATGCAGGACATGTGGATGCCGTCCAGATGGGGGGAGAACCGGTCAATGACCAGGATGTGCCCGGCGTAGAGCAGGGCGCAGAGCATGACGATCAGGTCCCCGGCGGCGACGGTGAACGCCTCCGTCACGCTCAGGAAGTACAGCCCGCCCACCGCCAGCACCACGCTCCCCGCCAGCAGCAGGGTCGGTTTCCGGCGAAACAGCACCAGGCTCAGCAGCGGCACCAGCACGATGTACATAGCGGTGATGAACCCGGCCTTGCCCGCCGGGGTCCCCACGGTGATGCCCAGCTGCTGGGCGAAGGACGCCAGAGCCAGCATAGCGCCGCAGGCGCAGCCCCCCGCCAGCAGGGTTTTTTTCTCCGCCCTGTCCAGCTGGAACATGTTCCGCCGCCCGGGGATGAACCGGGCCGCCGCCAGGTCGATCAGCAGCAGCGCCACAAAGGCGATGATGTTGCGCACACAGTTGAAGGTAAACGGGCCGATGTACTCCGCGCTCATGCTCTGGGCGGAAAATCCGAAGCCCCAGATCAGCGCCGCCAGCAGGGCCAGGGAGTTCTGTCTGATTCTGCTCTTCACGCTTGTTCTCCTCTCTGTCTTCACGGCGTCTTAACGGGCCCCGTGCTCGTAGGCCCGGCCCACATAGCCGCTGGTGAAGCCCCGCAGCAGTCCGCCATAGGTCATGGTGAAGGAGAGGACGTCCCCCACCTCCACGGTTTTTTCGCAGTCCGTCACATCCACAATCAGGTGGTCCGAGCTGGCCCCCACCACCGACACGCCCTTTTGCAGAGGTCTGAGGCTGTCGCAGTCCATATCCTGCCGCCCGATGGCGGCAATGGCCCTGCGGCGGGGGCCGATATCCGTGTACGTGCCCCGCTCGCCGAAGGCGTTGACGCCAATCTCGCCGATGGGATAGGAGGGCTTGACCTGCACCTCCACCACCTCCGCCTCCAGCCGCACGGCGTCGCCGTACATGCCGTCCAGGTCCGCGCCGTAGGCGGTCTCCCGGCCCAATACCAGGGCCTCGCCCAGGCGCAGGTTGTTGATCCTGCCGGGCATTTTTCCCGCCAGCAGCAGGGGGATGGAGCTGGAGTTGCCGCCGGAAATAAAGGGCAGCTGCCGTCCAATCTGTTTCTCAATCTTCTCCGTTACAGCAAGGAACGCAGCCAAATTCTCCTCCGACGGCAGCACAGAGCCGTAGCAGGTCAGGTTGAAGGCCGTGCCGAACAGCTCCAGGTGAGCATCCGCCTCCACCATGGCCGCCGTCTCCAGCACCAGCGCCTCATTTTGAAAGAAAATGCCTTCCCGCAGGTCGCCCAGGTCGATCATCAGCACCACCTTGTGGACGCGCCCCGCCTCAGCCGCCGCGCGGCTGAGGGCGCGCAGGGTGGCCAGCTCGGAGTTGAAGCTGATTTCCGCGGCCCGGACCACCTCCTCCGCCTGGGAGGGCATGGGCAGGCGCAGCAGAATGCGCTCCTTGCCCATGCCGCCGCTGCGGGCCAGGTTCTCCACACGGGAGTCCGCCAGATACCGGCAGGGGGACGCGGCAATGGTCCCCACCATTTCCCCGTCCGCACAGAAAACTTTCGTGACAAAGGCCAGCTCTGTTACGCCCCGCTCCGCCGCCATGCGGCTGAGCCAGTTCGCATTGTGAGAGAGCTTTTCCAAATCGATTACCACTTTTGGATACATATTCGTCACCTCAAAGACAGATTCTGCCGCAGCAGGCGGACCGCCGCGTCCGGAAAAGCCCGGCTCAGCGCGCCCAGGGAGGCCATGCAATACCAGCGGTCCTCCAGGACCTCCAGCTTGTCGGCCTTCGGGAAGAGCAGCTTACCGGAGCTGTTGATGCCCCGCAGCTGGTCCATGATCGTTTTCCGGCCCGGCAGGCGGGTCAGCGCGCCGCCGGTGGCCACCAGATAGCGCACCTTGGTCAGGTCCTTGCCGTCGGCATAGGTGACCCGGCCATTGGAGCCGTAGGTATAGCGGAATTTTCCGCAGTGGCGCTCCAGGGCCATGGAGGCGGCGTACCAGGTCAGCTTTTCCGTCAGGGCGAACTGCTCCGCCGTGGCCGGGATAGGCCGGTAGTCCGCGAACAGGGCCGGCACGTCCAGCCCCAGCTCCTTGGACAGCTTGTCCATGCCCACCTGTTCCGCCAGACTCCGGGCGTTGACATACACGCCCAGGTCCCCCTCCACCGTCCGTTTCGCCACCGGTTCAGGGGTAATTTGAATGAGGGCAATCTCCTCGCTGCCCTCGGTAACGGAGTGGATATCCGTCGTCGCGCCGCCCACGTCCAGCACCAGCAGGTCGCCCAGCTGGTCGTGGAGCAGCTGGGCGCACTCCATCACCGCGCCGGGGGTGGGCAGGATGGCCCCGGTGACCATGTCCCGGATGCCCTCCATACCGGGGGCCTTGATAATATGTTCTTCGAAAACCTGATGAATAATCCGGCGGGTGGGCTCAATGTTCAGCTCGTCCAGACGGGGATACACGTTCTCCGTGATATAGAGCTTGGCTCTGGCCCCCTCGAAGATCCGGCTGACCCGGTTCTGGTTCTGCACGTTGCCCGCGTAGATCACCGGCACGTCCAGGTCCAGCTCCCGCAATCGCTTGGCATTTTCCAGGGCGGTCTTGCGCTCGCCGTAGTCGGTGCCGCCGGCCAGGAGGATCAGGTTGGGGCGGATGTCCCGGATGTCCTCCAGGTCGTCCTCCTCCAGGATGCCCGCCGTGGTCAGGTGGAGGTTGGCGCCGGCGCCCAGGGCCGCCTCCTTGGCAGCCTTCACCGTCATGTCGTAGACCAGACCGTGGACCGTCATGCGCAGCCCGCCGGCGGCGCTGGAGGTGGCCAGCATGGTCTCATACTGCACCTCCTCCGTCCCCAGATGGCGGCATAAATCGTCCACCGCGCCCTGTAAGCCTACACGGACGTCCCCGGCCAGAACAGAGGTGGGGGCCTGTCCCTGTCCCAGGAATACAGGCTCCGCCTCATTGATGCGGTCAAAGGCGTTGACAACGGTTGTGGTGGAGCCGATCTCCGCCACCAGGACGTCTATTTTCATCCCGATCCTCCCCTTTCCTTATGCCGCGCCCGCGGCAGGGCGGGACCCTGCCGCAGGCATGGACAATGCTTTTTATCTGGGCCACTTGCCGGCGGCTTCCAGCTCCCGGCGGCGCCGGACCATAAAGGTGGCGTCGTGGACGCCCTTGGTGCCCCGGCCGAAGCCCGCGTCCGCACCGTTCTCCACCGCCAGCTCCGGGGTGATCTGGGTGCCGCCCGCGATGAAGATCACGCGGTCGCGCACGCCCATCTCACGGGCCAGACGGTCGATGTTGGCGATATTCTTATAGTGGATGTCGTCGTGGCTGATGATGGTGGACGCCATAATCACGTCCGCGTCCAGCTCCACGGCGGCGTTGACCAGCTTTTCTACCGGCACGGAGGTGCCCAGATAGTGGACCTTGATGCCGTACTTCTCAATACCGCCGTGCTTGATGTCGATAATCTCCCGCAGGCCGACAGAGTGCTCGTCGTCGCCCACCGTGCCGCACACAACCACCATGGGCTTGCGCTCGATGTCCGCGCGAATCTCCTCGTCGCTCATCACGTCCGGCTCCTCAGGAATCTCCAGCTTATCCAAATCGATATCCTGGCAGAACTTGCCCTTGACCTCCACACGGGTGCCCTCAGCCTGCTGCATGATCTCCCGGCTGATGACCTCCGGCTCCGCCAGACCCATGCGGCGGGCCACCTCCAGCGCGGCGGCCTCAGCCACCCGCTTGGATGTGGGGAAGAACATATTCAGCATGACCGTACCGTCGGCCAGCCACTCCATCTCAGGCTTGATGGTGTGGCAGTCCTTGCCGCGGTACTTGGCGGTCTCCGCCATGCGGACGTTGACGTTGTCCTCCTCGTCCAGCTCGTCGATATAGACGATCTTCTCCGGCTTCTCCAGGGTGCAGCCGCCGATGAGGCTGGCGGGATCATTGACCGCATTGGGGTCGTACTGGGCCACGTTGTTGTAGCCGTAGTGGGCGGTGACGGGGGCCATGTAGTCGGCCTCCCGCTTGAACACAGTGCCCGCGCCCACGCCGCCGGCGGCCTCGCGGCAGATGCCGTCGCCGCCGCGCTCGGGATAGAACCCGGAGTCCACAAAGAAGCCCTGCTCCACGGCGTTGAAGTAGCCGCCCACAGCCAGAATCTCCTCAAAGAACAGCACAGCCCGCTCCTTCAGCTCCCGGACCTTCTCCGGCAGGGGGCCGTCCTTGCGCAGCTCCACCATGTCCATCAGGCCGTCCAGCCCCAGCAGGGTCTGCTTGGCGGTGTCGCAGGCCTCGATGTTGTAGATGTGCCAGGGCACGTTGCGGCCCTCATCGGGGGTAATGGTGGACTGGATGTCCGCGCTGGTCAGCTTGGAAATGAGCATATTGAGCACGTGGGTGACGGTAGCGTCACGGGTGGAGGACTCAATATACTTGGTGTTCATCTGGGCCCGCATCCGGTACTCGGTGAACAGGTCCCGCAGCGCCACGGCGTAGGGCAGGTCCATGAACACGCAGGGGGCCGGGGTGGCCGTGGGGGGCACGGTGGACAGACACACATTCTTCTTGTCAATGCCCACGCTGGCGGAGAACGCGGCGTTGATGGCGTGCTGCACCATCAGCTCCGGCATCACCTTCCACGCCTCGCGGGCGGTGGCGTTGGCGTTGTGAGCGCCGTCGATCTGGGCCATGCCGGCCCAGGCAATGAGCTTTTTCGACTCGCAGGCGTCCACAAAGGAGCGGATCATATTGATATTGCGGTAAATGACATTGTACTGGGGGTCCTGGTGGACGCCGTTGACCCCCTCCTCGGCGAACATCACCGCCACCTCGGGTCCGGCCACGCCGGAGACGTAGGAGTGGTAGTTGATGGGACGGCCCACCTCGTCCTCAATGAGGTCCAGGGCCTTGCGCTGGGCCCGCACCTGCTTGCGGGTGATGGGCACGCCGCCGATGCCCTGGGGGGTGCCCTCGATGAGGCCGTCAAAGTGGGACTGCCCGGCGGTGCGGATGACCATGATGTGGTCCGCGCCGTGGTGGGCGGCCATGCGCATGCGGCGGATGTCGTCCTCAAACCGGCCGGAGGCGATCTCCGTGGTGATGGAGGGCAGGGGCTGGGGGTCGATGTTGTCGAAGTAGTGGGCGGTCATCAGGCCTACGCTCTCCCCGCCCATCGGCTCGGAAATCTCCCGGTAGGTAAAGGGGCCGGCGTGCTGGTCCTTGGCCGGCGTGCGCCAGACCCAGTTGCGCCGCCGGGGGCGGTACTGGTCCAGGTCCTGCAAAATCTCCTCTACGTCAATGCGCTGGTCCATCTGCAATTTCTTCTCACTCATGCCTGGGCACCTCCTTCAAAGAGACTGGCAGCCCGGTCCCAGAGCTTTCCCTCCGCCAGGGCCGCGCCGGCGTCCCGGATGGACATATTCTCCGCCTTGGACAGGCGGTAGACGATGTTCCCCACGCCGTGGCCGATGAGGTCGTGCTCAATGGCCTGGTCCACCATGGGCTTGGCCTCCAGGGAGGAGAAGCCCATGCGCAGCAGCACGGAGCGCTCAATAGAGGGGGAGGTATGGGTGCGGCCATATTCCAGCAGGGGGTCCACCACCTGCTGGGCCAGCTGCCAGAAGTAGTTTTTCAGTTCCTCGTCGCTCATGTTCCGCAGGTGTTCCCGGCGGCTTTCAAAATCGTCTGCTCTCTTCATCTCATACCCCTCTCTTCTCAGGCGAGCTCATAGCCCAGCTCTTTCAGGACGCCCTGCACGAAGGCGTCGTTGCTGTTGGTCTCCTCCGCCAGATAGGCAATCTCCGCGGCGGTGACGGGACCGGCAGCGCGGGTGGCCTGACGGCGGATGAGGGATTTGCGCATATGGTCCAGATCGGCCTCTCTTGCTTTCAGCAGGGAGGGACGGGCGGGGAGGATGATGTTGGTGCCGGGGATCTCCTCCGCCGGGTCGCCGAAGAGGATGTCAATGCCGTTTTTCCGGGCAAAGGCCAGCTGGGGCTGGATGTGCTTGCCTGCGCCGGTGTACTCGGTCTCCTGGGCGACAATGATCTGGTCCTGATCCAGCTCCTGGGCCAGGGCAAAGGCGGCGGCCAGGCTGGTGTTGCCGGCGGGGCCCTTCTCCATGCCCTCCAGGGTAGCCAGAGCTTCTGTGATATAGAACACCTCGCCCTGCTTCACCGTCACGTAGCGGTCCATATACCGCAGGGGACGGGCGGCGCTGCGGGGCACGTCGCTGTGGTCGGGGTCCGTGGCGTAGGGCACGCCGAAGCCGGTGTGGGCAGTGGTGAAGGACTTGCGGTTGAACTGCTGGTCAGAGGCCATGCTCAGGCCCTTCAGGTCCACGGAGGCGGCGATGATCTTGGCCTTGCTGCCGGCCTTGCGCAGGCCGCGGGCCGTGCCGGTCAGGTTGCCGCCGCCGGCGTTGGCGCACACCACCACGTCGGGGTCCTTGCCGCAGCGGCCGCGGAACTGGTGGGCCAGCTCCCAGCCCAGGGTCTCCACGCCGCCGACGCCAAAGGCGGAATACAGGGAGGCGTTGAAGAAGCCGGTCTCCTCCAGCATCATCAGCACCTCATAGAAGAGCTCGGGGCCTACGGACAGCTGCAGCACCTCCGCGCCTAGAGCCTCGCACTTACGGGCCTTCTCCACGATCTCCGGCTGGCCGCTGCCCTTGGAGTCGTAGCACTCCTGGACGATGATGCACTTCAATCCCTGCATGGCGGCCTGGGAGGCCACCGCCGCGCCGTAGTTGCCGCTGGTGGCGGCGATGACGCCCTTGTAGCCCATCTTTTTCGCCTGGTAGACCGACGCCACCGCACGGCGCTCCTTAAAGCTACCGGCGGGGTTGGACGCCTCGTCCTTGACGAAAATGCGTGCGCCCTTGCCGGGGGCCGCGCACTTGCGGGCCAGCTCGGTCAGGTTCTTCAGCTCAAAGATGGGGGTGTTGCCCACGTTGAACTGCTGCTGAAGACGGATGTGGTCCTCCAGGGTGTACCCGGTGTCGTTCATCATGTCCTCATAGCGGAAGGCGATGGAGCCGGTCTCATAGCGGCTGTAGTCCACGCCCATGGCCTTGTTGATGATCTCACCCTTGCGGCCTGTGACGGCCTGATAGCTCTTATCTACGATCATACCTGCTCACCTCCGAATAACGCGCCCCGCAGCTGCTCTTCCATCTCCAGGATCTCCGGCACAAAACAGCCGTAGTTCAGCTCATAGCAGGGGTCCACCTCAATCATGCGGCCATGCTCCTCCCGGCCCGCACGGGTCAGGACGGTGACGTCGTCGCCGATCTCGGCGCTGTCATTGAGAAGCCTGCCCTTCACCCACATCTCCAGGGGAACCTGCTTGGTGTCCTCCGGCAGCTTGCCGGTTCTCTGTTCCGGCTCCAGCACGCTGCGGTGGACCCGGACCCAATCGTTTTTCTTGGCCATAGTTCTCCTCCCAATCATATAAAAATCCAGACCCGGCGGCAGCAGGGCGGGGCCTACCGCCGCCAGGTCTTTGATCAGCTCGCGATATTAAATGAACAACTTATTTGACGATCTTGCGGCTGGGGTCGATCCGGTCGCGCATGTCGCCCATGATGGCGCGGGGCACGGGCAGGGTCAGCATGGTGTGCAGGCCCGGCTCGGCGTTGATGATCTGGGGAATCATGTTCACACACATGGCGATGGTGCCGATGCCGCCGTCGATCTCCGGGGAGTTGAGCATATTCACGGCGGGGGTGCCGTTGATAATCACATAGTCGCCGGTCTGGACGCCCACCTGCTCCGGCTCAATCTGCTGGGGATGGTCCATCTCAATGACGCACTGGCCGTCCTTGTAGCCCCAGGCCTTCATGGCCACGCCCGCCACGCTGCCGGCAGCGGCGAAGCCGTAGGGACTCTTGCGGTCCACGTCGGTGACGATGGGCTCCATGTCCTGCTTGAAGCCGTCCAGCTTCCAGCCGATGCCCTCGGCGATCATGCCAACGCTCTCGGCGAAGCCCACGTGGCCGGACAGATGGCCGGAGCCCTTGCCCTCCTTGCGCAGGTAGAACTCCTCCTTGCTGATGCCGATGCCCTGCTCCTCCATGACGGCGGGGCCGAAGGGGGAGAGGCTGTTGACGCGGCGGGAGACGATGTGCTCCACATCCTCCATGCAGCCGGTCCAGATGAGCACCAGCAGGTCCATGATCAGGCCCGGATTGATGCCGGTGCCCAGCACGGACACGCCGTTGGCCTTGGCGATGCGGTCCAGCTCCTCGGTCAGCTCCGGCTCCTGGGCCTTGGGATAGGCCATCTCCTCAGCGGAGGTGATGACGTTGATGCCCTGCTCCAGGATGAACTTGATCCGGGGGAAGGCCTGCTTGGTGAAGGAGTCGGTGCACAGCAGCACCACATCCGCCGCGCCGGGCTTGATGACGTCCTGCTCGGACTGGATGATGACGTCGGGGCGGTCGCCACGGGGCGTCTTGATGTAGTCATACATGCTGGTGCCGATCTTCTTGCCGCGGCCAGCCACGCCCACGATGTCCACGCCCTTCTTCTTCAGCAGCATGTCCGCCATGCCGCCGCCCATTGCGCCCAGACCCCAGATAATGACCTTTACGTTTTCCATAGTTTACCTCCATCACAAAAAATTGGTTGCGTTTTCCATATTTTTATTATATACTGACAAATAGTATTACACAAGCAAATATTCCTCATGTTATACATTCCGATTTCGAATGGAGGATGGAAGAAACTACCATGAGTTTACAGAAATATACAGCTCTGCTGAAAACGGTGGAGCTGGGCAGCATCAGCCGGGCGGCGGAGGAGATGGGGTATACCCAGTCCGCCGTCAGCCGCATGATTGCGGACCTGGAGGACCAGTGGGGGCTGGACATGCTGCGGCGGAGCCGGGCGGGGGTGTCGCTGACCTCCGCCGGCAAGCGGCTGCTGCCCATTCTCCGCTCCATTGCCGCCGACTGCGCGGAGCTGGAATACACCATCGGGGAGCTCCACGGCCTGCGGCGGGGCCTGATCCGGGTGGGCACCTTCACCAGCGTGGCGGACATGTGGCTGCCCAACCTGCTCAAATCCTTCCAGCGGTCCTTTCCCAACATCGAGTTTGAGCTGATGAGCAGCGAGAACTACTCGGAGATCGAGTCCTGGATCGTCCACGGGCAGGTGGACTGCGGTTTTGTCAGCATGCCCACCGCCAACGACCTGGACACCGTGTTCCTCCAGCGGGACATGCTGGTGGCGGTGCTGCCGCCGGACCACCCCCTGGCGGGAGAGGCGGTGTTCCCGGTGCGGCGGCTGGAGGAGGAGCCGTTTATCCAGCTGAAGGAGGTGGACTATGAGATCGCCCGGTTCATGGACCGGACCGGCATCCATCCCCACGCCCGCTACGAGGTCAGCGGGGACCACACGACCCTCTCCATGGTGGAAAAGGGGCTGGGCGTCAGCGTCATGCACTCGCTGATGGCCGACTGCGGGCGGTACAACGTGGTGTGGAAGAATTTCGACGTGCGGCAGTACCGGGACATCGGGCTGGCCACGGCGAAGAATGTGCGCATCCCCAGCCTGGTCAAGCTCTTCGTGGAGCAGGCGGCGGGGCGGAGCCGGCTGCTGTAGGGCCTTCTCAGTCAGCCGTGACGGAGAGGGTGTCGTGCCGGCAATTTTGAAGACTGCTATAATGTGTGAATCCTGCTGCCATCAACAGGCACAGCGGGACCGAGAGAAGCCTCTGGTCCCGCTGTGCTTTACCCATTCAGTCCAGCGTTCAGCCGCTCCACAAGAGCGGACTGGAGTACCGCCGAGAAATTGATCTGCTGTGCCTCCGCCATGCTGTTCAGCCACGCAGGGATCGACAGGGTTTTCTTGACCGCCCTGGTTGACCGGGTCTTGAGATATTCGCTGGGTGAGAACTCGACGATTACTACAAACTCTCCCGCTTCCAGCGGAACTTTATCGGGAGCCGAAGGAACAGGTAAGACAAGATTCCCCTCTTCCGCCTCCTCGCAGTACAGCCCAAGTCCGTCTTTGATGTTCTCAACCGCCTCTGCAAGTGTATTGCCCTGGGAACAGCAGCCCTTTAGATCAGACAGCCAGATGCTGTATCTGCCGTCCTCCTCCGGGTGCATAGTTGCTGGATAATAGAGCTTATCCATGATGATCCTCCTTCGGACGCAATACCTATTTCAGCCCTGCATCCTTTAAAATTTTCTGCTCCAGACCTTTTCCGAGGTCCTTGGTGTGCACCGGAACCAATACGGTTGCGCCAGTCCTTTCGTTTCGGAAAAAGAAATGTGAGCCGCATGAGCGAACTTTGTGGAAGCCGTTGGCTTCAAGGAGTTTTATCAGTTCTCGCGGCGTCATCGGCATCCTGTTCTTCCCCCTCTCTAATTCTTATCATACACGTATTTTACGTAGAAATCAAGATACAAGCATTGCACACAATTCCTGGAATTAATGTTTATGCAGAACACACCCCCCGGCTAGATCGATGAACCATCATGGAACCCTCTCTTCAAAAAGGAAACACGTTTCGCAATATTATCAATTGCTATTTGGGTGTTTATGGCAGAGTCATAGCCATGAATGGTTCCTCTTGTGTCATTTATTTCAACATTTGCTCCTGCTTTCCGCAGTTTCTCTCCATACAGAACGCCCTCATCATGTAAACAATCATACTCCGCCGTTTCAATATATGCATCCGGAATACTTTGCGGCAGACTGCTGTGCATCGGCGAAGCGCTGTACAGGTCCTTGCTCTTGGAATTTCTACCATAATAGAACCACATGCGTTTGTTATTTTTGGCGTTCCATAACGGAGTGTCCGTAAATTTTTTCATGGAATCTGTCTGCATCGTTATATCCGTCAAAGGATATACCAGCATTTGCAGGCATGGCTGCTGCAAATGTTCCTTTTCGTAATGATGACAAATCAACGCGGCAATAGACGCGCCGGCACTGTCTCCGGCCACGCCAATCTTTTCATGATCTATTCCAAGCTCCTCCGATTTATCCATGGTGTACTTATACAGCGCTAAAACATCCTCATACGCAGCCGGATACGGATATTTCGGCGTCAAATGATAGTCCGGAAAATAAACTCTGCACCCCGCTTCCTTTGCGTATATGCACGCCAGCTTTTTATGATAGGCAGAGGCCCGGTAGCTGAATGCTCCTCCATGCACATAAATCAAACAGGGCAGCTTTTCTGTTCCATTGGACGGTTCAAATATATCCACCGGAACTTTGAGCCCCTGATGGCCCCTGATGGTAATCGTTTTATGAACGACTTGCTTGGGAACTGCTGTCAAACGAAAAGATATCATCAGAAAAATATTGGCGCATTTTATTATCATCTCATTGTATGGTATATTTCTTGCTATCTGCCGCAATTCGGGATTTATCTGGTTTTTATACTTCATTCGCAGACACGCTCCCTTTGGATTTTATGTCCTTGTTTTCCCCCTGCAATAATAGGTGCTGCGTGTGCTGCCCTTTTTCATCAGCAGACCGGATCTGGTCATTTTTTGCAAAATGCGGTACGCCTGCGGCGGTGTCACTCGCAATAAATCCACCACATCCTTCCGCGTGATCTGCTGCTTGGCTTCAGCCAGCTTTACAATAAGCTCCTGATATCGGATCGCCTCAATATCTGTCTGGCGGACATATTTCACTTTGTCCTTGTAAGCATGAAAGCTCAGGATATAGGCCCGCCCCTTTCCGCTGCCGACGGCCTCCAGCAGTCCGGATTCCGTCATTCGTTCTACCGCTGTGCGGACTCTTCCCTCTGGTATTCTGGTCTCACTGGCGATATCATGGACCGACATACGCCGCCCCTGCTTCAGCACATTAAGGATCAGCAGCGTGTTGACGGGGAGCAGAGACCCTGTGCGCTGCTGTTCCTCCGTCACCAGCTGAATAAATTTTATATCGGGCGCCCCCCGCGAAATGAACAGCTTGACCGTGACAGCGGACGATTCAGAATAGTCCGGCAGCGGACGGCCATACAGCAGCGATCCTTCAAAGATACGATCCACGCCCCGCCCGGACCGCTCCGCTAGGCCAACCCGTTTCAGGGCATCCGCTAAAACAGGATTCCGACCGTGGGGTTCCGCCGACAGAATATTGTCAATCGTTACCCCCTCGATAAACCCCCCGGGATTGCTGACCGATAAGCCGTCATCATCCAGACGCACCAAAACCCGGCCCATCCGGGTATAGTCCCGGTGGACGCATGCGTTGATGATCGCCTCGCGGACAGCTCTCTTGTCAAAATCCGGGATAGAAATGCGAAAAAGGCCGGCCTGCATCTCCTGCTCCGAATTTCTTGCCTCTAAAAACGCAAACAGCTTCTCGATTGCGCCTAACAGCGGCATATAAAAGGATTCGTTTGCCGTCACATCCGTTCCGTGGAACGCCATATACCCGATTTCCGCTGTGGGGACATATTCCCGCAATTTTTCCCGCCGGCCCAGCAGAAGCATGCCGGTAAAAGTGGGGACCAGCTGTCCGTCTGCGGTGGTTACAAGCTGCAGGGCTTTATCCAGCGCCTCGTCTTCCAGCTCCAGCAGGCTGCGCTCCCCATTATAGGTGCGCAGGATATTCCGTAGCCGTTCCCGCTCCAGAGGGTCCAAATCCTCATACCGCGCGTTGGGCACAGGCTGTGCGGAATAGTCCAGCAGGGACAATTCACTCAGCCGCGTACTGATTTCATAGGGATACATTGCCACATTTTCCGGCGTTCCATCCATTTTGATCTGCCGACGCTGGATCTTGCCCGCGGAGGATGCCACGATGCTTCTGCTTTTCGGCACCTGGATTTTGATGACCGGGCATATGTCCGCGATCTCTTCCACCCTGACGGCGATAGGCGGGATCGTTTTGTTGGCGATAAAGGCGGCCAAACGCGAGAAGTCTCTGTGGGATTCGTGCCGCCCGGTAACCTCCCCGTCGTCCTCCACCCCCAAATAGAGGTCGCCTCCCTCCGTATTGGCAAATGCGACAACCGTGTCAATCAATACATCATCCGACAACTTCTTCCGATCGCTTTTGAACTCTATTGTCAGAGATTCCTCCTTCGGAATCAATCGGTCCATATGCACACCTCCTTTATTCACACATTATCACACGCGTGCAATATTGTCAATTATTTTATTACACTCGTGCGATAATGCGTGCAATACTGTGTGAATCCCCCGTCAACCGAAAGCAGGAGAGGGGTCAACTCCCCTCTCCTGCTTTCGAACGCTCCTACCGGTCCTCCCGGAAGTACGACAGCCCCAGATTTGCCGGGGGCTGTTTTTCCTTATTGTTGCGCATGCTGGACACAATCAGCACAATGACCGTCACCACATAGGGCAGTATCTTATACAGCTGCGTCGGCACAAAGGGGATCACCAGCCGCAGATACAGGATCATCAGCGCGCCGAACAAAATCGACCCCCAGATGGCGGACAGAGGCCGCCACATGCAGAAGATCACCAGCGCCACCGCCAGCCAGCCCACGCCGCTTAATCCCTCGTGGTTCCACACGCACCCGGCAATCGTCGTGATATACACCATGCCGCCGATGGCCGACACCCCGCCGCCGATGACGGTGGCCAGATACTGATACCGGGTCACATTGATGCCCGCCGCGTCCGCGGTGGCCGGGGACTCCCCCACCGAGCGCAGGTACAGGCCGGACCGGGTCCGGTTCAGGTACCAGTACATCACCCCCGCCAGCACCAGCGCCAGATAGAAGAAGATGCTGTTGCCGAAGAGGATGCCGCCAATAAACGGAATCTTCTGCAGGAACGCCGGAAACGGCGAGTTCTGGAAATACCCCTTCAGCATATTGCCGATGGCGATATAGCCCCCCTCCCGGACCCGCATGTACTCGCCGATGAACTGTCCGATGCCGGTGCCGAAAATGGACAGCGCCAGGCCGGTGACGTTCTGGTTGGCCCGGAGGGTAGTGGTGAGAAAGCTGAAGATCAGCGACGCGACAGCCCCCGCGATAAACGCGCACACCAGGCCGATGACAACTGCCAGCACGCCGTTGGGGGAGGACGCGGCCTTCTCGTAGTAGAACACGCCCCCCAGCCCCACCGCGCCGCCCATGAACATGATGCCCTCCACGCCCAGGTTCAGATTCCCGGATTTCTCCGTCAGGATCTCCCCCAGGGTGCCGAACAGCAGCGGCGTGCCGTAGGTGATGGCCGCAATGATCAGGGCGATAAAGAGTGTGATGAAATTCATGATCTTACCCCCTCCTTATGGCTCTTGCCCCGGAAGATGAGGCGGTAGTTGATGAAAAACTCGCAGCCCAGCATGCAGAACAGCAATATGCCGGTGATGATGTCGGACAGGGAGGCGGGGATGCTCATGCGGGTCTGCAGCGTCTCCGCGCCCTTGGACAGCACCGCCAGCAGCAGAGAGATCCCCACCATGGCAAAGGCGTTGAGCTGGCTCAGCCACGCCACGGTGATGGACGTAAAGCCCACCCCGCCGGCCACGCCGTCGTAGAGGGTGTTGTTGGCCCCGGAGGCGATGATGTACCCCACCAGGCCGCTGATGGCCCCGGACAGGAACAAGGTCCGCATCATGATATGGCCCACGTTCATGCCCGCGTACCGGGCGGTGTTCACCGAGTCGCCGATGACCGCGATCTCATAGCCGTGCTTGGTATAGCGCATGTACACGTGCATGAACACCACCAGCACCAGCACGATGATCCACCCGCAGTGTACGCCCAGCACCCGGGGCAGGCAGGCCGACGGGTCGAACTGGGGGATAATCTGGGAGCCGGGCCGGCCCTCCCAGGGGCCGCCCTGGAGCCAGCGCACCAGGCCGATGACGATGTAGTTCATCATCAGGGTGAAGAGCGTCTCGTTGGTGTTCCATTTTGCCTTGAAAAAGGCGGGGATCAAGGCCCAGATGCCGCCGGCAATCGCGCCGGCCAGACCCATGACGGGCAGCAGCACCGGCCCTGGCAGCCGCCCCGCCCAGAACAGGGCGAAGTAGGAGGCCGCAATGGCCCCGGCGGTGATCTGCCCCTCCGCGCCGATGTTCCAGAAGCGCATCTTGAAGCAGGGGGCGATGGCCAGCGCGCAGCCCAGCAGGGGCACCGCGATCTTCACCGTCTGCCGGATGGCGGTCTTTTTCCCCAAAGCGCCGGAAAGTATGGTGCCATAGGCGGTCAGTGGGTTGGAGCCGGTGACCGCGATGAGCAGCGCCCCCAGCAGCAGCGCCAGAACCACGGAGCAGGCCCGGATGCACCAGACCTTCCATGCCTCCATGCCGTCCCGCTTGGCCAGGCGGACCAGCGGCGTCTTCTTCTCCTTCATGTCACGCGCCCTCCTTTCCGCCCAGACGGGTCATCAGCAGGCCGATCTGGTCCTTGGTGGCGGTGCGGGCGTCCACCACGCCGCTGACCTGGCCGCCGCACAGCACCAGTATCCGGTCGCACAGCTCCAGCAGCACGTCCAGGTCCTCGCCCACGTAGATCACCGCCGCGCCCTTCATCTTCTGCTCCGTCAGCAGGTTGTAAATGGTGTAGGAGGTGTTGATGTCCAGCCCCCGCACCGCGTAGGCGCACATCAGCACCGACGGCGCGGTGGCGATTTCCCGGCCCACCAGCACCTTCTGCACGTTGCCGCCGCTCAGCCGCCGGACGGGGAACTCGGTGCTGGGGACCACCACCTCCAGGTCCTTCCAGACCTTCAGCGCCAGCTCGTTGGGGTCTTTGCGGTTGACGAAGGCGCTTTTGCCCTTCCGCCAGGAGCGCAGCATCATGTTGCCGGTCATGCCCATGGACCCCACCAGGCCCATGCCCAGCCGGTCCTCAGGGACAAAGGCCATCACCACGCCGGAGCGGCGAATTTCCATGGGCGTCCTGCCCACCAGCTCCATGTCCCCGCCGTCCGGGGGCGCGTATGTAATGGACCCCTCCTTCACAGGATAGAGGCCGGAGACTGCCTCCAGCAGCTCCCTCTGGCCGGAGCCGGCGATGCCGGCAATGCCCAGGATCTCGCCGCCCAGGGCGGTGAAGGACACGTTGTCCAGCCGCTTGACCCCCTCCCCGTCCAGGCACGTGACCCCCTTCAGCTCCAGCCGCCGGACGGGGGTTTCGTACCGGGGCCGGTCGATGTTCAGCGTCACGCTGCGGCCCACCATCATGTCCGTCAGGGCCTGGGGATTGGTCTGGCTGGTTCGGACGGCGCCGATGTACTTGCCCTTGCGGAGCACGGCCACCTTGTCGGACAGGGCCATCACCTCGTGGAGCTTGTGGGTGATGATGACGATGGCCTTGCCGTCGGCGCGCATGTTGCGCAGCACGTCGAAGAGGCGGTCCGTCTCCTGGGGGGTGAGGACGGCGGTGGGCTCGTCCAGAATGAGGATGTCCGCCCCCCGGTAGAGGACCTTCACGATCTCCACTGTCTGCTTCTGGGACACGGACATATTGTAGATCTTCTGGGTGGGGTCGATGTCAAAGCCGTAGCGCTGGCAGATGGCGCTGACCTTCTCGTTCACCGCCCTGATGTCCAGCCGGCCCCTTTCCTCCAGGCCCAGGGCGATGTTTTCGGCGGCGGTGAACACATCCACCAATTTGTAGTGCTGGTGGATCATGCCGATGCCGTTGGCAAAGGCGTCCTTGGGGGAGCGGATGGACACGGGCTCTCCGCTGACCAGGATCTCCCCCTCGTCCGGGAAGTAGATGCCGGAGAGCATGTTCATGAGGGTGGTCTTGCCGCTGCCGTTTTCCCCCAGCAGGGAGAGGATCTCCCCCCGGTTCAGGGTAAGGTCGATGCCGTCGTTGGCCACCACCTCGCCGAACCGCTTGGTGATCCCCTTCAATTCAATGGCGCAAACAGTTTCCAAGGCTGTCATCCTTTCTATATCGGGAGCGCACGGGTGGAAGGGACTGCCGGGATAAAGCGCAGGGGGCTGTCTCATCAGCGAGACAGCCCCCGCACGCAGGTAAGCCAATCAGAATGCAGAGTTCAGCCACTCAATGCCGTCGATCTGCAGGGCAAAGTAGGGCGCGGACTGGAAGTAGGACTCGTGGAACGCGCCGTCAAAGACAGCCTCCTCGGAGTCGGGGGTGAAGTCGCCGTCCGTATCCAGGGCCATAGCGGTGGTCAGCTCCTGGCCGTCAATGGTGAAGGTGCTGGTGTCAAAGACCTGCAGCTTGCCGGAGCGGATCTGCTCCTCCACCTCCGCCAGCTTCTCCTTGGTGCCGGGGGCGGCGATGGCCTCGTTCAGCTCCGTCATCACCACAGCGCCCTCGTCCATGCCGTGGCACCAGTCCTGGTCAAAGCTCTGGCCGTTGGCCACGGCCTCGATGACATACTCAAAGTACACGGACCAGTCGATGCGGGTGCCGATGAGGGACGCCTCCGGGGCGACGCCGATCATGTCGTTGTTGTAGCCGGTGTGGAACGCGCCCTTGCTCTGGGCGGTGGTGGCGGGGGTGGTGTTGTCGGAGTGCTGGGAGATCATCACGCAGCCCATGTCCGCCAGGGCGGAGGCGGCGTTGGCCTCCTCGGTGGCGTCGGACCAGGAGCCCACGAACTGGACCTTCATGGTCACGCTGGGGCACACGCTCCGGGCGCCCAGGAAGTAGGACGTGAAGCCGGAGATGACCTCCGCGAAGGAGAAGGCGCCCACGTAGCCAATGACCGCCTGGTCGGCGGTGATGGTGCCGGCGTCGATCATCTCCTGGAGCTTCATGCCGGCCACCACACCGGCCAGATAGCGGCCCTCGTAGATGTTGGCGAAGGCGTTGTGGGTGTTGTCCAGGCCGTCGTTCCAGGAGCCCTGGTTGGTGCAGGAGATGAACTCAATGTCCTCATAGTCCTTGGCCACGTGGAGCATGAAGTCCTCAAAGCCAAAGGAGTTGTTGATAATGAGCTGGCAGCCCTCCTCGGCAAGCTCGATATTGGCGTCCTCGCAGGAGGAGTCCTCGCCGATATTCCACTTGGTGACCCACTCCACGTCAATGCCCTTGGCCGCCAGGGCCTCGGTGGCGGCGTCCTTGCCGCGGATGAAGTTGTAGGTATAGCCCTGGTCGTTCTCGTCGCCGATGCAGATGAGGCCCACTTTCACGCTCTTGCGCTCCTCGCCGGCATCGCCGCCGCTGTCGGCCGGCTGCTGGGCGTCGCCGCCGGAGGGCTGATCGCTGCCGCCGCCGGCATTGCCGGCGCCGTTGTTTCCGCTCCCGCCGCAGGCTGCCAGGGCCAGCACCATCGCCAGGGCCAGCAGCATGGCCAGTAGTTTCTTTTTCATCATAAAAGACTCCTCCTTCTTTACGTGCACAATTTTTTCCATTGGACGTTACACGCCCATTATACAGGAAACTGCCAAAAATTTCAACCAACAATTTGCTATTTCGACGGGAGGAATTTCTATTTGCGCGGACAGCGCGGTGCAGCTCCGGGAAAAAGCCCGCAGACAAATTTTAAGCGGGGCCGTACGAATCGCTCCGGCTAGTAAGCGCTTCGCAAGGTCCCGCTGAGCCAGCTCCCCCGACATAGGACCTGGCCGCTGACTGTATTCTAGCACATCTTGTCCCATTCGGCAATAGGAAATTTTCGGCGCAGGGGACCATCAGCATTTCTCCCGGCGGATTTCCCGCAGGAAACAGCAGCGGAGATGCCATAAATTCCCACATTCTATCCATATCCCCGACAATTAGGCGCAATTGCCAAAAAGATTTTGTGGAAATTGTAGCATCCGTAGAAATTGCCGCTGCCCGCCAATCTTCACTTGACTTCCCGCCGTGTCAGCGTTTATAATCCTTTCGTAAAATGTTGGAATGTTACCGGTTCGCTGGGCTTGACCAACTCTGTCTGATTTCTCCGCCGGAGCCGCGGGGAGCGTATAGGACGGGGTTGGTTCTATTTTTTTGACAGGGGGACAGCGGATGTGCGTTGTGCGTATCAAAAAAGTCATCAATAACAATCTTCTCTGCGTGGTGGACGAGAAGGGCGGGGAGATGATCGTCACCGGCAAGGGCATCGGCTTCAAGCGCAAGATCGGGGAGCGCATCGACCCGGTGCTGTTTGAAAAGACCTACCGCATGGAGGGGAAGGCCGGGCAGCGGAAGCTGCGGGAGCTGTGCGGGCAGATCCCCATAGAGCACCTGGAGCTGACCCAGAGCCTGATCGAATACATCAAAACACAGATCACCACGCCCCTCAATGAATCCCTCCTCATCACGCTGGCCGACCACATCAGCTTCGCCCTGAAGCGCAAGCAGGAGGGGATCGAGTTCGCCAACCCCCTGGAGGGGTCGATCATGAGCTACTACCCCACGGAGTACCACCTGGGCCAGCACTGCCTGCGGGCCATCCAGGAGGCGGCCCAGGTGGAGCTGAACCCCAGCGAGGCGGCGTTTATCGCGCTGCATATCGTCAACGCCGAGCTGAACACCAGCATGAGCGTGATGTACGAGATCACCCGGCTCATCGAGGGGACGCTGGAGGTGGTGGAGTACTTCTATCAGAAGTCTTTTGACCGGGAATCCCTGGATTTCAACCGCTTCGTGGTGCATCTGCGCTACTTCGCCCAGCGGCTGTTCCAGACCTCCCCCGGTCAGGCGGACGCCTATGACGCGGATTTTCAGGAGATGATCATCCGCAGCTGCGCGCAGCACTATAAGTGCGCCCAGTGCATCGGCGAGTACATCCGCAACGCCTACCACAGAGAGGTCAGCGGCGAGGAGCTGATCTATCTGACCATCCACCTCAAGCGCATCAACCTGGGCAAGCGGCAGGAGAACTGAACCCGCGCCGCGCACGCAAGTGACGTCCTGCGGGCATGGTATGGGTTTTTTATATTCCGGTCAAACTATGGCCGGACATAGATTCCAAATTCTTTCAGGAGGTATGTTATGAAAGACAAGATCTTCGGCGTTCTCCAGCGGGTGGGCCGCTCGTTTATGCTGCCCATCGCACTGCTGCCGGTGGCGGGATTGCTGCTGGGCATCGGCAGCTCCTTCACCAACCAGACCACGCTGGAGGCCTACGGCCTGACCGGCGTGATCTACCAGGGCGGTATTCTGTATACGATTCTGGACATCATGAACCAGTGCGGCAGCGCTGTGTTCAACAACCTGGCCCTGCTGTTCGCCATGGGCGTGGCCATCGGCATGGCGAAAAAGGAAAAAGAGGTGGCGGCGCTGTCCGGCGCCATCGCCTATCTGGTGATGAACACCGCCATTTCCGCCATGATTAACGCCCGAGGCGGCGTGGAGGCCATGGCGGCCAACTCCACCACCTCCACCCTGGGCATCACCACCTTGCAGATGGGCGTGTTCGGCGGCATCATCGTGGGACTGGGCGTGGCGGCGCTGCACAACCGGTTCTATAAGATCCAGCTTCCCCAGGTGCTCTCCTTCTTCGGCGGCACCCGGTTCGTGCCCATCATCTCCACCGCCGTCTTCGTAGTGGTGGGCATCGCCATGTTCTTTGTCTGGCCCATCATCCAGACCGGCATCGCGGCCCTGGGCAACCTGGTCATCCGGTCCGGCTACGCGGGCACCTGGATCTACGGCATCCTGGAGCGGGCGCTGATCCCCTTCGGCCTGCACCACGTGTTCTATATGCCCTTCTGGCAGACCGCCGTGGGCGGCACCGCCGTTGTGGACGGCGTGACCATCCAGGGCGCGCAGAACATCTTCTTCGCGGAGCTGGCGTCCAAGTCCACGGAGGTATTCTCTGTGGAGGCCACCCGGTTTATGGCCGGCAAGTTCCCCTTCATGATCTTCGGCCTGCCCGGCGCTGCCCTGGCCATGTACCGCACCGCCAAGCCTGAGAAGAAAAAGGTGGCCGGCGGCCTGCTGATCTCCGCCGCCCTCACCGCCATGCTCACCGGCGTGACGGAACCTCTGGAGTTCACCTTTATCTTTGTGGCCCCCCTGATGTACGCGGTCCACTGCGTATATGCGGGACTGTCCTTCATGCTGATGCACATCTTCAAGGTAGGCGTGGGCATGACCTTCTCCGGCGGCCTCATCGACCTGACGCTGTTCGGCGTGCTCCAGGGCAACGCCAAGACCCACTGGATCTGGGTGGTCGTTGTGGGCGCGGTGTACTTTGTGCTCTACTATTTCACCTTCTACTTTATGATCACCAAGATGAACCTGAAGACCCCCGGCCGGGAGGACGAGGGGGAGGAGACCAAGCTCTTCACCCGCTCCGACTACAAGGCCAAGACCGGCGTGGGCCCGGACGGCGCGTCTGCCGGCGGCGGCGTGTCCGACCCGGTGTCCGCCATGATTCTCCAGGGCCTGGGCGGCAAGGCCAACCTGTCCGACGTGGACTGCTGCGCCACCCGGCTGCGCGTCACCGTCGTTGACGCGGGGAAGGTGCAGGACGCCCTGCTCAAGCAGTCCGGCGCGTCCGGCGTCATCCACAAGGGCAACGGCGTACAGGTGGTCTATGGACCACAGGTGGCGGTGATCAAGTCCAATCTGGTGGACTTCATGGAGTCCCCGGAGTCCGACCATCTGGACGCGGCCCCCGCTCCCGCCCCCGCGGTGCCCGCGCCGAAAGCCGCCCCCGCCGCCCGGAAGCAGGACGCGGTCATGGCCGCTCATATGAACGGTACTGTGGTGCCTATGGCCGAGGTCCAGGACGAGGCCTTCGCCACCTGCGTGCTGGGCGAGGGCGTGGCTATCGAGCCCGCCGAGGGCAAGCTCTTCGCCCCCGCCGACGCGGTGGTGGATAACCTGTTCGACACCCACCACGCCATCGGCCTTGTCACCGGCGACGGGGTGGAGGTGCTGCTCCATATCGGCATCAACACCGTGGAGCTGGGCGGAAAGCACTTTGAGGCCCATGTGCAGGTGGGCGACAAGGTGAAGAAGGGCGACCTGCTGCTGTCCTTCGACATCGACGCGGTGAAAGCCGCCGGGTATCTCTGCACCACGCCCATGATTATCTGCAACACCGACGACTATCAGAGTGTTACCCCCCTGGCGCAGGGTAAAATCCAAAGCGGTACGCCTATTCTGGAAGTAAAGGGATAAAAACAGCATAAAATCTTCCAATCCGCCCACCGGACCGGTGGGCGGATTATTTGTCACTGATTTGTAACTTGCCTTTTTGTTATACAGGTGTATAATAAAGACAAGTTATACGATTGTATATCATAGGAATAGGGGGAGCGGTATGAAGCGGTTAGGAGATGCGGAGCTGGAAATTATGCTGGCCATCTGGGCCGCGGACGGCCCGGTGCAGTCCACCTACGTCCACCAGCAGCTGAAGGAGAGCCGGGGCTGGGCCCTGCCGGCGGTGATCACGGCGCTGAACCGGCTGGTCGACAAGGGGTTCCTTGCCTGCGAGAAGCAGGGGCGGAGCAACTGGTACAGGAGCCTCGTCCCGGAGCAGGCGTACAAAGCCGCCGAGGGGCGCAGCGTCATCGACCGGCTCTACGGCAGCAGCTTTACCGGCATGGTGGCCTCCCTCTACGACGGGCGGGCCATCGGGAAGAAGGACCTGGAGGAGCTGCGGCAATATCTGGACGATCTGGAGGGGAAATGACGTGGGAATTTTTCTGGATACTTTGAAATGGAGCATCATCGTGGGCGTATTGGCGCTGGTGCTGGGGCTGCTGCGGCCCGCCTTTGAGAAGCGCTACAGCGTCCGCTGGCGGTACTGGGCGTGGCTGACGCTGGCGGCGCTGGCCCTGCTGGCCCCGGTGCAGTGGGAAAATCTGCTGCCCGTCCCCGCCGTCCCCGCGCCGGTGGTCATCGACGTGCCGGAGATGGAGGTGCAGGTCATCCGGGGGGAGAGGCCGTCCGTTGCCCTGCGGCCCGCCTACGCCCAGCCGCCGGTGGGGACTGCGCCCCGGCAGACCTGGCCCCTGGCGGAGCTTTTACCGGCGGTATGGCTGGCCGGGGCGGGCCTGTTTGCGCTGTACACGCTGGCGGGGACATGGCTGTTCCGGCACAAGGCCAGACGGTGGAGCCGGAGCCCGAAGGAGGAAACCGCGCGGATTTACGCCGCCGTCCGAGAGGACATGGGGCTGAAAAAAGCGCCGCCCCTACGAATCAGCAGCGCGGTTGGCTCGCCCATGCTGATGGGGCTGCTGCGGCCCTGCCTGTACCTGCCGGGGGAGGATTGGAGCGGGCAGGCGCTGTCCTTCATCCTGCGCCACGAGCTGACCCACTACCGGCGGCGGGACCTGTGGTATAAGCTGGCGCTGTTGTCGGCCAACGCCCTGCACTGGTTCAACCCGCTGCTGTATCTGCTGGTGAAGGAGGCCAGCGCGGATCTGGAGCTGACATGCGACGATGAGGTGGTATCCGGCGCGGATCAGGAGACCCGGCGGGCCTACAGCGAGACGCTGCTGGGGGCCGTGCGCCGCCACAGGGGGCTGGGCGCATCCCTGTCCACCCACTTTTACGGAGGAAAAAAGGTCATGATGGAACGTTTTCGCAATATCCTGGGCAAACAGCGCCGGAGATGGGGTCTGTTGGCCCTGGCCCTGACGCTGGTGGTCACGGCGGCGTCCGCCTGCGCCTTCGGACTGCGGCAGGCGGAGCCGGAGGCACTGGCAGGGCAGGTGAAGCCGGAGCTGCCCGCAGAGCAGGCGGAACCCGTGCGGGATGAAGTGCAGGCGTACATCGATGGACAGATCGCCCGGCTGGCGGAAGACGGCGTGGGCGTCATCGACCAGCGAAGCGAATTGACTATGGCAGAATCCTTTTCCTGGGATTTCTATGACAGCGAAATGCAGGTGTGGGAGCTGGACTATGCCCTGAAGCTGGAACACCCGAAGGAGTATCTTCCTGCGGACCTGCAGGAGGTGGACGCGGACGGCTGGCTGTCCAGAATCGAGGGCGGTCTGGGAGACCCTTGCTTCATCTACTCCGTGTACCGCGGGTATGAGGAGCCTGAAATAAAGCTAATGGAAATCGCCTATTCCTACCCAGCGTGGGAGGAGGGCTATCCCTGGGAGGAATATGTCTGCTGTCACACGCTCTTTGGCATGAACCTGAAGCCGGTCCTCAATGGCTGGCCGGAGCTGTCTACGGAGTTTGTGCAGTCGATGCTGGACGGCCACGAGACCTGGGCGCTGGATTGGGAGGACGTGGCCCTGTCGTACCTGGCAGCGCAGGGGGAGGACCCATCGACAGAGGGGCTGTCCACGCTGCATGTCTGGACCTTCCACGAGGAATTCAGCCATGACGAGGGCCGTTTGGTCACTTTTCGGACGGCCTCCGACCGCACCGGCTCCATGCTGCTGACCCATGTGGCCCATTCCGTGCCGGCACAGATGACAAGACTGCACTTTTGGCAGGTCGCTGGTATCCTGTGGGACGATGAGACGGAGATGCAGAACGCAGAAACATTTATGCGGCAATTCCTGGATTACGAGGCCGCCGGTGACGCGGACAACGTGATTGCCCTGGAGTGGTTCAATAATGATTGGGAAAGCGATCTGAAATATGACAACATCCCCCCAAGCGGGATTTTTTCAACCTATGAAATTCTATCCGGCGAGAAGGTCAATGACCGCCTGTTCGCTTTCTGCATTGAATCCGTGCGCAATAAGGAGCACCAGACATTCTATAATTTTGTTATGGTGATGGATGACGGCTACCGCGCCGCCTGCAACATCGCCAATATCCCGGAGGACATCTCCGGCGGCGAGGATTTATCCAGATTTGAAGTGGACGACCCCAATTCCCTGGGCCGTCCGGAGGCCTTTGCATAAAATCGGAGGGGAAATGACATGGAAATTTTTCTGGATACGCTGAAATGGAGCGTCATCGTGGGGGCGCTGGCGCTGGTTTTACGCTTGCTGCGCCCCGCATTCGAAAAGCGGTACAGCGCACGGTGGCGGTACTGGGCGTGGCTGACGCTGGCGGCGCTGGCCCTGCTGGCCCCGGTGCAGTGGGAAAATCTGCTGCGCGTCCCCGCCGTCCCCGCGCCGGTGGTCATCGACGTGCCGGAGATGGAGGTGCAGGTCATCCAGGGGGAGAGGCCATCCGTTGCCCTGCGGCCCGCAGACGCTGCGCCGGAAGCGGGGACTGTGCCGGAAGTTCGGAGGACCTGGCCCCTGGCGGAGCTTTTGCCGACGGTATGGCTGGGCGGCGCGGGGGTATTCGCGCTGTACATCTTGGCGGGAACGTGGCTGTTCCGGCACAAGGCCAAGCGGTGGAGCCGGAGCCCGAAGGAAGAAACCACGCGGATTTACGCCTCCGTCCGGGAGGACATGGGGCTGAAAAAAGCGCCGCCCCTGCGAATCAGCAGCGCGGTGGGGTCGCCCATGCTGATGGGATTGCTGCGGCCCTGCCTGTACCTGCCGGGGGAGGATTGGAGCGGGCAGGCGCTGTCCTTCATCCTGCGCCACGAGCTGACCCACTACCGGCGGCGGGACCTGTGGTATAAGCTGGCGCTGCTGTCGGCCAACGCCCTGCACTGGTTCAACCCGCTGCTGTATCTGCTGGTGAAGGAGGCCAGCGCAGATCTGGAGCTGACGTGCGACGACGAGGTGGTTTTCGGCGCGGACCAGGATACCCGGCGGGCGTACAGCGAGACGCTGCTGGGGGCCGTGCGCCGCCAGAAGGGACCGGGCACAGCCTTGTCCACCCATTTTTACGGAGGAAAAAAGGTTATGATGGAACGTTTTCGCAATATCCTGGGCAAACAGCGCCGGAGATGGGGCCTGCTGGCCCTAGTGCTGACGCTGGTGGTGACGGCGGCGTCCGCCTGCGCCTTCGGGCTGCGGCAGACGGAGACTGTCCGGGATGAGGGAAAACCTGTGCAGGATGCCGCGCAGGCGCACATCGACGGACAGATCGCCCGGCTGAAGGAAGACGGCGTAGGCGTCATCGATCAGCGGAGCGAGCTTACCCTCGTGGATTCCTTCCGCTGGGACTTCTCCGACAGGGAGTTCCAGGTCTGGCAGCTGGACTACGCCCTGAAGCTGGAGCATCCGGAGGAGTACCCGGTCAAGGAAATGCCGGCCGCGGACGGCTGGACAAAGGTCGAACCCAACAGTCCGGGGGAGAAGTATTTTGAGGAGCTGGACGGGGACGGCTGGCTGTCCGGAATCGACAGCATGGGAACGCCCCACCTTATCTTCTCGACTTCCAACGGCGAGACGGAGCCCCGTCTGGAGGAGATCGCCTATTCCAGCGTGGAGTGGCTGGACTGCTACACCTGGGAGGAGTACGTCTGCTGCCACACGCTCCTCGGCATGGAGCTGCCCCGCATCACCCAGGGCTGGCCGAATAACTCCCCCGCGTTCCTCCCGTCGCTGCTGAACGGCCACGAGACCTGGACCCAGGATTGGGAGGACGTGGCCCTGTCCTATCTGGTTGACCAGGAGGAGGACCCGTCCCAGGAGGGGTTTTCCCTGTCCACGGTCTGTACCTTTTCGGGGGAACACGCCCACGACGAGGCCCGGCTGCTCAGCTTTTCCGCCGCCGGCTGCGCCGGAAAGATGCTGCTGGCCCATCTCAACGCGACGCAGTCGGTGGACGGTGTGTCCAAATCCGTCAACTTCTGGCAGGTGGTGGGAATCAGCTGGGAAAAACGGTCCTCCGAAGGACACGTGGACCAGCCGTATCGGGGATTCTTTTACAGCTGGTCCGATGATTATCAGGCGCTGTTCGATGAATCCCTGAAAACCGACGGGGCCGATTCGGAGCTGGCGGCGTCCGTGCTGGCGAATGCGTTCGATCGAGACGGGGAGACGTTCCTCACCGAGCTTTCCAAACGGGATATGCTGGAGATGTATGAGATCGCCAGGCTGCTGGTATACGGGGAATCGTACAATGCGGACGCGGAGAACGTGTTCCGGGATAAGCTGGCGGCGCTGGAGGCGGGGGACTTGTCCGCCGGACAGCGCAACGCCCTTGATGCTGTCAGGATGTTTGTCGGAGAACACCTGACGGAGTCGGAGCTGGCGGCGTTCGCAGACTACTTCAATGGCGACGGGTTCCGCAACGGCCTGCTGCGGTTCGAGTACAGCGGCGATCCGGACGGGCTGGTGCCGTATCTGGAGATCCTGTTCTACGACGCCGGGGAGCCGGTGACGGACCAGGCTGAGCTGGACGCCTTGGCGGAGCTGATTGGCGGCGAAACGCCGGAGGTGGACTGTACCAGGGTGACTGCCGATGATATTCTGGATCGCCTGAATTCGACCTATGTGGGTGCGCGGTACGACAGGGCCTGGCTGGAGCGGGCGGCATCCGGTCCATTGCCGCTCTACCTCCCGGAATATGACGCCTATTATATGCTCCACGGCGACACCAACTGGTGCAATTACGACTTCACGGACGGCATTCTGGCGGCGGAGGGGGAGGTGACGCTGTTCTACACGGCGGACATCTACCGGTGGGAGAACGGCGAGCTGCAGGTCGATTTCGGCCAGCCCATGCAGGTCTCCCTGGCCTCCAACGGCCCGCCCAACTGGTGGGTGCGGTCCAATACCGCGGCGATGTTCTAAGGCAGAAAATCGTTTTTCCCCTGAAACCGCTTCAATTTTCTCTTGTTTACCGCCGGGAGATGTGTTATACTGTAGCATGTATTTGTGTGTGCATTTCACTCTCACGAAAGAGGAGCTTTATTATAATGAGTTTTTTAACCAAACTGTTCGGCACCTACAGCGACCGGGAATTGAAGCAGATCTACCCCATTGTTGATAAGATCGAGGCCCTGGAGCCGGAGTATCAGGCCCTGTCCGACGCCGAGCTCGCCGCCAAGACGCCCCGCTTCAAGGAGCGCCTGGCCAATGGCGAAACCTTGGACGACATCCTCCCCGAGGCCTTCGCCGCCGTGCGGGAGGCCTCCGTCCGGGTGCTGGGCCTGCGGCCCTACCGGGTGCAGCTGGTGGGCGGCGTGGTCCTCCATCAGGGGCGCATCGCTGAAATGAAGACCGGTGAGGGCAAGACCCTGGTGGCCACCCTCCCCGCCTACCTCAACGCCCTGAGCGGAGAGGGCGTCCACATCGTCACGGTCAACGACTACCTGGCCAAGCGCGACAGCGAGTGGATGGGCAAGGTCTACCGCTTCCTGGGCCTGAGCGTGGGCCTCATCATCCACGGCCTGGACAAGGCCCAGCGCCAGCAGGCCTACGCCGCCGACATCACCTACGGCACCAACAACGAGATGGGCTTTGACTACCTGCGGGACAACATGGCCCTCTACGGCGGCGAGCTGGTCCAGCGGGGCCACCACTTCGCCATCGTGGACGAGGTGGACTCCATCCTCATCGACGAGGCCCGCACCCCCCTGATTATCTCCGGCATGGGGGAGAAATCCACCCAGATGTACGACATGGCGGAGATGTTCGTCCGCTCCCTGAAGAAGACCGTCATCGCCGAGACCGACGAGAAGGCGGAGGAGGACGAGGACAGCGTGGAGGACTACATCGTGGACGAGAAGGCCCGCACCGCCACCCTCACCTCCAAGGGCGTGAAGAAGGCGGAGGAGTATTTCCACGTGGAGAACCTGTCCGACCCGGAAAATTCCACCCTCAACCACCACATCAACCAGGCCATCAAGGCCCACGGCGTGATGAAAAAGGACATCGACTACGTCATCAAGGACGGCCAGATCATCATTGTCGATGAGTTCACGGGCCGCCTCATGTTTGGCCGCCGCTACAGCGAGGGCCTCCACCAGGCCATCGAGGCCAAGGAGCGGGTGAAGGTGGAGCGGGAGAGCAAGACCCTGGCCACCATCACCTTCCAGAACTACTTCCGCCTGTACAACAAGCTCTCCGGCATGACCGGTACCGCCCTGACGGAGGAGGAGGAGTTCGGCACCATCTACAAGCTGGACATCATCGAGATCCCCACCAACCGTCCCCTGGCCCGCCAGGACGACAACGACGTGGTGTACAAGACGGAGAGCGCCAAGTACAAGGCGGTCATCGAGCAGATCAAGGACTGCCACGCCAAGGGCCAGCCGGTGCTGGTGGGCACGGTGTCCATCGACAAGAACGAGCATCTGAGCAAGCTGCTCAGCCGGGAGGGCATCAAGCACAATGTGCTCAACGCCAAGAACCACGAGCGCGAGGCGGAGATCGTGGCCCAGGCCGGCAAGCTGGGGGCCGTGACGGTGGCCACCAACATGGCTGGCCGCGGCACGGACATCATGCTGGGCGGCAACGCGGAGTTTTTGGCCAAGAACGACCTGCGCAAGTCCGGCCTGACCGACGAGCTCATCGCCGAGGCCACCGGCTACGCCGAGACCAGCGACGAGGAGATCCTCAGCGCCCGGCAGCGCTACGCGGACAGCTACCAGAAGCACAAGGAGGAGATCGAGGGCGAGGCGCAGAAGGTCCGGGAGGCCGGGGGCCTCTTCATCATCGGCACCGAGCGCCACGACTCCCGGCGCATCGACAACCAGCTCCGGGGCCGCGCCGGGCGGCAGGGCGATCCCGGCGAGACCCGGTTCTATCTGAGTCTGGAGGACGATCTGATCCGCCTCTTCGGCGGCGACCGCATCAACGGCCTGATGGAGAAGCTGGACCTGCCGGAGGACCTGCCCATTGAAAACAAGATGCTCACCAAGTCCATCGAGAGCGCCCAGACCAGCGTGGAGTCCCGGAACTTCCAGGCCCGTAAGAGCACCCTGGAGTACGACGACGTGATGAACAAGCAGCGGGAGATCATCTACGGCCAGCGCAAGCAGGTCCTGGATGGTCGGGACATCCGGGACGTGATCACCGGCATGATCTCCTCTATTATCTCCATGACGGTGCAGAACGCCTTCGGCGAACAGAAGCATCTGGACGGCGAGGGATACAAGTCCATCCTGTCCGCCCTGGAGGGCACCTTCTTCCCCAAGTACAGCGTCAGGCTGACGGAGGATGAGGCGGCCCAGGTCTCGGCGGAGGACCTGACGGAGCGGCTCACCGCCAAGGCCCTGGAGGTCTATGCCGCCAAGGAGCAGGAGGTCACGCCCCCTGTCATGCGGGAGCTGGAGCGGGTGATCATGCTGCGGGTGGTGGATGAGTACTGGATGGACCACATCGACGCCATGCAGGACCTCCGCCAGGGCATCCGCCTGCGGGCCTACGCCCAGAGCAACCCGGTGGACGCCTACAAGCAGGAGAGCCTGCACATGTTTGAGGAGATGATCGCCGCCATCCAGGAGGAGACCGTGCGGCGGCTGTACTCCGTGCGCATCCAGAAGAACGAGGAGGTCAAGCGGGAGCGGGTGGCCACCGGCATCACCGAGGGCCGGGGCGACGGCACCGTGAAGAAGCAGCCCCGCCGGGTGCAGAAGATTGGCCGCAATGACCCCTGTCCCTGCGGCAGCGGGAAGAAGTATAAGCACTGCTGCGGTCGGGACGCATAGTTTTCATCTAAAAATGCGTCTACAGGAAAGGAGGTGCTGACCGTGGGAACAGAGAAGGAGCGGAAAGACACACAAAAAGCGGTACTGTACGATTTGCGGCGGCTGTTGAAAAACAGCGGTAAAGAAACCTATACGGTAGAGGAGCTTTGCAACCTGCTGGATACAATTGCAGACGCAAAGGATCAGGAATAACCCCCAAGGCCGCTGGAAATCATTCTGGCGGCCTTTTCTAAGAATAGGAGTCTATGTTCATGTCTTTTCAATTTCACACAATAGCCGGCGTGCGCTTCCAGACCTCCACGCTGCTGGAGCACGGGGCTATCCACCACGGCTTTTCCACCCGCCTGGGCGGCGTCAGCCAGGGCGTCTACGCCTCCCTGAACCTGCGGCGGCACGGGGACCCGCCGGACACGCCGGAGCATGTGCAGGAGAATTACCGCCGGTTCTGCGCCGCGGTGGATATCAAGCCCGAGGGGCTGGTGCTGTCCCATCAGGTCCACCAGGACACCGTCCGGCATGTAACAGCCCCAGACGCAGGCAAGGGGTTTTCCTTGCCGGTGGACTACACCGCCGACGCGCTGGTGACCAATACGCCGGGACTGAATCTGATGGTTTTCTCCGCCGACTGCATCATCCTGCTCCTCTGGGACCCGGATGCGGAGTGCGTGGGCGCGGTCCACGCCGGGTGGCGGGGCACGGCCCTGGACCTGCCCGCCAAAACCGTGGGGGAGATGGCCCGGCTCTTCGGCGCGAAGCCCAGGAATATCCGGGCCGCCATCGGCGCAGGCATCGGCCCCTGCTGCTTTGAGACCCGTGACGACGTGCCCGACGCCATGCGGGCGGCCTTCGGCTCCGGCGCGGAGGCATATATGACCCGGACGGAGGACCGGTGGCATGTGGACCTGAAGGAGCTCAACGCCTGGCGGCTGCGGGAGGCGGGGGTCCCGGCGGATATTATTGACATCTACCCCCTCTGCACCGCCTGCCGGCCCGATCTCTACTGGAGCCACCGGAAGCTGGGGGAGAACAGGGGGCTGCAGGCGGCGGTCATCGGCCTGCGCGCCGGAGGGGTCGTCCCTGAGTGGAGGAGCCGTCCATGAGTAGACGTCTGCTAGCGCTGCTCCTTGCGCTGCTGCTGGCCCTGACGGGCTGCGCGTCCCCGGAGGAGCCGGAGGAGGAGCCGGAGGACGCCATGGACTGGGGCCTCTACCAAGCCCAGGCGGATACGGAGAAACCGGAGGAGCCGGCGGAGCCAGAGAAGCCGGACGCCTTTACGCTGGCCTACTACAAGGATTCCACCTTTGATCCCATCACCTGTGGGGAGGGGGTACAGCAGGACGCGGCGGCGCTGATGTATGAGCCCCTGTTCCAGCTCAACGGCAAATTTCAGCCGGAGCCGGTACTCTGCGACAGCTGCGCCTGGGATGAGACCGGCAAGGTCTGCACCCTGACGCTGCGGGAGGGCGTGACGTTCCAGGACGGCGCCCGGCTGACAGCCCGCGACGTGGTGTCCACCCTCCAGCGGGCAGCGGCGTCGGACCGGTACGGCTACCGGCTGCGGCATATGGTGTCGGCGGCGGCAAACCGGGCGGGGCAGGTGGTCATCACCCTGGCCGCGCCCAACTCCGGCTTCCTGACCCTGCTGGACATCCCCATCACCAAGGCCAACACAGAGCATCAGCTGGCGCCCACAGGCACCGGCCCCTACCTGTTCATCAGCGGCGAGGAGGGCAATTACCTCCAGGCCAACGCCGAGTGGTGGCAGGGGAAGCCTCTGCCGGTGCAGACCATCCGGCTGGAGGACACCAAGGACCGGGACACGGCCCGATACCTGTTTTCCTCCCGGCGGATCGAGCTGCTGACCATCGACCCCACGGACAACATGGCCGCGGTGACCGGCCAGAGCGAGACGGCCAGCCGCCCCACCGCGATTTTGCAGTATATCGGCTTCAACACAGCCTCTCCGGTCTTTGGGGACCCGGCGGTCCGGGCGGCCTTCAGCCGCGGGGTTCCCCGCGGGAGCACGGCGGAGGCTCAGCTGGCGGGACTGGCGCTGGACGCCCAGTTTCCTGTGTCGCCGGCGGCAGATTTGTACCCGAAGGACCTGGAGCGGGTCTACAGCCGGGACGACGCCATGACGGCCCTGACGGCGGCGGGCCAGAACACCGGGGAGACCAAGGAGCTGACGCTGCTGGTCAACGAGGAGGACATGTTCCGCCGCACCAGCGCCCAGTATATCGCCGAGAACCTGACCATGCTGGACTGGCATATCACGGTGCAGGCCCTGCCCTGGGAGGAGTATCTGGCGGCGCTGGCCGGCGGCTCCTTTGATCTCTATTACGGCGAGGTGCGGCTGACAGCGGACTGGGACCTCAGCGACCTGGTGGGTACCGGCGGCGCGCTGAACTACGGCCGGTATACGGACCCCGTCACGGACCAGCTGCTGGCGGAGTATCTGGCGGCGGCAGACCGGGCCTCCGCCCTGCGGCAGCTGCTGACGCAGCTGCAGTCCACCGTGCCCATTGTGCCGGTGTGCTTCAAGAATTACTCCGTGCTGACGTATCCGGGGACGGTGGAGGGCATCTCGCCGTCGTCTACCAGCACCTTTTACGGGTTGGAAAACTGGAGGATCCATCTGAGCGGATCCCCCGCATCATGATAAAGGCAGCAGGGAGGACCGGCGTATCGGGTCCTCCCTGTTGCCTTTATGCACGCTGCCAGTGCGCCTACGCGCCCTGCCCGGCCTGGAGCTTTTCTACCTCCTCAAGGGAAAGCCCGGAAATATTTGCGACTTCCTCCAAAGCATACTTCCCGATCTCAAGCATGCGAAGTACGGTCAGCTTCTTCTCCTCTCGTATGCCCTCTTTCCGGCCCTCTTTCCGGCCTTCTTTCCGGCCTTCTCGCATACCTTCTCGCAAAGACTCATTTCTCATATCTTCCATAACTTTACACATGATCGCAATTCCCTCCTTACTTTCTTTAAAGAATCGCACCCGTTCCGCCAGTACGTCATAGTGCATATCTTCCGGGTCCGTGCAGGAAAAATCGTGCATCAGCTTTCCGATAGGCGTCTCGTCCCGGTATGCGCCGTTCACATACAGAATATGCGAGCCATCCTCAAATTTTTTATTGCTGCCGGAAATATACCGCTCAACCTTGTAAAGCGGCTGCCCATCGCCGATCACATCATGCTCGGTAATAAACACAACATAGGTGTCCGGCAGTTCATCAAAGTTCTCGCCCTTCCGCAGGAGATTTGCGTCCATCATGCTGCTGTTATATCTGGCCCGCTTTCGTCCGGCGCCCTTGTCGGAACGCTGAATCTCCACGTTGATCCTTCGACCGGCGCTGTCCGTTGCCAGAATATCCAGCCGCACAGACCGGTGAAGCAGATTTTCTACAAACACCTGTGTGCGGACATCCACAACCACCAAATCCGGCATTTCCAGCACAATCCGCAGTACAAGCTGGATATACTTGGGATCACCCTCAAAGCACTTTGTCAGAAAATCATCATCCAGCAGGCGAAAGCCTCTCAGCCGCTGCAAATCCTCCCGGTGCTGCCAGTCTATCCGTTCTGTCATAGTCAAATCTGCCACCCGCTTTCATCCCCCTGATTTACCCTTATCCTAACATAAATCCCGCAATTTTTCAAGCCAGCCCGATTGCCACCCCAGTCAGAGCATGCATTTCCCCCGCGGCACGAAGACGCCGGCGGTATCCAACACCCGTCCGCACTCTGCCGCCAGCTTCCCCCGCAGGTATACCCGGTCAATGCCGCCCCTGGTCCGCATCCCCTCGTAGGGGGTGTAGTCCACATGCTGCGCCTGGTCCCCGGCGGTGATGACCCCCTCTGCCGCAGGGTCCCAGACCACAATGTCGGCGTCGCTGCCCGGAGCCAGCGTCCCCTTCCGGGGCCAGCAGCCGTAGAGCTTGGCCGGATTCTCGCAGAGCACACGGCACATGTCCGCCTCGCTGATGCGCCCCTCTGCCACGCCGCTGCTGTACAGCAGCAGCCCCCGGTGCTCCACACCGGGCAGCCCGCCGGGGATTTTGGTGAAGTCGTACCGGCCCGCCCGCTTCTGGGCCAGGGTAAAGGAGCAGTGGTCCGTGGCCACGGTCTGGATCTCGCCGTTTTTCAGCGCCTCCCACAGCGCCTCCCGGTCCTCCCTCTTTCGGATGGGCGGCGCGCAGACGTACTTCGCCGCCTCCAGAAAGTCCGGATTGTCATAAACGCTGTCCTCCAGCAGCAGGTAGTGGGGGCAGGTCTCCACATACACCGTCTGGCCCCGCCGCCGGGCGGCGCGGACCTCCTCCAGGGACTCCCTGGCGGACAGGTGGACGATGATGACCGGCACGTCCGCCACCTGGGCCATCCGCAGCAGATGCCCCACCGCCTCCGCCTCCAGCGGCGCGGGCCGGGTCCGGGGATGGGAGGCCGGAGCCATGCGGCCCGCCGCCTTCGCCTGCGCGGTCAGCGCGTCGATCAGGCCGCTGTTCTCGCAGTGGACGCCGGCAATGCCCCCCAGCTCCCGCAGCCGCCGCAGGACCCGGTACATGTCCCCCTCCGGCAGCATCATGGCGGGATAGGTCATGTACATTTTAAAGGAGGAGACGCCCTGCTCCATCATCTCCGCCAGCTCCCGGGAGATGCCCTCGTTCCAGTCGTCGATGGTCATGTGGAAGCCGTAGTCGCAGGCCGACCGGCCCGCCGCCTTCTCCCGCCAGCGCCCCAGGCCGTATGCCAGGGTGTCCCCCTTGTCCGGCGCGGCGAAATCCACCACCATGGTGGTCCCGCCCCGCAGCGCCGCCCGGCTGCCGGAGGCAAAGTCGTCGGCGGTGATGGTGCCCCCCACCTCCAGGTCGAAATGGGTGTGGCCGTCGATAAAGCCGGGGAAAAGCAGCCGGCCGGCGCAGTCCACCACCTCCGCGCCCCCGGCGGGAAGAGCCTGTCCCACCTGGTATATTGTTTCATTTTCTACCAGGATATCCAGCTTTTGCGTACCGCTGCCGGATACCACCGCGCCGCCTCTCAATAATGTTCGCATGGCCAAAACCTCCTTGCATTACAAAATTCTGGGGAAAGTATAGCACAGTTTCGGCGACATATCCAGTAGAGGGGGGGATACTATCCATAAATTTTTCTATCTTTTATTCAAAATGGACTAGCCAAACATGAAAACTTGCGGTATAATCGTGAATGTACATAGGCTGGGACCGGAAGCGCGGTCTGCGACCGGGCGTACTCTTCCCGCCTAAACACAAACAAAAACAATTGAGGAGGAACCCCGAAATGAGAAATTCCAAGAAGCTGCTTGCCCTGGCTCTGGCGGCGGCCCTGGCTTTAGGCACGGCCACCACAGCCTTTGCGGCGGACGAGGGCAAAGACAGCGAGGGCGAGACCACTGCGCCCACCGAGACCACCACTCCCGCCGAAGAGGACAAGAAGGACGACACCACCCCCGCCGAGGGCGAGGACAAGAAGGATGACGCCGACGCCAAGGATGAGGACAAGAAGGACGACGCCGACGCCAAGGACGAGGACAAGAAGGATGACGCCACCCCCGCTGAGGGCGAGGACAAGAAAGACGACACCACCCCCGCTGAGGGCGAGGACAAGAAGGACGACGCCACCCCTGCTGAGGGCGAGGATGAGAAGGATGACGCTCCCGCCGCCGCTGTTACCTATACCGACGTCGGCGAGAGATGGTTTGCCGGCGCTGTCGCGTTCGTCACCGAGAAGAAGCTGATGGACGGCCTGACCGAGACCACGTTCGGCCCCGATGAGAACATGACCCGTCAGATGCTGGCTGTGGCCCTGTACCGCCTGGCCGGTTCCCCCGAAGTCACCGCTGAGAACCCCTTCACCGATGTGGCCGCTGACGCCGCCTACAAGGACGCCGTTGTGTGGGCCTACAGCGTGGGCGTGGTCAACGGTGTGACCGAGACCACCTTCAATCCCGACGGCAACATCCAGCGCCAGGCCATCGCCGCCATGCTGGCCCGCTACCTGGGCGTTGACGCTGAGGAGGGCGATGTGAGCGCCTTCACCGACGCTGACGCCATCCAGGACTATGCCAAGGCCGCTATGAGCTGGGCTGCGAAGAACGAGCTGCTCAAGGGCGACACCAAGGGCGCTGTGGACCCCCGCGGCAATGCCACCCGCGCGCAGGTAGCCACCATTCTGGAGCGCTTCGCCCCCATGGCTGAGGGCAAGGCCCCCGCTGCCGCTCCCGGTGACGACGCTGCCGCTCCTGCCGGTGACGACGCTGCCCCTGCCGATGATGCCGCCGCTCCTGCCGACACCGACAAGAAAGACGATGCCGCCCAGGATGAGGACAAGAAGGACGACGCCGACAAGGCTGACGATGCCGAGAAGGACGACGCTGCTGATAAGGCTGACAACGCCGACAAGAAGGACGACGCTGCTGATAAGGCCGACGACGCTGACAAGACAGAAGGCGACAAGGCTGACGACAGCGCTGACAAGGAGTAATTTGTATTTCCCCCCACAGAGGACTGCCGGTCTCGGCAGTCCTTTGTTCTTGATTCCTGGAGGAACCTGGGGTATAATCAGAGACATATCCGGGCGGGCCCGCCCCATCGGTCCGCCCATACACCACACTTGAGGAGGAACTCCAACATGAACATTCCTAAAAAGCCGCTCACCCTTCTGCTGGCGCTGGTCATGGCCATCGGTCTGACGGCGGCCGCCTTCGCCGCAGAGGAGCCGCGCTACACCGACGTGACGGAAAAGAACTGGTACCATGACGCCGTTGTCTTTGTCACGGAGAAAAAGCTGATGGACGGCCTGACGGACGACACCTTCGGCCCCAGCCGGAACCTGACCCGGCAGATGCTGGCCACGGCCCTGTACCGCCTGGCCGGTTCCCCCGCCGTTGAGGCGGACAACCCCTTCACCGACGTAGCCGACGGCGCCGCTTACAGGGACGCGGTGGTGTGGGCCTACAGCACGGGCGTGGTCAACGGCACCAGCGAGACCGCCTTCAGCCCCGACAGCGCCATTGAGCGCCAGGCCATCGCCGCCATGCTGGCCCGCTATCTGGACGCCGACACCTCCGGCGAGGAGGGTCTGGATGGTTTCAAGGACGCAGCCGCCATCCGCAGCTACGCCAGGGGGTCCCTCTCCTGGGCGGTAGCCAACAAGCTGATCCAGGGCAACCCGGACGGCACGGTCAACCCCAGGGGCAACGCCACCCGCGCCCAGGCCGCCGCCATCCTCCAGCGCTTTTCCGCTCTGGCCGGAAGTGAGGACAATGCCTCCGCCGGCGATGAGGATAAGGGCGGCGAGACGCCATCCTCCATGGATGTGGCCCTGCGGGAAGCGGAGAAATACACAGAGGCCGGGGAGTATGAAAAGGCCGCGGAGTGCTATCGCAAGATGCTGTCCGAGACGTACATCGACGAGAGCGAGCTGGGCGAGAAGCTCTTCAATGTGGCCTACGCGGCCAACAAGGCGGAGAAGTACGACGTGTCCGTGAAGCTGCTGGAGGAGGCAGTGGACAAGGGCAGCGCGGCTGCGGCCAATGAGCTGGGCGGCGCGTATCTGGCAGGCCGCGGCGTGGACAAGGACGAGGAGAAGGCCCTGGAGCTGTACCAGCAGGCGGAGAAGATGGGCAGCGCCTCCGCTGCGTACAATATCGGCGTGTGCTATGCCTACGGGTACGGCGTCAAGGCCGATGAACCCACAGCCTTCAAGTGGTTCAAAAAGGCCGCTGAGGCCGGTTCTCCCTTCGGCATGTATGCCACCGGCGCGTGGTATGCCTCCGGCACCGGCGTCAAGGCCGACAAAGAGCAGGCTGTCTCCTGGCTGGAGAAGTACGCCGAGAGCGGCAACACTGTTTGGACAGAGCAGGTGCAGGTGCTCTTGGCTGAGCTGACAGCGGAGTGATCCAGCCCGCGCAGAAGGGCGGAAGAGCCTATGTACAAAAGGATCCGCGATATGCGGGAAGACAGCGACCTGCTGCAGAAGGACCTGGCGGAGTATTTGCAGTGTACTCAGGTCAGTTACTCCCGCTATGAGCTGGGCAAGAGAGACATTCCCACGGATGTGCTCATCAAGCTGGCGCGATTCTATGGGACCAGCACAGATTATCTGCTGGGGCTGACCGGGGTCAGGGAGCCCTATCCGCCCGAATAGACAGCGCGTGCCGCCGGACCACTCTTTCGTCCGGCGGCACGCAGCCTTTATAACACAATTTCCATCCCGATCTTCTGCTGCTGCAGTCCGCACTGCTCATAAAAGCGCATCGCGCCCGGATTGCAGGACCACACATTCAGCGTCACGTTATAGCACCCGGTCCTCCGGGCCAGCGCCAGCACCGCCTCGTACAGCGCGCTGCCCACCCGCCGGCCCCGGCAGTTCTCGTCCACACACAGGTCGTCCAGATACAGTGTGGTAAAGTCGTTGAACGAGCCCTCGCCCTGATGCCGCTGATACACGCAGAACGCATATCCGGCCACCCAGCCCCTCTCGTCCTCCGCCACCAGGATGGGCCGGTCCTCATCCCGCAGCAGCTGCCGCAGCTCCCCGTCGTCATACTTCCTGCCGCCGGTCCGGAACAGGTCCGGCCTGCCCTGATGATGTACCCGGCACACCTGCAGCAGCAGCTCCCCCAGCCGGGGGATGTCCTTTTCCTCCGCGCGTCTGATCGTCATATTATCTCATTCCTCTCTGTCATCTCTGTGTTTTTCTGCGGGATCAGGTCCCCGACCAGGTCCATCACCACCGCGCCGCCCAGCAGCAGGCCCGCCACCGGCGGCACCCAGGGCACGCTGCCCGGCACGCTGCGCCGTCCCGGCGGCGGCGTCTCCAGCGGCGCGCAGTACGCCGGCTCCTCCGGGCTGTAGACCACCCGCAGGTGCTTGACGCCTCTCCGCCCCAGCTCCCGGCGCATCACGCGGGCCAGGGGGCAGCCATAGGTCCTGCTCAGGTCCGTCACCTCCAGTCTGGACGGGTCCAGCTTGTTGCCCGTGCCCAGGGCGGAGAGGATGGGGATCCCCCGCTCCAGGGCCCGGCAGATCAGGTCCACCTTGCAGGCCACCAGGTCAATAGCGTCCACCAGATAGTCGTAGTCGCCGAAAAACCGCTCCCCGCTGTCCCGCTCATACCGGCCTGTGATGGGGTGGACGACGCAGTCCGGATGGATGTCCAGCACCCGGCGGGCCATGGCCTCCGGCTTGGGCTGGCCCACCGTGGACTCCACGGCCCCCAGCTGGCGGTTGATGTTGCTCTCCCGGTAGCAGTCCTCGTCAATGAGGGTCAGTTCCCCCACGCCGGCGCGGGCCAGGGCCTCCGCCGCCCAGCTGCCCACGCCGCCCAGCCCCACCACGCACACGTGGGACCCGGCCAGCTTTTCCATGGCCGCCGGGCCCAGCAGCATCTCGCTGCGCAAAAACCGTTCGTTCATATGCCTCTCCCCACATAAAGACAGCCCCGGCTGTCCGGGGCTGTCCGTATCCTTTACACGCCGATGGCGTTCATCGCGTTTTCGTCCACCTCAGCGGTCACGCTCTCCATGGTCGCGTTGTACCAGTCGGAGTATGCCTCGCTCTTCAGGGCGTTCTCGCAGGCGTAGTGCCAGTACTGGGTGTCGGCGTAGCCCACGAAGTACATGATGTGGGAGCCATAGGTGGTCTCCACGATGCCCGTGTCGCCGCTCTTGCGGCCGGCCTCATAGCACCAGTCGTTGAACTCGGTGATCATGGCGCCCTTGGGGGTGTTCTCGTAGAGCCCGCCGTTGTCCTTGCTGCCCTCGTCCTGGGAGTACTGCCCCGCCAGGGAGGCAAAGCCCTCCTCGGTGCCGTCCCAGCTGTCCAGGATCTCCTGGGCCTTCGCGGCCACCTGGCCCTCGGCGGCCTCCTCGCCCTCGGCCAGCTCCAGGCTGTCCTCCGTGACGAGAATGTGGCGGACGTTGTAGTTGAGGGCCTCGTCCCGCCGGCGGCTGTTGAAGAGGGCCACATAGTACTGGCTGTTGGCCTCGTCCTCCAGCAGCTCCATATCGCCGGCCTTCCGGGCGCTGTCAAAGAGCCACTCGCTGGCCATGCCGGAGGAGGAGGTCATGTCCTCGCTGCCGTAGTAGCCCACGTCGTACTCGGTGGCCAGCTCCTCCAGGTCGCTGCCGGCCTGGCAGGCGGCCAGGATGGCCTCCGCCGTCTCCTTGGCCTCCGCCAGGGCGGCGGCCTTCTCCTCGTCGGTGGCCTCGATGGTGTTGCCGTCGTCGTCGGTCTTGGTCTCCGGGCGGCCGGCGACGGAGACATACGCGCCGTCCACCAGATCATAGGTGTTCCGGTTCTCCTCGTAGTACGCCTGGATCTCGCTGTCGGAGAAGCTGAAGCTGTCCTCCTGATTGCTGGAGACCTTGCTGACCAGCAGCCGGTCCTTCTCGCAGGCCTCATAGACGGAGGCGGTCATGGTCGCGCCGTAGATGGCTTTCAGGTAGGCCTTGTAGGTAAAGCCGGCCTCGGCGGCGGCGTCCTTCATGGACTTCAGGTTTTCGTCCAGCTGCTGCTGGTCCTCCGCCTCCAGGGTGATGTTCTGCTCCTGGGCGGACTTCTTGGCCGCCTGGACGAACCGCATATTGTCCACAGCCTGCTCCTTGAAGTAGTCCGCCCAGGAGCGGGTGTCGTCATAGGGCTGATCCTTCAGGGAGGACTGGGGGTCCAGCATGCCGTACATCTGGGCCATGTAGCCGCTGCTGCTGTTGAGGTAGCTCTGGTAGGCCTGCTGGTAGTAGTAAGCCGCCTGGGCCACGGTGTACTTCTCGCCGTCAATGGTGGCGGCGGTCTTGTTGCGCTCGATGATGCCGGAGTTGTACACGACGAGGAAAATGGCCACCACGACAAATGCCGCTGCCAACAGGCTGTAGAGCATGGTGGACCGCTTTTCCGCGGCCTTCTGCTCCGCCTCACGGGCGGCCTTGGGGTTTACGGTGCCGTTTGCCAGCTGTTCCTGGCGTTTTTTCTTTTCTCTGGATGCGCTCATGGTTGTTCATTCCTTCCAAAATTTTCTAAAGCACTGTGTCCCGGCTGGGGCTGAGGGCTGTCTCCCGCAGCCGGGGGTGATTTTTGCTCAACGCACAATAGTATACTCGATTCTTGCCGGTTTCGCAAGTATAAGTTCGTCCCAAAACCGTAAAATTTTCAGTCCCGCGCCCTGCTTATGGCAAATCCGGCTCCGGCGGGAGGACGGGTTCGTCCGGCTCCTCCGGCGGCTGCGGCTCGTCCGGCTCAGGGGGCGTGGTGGTCCCCGGTGTGGTAGTCCCCGGCGTGGTGGTCGTACCCGGTTTCGTGCCGGTATTGCCCGAACCTGACGGCACAGTGGGCTTGTTGGGGTCATAGGGCTCTGTGGGCCAGCCGCCCTCGCCGGGGCGGGGCGTGCCTGTGCCGGTGGGAGGCGTGGTGGTGCCGTTGGGGTTATTGGGGTCGCTGGGGTCCCCCTCCTCGCCCAACAGGGGATCGTCCGCCTCGGGGACATAGTTCTCATCGTGGATGAGGCAGGGCGTGGCCACGGTGCTGAAGTAGGTGTAGTGCTCCATGGCGTCGTCGCTCATCACCAGCCCGCCGTTGGGCAGCTGGAGGAACTCCCGGCCCTTCTGCATGATCCTGGTGGTCACCGTCTCCTCCGGACAGAAATCCGTTGCCAGATGCTCCTCCCCGGTGGCCGGGTCCGTGCAGATCTTGACCTCCATATGGCAGTCGCAGTCAAAGCCGGGGGACCAGCTGGTCTGGGCCGTGCCGCTGACCGCGTCGTTACAGAGCCCGCTGGTGTTGCCGCCGCAGTGGCCGCAGACGGTCCGGGAGCCTACGCCCTCGGGCCGGTCCGGGAACTCCTTGTCCGGCAGCTCCGCGTGGATCTGGCTCATGACCTTCTGCCAGATCTGGGCCGCCGGGTTGCCCTTTTTGGCGGCGATCTTCTCGTTGCTCTTGGCATGGCCCGTCCAGACGGCGGCGGAGTAGTAGGGCGTAAAGCCGGCGAAGTACCGGTCACAGAGGTTGGTGGTGGTGCCGGTCTTGCCGGCCACGTGCATGCCGCTGATCTGGGCCTCCGTACCGGTGCCGTGGAGGACGGCGTTGCGCAGCATCTCGGTCATCATATACGCCGTGCTCTCCTTCATGGCCGGACGGGACTGGCCTCCGGTGTCTACGATGACCTCGCTGTGGTCGTTGGACTCAATGCGCACAATGGTCCGGGGCGGCGTATAGACGCCGTTATTCAGGAACGCGCTGTAGGCCGCCGCCACCTGCTCCGTGGTCACGCCGATAGTCAATCCTCCCAGGGCCAGGGGGCTGGGACCCAGGTCGGACACGTCCAGGTCCATGCCCAGGTTCTGCTCCATAAAATCAAAGGAGCGGGTGTTGCCCAGCTTCTGGAGGATGCGGACCGCCACGGTGTTGATGGATTTCTGCACGCCGTAGCGCACATTCACCGGCCCGCTGTATCCGATGGGCGAGTTTTTGGGATACCCGCCGGTGCCGGAGTCGTTGACCTGGATGGGGTAGTCGTCAATGATGGTCACCGGGCTGACTACGTCATATTCCAGAGCCGGGGCGTAGATGGACATGGGCTTGATGGAGCTGCCCGGCTGGCGGGGGGATGTGGCCAGGTTCAGACTCCGGCTCCCCTCCTTCACGCCCACGCCGCCGGCCATCGCCACCACGTACCCGGTATAGGGGTCAATAATGGTCATAGCGGAGTCCAGGGGAGAGCCGGACTTGATCAGGGAGGCGAAGTAGTCCGTGTCCAGATACACGCTGTCCACAATCCGCTGGATGTCCGGATTCAAGGTGGTATAGATGTGGAAGCCGCCGGAGTAAAGCATGTCGCTGGCGGCCTCGCGGCCCACATTCTTGGCCTGGGAGATGAGGTCAATGGCGTCTTCGATCACGGCGTCCTCAAACCAGGAGTACACGCCGCTGGCGCCCGCCGTCTCGCCGTCCTCCCCGGTTTCGCCCGCAGCGGCGCCGTCCTCCACAAAGTTCAGCGGCTGGGCCTTGGCGGCGTCCGCCTCCTCCTGGGTGATAAAGCCGTATTTGGCCATGGAGTCCAGAACATCAATCTGCCGGGCCTTGTTGAAGTCCCGGGGCGTTTTGATGGAGCCGTCCTCCTGAACGAACTCCTTGTCCCAGAGGGGGTCGTACAGGGAGGGATAGTTGGTGATGCCCACGATGCAGGCGCTCTCCGCCAGTGTCAGCTCCGACACGTCCTTGCCGAAGTAGCCCTTGGCGGCGGTCTGGATGCCGGAGAAGCTGTGGCCGAAGTAGACCTTGTTGAGGTAGTAGGTGAGGATATCCTCCTTGCTGTTTTTTGCGTCAAGGTCCAGGGCGCGGAAGATCTCCCGCAGCTTGCGCTTGACCGTGACTTCCTTTTCTTCGGTGATGTTGCGCACCACCTGCTGGGTGATGGTGGAACCGCCCTGGGTATCCCGCCCGGTGGCGCTGTAGAGGGTGGCCCGGGCGGTGCCGTACCAGTCCACGCCCTTGTGGTCCCAGAAGCGGTGGTCCTCAATGGCCACCATGGCGTCCACCAGGTGCTTGGGCAGGTCCTCATATTCAATCAGCTCCCGGTTGCTCTCGCTGCTGTGCAGGGTGCGCATGACGTGGTCCTGGCCGTTGGCGTCTGTGTAGTAGATGGTGGACGCCAGATCGAGGGTCATCTCCTCCAGGTTGATCTCCTCCAGGGAGGGGATGAGGGTGGTGTTGACGTATGTCATGAAATACTTGCAGAACAGCGCCAGCGTCAGCACACCGATCACGCACAAGGTGAAGAGAACCAGGAGCACCCTGCCGAAGAAGCGCGCAATAGAAAACCGCTTCTTTTTCTTCTTTTTTGGGGCCGGGCCCCTGCCGCCGGACGGCTGCATCTGGCCGCTGTAGGGCTGCATCTGCCCGCCGGTATTCGCAGGCTCCATAGTTGTGTACCTCCTTTTTTCGAAGTGGAGTGTCTCCCCGGCCCGAAAAGGGCGGGAAAACAGGACTTTTTCGCGGGGGCAGGCGTTCGCGGGCCGTCTCCCCACAAAGAACCAGACTACAGTATAACACGGCGCGGCGGTTTTGAAAAGACAAAAAATGCGAAACTTGTCAGGTGTTTCCGGGGGAAGAACCAAAATTTCTTCAATCGGCACAAAAAAACGCCCCAGAAATTGTCGAAAAGTCACTATAGAAATCCTCTTGCAATTTTCCTGAAAACGGGGTAAACTATAGGAGCAGGCGGCAGAGGACGCCAAAACGCGATGAGGGAGGTTCCGCCGATGAGCGAGGAGTACGGCCCTGATTTCATCACCGTCACAGACGAGGAGGGCAACGATATCGAACTGGAGCTGGTAGACGCTCTGGAGCACAAGGGGACCACCTACATGGCTTTTTTCCCCGCCGTGCTGGAGGAGGACGCGGAGGACAGCGACGAGTACGGCATGGTCATCCTCAAGTCCATTGAGGAAAACGGCGAGGAGCTGCTCTCCACCCTGGACACCGACGAGGAGCTGGAGGAGATCTACGGCCTCTTTATGGAGCGCTTCTACGACGAGGAGGAATAATGGCCCCGGACGGGGTGTTCCCGCCGCGCCAAGCGCGGCATAGAATAGCATAAATATGTTTCGTTTGCGATGCCCTGCGGGGTGCGTGATGAGTCTTTTTTTAACCCACATTTCGTTATTCGGGATGCTGGTTCAGCGTCTGGTTTGCAGGCCTCCCGGCTGCTTTCTGCGGTTGGAAGTTGGAAGTAGTAAAGGACGCTGCAGGCGACCCACCTGCTTTCTATGTGCAGGTTATAGCGGGCTCACACGGCTTCTGCGGGGCGTCCTTATTTTGTCCGATCGTTTTTATGGTCCTTTTTGCTGCCGTCAGCCCAGGCCCGCCCCTCTCCGGCGGGTCCCGGACTGGCGGTTTCTTATGGCGCGCCGGGCAGATGGCGATCCCCCCAGGCCTTCATATACGCCATGACGTCCATAAAGCTCCGCCCCAGGTCGGACAGCGTATACTCCACCCGCGGCGGGATCTCCTGGAAGTCGTGCCGGATGAGGAAGCCGTCGGCCTCCAATTCCCGCAGCTGCTTGGTCAGGGAGGACTCGGTGATTTCCCCCAGCTGGCGGCGCAGCGCGCCGAACCGGCGGACATCGTGGAAGGCGATGTAATAGAGGATCTCCAGCTTCCACTTGCCGCCCAGGATCTTTTGCAGCGCGGACATGGTTTTGCAGCGCTGCACGGATGCCTCTGTTTTTTTCATGTCCCGTCACCTCACGGACCTATCATAGCGCCAACGCGCCGAAAAAGCAAGGTACTGCAAAAAAGTACCGTACTTTTCATTTTCCTGTACCGTGCTATAATGGCAAAAAACAGCAGGAGGTTTTGCCATGCACTACACAGGAACCATCTGGAGGCCCCCCTATGAGGCCTCGTCGCTGCTGCTGGAGGCAACAGCGGGCTGCACCCACCACAGGACGGGGAGCTGGCGTCCCTGGGCCGGGCCGGGTATGACGGCCTGACCATCGGCATCGAGACCGGCGACAGCGAGGCCCTGCGCTTTATGGACAAGGGCTATACCGCCGCGGACATCGTGGAGCAGTGCCGCCGGCTGGATGAGGCCGGCATTCATTACAGCTTCTTCTACCTGGCGGGCATCTCCGGCGCGGGCCGGGGGGAGGCGGGGGCCCGAGCCACCGCCGCAGTCTGCAACCAGCTCCATCCCGCGCTGATCGGCGTCAACATGCTGACCGTTTATCCGGACGCAGAGCTGTATCAGGAGATACAGCGCGGGAACTGGACAGAGGAGAGCGAGACGGAAAAATACCGGGAAATCCGCGCGCTGCTGGACGGCCTGGACATCCCCGTCCGGTTCGCCGCCCTGGGCGCCTCCAACGCCTTCCAGCTCCAGGGGACCCTGCCGGAGGACCGGGCCGCCCTGGCCGCGGCCATTGACCAGATCGTCGATACCGCGGGGGAGGACGGCCTGCGCGCCTACCGGGTCAACCTGCGCCGCCTGTGAGGCATACGCAAATCGAAGGGGCGCTCACTGGCTGCAGTGAGCGCCCCTTCGACAGCGCTGCCGGTTGATGGCATCCTGTCTACCCCTGCCGCATGGGCAGGATCTCTTTTTTGTACACATACCGCAAAAAGACGGCGCACATCGCCAGGGAGACGATCTCCGCAATGGGGAAGGCCCACCAGACCAGCTCCAGCCGTCCGGCCAGGCTCAGCAGCCACGCCGCCGGCAGCAGCACCACCAGCTGCCGCACCAGGGAGATGATGAGGCTCAGCATCCCGTGGCCCAGGGCCTGGAAGGTGGAGGAGGAGACGATGCAGAAGCCGGCAAAGACAAAGTGGAGGCTGATGGTCCGCAGCGCCGGCACGCCAATCTCCAGCATGTAGTCCGACGCCTCGAAGATGCTCAGCAGCAGCCCCGCGCCCAGCTGGAAGGCCGTCACGCCCAGGAGCATGATGCCCACGGCGTACAGGATCCCCAGCTTGATGGTGCTGAGCATGCGCTCCGGTTTTTTCGCCCCGAAGTTGTAGGCCACAATGGGCACCATGCCGTTGTTCATGCCGAAGATGGGCATAAATACAAAGCTCTGCAGCTTGAAGTACGCGCCCAGGACGGCGGTGGCCGTGGTGGTGAAGGCGATCAGGATCTTGTTCAGGCAGAAGGTCATGACCGAGCCGATGGACGCCATGGCGATGGATGGCAGGCCCACGGAATAAATGCGCCTGATGATGCCCCAGTCCGGCCGGAAGCCCCGGAGCTTCAGGGAGATCTCCGTATTCTTTTTTGCGTTGAAGTAGTAGGACAGCACGCACGCCACCACCTGTCCCATGATGGTCGCCACCGCCGCGCCCGCTACGCCCATGCCGCAGCTGAAGATAAAGACGGGGTCCAGGATGATGTTGGTCAGCGCCCCCGCCATCTGCGTGATCATGGAATAAATGGTCTTGCCGGTGGACTGCAGCAGGCGCTCCAGGGTGATCTGGATAAAAATGCCCAGGGACCCCACTGTGCAGATCAGGATATAGATCGCGCCGCCGTCCACAATCTCCGCCACATCGGTCTGCACCAGGAAAAACTGCCGGGAGAACAGCGCGCCGGCAACGGCAAACACAGCGTAGCTGCACACGGCCAGGAACATGCCGTTGGAGGCGGTCAGGTTGGCCCGCTCAAAGTTCTTCTGCCCCAGGCTCTTGCTCAGCAGCGCGTTGATGCCCACGCCCGTGCCGGTGGCCACGGCGATCATCAGGTTCTGCACCGGGAACGCCAGGCTCACCGCGTTCAGCGCGTTCTCGCTGATATGGGACACATACACGCTGTCCACGATATTGTACAGCGCCTGCACCAGCATGGAGAGCATGATCGGCACGGACATGCTCACCAGCAGGCGGTTGACGGGCATGACGCCCATTTTGTTTTCCTGCTGCGGATTCAGTTCTTTCTCTTCCATAGTATCACTCCTGTCGTCGTTTGGTTCAAAATGCCTCACCAGCAAAAAAAGTGCCGCTACCGGCTCAGGAACGGCCTTAAACAGCACTTTTATGGTAACACGGTTCAATTTTTATGTCAACAGCTTCCGGCCATATCCTGCTGGTCATTTTACCCGAAATTCTGCCGGTTTTTCCGCCGGATGTTCTGCCGTTCTGACTAATCCCCCGACCGCTGAAAAAGAGGCGGTGTTTGGGCCGGCGCCCCGAAGCCAGGGAGCTCGGGACAGGACCCAAACACCGTCTCTTTCTCTGTTGCTCTACAGCGTGCGCAGCGCCGCCTCCAGGGCGGTTTTCTGGGTGGTGCCCTCGTCCTTCATCTTAATGACTCTGGCCGGGCAGCCCGCCACCACAGTGTTCTCCGGCACGTCCTCAATGACCACCGCGCCGGCGGCCACCACGGCGTTCTTCCCCACATGCACGCCCTCGATGACCACCGCGTTGGCCCCCACCAGCACGCCGTCCTCCACGATCACCGGCGTGGCGCTGGCGGGCTCAATGACCCCGGCCAGCACGGCCCCGGCCCCGATGTGGCAGTTTTTGCCCACCGTGGCCCGACCGCCCAAAATCGCGCCCATGTCGATCATCGTGCCCTCGCCGATGACCGCGCCGATGTTGATGACCGCGCCCATCATGATGACGGCGTTATTGCCGATCTCCACCTGCTCGCGGATGATGGCCCCCGGCTCAATGCGGGCGTTGACGCCCTTCAGGTCCAGCATAGGGATGGCGCTGTTGCGGCGGTCGTTTTCCACCACCAGGTCCTTGATCTTCCCGGCGTTGGCCTCCAGCACCGGCCCCAGCTCCCGCCAGTCGCCGAAGACCACCTTGGACGCGCCGTCCCCAAAGACGGCGGCGGAGCCGTAGTCAATGGCCTCCTTTTCGTTGACGTACACCTTCACCGGCGTTTTCTTCTCCGCGCTGCCGATATAGGCAATAATCTCCTGGGCGTTCATCATGCCTTTTCCCCTCCAAACAGGATCTCCTGCAAATTATACCGGCCCTTGGGCATATTGGCCAGCTTCCGGGCCATATGCAGCGCGCCGTTGACAAAAATCTGTCTGGACGACGCCCGGTGGGTGATCTCCAGCACCTCGTCCGCGCCGAAGAAGCTGACCGTATGGGTACCGGCCTCGGTGCCGCCCCGGATGGCGTGGACGCCGATCTCCTTCTCCGTCCGCTTGCCGCAGATGCCCTGGCGGCCATAGACGGGGGTGTACTCGTGGTTGGGGTCGATGGCCTCCAGCAGCATCTTGGCGGTGCCGCTGGGGGCGTCCACCTTCTGGTTGTGGTGGGTCTCCACGATCTCGATGTCAAAATCCGGCTTCAGCACGCCGCTGACCGCCTCCAGGGCCCGGCGGAACACCGCCACGCCGATGGAGTAGTTGGCGCTGTGGAGCACCGGGGCGTATTGGCCCAGCTTGTCCAATACAGCCAGGTCGTCCGCCGTCATGCCGGTGGTGCCGGACAGCAGGGGCGTGCCGGTGCGGCGGATATAGGCGGCCACCGCAGGAAGGGCGGCAGGGTTGGAGAAGTCCACCGCCACGTCCGCCGCCCTGTCCATGGTCTCCAGCTTGCCGATGGTGTCAATATCCACCACAGCGGCGATCTCGTCCCCCGCCGCCAGGGCGGTCTGTTCAATAAGCCGGCCCATGCGGCCATAGCCGATCAGCAGAATCTTCATGCCAGCAGCCCCGCTTTCTCCAGCAGGCCGCGCAGCTGCTCCTGATGGGCCGGGGTCATCTCGCACAGGGGCAGGCGGAAAGCGCCCGCGCCCTTGCCCATCATGTTCAGGGCGGTCTTGACGGGGATGGGGTTGACCTCCATAAACAGGCCGTTCATCAGGTCAAGGTACTTCACCGCCGCGGCCACGGCCTCCTTCTGCCGTCCCTCCAGGTAGTCCATGACCATATCATGGCACTGGCGGGGCATGATGTTGGCCCACACGGAGATGACGCCGCTGCCGCCGATGGACAGCAGGGGCAGGGTGATATCGTCGTTGCCGCACCAGAGGGCGAAGTCGGGCCCGATGCAGTGGGCGATCTTCATGGCGTAGGACATGTCGCCGCTGGCCTCTTTGATGCCGCAGATGTTGGGGTGCTTGCTCAGGCGCTCCACGTTCTCCACGGAGATGGCGCAGCCGGTGCGGCCGGGGACGTTGTAGAGGATGCAGGGGATGTTCACCGCGTCGGCCACGGTGGCGAAGTGGCGGTAGATGCCCTCGGCGTTGCCCTTGTTGTAGTAGGGGGTGATGATGAGCAGGCCGTCGGCCCCCAGCTCCTGGGCCCGCAGGCTCTTCTCCAGCATGGTCTGGGTGCTGTTGGAGCCGGTGCCGGCGATGACGGGGATCCGCCCGCCCACGGTCTCCACCACGCACCGCAGGACGGCGTCGTCCTCCTCGTGGGTCATGGTGGAGCTCTCGCCGGTGGTGCCCAGGGTGAGGATGGCGTCGGTCTTGTTCTCAATGTGCCAGTTGACCAGCTCCTTGAGCTTGTCAAAATACACGGAGCCGTCGTTTTGGAAGGGGGTGACCAGGGCTACGATGGAGCCCTTCAGATTGCGGATATCCATAGTAAAAGCCTCCTGAAAAAAATTAGGACCAGCGGTTATCTCCGCCGGCCTTGTACAAGTTGATCTTGTTCAATGCAAGCAGATAGCGCACCCGCAGGATGCCCTGCGGACAGTGGCGGAGATGTTCTCCCCGTCCCCACCCCGCGGACATGCCTGCCCGTGGGATTCGGCGGAGTTGCCTCCCTTGGGTTCACAGCCTGCCGGCTCCCCCAAGTTCATCGCCTCCGCGACCTCTATCGCTGGAACTATTTATACCACATATTTTCTTATCTGACAAGGGGGAATTTCAACTTTTCCTCCCCTTTTCCCGAAAAGGCGCAAATCACCCGCCTCCCGCATACACTGACAGTACCGCCGGTTATCGACACCGGCAATAACAAAGGGAGGGATGATTCCTATGGCTGCAACCCCCGGGCCGGGGCCCACCATCGCCCTGGCAGGCAATCCCAACGTCGGGAAATCCACGGTGTTCAACGCCCTGACCAACCTGCACCAGCACACCGGCAACTGGCCGGGCAAGACCGTAGCCACCGCCACAGGCGTCTATACATATCACGGAAAAACCTACACCCTGGTCGATCTGCCCGGGGCCTACTCCCTCCACCCCGGCAGCGCCGAGGAGGAGGTCACGCGGGACTACCTGCTGTCCGGCCAGGCGGACGTGACCCTGGTGGTGGCCGACGCCACCTGTCTGGAGCGGAACCTGGCGCTGGTACTGCAGATCATGGAGATCGCGTGGCCGGTGGTGGTCTGCGTGAATCTGTTGGACGAGGCGGCAAAAAAGCACATCGCAATCGACCTGGCGGCGCTGGAAAAGGAGCTGGGCTGTCCGGTGGCGGGCGCCGCCGCTCGGGGCGGCCAGGGGCTGGACGCCCTGCGGCAGCTGCTGGAGGACACGGCGGACAATCCGCCGCCCAGACCGGAGCGGGCGTGCGCCAACTGCCCCGGCTGCTGGGAGTGCCGCGCGGCGGCCACCATCGCGCGGGCCTCCGAAATCGCCGCCAGGGTCTCTGTGAAGGACCACGAGCTGTCCCAGCGCCGTGACCGGGCCCTGGACCGGCTGCTGACCTCCAAGGCCACCGGCATCCCGGTGATGCTTCTGCTGCTGGCGCTGGTGCTGTGGCTGACGATGGTGGGGGCCAACGTGCCGTCGGAGCTGCTGAGCCGGCTGCTGCTGGGGTGGCAGGAGCCGCTGCGGGGCGTCCTGCAGGCGGCGGGAGCCCCCTGGTGGGTGGAGGGCGCGCTGGTGGACGGCATGTACCGCACCGTGGCCTGGGTGGTGTCGGTGATGCTGCCGCCGATGGCCATCTTCTTCCCCCTGTTCACCCTGCTGGAGGACGCGGGCTATCTGCCTCGGGTGGCCTTTAATCTGGACCACTTTTTCCAGAAGTCCGGGGCCCATGGCCGTCAGAGCCTGACTATGTGCATGGCCCTGGGCTGCAACGCCTGCGGCGTCATGGGCTGCCGGATCATCCAGAGCCCACGGGAGCGGCTGATCGCCATTCTGACCAACGCCTTCATGCCCTGCAATGGCCGCCTGCCCACGCTGATCGCCCTGATCTCCATGTTCTTCGTCACCGGCGACGGCCTGTGGAGCTCCGCCGCCGCGGCGGGGCTGCTGATGGGCGTCATCGTGCTGGCGGTGGCCATGACGCTGTGGGCCAGCCGGTTCCTGTCCGCCACGGTGCTCAAGGGCGAGGCGTCCTCCTTCTCCCTGGAGCTGCCTCCCTACCGGATGCCCCAGGTGGGGCAGGTGCTGGTGCGCTCCATCCTGGACCGGACGCTGTTCGTCCTGGGCCGGGCGGTGGCGGTGGCGGCTCCGGCGGGCATCGTCATCTGGGCGGCGGCGAACCTGTCTGTGGGCGGGGAGAGCATCCTGGCCCATCTGGCCGCTATCCTGCAGCCCCTGGGGGGACTGATGGGGCTGGACGGCTTCATCCTGCTGGCGTTCCTGCTGGGCTTCCCGGCCAACGAGATCGTGGTGCCCTGCATCCTCATGGGCTACCTCTCCACCGGCGCGCTGACCGATTACGGAAGCCTTGCGGAGCTCCACGGCCTGCTGGCCGCCAACGGCTGGACCACGGTCACGGCGGTGTGCGCCCTGCTCTTCACCCTCTTCCACTTCCCCTGCGGCGCCACCTGCCTGACCGTCTGGCGGGAGACCGGCAGTAAGAAGTGGACGGCGCTGGCAGCGGCGCTGCCCACCGCCGTGGGGATCGCGCTGTGTATGGCGGTCCATTTTATCAGCGTGCTGCTGTAAAAACAGGCTGTAAGCAAGGAAAACCACCGCTATCAAATGACAGCGGTGGTTTTCCTTCTCAATGCTATACAGCTCATACGAAACGCACATTCCCCTTACTTTTGGTCTGCTGCGGCGACGTACACCCGAATCAATTTTTTGATCTCTTCTTTCGTGTATGTCTCCTGCGCGGGGTCTTCGTCAATGATGTTGCACAGGTCAAAGGCCATTGCCTTTCGCGTATCCTGCCGTGCAGCTTCGGTTCCCATGTTCACCTCTCCTATCTATCGGGATAAGATATTATACCACGAGGCAAGACGGCTGCCAAGGGGGATCGTTTCCGCATGCTCCAACCATCAGCGCAGATACCAGCCCTGCTTATCCCGGAATTTTCCCGTGACAATCAGGATCAGGTCCACCAGCGCCGCCAGGATGCCCAGCCCCGGCGCAAACACAAAGAGCGCCAGCCAGACGATCCCCGTCCCGATTTTCCCCACATAGAAGCGGTGCATGCCCAGGCCCCCTAAAAACAGGCACAGGAAGAAGGCCACCCACTTCTTTTTCGCGCCCTGCTCCGCAAAGGGATATTCCCCCGCAGCCGGGATCCGCGTACCGCAGAAGGAGCAGTAATGCCCCTCCGCCCGGCTGCCGCACTGGGGGCAGAACCGCTGGGGCCGGGAGGCCGTCCCGCAGTTGGGACAGAAGGCGCTGGTAAATTCCTGGCCGCAGTTGGGACACCGCATGTTCTCTCACCTCTCCTCGTAAAATGGCAAGCTGCCAAAAAAGCCGGGGCGACTTTTTTGACAGCTTGAGCGGGAAGGCTGCGTCACCGGCCCTCCCGCCGGATGACGACGCCTTACTTCGCGTATTCGACCACCTTGGTCTCCCGGATGACGTGGACCTTGATCTGACCGGGATACTCCAGCTCGCTTTCGATCCGGTTGGCCAGATTCCGGGCCAGGATGACCATCTGGTCCTCGTTCACCTGCTCGGGGCGGACCATCACCCGCACCTCGCGGCCCGCCTGGATGGCGTAGGACTTCTCCACACCGGGATAGGTACCGGTGATCTCCTCCAGCTTCTCCAGGCGCTTGATATAGTTCTCCAGATTCTCCCGCCGGGCGCCGGGCCGGGCCGCCGAAACGGCGTCCGCCGCCTGCACCAGACAGGCCATCAGCGTCTTGCACTCCACGTCCCCGTGGTGGGCCTGGATGGCGTTGAGGATATCCTCTTTCTCCTTATATTTCCGGCAGAACTCCACGCCCAGCTCAATATGGGTGCTGCCTGTATGCTCGTGGTCCAGGGCCTTGCCGATGTCGTGGAGCAGGCCGGCCCGCTTGGCGGAGTGGACGTCCAGCCCCAGCTCGGCGGCCATCATGCCGGCCACGTGGCTGACCTCGATGGAGTGCTGCAGCACGTTCTGGCCGTAGCTGGTGCGGTAGTGGAGCCGGCCCAGCATCCGCTGTACCTCCGGGTGCAGGCCGCGGACGCCGGTCTCCAGCACCGCCCGCTCGCCCTCGCTCTTGATGACGGCGTCCACCTCCCGGCGGGCCTTCTCCACCATCTCCTCGATGTGGGTGGGGTGGATGCGGCCGTCGGCGATGAGCTTTTCCAGCGCCACCCGGGCGATCTCCCGGCGCACCGGCTCAAAGCAGGACACGGTAATGGCCTCCGGCGTGTCGTCGATGATCAGGTCCACGCCGGTCAGCGTCTCAATGGCCCGAATGTTGCGGCCCTCCCGACCGATGATGCGGCCCTTCATCTCGTCATTGGGCAGGGGAACCACACTGACGGTGATGTCGGACACATGGTCTGCCGCGCACCGCTGGATGGCGATGGTGACAATCTCCTTGGCCCGCATGTCCGCCTCATCCTTGGCGCGGGCCTCGATTTCCTTGATCTTCATGGCTGCCTCATGGGTAACCTGGGACTCCACCTGGGAGATCAGGTAGCTCTTTGCCTCCTCCACGGTGAAGCCGGAGATGCGCTCCAGCATCTCCGTCTGGCTGCGCTTGATGAGCCCAATTTCCTCCTGGGTCCGGTCGGCCTCCTCGTGCTTGCGGACCAGGGCCTCCTCCTTGCGCTCAATGTTTTCCGTTTTACGGTCCAGATTTTCCTCTTTCTGCTGCAGGCGGCGCTCTTGCTTCTGCAGGTCAGCCCGGCGGCTCTTTTCTTCCTTCTCATACTCGCTGCGGCTGCGTAAAATTTCCTCTTTCGCTTCCAGCAGGGCCTCGCGCTTCTTGCTCTCCGAACTCTTGATCGCCTCGTTCAGAATGCGGCGCGCTTCCTCCTCCGCGCTGGAGATCTCTTTTTCCGCGATCTTTTTCCGATAGCTGATACCGAGAAAGAAGAAAACCGCCGCGCTCACCGCAATGGCCGCCAGCAGGGCCAGGGCGAATTGGATGACTGTAAAAGTCATGTGTCAGTTTTCCTCCTATGCTTTTCCTCTTTTTTATGGTATGGGGGTTTGCGCAAGCCCGGCGGTGACGCGACGCCAGGCGCGGAAATAATCAGCGGATACCCCTTTTTACCCGCCGACAAAAATCCACCCTCATAATACTCGCTTTCATGCCCTTCTGTCAAGTAAAAATTCGCGGGCCGGGGCTGTATCCGCTCAGGAAGAAAAATTTCCGCATGGACGGGTACAACCTCCCCAGCCGCCGGAAACAACAAAAAACTGGTCCGGCGGCGCTTAAATGCCGCTCCGGACCAGTTATGCCGAACGCCCCAGCGTCCTTTTGCAGGCTCAGAAATACTCGCTGAGCAGCTTTTGCGCGTCCTCATTGCCTGCCCCGGCGGCGGCCTCCAGCCAGATCCGCGCCTTTTTCGGATTGCGGTTCTCCGCCCGCCCGCAGTAGTACATGCGCCCGCACTTCAGCTGGGCCGGGACGGAGCCCTGCTTGGCCGCCTGCTCATACCAGTACAGCGCCCGCTTCATATTCATTGCCGTGCCGTTTCCGCCCTCATACATAGCGGCGCAGGCCATCTGGGCCGGCAGAAAGCCCAGCTTGGCGGACCGCTTATACCAAGCCAGCGCCCGCTTCTCGTCCGCCTCCGCCGTCAGGCCCCGCTGGTAGAGCTGGCCGCAGAGGAACTGGGCCTCCCGGTGTCCCGCCTCCGCGGCCCGCAGCAGCGCCTCCATGGCCCCGGCGTAGTCCCGCTCCCTGCACGCCTGCATACCGGCCTCGAAGTCGGCCTGCCCCGCGGGCTGGTCCGGCGCGGGGGGCTCCGGAACGTCCGGCTGGGCCGCTTCCGGTTCAACCGCCGGCGTTTCCAGCGTCTCCTCCGGGGGGGACATGGGGTCCGGCCCGCCCAGGGTCTCCTGGCGCTCCCGCCTGCCCTGGGGCCGCACATGCTTTCCGGACATCTGCAGGAACGGCAGCTTCTGTGAGACGTATTCCTTCAGTATCATTTGCTCTGTTCACCTCTTGGCTCGGAATCATACAGGGATATTATATCCAAACCGGGGAGAATTGTCAAATCCTGCGGCCAACTTCCGGTTGCGGAAAATGGAAAAGTATAGTACAATAGGCGAAGCAATCGAACGGAATCATTATTTCTGCTTTTGGAGGAACTGCAATATGCCAATGGATCCATCCTATTTCGCGGACATGGAGGCCAAGATCCCCCGCGGCAAGGTCCGCACCCGCTTCGCCCCCTCCCCCACCGGCTATATGCACGTGGGGAACCTCCGCACAGCCCTCTATACCTGGCTCATCGCCCGGAACCAGGGCGGCACGTTTATCCTGCGCATTGAGGACACCGACCAGGGCCGCCTGGTGGAGGGCGCCACGGACGTCATCTACCGCACCATGGCCGAGTGCGGCCTCACCCACGACGAGGGGCCCGACGTCGGCGGCCCCGTGGCCCCCTATATCCAGTCCCAGCGCCGGGACACCTACGGCAAATACGCCCAGGCGCTGGTGGAAAAGGGCTGCGCCTACTACTGCTTCTGTGAAAAGGCCGAATCCCAGGAGGAGGACTTCCAGCGCCGGGAGGACCCCTGCCGCAGTCTCTCCGCCGAAGAGGTGCAGGCCAGGCTGGACGCCGGTACGCCCTACGTCATCCGCCAGAAGATCCCTCTGGAGGGCTCCACCACCTTCCATGACGCCATCTTCGGCGACATCACCGTAGAGAACAGCACGCTGGACGACCAGATCCTGCTGAAGTCCGACGGCCTGCCCACCTACAACTTCGCCAACGTCATCGACGACCACCTCATGGGCATCACCCATGTGGTCCGGGGCAGCGAGTACCTCAGCTCCGCGCCGAAATATGACCTGCTCTACCAGTCCTTCGGCTGGGACGTGCCCACCTATGTCCACTGCTCCCCGGTCATGCGGGACCAGCACAACAAGATGAGCAAGCGCCGCGGCGACCCCTCCTATGAGGACCTGAAGGCCCAGGGCTATCTGACCGAGGCCATCCTCAACTATGTGGCCCTGCTGGGCTGGAGCCCCAGGGGAGAGCGGGCGGAGCAGGAGGTCTTCTCCCTGCAGGAGCTGGCGGAGGTCTTTGACACCGGCGGCATCTCCAAATCCCCCGCCATTTTTGACATTGAAAAGCTGACCCACTTCAACGCCCTCTACCTCCGCGCCATGACGCCGGAGGCGTTCCACGCCGCGGCGGAGCCCTATATCCGCAAGACGGCGACCAACCCCGACCTGGACACCAGAGCCATTGCCGGGCTGCTGCAGGCCCGGTGCGAAAAGCTGACGGAGATCCCGGAGAAGGTGGACTTCTTCGACGCCCTGCCGGAATACGGCCTGGAGCTGTTTACCAACAAGAAGTCCAAGACCAACAGCGAGGTCTCCAGGGCCATGCTGGAGGCGGCCATCCCCGCCCTGGAGGCCCTGCCGGCCTGGGACCAGGACAGCATCCACGACTGCCTCATCGCCCTGGCGGAGCAGCTGGCGGTGAAAAACGCCACCCTCATGTGGCCGGTGCGCATCGCGGCGGCGGGGCGGACGGTGACGCCCGGCGGCGCGGTAGAGATCTGCCGCATCCTGGGCCGGGAGGAGACCCTGCGCCGGCTGCGGCTGGGCCTGGAGAAGCTGACGGTATGAGCTGGCTGACAGAGCAGCTTGACCTGCTGCGGGACTTTCTGCGCACGGACTTCCGCCGCACAGCGCGGCGCTGCGCCCTGGGCATGGCCGCTGCGGCCGTGCTGGGCGTCGCGCTGACGGCTATGGAGCCGGAGGTGGTGGAGGACATCATGAACGGCTTTATGCGGCAGATCCAGGAGGCCGGCGTCATTGACGAGGCAGGCAACCTGTCTGTTTTCGCCATGCTGACCAACAACTGGATGGCCATGCTGTTCTCCGCGCTCTATGGCTTTATCCCGTTCCTGTTCCTGCCCCTGTTCAGCCTGCTGGCCAACGGTTCCCTGCTGGGGATGATGGCCGTGATCTATCTGGCCAACGACCTCTCTCTGGCGGCCTATCTGGCCGGCATCCTGCCCCACGGCATCTTTGAGCTGCCGGCGCTGGTGCTGTCCATCTCCTGCGGCGTGTGCCTGTGCCGGAATATGTGCCGCCTGGTGACCGGCAGCGACCGGCGGATCCCCATGGTGGAGCTGCTCAGCGACCTGCTGCGGGTGATGCTGCTGGTGGTGCTGCCCCTGACCGTGCTGGCGGCGGTGATGGAGTGCTATGTGACCCCGGTGGTGATGGGGCTGTTTATGTAGGCCGCCTGGCCCCCGGCCCTATGCCGGTATGCTGCGCATAATTTGCCGCCGAATTGCATATTATAGGAAGAAAAAGAGGTCCGGGATGATCCGGGCCTCTCTTTTTTGACAAGTTGTTTTATACATTTGCTCCGCGAAACAGCAGAAAATTGTCTCCGGCGCCTGGGAAAAGCCAGATCATATTGGCCGCTGAAATATTGGGCGCTGCATCAACACCGGCCTCCGCCAGCAGGGAGAAAAACAAATCATTTTTACCGGACTGCTCCTGGCAGTTCATCAGCGTGGCATACGCAGGGGCAGCCTTCCATATTGCGTTCATCAGCGCCGGTTTGTCGATCACTGTACCTGCCCACTCCGGCCGCGCCCGCAGCAGCTCACGGAGCGGAATACAGCTAACCTCTGCGGGGAAAAATATGTAACCCAGTGTTTCCTCTATATCGCGGCGACTGTCATACTTCGTCTGCTCCCCCAATTCCATCTCCAAATCGGACAGCTCGGTGGACCACACTGGATAGCAGACCGCCAGGACCTCCTCGCACCGATCGGTTTCCAACCAATAGATTCCGTTGTCCAGAACCCAATGGCGGATGGTACAGCCCCTGGATGTGTGGAGCGGAACCGGAAATGCGCCAAAATACTCCGGGAAGGACTGTGCCGCAAAAAAGGCCGTGGCCCGCAGCGGCTCCTCCAGTGGTAAATTGTTCCGGGCGCGGTACTTGGCGACTTCATATTGAATGATCTTGTATTCCGCGCTGCCGTCAGTCATCGGGAACAGCCACAGGCTGGATCGTTTGCGGCCATAGGCTCTCGCTTCCGGTGGTATGATGGACTTTTCCATAACAGCGTAATAGTCTCTGGACAGTAGTTCATCATCGTTCCTGGCAGATAGAAGATAGATGCCAGGGCATATCCATTCTTTTCCTACGATTGGTCCAAGTTCACCTTCCAAATCCGACATTTTTTCGTAATCACACATTTTAGACTGCCTCCTGTCTATTTTTTATCAGGAAGTTTCCTGGCTGAAACGCCCATACATTCCTTGCTAATGTCCTTCCGACTTATGGCATATCATTAAATATACACGTAAAAATAGTTATAGTCAAGTTTAATGTTTAAACCTATTTTGAAAATGTGAGAAAACATTGTATATTTAATTGGCCAACCTTGTGGGGGGAGGGTAAATGTTTGGATTATGCATTACTGGGTGCGGCCATACGAAAAAAGCGTATCGAACGAGGATGGAAAATTGCAATATTAGCTGATAAAGCTGGCGTATCGGAGGACTTCATTGGTAAAATTGAGAGAGCGACCGATATACCAAGTTTGCAAACAGTTGTAGCGATTGCAAATGCTTTGGAAGTTAGCGTTGATTCTTTACTGAGAAATGATCTATCTGTTGTCGATGTATCTCTTTGTGAGGAACTGAATTCTTTGCTTGAGAATATGAACCCTAAACGGAAGAAACTGTTTTTGCAGTTTGTGCAGAATAATGTAGAATTTTTTAATAAGGCAGATTTTGAGTTTGACGAATGATTTTTAATTGACTCAATTGTAGAAAAGCCTGCCCGGCAATCCGCCGGACAGGCTTTCTTGTCACGCCATTTTTTCCTTGATATGGGACAGCCGCTCCAGGGCGTCATACAGCGTCTCGTCCTTCTTGGCGAAGTGGACCCGGACGATGTCGTGCACGTCCTCCATAAAGAAGGACGTCCCCGGCACGCAGGCCACCCCCACCTTGCGGGCCATCTCCTCGCAGAACGCCACGTCGCTCTGCCCCTTCTTCAGGTACGGCCCAATGTTGGCCAGCACGAAATAGGCCCCCTGGGGATCGGTAAACGGGATGCCGATGTTCTTCAGCCCGTCGGTAAACAGCTTTTTCATGTGGGCGTAGTGGGCCCCGAACTCCTCATAGTAGCTGTCCGGCATATCCAGCCCCACAATGGCCGCCTCCATCAGCGGGGAAGGCGCGCCCACGGTGTTGAAGTCGTGGTACTGCTTGATGCGCTCCATAATGGGCTCCGGCGCAATGGCGTACCCCAGCCGCCAGCCGGTGACGGAATAGGTCTTGGAGAGGCTGGAACAGCTGACGGTCCGCTCCCACATGCCGGGCAGGCTGTTCATATAGGTGTGTTTGTTGCCGTCGTAGAGGATGTGCTCATAGACCTCGTCCATGATGGCGTACACGTCGTACTTGATGCACAGGTCCGCGATCAGCTTCAGCTCATCATAGGTGAACACCTTGCCGCTGGGGTTGGAGGGGTTGCAGATGAGGATGGCCTTGGCCCCCTTCCGGAAGGCGTCCTCCAGCACCTCCGGGTCAAAGTGGAACGCGGGCGGGACCAGGGGGACAAAAATGGCCTCGCAGTCCGCCATGATGGCCTGGGCGTGGTAGTTCTCAAAGTAGGGGGAGAACATAATGATCTTGTCCCCAGGGTTGGTCAGGGCAAAGATGGTGTCCACCATTGCCTCCGTGGAACCGATGGTCACCACGATCTCCGTATCCGGGTCCAGGGTGCGGCCCATGAACCGCCCGCACTTCCGGGCCAGGGCGGCGCGGAAGTTGGGGGCCCCCATGGTGATGGGGTACTGATGGGGTCCCGCGTGGCTGGCCTCGGCCAGCCGGTCCATCATGGCCTGGGGCGGGTCGAAATCCGGGAACCCCTGGGCCAGGTTGATGGCCCCCACGTCAATGGCGATCCGGGTCATCCGGCGGATGACGGAGTCTGTGAACATCTTGTTCCTTCTGCTCATTTCCTGCATGGTAGTTGTCTTCCTTTTTATCAAAGTATCGGTTTGCGGGGCCGGGCGCGGCGGCGGACCCCTGCCGGCCCGTCAGGCCAGGCCCTGCAGGACCTTGTCCAGGCGCTGCGTGTCCTCCACCCGGAACACCATATAGGCCAGGCCGTTTTTCTGGCCGTGAAAGGCGGAGTACATATACTCGATATCAATCCCCGCCTCCGCCACCGCGGCCAGCAGCTCGTTCAGCCCGCCGGGCCGGTCGGGCACCGCCGCCTGCACCACCGGCGTCAGGCGCAGAATGAATCCCTTTTCCTGCAAAATCTCCATGGCCTTTTTCGGCGTGTCCACAATCAGCCGGGCGATGCCGTAGTCGGCGGTCTCGGCGATGTTGATGGCCTGCATATCGATCTGGTTTTCCGCCAGGGCCGTCGTCACATCCAGCAGCTGGCCGGCCCGGTTCTCCAGGAATACGGAAATCTGTTGAATAATCATATCGCTTCTCCTCTCAATAGACAAATCCCACAGGAACGCTTAGATCTTGCGCTTGTCGATGACGCGGACGGCCTTCCCCTCGCTGCGGGTGATGGACTTGGGCGCCACCAGGCGGACCTTGGCGTAGATGCCCAGCATGGCCTTCAGCGCGGCCACCAGGCCCTTCTCCATCTCGCTGACCTTGCCCAGGCTGTCGGAGAAGATCTCCGGCGTCATCTCCACCATGACCTCCAGGGTGTCGGAGTTGTTGACCCGGTCCACAATGATCTGGTAGTTGGCCGGATAGCCCTGCTCCAGCAGCACGGTCTCGATCTGGGACGGGAACACGTTCACGCCCTTGACGATCAGCATGTCGTCGCTGCGGCCCATGGGCTTGCACATCTTCACGTGGGTCCGGCCGCAGGCGCACTTCTCCCGGGTGAGCACGCAGATGTCGCGGGTGCGGTAGCGCAGCAGCGGGAACGCCTCCTTGGTGATGGAGGAGAACACCAGCTCCCCCTTGCTGCCCTCCGGCAGGACCTCGCCGGTGTCGGGGTCGATGATCTCGGCGATAAAGTGGTCCTCGTTGATGTGCATGCCGGTCTGGGCGGAGCACTCGAAGCTGACGCCCGGCCCGCTGGTCTCGGTCAGGCCGTAGATGTCGTAGGCCTTGATCCCCAGCTTGTTCTGGATGTCCTGGCGCATCTCCTCGCTCCAGGCCTCCGCGCCGAAGATGCCGGCCTTCAGCTTGATCTTGTCCCGCAGGCCCCGCTCGTGGATGCTCTCCGCCAGATAGGCGGCGTAGGAGGGGGTGCAGCAGAGGATGGTGGCCCCCAGGTCCACCATGAACTGGAGCTGCCGGTCCGTATTGCCGGAGGACATGGGCAGCGTCAGACAGCCCACCCGGTGGCTGCCGCCGTTGAGGCCGGGGCCGCCGGTAAAGAGCCCGTAGCCGTAGCAGACGTGGCACACGTCCTCCTCTGTGCCCCCGGCGGCCACGATGGCCCGGGCGCAGCAGTCCTCCCACAGGTCCAGATCGTGCTGGGTATAGAAGGCCACCACCCTGCGTCCGGTGGTACCGGAGGTGGACTGAATGCGCACGCAGTCCTTCAGCGGCGCGGCCAGCAGGCCGTAGGGGTAGGCGTCCCGCAGGTCGTCCTTGGTGAGGAAGGGCAGCTTGTGCAGGTCCTCCACGCCCTGGATGTCCGCGGGGGTCACGCCCTTTTCCTCCATCTTCTTGCGGTAGTAAGGCACATTGTCCCACACATGCTGTACCTGCTTGACCAGGCGCTCGTTCTGCCACGTCAGGATCTGCTCCCGCGAGGCGCACTCAATTTCCGGTTGATAGTAACGCTCCATAGAGATGGTCTCCTTCTGTTTATGTTTATACATTTCTCATGTATATACTTTACCACGTTCATTTCCCCAAGTCAATGTGGATTCTCCAGAAAATTGGGACTTCCGCCCCGGATTTTTCTGTTTTTTATAGGTAAAAAGGGGGGCGGATCGACCGCCCCCCTGCCGCAAATCGATTCTTCGCTTACGTATTCCGCCCCAGAGCAAAGGCCCGCTTGTTCAGCTCCAGGAATTTCGGCGGCACGCTCTGCGCAATGGCCTCCAGCCAGTCCTCCTCCGTGAAGTCGAACCACTTGGAGAGGCGGCCCAGGAGCACGATATTCACCGCCTTGCTGCTGCCGGCCTCCTCCGCCAGGGACAGCGCGTCGATGGCGTCCAGGTCAATGCCCAGCGCCCGCATGCTCTCCTCCAGCCCCTGGGGATACTCCGCCGCGCCGGTGATGACGGGCATGGGGTTCACCTGCTGGGTATTGGTGACGATCCTGCCGCCGGGCTTTAAGTACTCCGTCCAGCGGGCGGCCTCCAGCAGCTCAAAGGAGAGGATCACGTCCGCCTGCCCCTTGTCGATGATGGGGGAGCAGACCTTGTCCCCGTAGCGCACATAGGTGACCACGCTGCCGCCCCGCTGGCTCATGCCGTGGACCTCGCTGACCTTCACGTCGCAGCCCCGGCCCAGCAGCATCCGGCCCAGCAGCTTGCTGGCCAGCAGGGTGCCCTGGCCGCCCACGCCGACAATCATGATGTTTTTCGTTTCCATCCTCACGCCTCCTTCTTGCCGCCCAGGACATCAAACTTGCACAGCTGGCCGCACACGCCGCAGCCTGTGCAGAGGGTGCTGTCGATCCGCACCTTGCCGTCCACCACGCTGATGGCGGGACAGCCGGTCTTCATGCAGGATTTGCAGCCCACGCACTTGTCCGCGTCCGCCGCAATGGGGCCGGGGTGCCGGACGTACTTGAGCAGCGCGCAGGGGCGGCGGGAGATGATGACGGACGCCTCCTCCGCCGCCACCTCCTCCTTCACCGCCGCGTCGCAGGCCGCCAGGTCGTAGGGGTCCACCACCCGCACCCGCCGGATGCCTACCGCCCGGCAGAGGCTCTCCAGGTCGATCTTCGTGCAGGGGTCCCCCTTGAGGTTATAGCCGGTGGTGGGGTTCTGCTGGTGGCCGGTCATGCCGGTGATGGAGTTGTCCAGGATGATGACCGTGGAATGGGACTCGTTATAGGCCGCGTTGATGAGGCCGGTGACGCCGGAGTGCATGAAGGTGGAGTCGCCGATGACCGCCACGGTTCGCCCGTCGCCGCCGCCCGCCTTGCTGAAGCCGTGGAGGCTGGAGATGGACGCCCCCATGCAGACGGTGGTGTCGATGGCCCCCAGAGGGGGCGCCGCGCCCAGGGTATAGCAGCCGATGTCGCCCATAACGGTCAGCTTGTTTTTGGCCAGGGTGTAGAAGAGGCCCCTGTGGGGGCATCCGGCGCACATCACCGGGGGCCGGGCGGGGATGTTGACGTCCAGCTTGACCCCGGAACGGTGTTCCCCTGTCAGCTGCTCCGCCACCAGGTTCTGGCTCAGCTCGCCAATGGCGGGGAAGTTGGCTTTGCCGGCCAGGGCCAGGCCCAGATTGCGGCAGTGCTCCTCAATAAAGCCGTCCAGCTCCTCCACCACCACCAGCAGGCTGACGCTTTTGGCAAAGTCCAGGATTTTCTTCTCCGGCAGGGGCCAGACCATGCCCAGCTTCAACACCGGGTAGGTATCGCCGCAGGCCTCCTTCACATACTGGTAGCTGGTGGACGACGTGATAATGCCCATCTTGCGGTCCCGGCCCGGCTCCACCCGGTTGATGTCCGCCGTCTCCGCCCACTCCGACAGCTTCCGCAGCCGCTCCTCCACCACCGGGTGGCGGCCCTTGGCGTTGGCGGGCATCATGATGTACTTGGCCCCGTTCTTCTCATAGGGCCGCTGTGCCGGCTCTATGCGCTCCCCCGGCTCCGCCACGCTCTGGGAGTGGGCCACGCGGGTACACATCTTCAGCAGCACCGGCGTGTCGAACTCCTCCGACAGCGCATAGGCCAGCTTGGCAAAGGCCAGGGACTCCGCCGAGTCGGCGGGCTCCAGCATGGGCAGCTTGGCGGCCTTGGCGTAGTGGCGGGAGTCCTGCTCGTTCTGGGACGAGTGCATGCCCGCGTCGTCCGCCACGGCGATGACCATGCCGGCGTTGACGCCGGTGTAGGAGATGGTGAACAGCGGGTCCGCGGCCACGTTCAGTCCCACGTGCTTCATCCCGCAGAAGCTCCGCTTCCCCGCCAGGGACGCGCCGAAGGCGGCCTCCATGGCTACCTTCTCATTGGGGGCCCACTCGGCGTAGATTTCCGGGTATTTGGCGGCGTACTCGGTGATCTCCGTGCTGGGGGTGCCGGGATAGCTGGAGACAAAGGCGCAGCCCGCCTCGTACAGGCCCCGGGCAGCGGCTTCGTTGCCCAGCATCAGGGTTTTCATAGGCTAGATTCCTCCTGTTATTGATCAAAAAGATAGTACAGTTTATAAGGGGTGCTGTCAAGTCCAAGTTTCTTGAAATTTCTATGAAAATATATTTAGTATTGACAATCATGTTGCAATGTGATATTATTGATTTACAATAATTGGCAGGAGGCTTTGCACCTTTACTCATCACCAACTATTTGTCATAAGAAAGGAGACATCATGAAAGGTATCAAAACAATTGCTCTCATTTTAGCAATGGCTACATCCCTGCTGGTATTTACCGTACCTGCATCAGCGCAAGATGACGAGTCTGGCATAGCTCCTCACTATGAACGGTGTCCTGATTGCGGGGGTCGTGTCGTTATGCTGGAAACAATCTGGGATAATATTTGGCTTGTTGTGGATGAACCCAACTGCGAACATTATAACTATGGCACTGACCTTGTACTGCAAGATCAAGGGAGACAATATTGGCAGTGTACGTCATGCAAAAGAGGAACTTCTTATCCAGTATCCAGGGATAAAACAGAGTGCCACGGCTATGACCCGCGGACAGCTGCTACGGGTATGAAAGAAGCGGACTGCACGCACTATTGCTATGGGACTGACCTCATTGCCAAAGATGGAACAAAGGTCTGTCACGGCTACGACCCGAAATAAAAGGCCGGTCAGGCACGAGGATTTGCAAAAACCGGAAGGTCTATTTTGAAAGAATAAATGATAGAGATTTGCTTTGATGACAGCTGGCTCAACGACATAGGATGGACATTTGACCCAGTCATTCATTTTTCCTGTGGTTTCAGCGTAGGCGACATATCGGAAGATATCCCCGGTCCGGCCCGCTATGCCGTTGTCTGCCGCCTGCTGCGCCAGCCGGCTGATCCGAACGAAATGCAGCAGTACATAGAGGAATCGGCGAAAAACTTAGACTTCATCCTCACGCAATCGGCAGCGGGAGCGCCTGTCCGCGTCTGGTGCAGCGACCGGCCCGGTGAAGTGTGCGGGTTCTATTGGCTGATGGAGCATTTGAGCCGTCTGGCGGAGAGCTGCGGGCCGGTTTCCATGATCCAGCTGCCAAAGGACGCCCTGGAGGAGGACGGCACAGTCCTGGACACATGGGGCATGGTTGACTCCTCCGACTTATTGAACTATTTGCCGTTAGAGCGGCCCGTATCCCCCCGATACATGAAATTTTGCGCGGACCGCTGGAAAAGCCTCAGGCTGGAGAACGCGCCATTGCGCGCCGTAATCAACGGACGGCTGGTCAGCGCGCCTGAAACCCTGTATGACAGCTATATCCAACAAGAAATCCTTCGGATTGGAGATGTATCCAGAAAAGCAGAGATAATATGCAATGTATTGGTCCGGTATCAGCTGGGAATCGGCGACCAGTGGATTGCAGAGCGTATCGGGAAATTGATGGATGTGTAAACTCTTGGGTGCGGCGTCTGGATACTGCCAGACGCCGCGCTTTTCTAATTTTTGATCTGGGTCTCCACCAGCCGCCCGTGGCAGTATTTCTCCCGCAGGGCCGGTTTTTCGATCTTGCCGGTGGGGTTTCTGGGCACGGGGGCGAAGATGATCCTCCGGGGCCGCTTGTACCGGGGCAGCTCCTTACAGAACGCCTGGATCTCCTCCTCCGTACACGTAACCCCCTCCTTGACCTCGATAATGGCGGCGGCGATCTCCCCCAGCCGCTGGTCCGGCAGGCCGATGACCGCCACGTCCTTGACCTTGTCGTACCGGCGCAAAAAGTCCTCGATCTGTACCGGGTACAGGTTCTCGCCGCCGGAGATGACCACGTCCTTCTTCCGGTCCACCAGGAAGATGAAGCCGTCCTCATCCATCCGGGCCATGTCGCCGGTGTAGAGCCAGCCGTCCTTGAGGATCTCGTCCGTGGCCTCCTGGTTTTTGTAGTAGCAGAGCATCACGCCCCGGCCCTTGACGGCCAGCTCACCGATCTCCCCCTGGGGGACCTCACTGCCCTGCTCGTCCACGATTCTGGCCTCCCAGCGGTAGCCGGGCACGCCGATGGCCCCCACCTTGTGGATGTTCTCCACCCCCAGGTGGACGCAGCCGGGGCCGATGGACTCGCTCAAACCGTAGTTGGTGTCGTACTGGTGGTGGGGAAATACCTTCTGCCAGCGGTGGATCAGGCTGGGGGGCACGGGCTGGGCCCCGATGTGCATCAGCCGCCACTGGTCCAGCAGATAGCTGTCCAAATCGGCCCTGCCGGACTCAATGGCGTCCAGCAGGTCCTGGCACCAGGGCACCAGCAGCCACACGATGGTGCATTTCTCCTCCGTCACCGCCCGGAGGATCCACTCCGGCTTCACGCCCCGCAGCAGCACCGCCCGGCTGCCGGAGAGGAGACTGCCGAACCAGTGCATTTTTGCCCCTGTGTGGTACAGCGGCGGGATGCAGAGGAACACGTCGTCCCGTGTCTGGCCGTGGTGGTTCTGCTCCGTCTCGCAGGAGCTGACCAGGGCGAGCTGGTTGTGCAGGATCGCCTTGGGAAAGCCGGTGGTGCCGGAGGAAAAGTAGATGGCCGCATGGTCCGTCTCCTCCAGGGCTACCGGCGGCGGGTCCGAGGAGCAGAAGCCCATCAGCTTCCCGCAGTCCTCCGCATAGGCCGGCTTGTCCCGGCCCACGAAAAACATCATCCGCACCTGGGGCAGCTGGTCCGCAATGGCGTCCATCCGGCTGACAAACTCCGGCCCGAACACCAGGGTCTCCACGTCCGCCAGCTCCAGGCAGTATTGGATCTCGTCGCTGGAGTACCGGAAATTCATCGGCACGGCGATACAGCCCGCCTTGAGGATGCCGAAGTACACCGGCAGCCACTCCAGGCAGTTCATCATCAGGATAGCCACCTTGGCCCCCCGCCGGGTGTTCCGGCTGAGCAGGAGGTTGGCAAACTGGTTGGCCCGCCGGTCGAACTCCTTCCAGCTCATAGCCCGCCGGTAGGGGGCGTCGGGCCGGGCGCTCTCGATGAGGCTGGCCTCCCGCCAGGTGACGGCCTGGTCCCGCTCCTCCGTGGGGCTTAGCTCCACCAGCGCCGTCTCCGCGCCGTAGAGCCGGGCGTTTCGCTCCAGAAAATCTGTAATGACCATAGATGATTCCTCCCCTGCATGCCGCCCGCGGCGCAAAAACCAGCCCTGCGGGTCCGCGAAGGCCAGAAAATCCTGCCGCGGATCTCTTACGATAGGATACACTTTACTACTTTTTGCGCCTGCGGTCAACAGGAAACGGCTGCCCCCGTATAATTTTAACCGGCGCCCGCCGGGGCCGTGCAAATTTTTCTTGGCAAATCTGTCAATATGGCGTATAATAGGGGTAGACCATTCAACTGGCTAAACTGGAAAGAAGAGGTGAACCACATGGACAAGGAGACAACAAAAAAGAAACTGCTGCTGGCAGTGATCCAAAGCGACGATTATCCAGACACGGTGGACGACCTGAACCGGGCCGGATTTTTTGCCACAATTCTCAGCTCCACAGGCGGCTTTCTGAAAAAGCGCAGCATGACGCTCATGATCGGTGTGGAAGAACCGAAGGTGCAGGACGCGCTGAACATCCTCAAGCAGTGCGCCGGCCGCCGGAAGCAGATGACGTATTCCAACCTGTCAATGTCCGCGGGAGGCCCCAACCCGTCCGTCCCCATGATGCCCGTGCAGATGGATGTGGGCGGCGTGGTGGTATTTATCGTGGACCTGGACGACATCCAGAAGTTTTAAAGGAGCAGGTCTATGAATCTCTCCACTGCCAGCCGGACCTTCCAGCTGCTCAGCCGCCTGCTGGACCCCCGGTCTTCCACCGAACCCTTTGTCCCCTCTGCGGGGGATAAGCGGGCCCTGCCCCTGCGCCCCGCCGCGCAGCCCTTCCCCCGGGCGCTGCCGGAGGCGTGCGGCGTCTCCTCCCGCCATATCCGCAAATTTCTGGAGGAGCTGTCGGACAGCGCCCTGCATATGCAGACCGTGATGGTCCTGCGGCACGGGCAGGTGCTCTGCGAGGCCGCCTTCGGCTCCCAGACCCTGCTGGCCCCCACCTATACATTCTCCGCCTGCAAGAGCGTGGTCTCTCTGGCCATCGGGCTGCTGGCGGACGACGGGCTGCTGGCGGTCACCGACAAGGTGGAGGACATTTTCGAGGTCCCCGGCCTGCGGCGGCGGCTGAAGGACCTGACGGTAGAGGACCTGCTGACCATGCGGGCGGGGCTGCTGTTCACCGAGGCGGAGGCGCTGACGGAGACGGACTGGGTGCGCCGGTTCCTCAGCGCGGCCCAGAAATCCGAGCCGGGCGCGGATTTCTTCTACAACAGCCTCAACACCTACCTGCTCTCCGCCATTGTCTGCCGCAAGACCGGCAGGGGGTTGACGGACCTCCTTCAGGAGCGGCTCTTTACTCCTATGGGCATTACGGACGTGCTGTGGGAGAAGTGTCCCATGGGGGTGGAAAAGGGGGGCTGGGGCCTGTATATCCGCCCGGAGGACGCTGCGAAGCTGGGCCAGCTGGTGATGGACGGCGGCGTCTGGCGGGGGCAGCGGCTGCTCAGCGGGGAATACCTGGCCGCCGCCCTTGCCCCCCACGCCATCCCGCCGGCGTCCACCGGCGATTTCAACTACGGCTACCAAATCTGGGTAGGCCGCCGGGAGAACACCTTCCTCTTCAACGGCATGCTGGGCCAGAACGTGCTGGGGTTCCGTGACAGCGGCATCCTGGTGGTGACCAATGCCGGGGAGGACACGGACTTCCAGGAGAGCCGGTATTTTGAGATCGTGAGCCGCTATTTCGGCGGCGCATTCCCGGAGGCACTGCCCCCGGATTCGGCGGAATCGTCCCGGCTGGCGGAGACGGTCCGGGACCTGTCCGCCTACAGCGGGCAGGCTTTGACCGTGGAGCAGGCCGGGGAGGGGGCCGGACTCTTTTTGAATCGCAGCTTTACCACCCAGGACCCCATGGCCCCCTCCGTGGGACTGCTGCCCGTGGTGCTCCAGGCGCTGCACAACAGCTACACCCAGGGGGTGGAGTCGGTGGCGGTCAGCGTGCGGGACGGGCTGCCGGAGCTGATCTACCGGGAAAAGGACGCGGTGTACCGCCTGCCGGTGGGCCTGGGCGCGCCACGGGTCAGCGCGCTGGATTTCCAGGGGGACGCCTATCAGGTGGCGGCCCTGGGCCGGTTCACCCACGACGAGGAGGAGCGGCCGGTCTTCTATATCCGCCTGGATTTTGTGGAGACGCCCTGCGTGCGGATCGTGAAGCTGGCGCTGGAGGACGGCCATATGGTGCTCAAGCAGACCGAGACCCCCGGCGTGCCCTATGTGTACCGGAAGCTGCGCCAGGCTGCCCAGTCGGCGCTGTATAAGCCCCTGCTGCTGGTGGCGGCGGGCGGCACGGAGGACGATTTTTTGCGGTATAAGACCCTGCAGCTGCTGTCCCCCCAGATCATATTCGAGCCGCAGAATTGAAGAAAAAACAGAGGGGGCTGTATCTTAGCGCTATGAAAAAAACTTGGGTTTTTATTGTCGTTTCAGCTGTTGTTTTTGCCATATGCTGATACCATTCAGAAATAAATAGCGGCTGCCTCGTTTTTGAGACAGCCGCTGCTTTTTTGGGGGGGGCTTTTTTACAGCCCTCTCTTGCGCTTCTTCCGGGCGCCGGATATCGGGGGCGGCAAAAGGCTTTACACACGTGGAAACACGTGTTATAATATGCGCTAAACAGAGGGGGCTACAGGATGAGAGTAAATGAGGTGAAGCGGCTGCTCCGGGAGAACGATTGTTATTTATACCGGCAAGGCAGCCGGCACGAAATCTGGATAAGTCGAAGGACTGGGAAGAAGTTTCAAGTTCCACGGCATGGGGCGCAGGATGTTCCGGCGGGAACCCTGAAGTCCATCAAAGAAAGTGCTGGAATTCAATAGTCGTCCATGTGCCCATTGCGAGAGGAGAAGTGATTATGGCCAAATATGCATACCCTGCAATTTTCACCAGAGAAGAAAATGGATATTCTGTGGTTTTCCCGGATATAGACGGCTGCTTTACCTGCGGCAGCACTCTGCCTGAGGCTATAGAAATGGCGGAAGATGCGCTGTGCCTGATGCTCTATGACCATGAGGAAGATGGCGAGACGATCCCCGCCGCCTCCGATGTGAAGCGTGTGCAGGAGGGGACGGCGGAGATCGTTTCTTTGGTCTGCTGCGATACGGTAGAATACCGGAAACTTTTTGATAACAGGGCTGTCAAAAAGACGCTTACAATTCCAAACTGGCTGAATACACTGTCTGAACGGGCCGGGATAAATTTTTCTACCGCGCTGCAGGAGGCATTAAAGGCAAAGCTGGGCATCCAGTGAACCCTGCCCCCTCTTTGCGCTCCTCCGCCGCGTCCCTCAGTCCTCCTTCACCACAGGCAGCCGGGCCAGGGACTTGGCGATATCCTCATCCGTGGGGCTGTTGTTTTTCATCTCGCCGTTGTGGAAGCGCTCATAGGCCACCAGGTCGAAATAGCCGGTACCGGTGAGGCCGAAGAGAATGGTCTTCTCCTCGCCGGTCTCCTTACACCTGAGCGCCTCGTCCATGGCCGCCTTGATGGCGTGGCTGCTCTCCGGCGCGGGCAGGATGCCCTCCACCCGTGCAAACTCCTCGGCGGCGGCGAACACCTCCGTCTGCTTGACCGTGATGGCCTCCATATAGCCGTCGGCGTACAGCTGGCTGAGGATGCTGCTCATGCCGTGGAAGCGCAGGCCGCCGGCGTGGTCGGCGGCGGGCATGAAGCTGCTGCCCAGGGTGTACATCTTCGCCAGGGGGCAGACCATGCCGGTGTCGCAGAAGTCATAGGCGTACCTGCCCCGTGTGAAGGAGGGGCAGGACTCCGGCTCCACGGCGATGAAGCGGTAATCCGCCTCGCCCCGCAGCTTCTGGCCCATAAAGGGCGCAATCAGGCCGCCCAGGTTGCTGCCGCCGCCGGCGCAGCCGATGATGATGTCTGGCTTCACGCCGTACTTATCCAGGGCAATCTTGCTCTCCAGGCCAATGACGGACTGGTGCAGCAGCACCTGGTTGAGCACGCTGCCCAGCACATAGCGGTAGCCGGGATTGGCCACGGCGGTCTCCACCGCCTCGCTGATGGCGCAGCCCAGGGAGCCGGTGGTGCCGGGGAACTGGGCCAGAATCTTTTTGCCCACGTTGGTGGTCTCCGACGGGGACGGCGTCACGCTGGAGCCGTACACCCGCATGACCTCCCGGCGGAAGGGCTTCTGCTCGTAGGAGCACTTGACCATAAACACCCTGCAGTCCAGGCCCAGATAGCCGCAGGCCATGGACAGGGCGGTGCCCCACTGGCCCGCGCCGGTCTCGGTGGTCACGCCCTTCAGGCCCTGGGCCTTGGCGTAGTAGGCCTGGGCGATGGCGGAGTTGAGCTTGTGGGAGCCGGAGGTGTTGTTGCCCTCAAACTTGTAGTAGATTTTCGCCGGGGTGCCCAGCTTCTGCTCCAGGCAGTAGGCCCGGACCAAGGGGGAGGGGCGGTACATCTTGTAGAAGTCCCGGATCTCCTGGGGGATCTGGAAGTAGGCGGTGTCGTTGTCCAGTTCCTGCCGCACCAGCTCCGTGCAGAACACGCCCTCCAGCTCCTGGGCGGTCATGGGCTGGCCGGTGCCGGGGTTGAGGAGGGGGGCGGGCTTGTTTTTCATATCCGCCCGGAGGTTGTACCAGGCTGTAGGCATCTCGTCCTCGGACAGGTAGATCTTGTAGGGGATTTTGTTCTCACTCATGGTGTTCTGACTCCTTTTCTTGTATTGCGGGACAAAGCAAAACGCCTCTGTCCCTAGCGTTTTCTGCTGGGACAGAAGCGGTAAAAACTCTTCTGCGGTGCCACCCGGCTTGACGCTCTGATACAAGCGCCCACTCATTACGCACTGACATGCGCCGGCTTTGGTAACGGAGAATCCCCTCCGGCTGGCCTACTTGCTGCAAAGCGTTAGGTTCGCCCTCGAAAGCCCATTCGGTCTGACGGTACCCGCCGCGGTTCCACCCTCCGCGGCTCTCTGGGGGGCCTGTGCCGGACCTACTTACACTCTCTCAACGGTTTGAGCCATTATAGCGCCTTCCCGCGGAGATGTCAAGAGGAAATTTTCACAATCTTCGCATAATTTCCCGTTGAGGCATACTGTCAAAGAGGGGGCTGGGTGGAGATCCACCCGCCCCCCCTTGCTTTAGCAGGTAGCGCCGCCGGACAGATGCAGCTCAGCGTCCAGGATCTGCTGCTTCCTCTCCAGCAGGCCGTTGGCCAGCAGCTGGGCCTCCACGTTCTCAAAGCCCAGGCGCTCAATGGTCTTGGCAAAGCGCTCGCCGGTCTTGCCCTGCTCCCGGAAGAGCAGGATGGCCTTCTCGATCACATTCAGGGCCTCCTCCTTGTCGGTAAAGACCTTGCTCAGCGCGCGGCCATGGGCCGTCTTCTTGCCCCAGCGCCCGCCGATGTAGATCTTGTAGCCGTAGGTCCCCTCCAGGGCGTCAAAGTGGCAGGCACCGACGCAGCGGCCGCAGTTGTTGCAGACGTCCTTGTCGATCTCCAGCACGCCGTCCTCCAGCTTCGCCGCGCCCATGGGGCAGACCTGGACTACGCCGCACTTCTTGCAGCCGTTGCACTCGTCCTCATCCAGCTCCGGGATACGCTGGCCGATAATACCCAGATCGTTCAGATCCGGCTTGACGCAGTTGTTGGGGCAGCCGCCCACGGCGATCTTGAACTTGTGGGGCAGCTTCACCGTGTGATAGCCCTTATAGAACCGCTCGTGAATTTCCTCACTCAGAGCGAAGGAATCCAGCAGGCCGTACTGGCAGGTAGTACCCTTGCAGGCCACCACCGGGCGCACCAGGGAGCCGGTGCCGCCGGTCTCCAGGCCCTCCTTGGCGATGTAGGCCCGGAAGTCCTCGATCTTGTCGTAGGGGATGCCCTGCACCTCCACGGTCAGGCGGGTGGTGAAGGTGATGTTGCCGTTGCCGAACTTCTCCGCGGCCTCGGCGATGCACCGCTGCTGGGCGGCTGTGATCTTGCCGTTGACGGTGATGATGCGCCCGGAGAAGTTATCCGTGCCCTTGTTGTTCAAAAATCCCAGGGCCTTTACCCGCTTCTCGTCAGCGGCGCTGATGGTCAGTGCTGCCATATGTTGCTCCTCCTGTTTTTTATATTTGAATGGTTCCTCTTGTATTTGCCCGTGGCAAACAGCAAAAATTTGTGGGAAAATAGTGCGTCAGCCCTCTCAGCCAGCCAGCAGCCCACAGCCCGGCAGCACCGCCGAAAGCGGTTCCGGAGAAGGCTAGTCTTGATAATTACTACCATCAGTCGTCGGAAATTTCCGTCAGCGTCGCGCCCGCCTCCAACACCTTGGTGTTGGTATAGCCGTAGTATTTCAGGCGGTTCTGGGTCAGATACCCCCGCTTGCCCTTGGTGCAGACCAGCAGCAGCTTGTCGTCCTTGCCCAGACCGCTGACCTCGCCGTCGATGGTGGTCAGATCCAGATACTTTTTCCCCTCCAGGGACGGGGCCAGGGCGCAGTCGATGACCTCATACCCCTCCGCCGCGCCTTCGGCATACTCCGCGGGGGTGATGCTGTCCATAGCGCCGTCCAGCTTGTTGATGAGGATGTTGGCCGCGTGGGCAAAGGGATGGATCGCCGTGGAAAACGGCGGCGCGTAAGCGAAGTCCATCATGGACAGCTGATCCACAGTGGCCCCCATGGAGATAGCCACCACGCCGATGTCCGCCATCTTATCCACCGCGCCGGGGCCCAGGGCCTGCACGCCCAGCAGCTTGCGGGTGGCCCGGTCCGCAGTCAGCTTCACGATAAAGGAGCCGGAGCCAGGGAAGTAGTGGGCCTTGTCGTCCACCACGGCGGTGGCGGAGACCACGTCGTACCCCTCCGCCTTGGCGGCGGTCTCCGTCAGGCCGGTGCGGCCCACGTTGATGCCGCCGGGCAGCTTGGCAACGCCGGTGCCCAGCACGCCGGGATACGCCTTTTCCTTCCCCGCCAGGCCCTGGGCCAGGGCCCGCCCGGCGATGTTGGCCGTGGAGCCCATGGGGGACCAGGCCGGCTTGCCGGTCTGCCGGTTGCGGACCATGGCGCAGTCGCCGGCGGCGTAGACGTCCGCCACGTTGGTGCGCATATACTCATCCGTCAGGATGGTTCCCTTGAACATCTCAATGCCGGACCCCTCCAGGAACCCGGTGTTGGGGCGGATGCCGATAGCCAGCACCAGGGCGTCGGCCTTCAGGCCCCGCTCCTTTTTCGGCGTCTTGACCAGCACCTTCTCCACTTTTCCGTCACCCTCGACGCCCTCCAGGGAGGTCCCGGTCATGGCCACGATGCCCTCGTCCGCCATCCTGCCCTCCACGTACTCGCACAGCTCCCCGTCCAGGAAGTTGGGCAGCACATGGGGGGCGAAGTCCACCACCGTGGTCTTCACGTCCTTGGCGGCCAGGTTCTCCGCAACTTCCAGGCCGATGAAGCCGCCGCCGGCCACCACAGCCCGCTTGATGTTGCCGGCCTCCACCGCTTCCCGCAGGGCAATGGCGTCATCGGGGGTACGCATGACAAATACGTTCTTCAAATCCAGGCCCTTGACCGGGGGGATAAAGGGGGACGCGCCGGTGGCGATAACCAGCTTGTCGTACCCGTACTCCTTCACCTCGCCGGTCTTCAAATCCCTGGCCTCCACCTTGTGTTCGGCGCTTTTGACGGCGGTGGCCTCCACCTCCGTCAGCACCTTCGCGCCGGTGAGCCGGGCGAACTTCTCCGGGGTGTTGACGATCAGCTCCCCCTTCTCATGGATGACATCGCCCACATAGTAGGGCAGGCCGCAGCCGGCGTAGGAGATGTCCTTGCCCTTTGTCAGAATCGTGACCTCGCAGCTCCGGTCCTCCCGCAGGAGCTTGGCCGCAGCTTTTGTTCCGGCGGCCACGCCGCCTAAAATCAATACCTTTATAGAAATCGTCCCCTTTCCTTCGATTTGATACAAACGCAGTCAGTCCACCATCAAGCCCATGCCGTCCAGCATATCCTCCAGCGCGTCCCGGTCCAGATCGTGCGCAATCCGCAGGGCCTTTTCCGGAATGTCCACCTCTGCGGAGTGTACGCCCGGCTTTTCCGCCAGAGCCTCCGAGAGCTCCTGGCTGCAGGCGGCGCAGTGGTTCCTGGCAGTACAAAAACTGCACTTTGTCCGTGTAACAGTCAATATTTCCAGCATAGCGCCTTAATCCAGCTGCACGCTGGGGAACAGGCTGGCGTCGGTGTGGGGCAGGAAGCTGGCCGCCACAAAGGCGTCCATATACCCCGGCTCGTTGCTCAGCTCCAGGTACGTCATGGACCGGCCCAGCTCGAAGACCTTCTCCCGCGCCTGGCTGGACAGCAGCATGGCGTAAGCCCCCGTCAGGGAGGAGTTGCCGATATAGTGGAAGTGGTCCAGGGGGATGTCCGGGAACATGCCGATGGTGACGGCGTTTTTCATATTGATGCCGCTGCCGATGCCGCCGGCCACGTACACCCGCTCAATGACGGATGCGTCGAAGCCCAGGGAGGCCAGCATGGTCTGGGTGGCGGAGAAGATGGCCCCTTTGGCCCGGATGAAGTTGTCGATATCCACCTCGTTGATGACGATGTCCTTCACGCCGCCGGTGTCCTTCTGCCACGCCAGCACATAGGAGCCCATGCCGTGCTGGTCGTGGAGGATGCGCTCCCCCTCCCGGACGAACTTGCCCTTGCCGTTGATGATGCCGCAGCGGAACAGCTCCGCGATGATGTCGATGATGCCGCTGCCGCAGATGCCCGCCGGGGCCGCGCCGCCCACCACGGTCATGGTGGGCTCCATGGTCTCCTTGTCGATGGTGCAGGCCTCCACCGCGCCGTCGGTGGCCCGCATGCCGCAGCTGATGTCGCCGCCCTCAAAGGCGGGGCCGGCGGAGCAGGCGCAGCTCATCAAAAACTCGTTGTTGCCGAACACCAGCTCGCCATTGGTGCCCAGGTCGATGAAGAGGCTCATCTCCGGGTTGTTCCAGATCATGGACACCAGGGCCCCCGCCGTGATGTCGCCGCCCACGTAGCTGCCGATGTTGGGGGCCACGATCAGCTCCGCCATCCGGTTCATCTTCAGGTCGATGTCCCGCACATACAGGTAGTCGGTGCGGAAGAAGCTGGGGACGAAGGGCTCCATGCGCACGGGGTCGGCGTGAAGACCCAGCAGCAGGTGGTTCATGGTGGTGTTCCCGGCGATGACCATGCGGTAGATGCGCCGGGGGTTGATGCCGGAGGTCCGGTACATCTGGGCCAGCATGGGGATGATGGAGTCCTTCACCACCGCGTCCTGGAGCCGCTTGCGCCCGCCGGGCTTGTCGGACTCGATGATGCGGTTGATGACGTCCGCGCCGTAGCGGATCTGCCCGTTGCCGCCGCTGGCCTTGGCCAGGATCTTGCCGGTCTGCAGGTCCACAATCACACCGGCCAGGGACGTGGTGCCCAAATCCAGGGCAAAGCCCATGATGGGGTCGGTGTTGTCCGCCGGGAGCACGTCCCGGATGAGGATGCGGTCCTGATCCCGGGAGAGGACGCACTTGACCCGGAACTCGCTCTCCCGCAGCACCCAGCTCAGGTGCTTGAGCACGGTATAGGGCAGCATGATGGCGTCCGCGGGCACGCCGGTGGCGGCCTCCACCGCCCGCAGCACCCGCTCGTTGTCGGGCATGGTGTCGTCCAACGTGGGCTCGCTCAGCTCCAGGGGCAGGAAGCTGAGGTCGCTTTCCATGGAAAAGCCGGCCTCCATCAGCTGGCAGCGCAGGCGGTCAAAGATGGCGGCCTCCTCCGGGGAGCTGAGGTCGGCGATCTTCATGCGGCTGCGGTAGGCGTTGGCGATGTCGGGCACGGCGATCTCCGCGTCGCCGCAGATCTGGGCCAGGCAGGCCAGCCGCCAGCCGGCGTTGTACTCCTCCGTGGAGATATGGCGGTTGATGGGGGCGTCCAGGTAGCCGGAAACCAGCCGCACCCGGCACTTGCCGCACACGCCGTTGCCGGAGCAGGGGGCGTCGATGGCCACGTTGGCCTTCCGGGCCACGTCCAGCAGCTTTTCGCCGGCAAGGGCGGAAATCGTGACCGGCTCGCCCTCCTCAAAAATGAAGGTAATATTGAACATGATGTCTCCTTTCGGTTCTGGATTTCGGCTCTATTGTTGTGTTCAGTATACCCTGCCCAGGGCCGGTTGTCAATGATTACAAATAGTTACAAAGGATTACAAACTGCCGGCATGTTCGGGGGAACGCCCTGCCGCCGGCAGGAAAATTTTATAGAAATTCATTGATTCATCTTAACAGATGTGTTACAATAACAAAAGAATGAACTCTCCCTATGGCGGGACGAATCTGCACGCCGCCGCGCCTTGCAAAAAGGCTTGGGGTGAGAGAGGAGGCAAGGAGCAGTTATGGACAAAATACTGGTAATTGACGACAGTCCCGTCCAGTGCGAATATCTGCGTTCCATCCTGTGTGATGAATTTGAGATCATCCTCTGCCAGACAGGCCGGGAGGGCCTGCTGACAGCCCGGAACGAAAACTTTTCCCTGATCCTTCTGGATATCATTATGCCGGACATGGACGGCTTTATGTTATTGCAGGAGCTGAAGGCAACAGAAGTGACCAAGTACATCCCCGTAATCCTCATCACCAGTCTCTCAGACATCCAGCACGAGGAGAAGGGGCTGCTGTCCGGGGCGGTGGACTATATTACCAAGCCCTTCAGCCCGGTGATCGTGCGGGCCAGGATCAAGAGCCACATCCAGCTGTACCACTATCAGATGAAGTTCAAGGCCGAGGCGTCCCTGGACGCGCTGACCGGCGTGTCCAACCGGCGGCGCTATGAGGAGGAGGCCATTGTCAAGTGGCGCTCCGCCATCCGCTTCGGCCTGCCTTTCACCATCTGCATGTTTGATATCGACAACTTCAAGACCTACAACGACACCTTTGGCCACCCGGCGGGGGACAAGGTGCTCTCCGCGGTTGCCCAGAAGATTTCCTCCCACCTGCACCGGGCCACGGACTTTTTCGCCCGCTACGGCGGGGAGGAGTTTGTCGCCCTGTGCGTGGGGGACGACGCCCGGCCCATGTACGACTACGTGATCCGGATCCGGCAGGCGGTGGAGGCTCTGCACATTCCCCACAACCCCACGGTCCGGGAGTGGGTGACGGTGAGCATCGGCGGCGTGACCTACTGTCCCCGAGGCGGCGACTCCTACGACACCTATCTGAAGATTGCCGACACCATGCTCTATGACGCCAAGCGCTTTGGCCGGAACCGGGTGGTCTGGTCCAACGCCACCAGGGAGCAGTGGGCGGAGCCCGTATAAAAAATACATACAGCATCCCTGCGGCCGCCGGGCGGCGCGGGGATGCTGCTTTTTTTGCTTTCGCCGGTCCGCTGTCAGCCGTACACGTCAAAATTGTACTCACTGGGCGCGGGCACCGCCTCCACCAGATCGTTGATCATGGACATGGCCTGCTGTGACACGCTCTCCATCGTCTTCTTCAGCATCGCCATATCATAATTGACCGCAAACACCTGGGCGCTCATGGCCGAGATCCCATCCATAGTGATTCTCCTTTCCAGAAAAAATTATATTACAACGCATCGCGTTCTAATATCCAGAAAACCCCTCTGTCTATTTATCGTCCCAATGGGAAAAAGCATAAGGGCCGCTGGAAAATTTCCTGAAAACGCCAGCCGCCGGAGGAAGCCCCCGGCGGCTGCTCTGGTCCTCAGCTCATGTCGACGCTGACGATCGCGCCGCTGTCGTCCAGCTTGAACAACTTGCTGTTGTCCGTGCTGAGATAGAAGGTCCCCATGAAGGTGTTGCTCTCCGCGGGCAAATCCATCAGATACACGTTCAGCACCCGGCAGGGCTCTCCCGACACCCGGACCAGTCCGTCCACCGGGTACACCCGGTACTCGGACATAAAGTCCCCCGGCAGGCCCAGCTTCGCCGGGTCCAGATTGTTGAAGTACTCCAGCTGCGCCTTCAGCGCCAGCGGCTCCCGCTGGATCTCGGAGGGGTCCGGCTCCTTCACCGGCGGCAGGATGGTCCCCTCCACCTGGGTCACCTGCACCGCCAGGGCGTACTCCGACCAGGCCACGATGACCTGGGCCAGCTTCTCCACCGCGGCCTCCTCGTCCCCGCCGGCAGCGGCCTCGCCGCCCTCTTCCCCAGGCACAGCGCTGTCCACGGACACCTTCGCCAGAATCACAGAGCCAATGGCGTTGTCAAACTCTGGCTCCGCCTCCAGCTCATGGTGCTCCTGGTCCGTCACGATAAAGCCCTGCTCCTCGCTGACCAGGAACTCATAGTACTCCTCCGCCAGATCCGACGGGGTGTCGTTTACCTCCCGGTACCGGTAGGTGAAGTCCGTCAGCTCCGCCTCCCCGGTCTCCTCATCCACGATGGGGGTTTCCACAGAGGTGCGCACCGCCATCCCCTCCGCCACCACGCTCTCCAGGGAGGGGATCTCGTCTGAGCCCACCTTGTAGATGTCCGTCATCTTTTTGATCTTATCGATCTCGTCCTGGACTGACGGCGCGCGGAAAAACACCATATAAACCACCACAAACGCCACCGCCAGCAGCAATATCACCGGCAGGATAATGAAGAAAATCTTTGGAATCTTCTTCTCCGACGGCTCCTTGGGCGCCTTTTTCGCCTTCGCCGCCTTCGGGGCCTTCTGCTTCTTCACCTTCTTGGGCGCCTTCGGCGCCTTTTCATTGTCTTTCATGCAATAAGCCTCGCTTCTATGGAATGCAGTCACCGCTCCGCCGGCGTCTGGCGCCGGATGATGACCTGATCATTGTTTTTCAGCTCCTGGCTGAACGCGCCCGCCTCGCCGTTGACCCATAGCTCCACCGGGCAGTTGAGCGTCTCAAAGTCGATCCCCGACCGGTCCAGCAGGTCCATGAGATAGTAGGGCGTACCGTCCGGCTTGCCGGGCAGGATGAGCGCGCTGCCGTTGAGATAGACGTACAGGGGCCGTATCCGGTTGGCGGGGGGAATCGGGGCCTCGGGACGGGCCACCACCGGCGCCGCCTCCTGGACCGGGACCTCCCGAACCTGTTCCGCAGGCTCCGGCTCCGCCGGGGCCTCGATCTGGCCGGGCGCTTCCTCCTGGACCTCCCGGATTTCCGCCGGAGTCTCCTCCGGCTCCGCTGCGTCCTCCTCCGGCTCCGGCGTCTCAACTGTCTCCTCCGGCAGCGCAAAGGGCTCCTCGGTGGTGACAATCTGGTCGCCGCTGCTGAGAATGTAGTCCAGCCCCACCGGCTGGCCGTTCACCAGCACGCCGCCGGGGAAATCCACGCCCAGCAGGTCCTTTACCGCACGGGCGGCAGACTCTCCCTGCACGGCGGGGATAAACGAAATCGCGTCCCCCGCGTAAACCAGCGTGGAGGGCGTGGTCTCCTGACCGTTGAGCCGCAGCACGCAAGGCGTGGCGCTCTGGCCCCGGAAGGTCATCCGCTGCCCGTCCACCGTCACGCTCAGGCTCTTGCCGGTGCGCCCCACCAGGTCGGCGGAGTTATACCCGTTCATCATCAGCAGGTCCAGCACTGTCAGCGTGCCGCTGCGGAAGAGCTTGGCCGGCTGGTCGTTGAGCATGATCCGGTAGCTGTCGCTGATGAGCCCCAGCCCGGCGGACACCGCGATGCCCAAAGGCGTGGCGAACTCCGGGTCGTTGAGCTCGTACTCCTCGGAAAATGTGCTCATCTCGTAGTTGTTCCCCGCCAGGGCCACCCGCTTGTCGTCCATCTCCAGAGCCTGGGCCACCAGCTGCTTCAACCCCAGCAGCTTGCTGCCGCCGCCGGCCAGGAACATGGCGGAGGGGGGCGCGCCGTTGATATCCACCACCCGCTGGGCGATCTCCTTGGACAGGGCCTTGGCGGCCCCCAGCAGCGCCTCCCGCACCTCCGCGCTGGGCACGCTCTGCTCCAGCCCCAGCACGTCCCGGTAGGTGATGGTCTGGCTCTCCAGCTCCATCTTCATCCGCTCTGCGGTCTGGAAGGGGATCAGATACCGGCGCATCAGCTCCTCCGTGATCTCGTCCCCCGCCGTGGTGGCCATGGTGTAGCCCACCACGGACCCGTCCCGGCAGACAGCGATGTCGCTGGTGCCCGCGCCGATGTCGCACAGCACCAGGTTCAGCAGCCGCAGCTCCGCGGGGATCACCGCGTTCAGCGCCGCAATGGGCTCCAGCGTCAGGCTGGCCACCTCCAGCCCCGCCGTCTCCATCACCGTGTACAGGCTCTCCACCACCTCGCTGGGCAGGAACGTGGCCACCACGTCTGCCTCCAGCTGCTGGCCGTTGTGCCCCTTCAGGGTGATCAGCGGGTACCGGTCCAGCAGGTAGCTGGACACGGTGTAGCCCACCAGGTAGAACCGCCGCTGGGGGTCCTCCTGGCTGTCGGACAGATGAGACTCCGCGTCCGAGACCGCGCCGCTCTCCAGCTGGCTGATGAGATCGCTCTCGATCCGGCTGACCTGGGGCAGCTCCATGGAAAAATGCCCCTTCTCCGTGCGCAGGGCCCGCCCGGCGGCGGCCACGCACACCCGCTTGAGCGTGCAGCCCAGCCGCTGCTCCAGCCGGTCCGTAACGGTCCGGGCCACACGGGCCACCTGGTCGATGTCCTCGATCTGGCCGTCCAGCATGGCCCGGCGGCCATGCTCCTCCTTTTCAACGGCCAGCACCTGCAGCCGCTCGCCCACCACCCGGCCCGCAACGCCGATGATGCTGCGGGTACCGATGTCCAGCGCGAAAACCAGGTCCGCGTCCTGCACCTTCACTTCCTCAGACATTTCCCTCACCTCTTCCAGCTCTTCCGTTTTCCCATCCGCCGCGCGGCAAACCGGGCCGCGGCCGGTTTCGTGTCAAAAGACCTCTAAGCGGGTATATGGCATTCCAGTGCCCCGGAACGCCATATACCCGGATGTACCTTTGGCTATGGATCAATACTTGCTGCTGCCGAAGGGGCTGCGCTCCGCGCCGCCGCTCAGCATCAGGGGCTCGTCGCCGCCGTCGTCCCAGCTGCTGCTGCCGCCGGCGCTGCTCTGGAAGGGCGCGCCGCCGAAGCCGGCCTTGTTGCTGATATGGAACTCGGCCATCAGCTGGTGCATAATGTTGGCCTGGGAGGACAGCTCCTCGCTGGCCGCCGCGCACTCCTCGCTGGTGGCGGAGTTGGTCTGCACCACGGCGGAGATCTGGTCGATGCCCTCGGTGACCTGGGCAATAGCGGCGTTCTGGGTCTCCACCGCCTCGGCCACGCTCTCCATCATGCTCACCACGCCGCTGGTCAGCTCGGTGGTCCGGGCCAGGGACTCGGTCACCTTGCCCACGACGTCCGCGCCCTCCTCCACAGCGGTGATGGAGTTCTCGATCAGGTCCTTGGTGGCCTTGGCCGCCTGGTCGGACTTGGAGGCCAGGTTGCGCACCTCGTCGGCCACCACGGCGAAGCCCTTGCCGGCTGCGCCCGCTCTGGCCGCCTCCACGGCGGCGTTCAGGGCCAGGATGTTGGTCTGGAAGGCGATGTTCTCAATGGTGGCGATGATCTTGCTGATCTCCTGAGAGGAGTCGGAGATGTGGTCCATGGCCGTGTTCAGCTGCTTGACATAGTCGTTGCTGACCTGCACCTGGCGACCGGCCTCGCCCACGCTGTCACGGGCCTCCTCAGCGGAGGCAGCCGTCTGCTTGGAGGAGTTGGAGATGTCGGTGATGGTGGCGGACAGCTCCTCCACGGCGCTGGCCTGCTCGGTCGCGCCCTGGGCCAGGGACTGGGAGCTGTTGGACACCTGGTCGGAACCGGCGGACACCTGGTCCGCGGACTGGGAGATATTGGCGATGGTCTCGCTCATGCGGACCACGAACTGGTTGATGCTGTTCTGAATGGGCTTCAGGTCGCCGGGGAAGTTGGCGGTCAGCTCCACGTCGAAGTTGCCCTTGGCCATCTGGCCGCTGGTGGCGGAGATGTCCTCGATCACGTCGCTGAGGATCTTCTGGCTGGTGCGCAGCGCTTCGCTCATAATACCAATCTCATTGGGGCTCCGGAATTCCACCGGCACGTTCAGGTTGCCCTGGCTCATGCCCTCCATGGCCGTGCTGGCCTCCACCAGCGGCGGCACGATGGCCCGGACGATGCGGGTGACGATGATGAACTCCAGCACCACCGCCAGCACCAGCACCACGATGAAGAAAATGATGGTGGTAGTATTGCTGCGGGCCTGCTGATGGACGGCTTCGTCCCGGGCCTCGGTCAGGGTGGTGGTCAGCGCGGAAGCCGCCTCGCCCATCTTCTCCATGGCAGGTACGCAGCTATTCTGTACAAGATCAACGCCCACGCTGTTCTGATCCTTATCGAAAGCGTCCACAATGGCGGGCACCTCCTCCGCCCATGCCTCCACGGCAGAGGTGTAGTTGCTGCACAGATTGTCATTCAGGGGATAGAGGGCTACCAGCTCGGAAATCTTTTCGCCCATGTTGGTCAGGTTGTTGTTGATCTCTGTTTTCAGCGCGCTTTTACGGCTGTTGGCGCCGGTATACAGACCCATTTCCCGCACATCACGGGCAGCGGTATTGGCGTAGTAGCGGGCCTCCCGCACCAAGGTGTTGCACTGGACGTGTGTGTTGATCAGCCCCTCAAACTTCGACTGCTGGTTGGAGATGGTAAAGAGGGCGAACACGATGATGAGGAGCAGCGGCAGCATGCCGCAGGTAAAAGCCAGGATCAGGCTTTTTTTGATCTTCATATTTTTAAACGACATTTTTTTGCAATCCTCCTAATTTTTCACCCCCGGCAGACCCTGCCGGGGCATTGGATTTCAGTAGCGCAGATATGCCCGTCTGCTATGGGCCTTCCGGCCCGCCGGGATGCCCGCGCTGATTGGCGGTTCGCCGCCAGGGTGCGCCCTTCTCTATCCGGTTCTTCATCTTCACACCTCCCATCCTCATGGGAACCATCGTGCCGGTCTATACGATACGGCCATATTTTCCGTTTCTCACATCCCCGGCCAGCTTGCCGTCCACCAGTGTCACCACCCGCCGCCGCATGATGTTGACATACTGGCTGGCATGGGTGGCCATGATGATGGTGGTGCCCCGGCTGTTCAGCTCGTTGAGCAGATGCATCAGGTCCCAGATGGTGTCGTCATCCAGGTTGGCCGTCAATTCGTCCAGCAGGAGGATGGGGGGGCTGTTGACCAGCGCACGGGCCAGCTCCACCCGGCGGCACTCCCCCAGGCTCAGCTCCGCCGGGTAGCACTCCGCCACCGGGGCCAGGCCCACGATGGACAGCGCCTTCCGGGCCGCCTCTTTCCCGCGCTTGCGCATGCCGGTGGCCGCGGCGGTCAGCAGCAGGTTGTCGGCAATGGTGCGCTTGCGGATCAGCTGGCACTCCTGGTTGACGATGCCGAAGGAGCGGGCCACCCGCGTCCGCCAGGGGCCGAAGGCCTTGCTGACGTTGACCTCGTTGAGGTAGACGTCCCCCTGGTCCGGGCTCATTTCTCCGCCCATCAGCTTCAGCAGCGTGCTCTTACCCGCGCCGCTGCTGCCGATCAGGAACACGAAGTCCCCCTGCTCCACGGTCAGGCTCAGATCCCGCACCGCGTAGAGGCTCCGCCCCTCCTCTGTGTACTTTTTGGTCACATTTTCCACTCGAATTACCGGCATTCTTCTGAGCTCCTCCCGGTCCGGCAGGCCCTTGGGCCTAAACCGGCGAAATAACTGCGCGCGCTTGTTCCGCCGCAAGCGTGCCTGCCCCGCCGGCCTGGGGCCGGCGGAACAGACACGCATCTTATTGACTGTAGAAGGAATCGTCCCCCGACATGCGCAGGCTCAGCTGCCGGTCCAGCGCCACTACCCGCTCCAGCAGCCGCCGGGCCTTTTCGGCCTGCTCCGTGAAGAGGGTCTCCCCCCGGTCCCGAGGCGGCGCGCCGCTTCGCAGCTCCTGCAGCCGCTGCTGGTCCTCAGGCGCCAGGCTGCTCCGGCGGCTCCTGGCTGTCTGGTCCACCTCCTGCAGGTGCTGGATGGGTTCCCCCCGCAGGGCCAGCAGCATCTGCATGGACACCTCGTCGCCCCGATCCAGGGCCTCCCCCATCTGCCTGGACAGGTCCATCACCTCGTTGAGGTAATTATACTTCTTTCTCTCCAGAACCGTCAAGTCCATTAATTCACTTTCTGTCATACCGGGCCGCCCCTTCCCTGGCTGCTGTTTCGTTCCGCGGCGTGGAACGCATCCCGCAGCTCGGAGAACATGGGGCGCAGCTGCTCCAGCTCCTTCCCGTTCCGGCCGATCTTGATCCGGCCCAGCTGGTACGTAAAGTACTCGTACAGGCGGCTCAGGTCCCGGCTGATGTCATACTTCCGGTCCAGGGTTTCATCCAGATAGTTGACAATGTCCGTACACCGGTCGATGGCGGCCTCAAAGGTCGGATAGTCCTCTTTCCCCAGGGCGATGGAGGCCATTGTCCCCCGCTTGACCAGTTCGTCATAGAGCAGGAGCAGCAGCTCGCCTGAAGTCATGGAGTTGATGGCCTGCTGCTTGTACTGCTGATAGCCTCTCCTATCCATTTTGAATTACCGTTCCTTTCCAAATTGGGGCTTACTGACCGCCCATCAGGCTGGCCAGCTGGGAGCTCTGGGAGTTCATCTGGTTCATCAGGGTCTCCAGGCGGGTAAACATCTTGGTGTAGCGGTCCACCTGGCTCTGCAGCTTCTCCTGCCACTTCTCGATCTGGGTGGAGTAGTTGTTGATCTCCTTCTGCCAGCCGTTGTCCAGCAGGGTCAGGGAGGCCAGGGGCGTGCCGGCCTGCTGGACCAGGATGCCCTTGACCGTGCCGGTGGTGGAGCCATAGCGGTCCATCTGGGTCTTGATGCCCTCCATGATGCCGTCGGTGGCCGCGCCGTTTTCCTTGCTGCGGGTGAAGATATCCACCACGCCCTCGAAGTCGCTTTCCAGCGCCTCGGTGAATTTCTTCTCATTGAAGGTGATGGTGGCCGCGCCGTTGTTGTCGTAGCTCAGGCCGATGCCCATCTTCTCCATCATGGTCCGGTCCTCGCCGGTGCGGGTGAAGACGCTGACAATGTTCTGATAGAGGCCGGAGAGGTTGGAGTCTGCGAACAGCAGGCCCTGCTTGGCCTTCTCCTCATAGTTCTTGATGGCGGTCTCGGACATGCTGGCCATATCCTCGTCCGTCAGGGGCTCATACTCCTTGATGGAGCCGTTGCTGTACTGCTGGGGCAGGGTGGCGTAGTTGCTGCGGGCCTCGGCCAGGATGACGTTCAGCTCCGCGATCATGTTCTTGACCTCGTCCACCACCTTGTCGGACTGGATCTCCTTCTGGAAGGTGACCCCCTCCATACTCTTCTTATCCACGTCCGGATCGTTATAGGTCGGGTTGAACGTGCCCTTGAAGTTGATGGTCAGGCCGTCGATCTCCACGCTGTTGGTGCTGCGCTCCATCTCCATCTCCGTGCCGTTGACGGTGACGGTGAACTTGGAGTCCTGACCTTTGGAGCCCTTGCCCCCATCAAACATGGCTTTTGCCAATCCGTCGCCCAGCTTGACCTCCGTCTGGGCCCCGGTGTCTTTGGTGGTAAACACAAACTCCCGGCTGGTCTTGGAGTAGCTGACCTTCACGTCGGACTTGTTGTTGATGTCGCTGAGGATGTCGGACAGCTTAGTGTCCTTGTCATAGCTGCCGATGACCTTGCCGTTGATCTCAAAGTCGTACTTGCCCTCGATCACCTTGCCGTTCTTGTCCTTGCTGGGGGTCAGGCCGTCGAACTTCACGCCCAGGTCCTCCAGGGTCTTGCTGGTGTTGAGGTAGTTGGTGGCCGTCTTGCCGATACCCAGGGCGTCGCCGGCGTCGGTATTGATGAGCAGGTTGGAGCCTTTGGCCACTTTGAAGTCCAGCTGCAGGCTCTTGCCGGTGGTATCCGCGTTGGTCACGGCGATCTTGTCCCCGAATTCCTTCTTGACGGCCTTCTCCAGCTCGGAGGTAAACGCCTTGTTCATCTCCGCCTTCATAGCGTCCTTGTCGTCGTTGGCCTCCACCTTTGTATCACCGATCTGATAGCTGCCGTCCTCGTTCTTTTTAATGGTCGGCATGGTGACCTTCTTTGTGGTGCCGTCCAGATTGATGTTCATGGTCGCGCCGGAGATCTTGGAGATATTGGAGACGTCCTTGCGGAAGAATCTGGTCTCGCCGGTGTCCTTGTCGGTAACCGTATTGAAATCGTAGCTCTTGGGGAGGTCGATGGAGCTGACCTTTTTCTCGTCCGGGTCCTCCGGCACGACGTTCTCGAATACGCCGGAGCCGCCGGAGACGTAGATGCTGTTGCCGGCCTTGTCCCCTCCGCCGGAGCCCACATCCACAGGCTTGAAGGTGATCTTGCCGCCGGACACCTCCGCCTTGATGCGCTCGCTGGCCGCCACGCTGGAGCCGCTGGACAGGGCGATGGTCTCCTCGCTCAGCTTCTCGTTGATGACCCGGGCCAGGGCCTCGTCCTGGGTCTCCATGGTCCCGTCGGCCTTCTTCTGGGCCTCGATCTTATCGCTCTCGGTAAAGACCATGCTGACGATCTTGTTGCCGTAGGTCAGGCTCAGGCCGCCCTGCAGGGCGTTGACCTCGGTCGTCCCCTCCAGGTCGATGCCTGTGCCCGCCGTAATGCTGGTGGGGTCGCTGCCGCTCTGCGTAAACTTCCCCTCTGACACATACCGGGCAGCGGTGGCCAGCTGCTTGACGCTGTTGAGCACCACGTCGCTGGTGGTGGTGCCGCTGGCGCTGACCTTGTTGGCGTACTCGCCCTGGACAGCGGAGCTCTGGGCGCTGTTCCAGAAGGACTGGCTTCTGAGGTTGCTGGAGGACGTATAGGACGTATACTTGTTGCTGTAAGCGTACATCTTGGAGATGATGCTCCGGTATGCGTCCTGCTTCCAGCTGATCTTGGTCTGCTTCTGCTGGAGCTGGGTGATCTTCTTCTGATAGCTTTGGGTGAGGCTTTCGATCATGCCCTCGGTATCCATACCGCTGGCCAGACCGCTGATGATATTTGAGCTGTTATACAGGCTGCTGACGTAGTTGCTTTTGCTGACTCCACCTACTGATGCCATAACGATCTCTCCTTTATCAAAATTTCTCAATGAATTTCCATGAAAAAAAAGCAAGAACCCTCTGTACTTTTTTATCGTCACGTAGTATAGTAAAGTTAAGAGCCGCGAGAAAGATTTTACACTTGGAGGGGATATTTTGTCAACTGTTATTGCGATCACCAACCAAAAAGGCGGCGTCGGTAAGACCACGACCTCCTGCGCCCTGCTGGCCGGGCTCCAGCAGAAGGGCTGCCGGGTGCTGGGCGTGGATCTGGACCCCCAGGGCAGTCTGGGCTTCTGCCTGGGCCTGGACATCGACAACTGCGCCACCATTTATGACGTCATGAAGGGCGCCGCGCCTGTGCGGGACGTCATTGTACAGTCGGAGTGCGGGGACATCCTGCCCTCTAACATTCTCCTGTCCGCCGCGGAGCTGGAGTTCAACCGGCCTGGCCGGGAGTTCCTGCTCAAGACCCAGCTCCAGGAGCTGCAGGACGACTACGACTATATCGTCGTCGACACGCCCCCCGCCCTGAACGTGCTCACGGTCAACGCCTACGTGGTGGCCGACGGCCTCATCATCCCCATGGCCCCGGAGATCCTCAGCCTTCTGGGCGTGGCCCAGATCCGGGAGACCATCGACACGGTCCGCCGCTGCTACAACTCCCGGCTGAAGGTGCTGGGCATCCTGCTCAACAAGTTCAACCAGCGCTTTACGCTCAACCGGGAGGTGCTGGACATGGCGGGGCAGATTGCCGCCCAGCTGGACACCAAGGTCTTTGACAGCAAGATCCGCACCAGCGTGTCCGTGGCGGAGGCGCCGGCCCACGGGGAGAGCGTGCTCACGTACGCGCCCTCATCCAAGCCGGCGGAGGATTTCCGGGCGCTGCTGGAGGAGATCATCCGGGAATTCGGCCCCGGACAGGGCGGGCAATCTCAGCAATAAGGAGTGAACAGATATGGCAGCAAAAAAAGGTGGAAAAAGCACGAAGACAGCCCACGTCTTGAATCTGCTCACCGCGCCCGGCGGCGCGGAGCGGGAGACCGTTCCCCCGCTGGAGGAGACGGAGTCCGGCGAAGTGCCTGCGGAGGCGGCGGAGAGCGCCGCGCCGGAGGGGAGCGTCCCGGAGAGCGCCGTGCCGGCCTCCCGCCCGCTGACGCCGCCCGTTCTGGAGGTGGCCAGGGCCAACGACGAGCAGATATCGGAACAAATTCGGGACGCGCTGGAGAGCGAGCTGGCGGCCGCGCTGGAGGCAGAGCTGGGCGGGGCGCCCGCACCCCGGACCACCGCGCCGCCCCCAGCGGAGCCGGAACCCATCCCCGTCTCTCTGCCGGGACCGGAAAGCGCCGCGGCTCCCGAACCGGAACCAGAACCAGAAGCAGCAAGCGCACCGGAACCAGAACCAGAGCCGGAACCGGAGCCAGTACCGGAACCCGAAGCGGCAAACGTCCCGGAACCAGAGCCGGAGCCTGCGCCCATGCCGGCGTCCGAACCCGCGCCGGAGCCTGTACCGGTCCCACAGCCAAAACCGGAACCGTCTCCGCAGGCGAAAGAGGATCTGGTCGTGCTCAACGTGATGGAGAAGCTGGTGGAGCTGAAAGCGCCGCGGTATGCCAGCATGTTTGGGCTGTGCGGCTGTGACCGGTGTGCGGCGGACGTACGGGCGCTGACGCTGACGAATCTGCAGCCCCATTACATTGTGGTGCCCCGCAGCGAGGCCCAGGCCATGATAACGATATTTGAGAGCCGCTTCAACAGCACGATTTTCGCGCAGCTGACCCGCGCCTGCAAGATCGTCATGGACAACCCCCGCCACAACCGGTCCTAGCCGGGTCCTGGGCGGACGGATAGATTCTGCGAAATCAGCACAGAAAAGCACAAACCGGGCCAGCCGTTCATTGGCGGTTGGCCCGGTGTTTTTCTGTCTGAGCGGAGAATGCCCTCGCGGTCAGGCTTCCTTCGGCTCCTCCTCAAACTCCTGCATGCTCATCAGCTGCTGCCAGATGTTGTTGACCTCGTCCAGGCACTGGAAATAGGTGCTGGTCAGCTGGTCAATGGGAATATGCAGCTCCTCCGCCAGAGCGCCGATGGAGGCCCAGTCCGCCCGCTCGTAGCTGAGCACTAACTTGTACAGCGCGCCGCAGGGCCCCTCCTGGGTCAGCAGCGCCTCCTTCACCGGCTTGGCCACCGGGATCTCCGCCAGGATCTCCTCCATAGGCGCGGCGATCAGGTGGTTGAGCGTGGAGAACATGCCCAGCAGATAGGCGTCGTTGCGGGTGATCGGCAGCTTCTTCGCCATCTTCATCAGCTCGCTGCAGAAGGTGGCCCGCATGAAGGATGTGCGCAGGAACTCCTCCTGGTTGGGGTCGATGTCCCCCGCCTCGTTCCCCTCGCCCATGAGGTAGATCCACTGCCGCAGCTGCCCGATGCCCAGCACCATGACCGCCTGGTGGACGTCCGTGGCCCGGTTGCGCAGGGCGAAGTAGGCCGAGTTGACGATCTTCAGCAGGGCGTAGGTCAGGGTGGCGTCCGTGGCGATAATCCGCTCGATCTCCTCCACGTCCGGCTCATCCACCGTAACAGCTACCATCAGGCGGAAGAAGTTGCTCTGCAGATAGGCGCTGGAGTGGACGGTGGTGCGCATCTGCTCCGCCACATACTGGCCCTCCATGGCGTCCACGCCCATGACAAAGGCCTTCTGGTACAGCTCCTCGTTGTCCACCTGGGTGGCGATGCACTGCTTGCCCATGGAGTGGGCCATGTCCACCGTGTTGCGGATGCTGGCGTCAATGGTGGTCTGGAAGTTGATCTTGATATAGTCCACCTTGTCCAGCAGGGAGAAGTAGCGCGGGGAAAACTGGAACTCATTGACCGCAATCTTGTAGCCGTCGCCGGAAAACCGCTCCACGAAGCGCATGGCCAGGGGGTGGATGATCACGCTGTCGTCCACCTGGATGACCAGGGCGTCCGGATTGAAGAGCTTGGGCGTCTGCCGCATGAGCAGATTGCTGGGAAAGGTCATGAAGCTCAGCGTATTCTTCAGAGCCTTGGTGCTGTTCTGGGTGAGGAACGTGTAGATGGTATCCGCTGCGGCGAAATCCTGCCCCTCGATCTCATAGGCGTTGTTCTCCCCGGCGTAGCGGATCTCGTAGGCAATGATCTTGCCGTTCATATCCTTGATCGGCTGCCGGACAATATACTTTATCGCATTGCTAGGCATAGCTAGGCCTCTCCCCTCTTACTGTTCCTGCGCCGCGCGGACGAGCAGGTGATCCATGACGCTGACCAGGTGGCCGATCTCCGGCTTGGTCAGCTGCTCGTCAGCCCCCAGCTGGCACCCCTTGATCCGCATCTCTTCGCTGATGAGGGACGAGAAGATGATGAGGGGGATCCCCTTATACCGCTCGTTATCCTTCACCAGCTTGGTCAGCCGGTGGCCGTCCATCTGGGGCATCTCGATGTCCGTGATGATCAGCCCCACATGTTGGGTGACAGGCTGCTCCTTGGGCAGCAGGTTCAGCGCGTCCCACAGCTCCCGGCCATTGGGATACATCCGCAGGTTCACATAGCCCGCCTTCCGCAGGGAGTCCTCGATCATCTTTGACAGCAGGATGGAGTCCTCCGCGATCCAGATGGGCTTCTCGTTCCGGTTCCGGGGCCCCAGGCTCTCGATCTCCTCGATTTGGATGGAGGTCTCCGGGGCGATCTCCGCCACGATCCGCTCAAAGTCCAGAATCGTCACCAGGTCGTCGCCGCACTGGGCGATGCCGGTGGCCACGCTCTCCGCGCCGCCGGACACGGCCTTGTCAGGCTTCTGGATATCGGTCCAGGAGATACGGCTGATCTGCACCACCGAGTGTACCCGGAAGGCGATGAACATCTTGTTGAAGTTGGTGATGATAAAGATGTCCCGCTCCCCCTTGTTGTGGTTCTCGCCGTTGAGATATTTCGGCAAATCCACCACCGTCAGCACCTCGTCCCTGGGCTTGTAGATCCCCTCCACGGCCACGTGGGCGTGGGGCATGGGCTTGACGGGGGCGGCGATCATGATCTCCTTCACCTTCGCCACGTTGATGCCGTACAGGTTTCCGTCTATGGTAAATTCCATGATCTCGATTTCATTGGTCCCGGACTCCAGCAATATGCCGGTGTTGTGCATCTCAGCCATATTTGACACTCCCAACTTTCATAAATTTCGGCCCGCAGCCGCTCTGCGTATCTTCCCCGGCCAAGCGGCCGCGCCGGGGATCAGACAGCGTCAGAAAATGATGTCCTGGCGGCCATAGGAGCGGATGCAGCTCTGTCCGCTGTCCAGGTCGAACAGCAGGGTGCGGGCCACGTTGCCGCCCACATGCTCCCCCAGCAGCCGGATGCCCTCCATCCGCAGGATGGTGTGGACGCTCTCAATATTGCGCTGTCCGATGTTGCCCAGATTCCCGCCGTTGACCTCGAACATTTTCGCGCCGCCGGCAATCTTCACCGTAATGCGGGACCGGGACGCGCCCTTGGCTTCCAGCTGCCGCAGCGTCTCCCGGATGCCGGTGTCCGCGTACTTCAGCGGATTTTTCCGGCCCGCCTCCATATTGAGCGGGAGCATGACGTGCAGCAGCGCCCCCAGCTTCAGCTTGGGATCATAAAAACACAGTCCGATGCAGGATCCCAGCGCGTAGGTGACCAGCAGGTCATTGCCCTTGCCGATCTTCATATCCGCGATTCCAACTGTTAATTTTTGATTCATTCGGTCACGCCTAGTTTCTTTAATAAGTAGTTTAAGGACCTGATGTCCGGCGACAGCAGCAGGCGGCAGGGCACCGCCTTGTTGTCGCAGACAAAGTTCCCGCCGATGGTCATCAGATAGTCGGACATGCCGCCGTACTCCGCCATGGGCACCGCCAGGATCGCCCCCTGCATATCCACCGCAAAGGCCGGCACCGTCAGCTCCACGGACACGCCGGACAGCCCGGACAGGGCGTTGATAAAGGTGGAAATGGCGATATTGCCCACCTCCACCAGCGCCGACTTGCGCAGGTCGTCCAGCCGCTCATAGCTTTCGATGGTGCTGCCCGTCATGCTCTCCAGCACCAGGTTCACAAAATCCAGCTGCTGCACCGCCAGCATAATGCCATTGAGCTGTCCGCTCATCCGCACCAGCACGCCGGCTGTCACGGTCTCCGGCCCGCCGATCCACTCAATGGCCTCGTTGTAGCCCATGATGCGGACCTCCGGCAGGGTGATGCGCACCTCCCGGCCCAGCATGGTGGACATGGCCGTGGCCGCGTTGCCGGTGCCGATGCTGCCGATCTCCCGCAGGGTGTCGATCTCCATGTTGGTCAGTTCGTCAAAGCTCCGTATGTTCATCTCCTACCCCCTATTCTACCCTCTCAGTCCATTGATGGTCGATTCGATCTCATCCGAGGTGGTCATCATCTTCAGCGCCATACCGTAGGCCCGCTGGGACTCGATCATCTTGATAAACTCGTTGGCCAGATCCGTGTTGCTCAGCTCCAGAACCCCCTGCTTGATGACGCCGGTGCCCAGGTAGAGGGGGCCGTTCTGCTCCGTGGCGGCAAAGCGGGTGCTGTCCAGGTGCTGCATCCCCTCGTGGATCGTGTAGTCAAACACGCCGATGTCCAGGTCCCGCAGCCGGATATACTCGTCCTCCGGGTCCGTGCTGTTGGCGGTGACATAGTTCGGGTCCATGACAATAAAGTTGCCCTCGGAGTTGAGCACACAGCGGCCCTCGTTGTCGGTCAGGCGCCAGACCTCCGTGGGCTCCGGGGGCTGCCCGCCCTCCTCCACCTCCACGTTTTCATCCGGCGGCACCTCGAACCGGCGCATGGCGAAGGCGCCGTCCCGGGTGAAGGAGACCTCCTCCGTCTCCAGGTTGTAGAGGGCGAAAAACCCGTCGCCCTCAATGGCGAAGTCCAGGGGCATCCCGGTCTCCCGGTATCCGGCGCTGGTAAAGTTGGTGGTGGCCTGGATCACCCGTGTGCCGGTGCCCTTGGGCAGCCGCGCGCCGTCGATCCCCTCCACATTCCGGTTCATCAGCTCGCCGAAGGCCGCCTTCTCCGCCCGGAAGCCGTAGGTATTGACGTTGGCGATATTGTTGGACACCACATTCAGCCGCTTCTGCTGCTCGATCGCACCCACTGCAGCGCTGTAAAAGGACATATTCATACGCAATCACGCCTTTCTATCCGTCGCCGCCGGTTACATGCGGCCCACCTCTGTGGTCACCTTGTTGATGACCTGATCGTATATCTTGATGATCTCCGCCGCACTCTGCAGGGCCCGCTGGGAGGTGATCATGGACACCATCACGTCGGTCATATCCACGTTGGACCGCTCAATGCACTTGTGCTTGATGACATAATTCTCGCTGGGCTGGGCGCCCTGCCCCATAAAGAGGCCCCGGTCGTTGCGCTCCAGGGCGTTGTTGTCGGGGAAGGAGAACACGCCCAGGGTGGCCAGATAGTTCCGGCTGCTCTCCTCGTAGAGGTTGCCCTGCTGGTCGGCGTAGATCTTGTCCGTGGACAGCTGAATGGGCTGGCCCTGGCTGTCCAGCACCCGGCCCTGTCCGGCCAGGCACAGATAGTTCTCCGGGTCCAGGGTGAAGCTGCCGGAGCGGGTATAGCCGGTCTCGCCGCCCACCCGGCTGACCTGGAAGAACCCCTCGCCGTAGATGGCGAAATCCAGGGGGTAGCCGGTCTCCTCAATGGAGCCCTGGGTATAGTCGGTCCACAGCTCGCTGGGGGCCAGGATATAGGTCTCCTCGCCGATCTCCGTGGAGTTGACCTTGTCCTTGTTTCCCAGGCGGCTGATCATCACGTCCTGGAAGGTGCTGTCCGTATACACGTCCGTCTTGTATCCGGCTGTGGAGATGTTGGTCATATTGTGGCTCACCACATCCAGCCGCCGCCCCTGGCTGAGCATGCCGGAGGTCAGATTATAAAAGCCCTTGAACATTCTGAGAAGCTCCTCTCATCGAAATACTTGGAAAATATCCGCGCCCCGCCTGCCGCAGCGGCAGAAACTGCTTATCTGTCGAAGCTGCGCGCTATCCGTATACCTGGTCTTCCTTGAGGACGCCGCGCAGCGCACTGGCCGTCCGCCCAGGACCCCAGGACCTCAGGACACTAGGACCCGTTGATATACTTTTTCATGTACAGCTTCAGCTTCTGGATGGCCCGGGAGTGGATCTGGGAGATGCGGGGCTCGCTGACCTCCATCACCTGGGCGATCTCCTTCATACTTAGATTCTTCTTGTAGTACAGGCTGATCACCAGCTGCTCGTTCTCCCGCAGGGACACGATGGCGTCCGTCAGCGTATCCAGCAGCTCCTGGCGCAGCAGCGTATCCTCCGGCCTGCCGGCCATCTCCTGGTCCGCCACATCCGCCCCGCCCGCCTCCCTGTCCTCGAAGATGGAGTCCAGGGACAGCACGTTGCACAGCGACGTGCTGGCCAGATCCTCCTGGTACTGCCCGGCGCTGATGCCCAGCCGCGCCGCGATCTCGCTGTCCGACGGGTACCGGCCCAGCTCCGCGAACAGCTCCACGCTGGCCTGGTCGATTTCCCGTGCCTTCCGCCGCACGCTGCGGGGTACCCAGTCCTGCCGGCGGGCCAGATCGATAATCGCCCCCCGGATCCGCTTGGACACGTAGGTCTCAAACTTGATGCCCTTATCCGGGTCGAATTTGTCCACCGCCCCCACCAGGGCCAGGACCCCCTCGTTGACAATGTCGTCCACCTGGGCAAAGCTGCTGTACACCCCCCGCACCTGCAGGGCGATGCTCTTCACCAGCCCCACATACCGCAGGGCCAGGGGCCAGCGCAGCTCCTCATTGCCTGTGGCCTTGTAGAGCAGCAGCAGGTCCTCCTTGCTCATGGCGTTGATTTCCGCCTCCGTGTAGTACCGCTCCTCCGCACAGGTCTGATTCCCATAGCCGCTCATACAGCTGCCGCCTTTCTCACCGGCCTGGCCGGGGGCTCGTTGGACAATGTCACGTTGCCCAGGGACTGGATCTGCACGTCGCTGGTGACCTCGTTAAAGGCCAAAACATAGAGATTGGGATAGAACTGGGACAGCATCCGGCTGAGATAGATGCGGATGACCTGGCTGGTCAGCACGATGGGCGTCTGGCTGAGGTCGTTGAACTTCTTGATAAACTCCGCCAGCTGCGTCACGATCTGCTGCATCAGATCCGGCCCCATGGCCAGATAGATACCCTGCTCGTTCTTGGTCAGAGAGGAGATCACCCGCTTTTCCACCTCGGCGTCCAGCGTCACCACCCGCAGCTGGCCGTGCTCGCAGAACCGGCGGGTAATGGTGCGGCTGAGGGCGGCGCGGATATTCTCCGTCACCATATCCAGGTCCTTGGTGCTGGCCAGGGAGTCCACAGCGGTCTCCAGAATGGTGCCCAGATCCCGGATAGGCACGCCCTCCCGCAGAAGGCTTCGCAGGATGCGCTCCAGGTTGGCATAGGAGAGCACGGTGGGGATGGCCTCCTCCACCACCTCCGGATTGGTCCGCTTCAGGTTCTCCACCAGCTGGATCACCTCCGACCGGCCCAGCAGCTCGTGGGCGTGGGAGCGCACCACCTCGCTCAGGTGGGTCTGCATCACGGACAGGGGATCGATGACGGTGTAGCCGTAGATCTCCGCCATCTCCTTGTTCTCCGGCAAAATCCACCGGGACGGAATGCCATAGGCCGGCTCCACGGTCTCGATGCCGTCGATCTCCCCCGCCGGAGAGGCCGGCTCCAGGGCCAGGTAGTAGTCCACCAGGATCTCGCCCCTGGCCACCTCCTCGCCCCTGATTTTCACCGCATACTGGTTGGTGCCCAGGGCGGAGGAGTCGTGGAAGCGGATGGAGGGGATTACAAAGCCCATCTCCTGGGCGTACTGCCGGCGGAAAATCACGATACGGCTGATGAGCTTGCCGCCGCTGTTCTCATCCACCATGGGGATCAGGCTGTAGCCAAACTCCATCTCAATGGGGTCCACGGTCAGCAGGCCGTAGACGTTGTTGATATCCTTGTAGTAATCGCCGGGGGCAGGCTGGGTTGCTGCCGCCGCCTCCGCGGCTGGCTGCTGGGCCGCCGCTATGGCGGCCTGCTCCTCCGCCTTCTGCCGCTCCAGCCGGCCGCTCATCCACCAGCCTGCCGCGATCAGGCCCACGCCCACCACCAGCAGCGCCGCGTGGGGCGTGCCGGGGATCAGGCCCAGGATGCCGATCACCATGCCGGCGGTCAGGATGGCCTTGGGCTGGCTGGCAAACTGCTGCACCACGTCGTCGTTCAGGCTGCCGCTGGAAACGGAGCGGGTGACAATCATGGCCGTGGCGGTAGAGATCATCAGGGACGGGATCTGGCTCACCAGGCCGTCGCCGATGGTGGCAATGGAGTAGACCTCCAGCACATTGTCCACGCCGTTGAGGGAGCCCAGGATCAGACCACCGATAAAGTTGATGGCAGTGATGATCAGACTCAGGGTGGCGTCGCCCTTGACGAACTTGGTGGCGCCGTCCATAGCGCCGTAAAAGTCGGCCTCCATCTGGATCTTGGCCCGGCGGAGCTTGGCCCCCTGTTCGTCAATGAGGCCGGAGCTGAGGTCCGCGTCAATGGCCATCTGCTTACCGGGCATGGCGTCCAGCGTAAACCTTGCCGCCACCTCGGACACGCGCTCCGCGCCCTTGGTCACAACGATCAGCTGCACCAGCACGATAATCAGGAAGATGATGACGCCCAGAACGATATTCTGATCCGCGATCATCATGCCAAAAGACCTGATCACGGTTCCGGCGTTGCCGTTGTTGCCCAGAATCTGCCGGGTCGTGGAGACATTCAGGCCCAGCCGGAACAGTGTTGTAATCAAAAGTAGGGATGGGAAGATCGAGAAGTCCAGCGCATCCGATATGGTCATGGTGATGACCAGGATCAGCATGGACAGCGAGATATTCACCACCAGCAGGATGTCCACCAGCGGCAGAGGCAGGGGGACAACGATAAACAGGACGATCACCACCACGGCGAGCGCTATACCGTTTTGGAGAATTCGCTTCATGGCTTCTGTCCTTTCTGAATGATGAGGCCCGCGGCCTCAGAAAACTAAGGTTTTGCTTCCTGGTCCATTTTCAGCACATAGACCAGTATCTCGGCCACAGGGCCGTAAAACTCCGGCGCGATCTCTCTGTCCAGATCGACCGCAGCGTACAGGGAGCGGGCCAGGGGCACGTTTTCCACCACTGCCACCTGATTTTCCTCCGCCACCTTCACAATGCGCAGGGCCAGCTCATCCAGCCCCTTGGCCACCACCACCGGCGCGCTGTCCCGCTCCGGCTTGTAGCGCAGCGCCACGGACACATGGGTCGGGTTACGAATGACCACGTCCGCGCCGGGCACCTGCTGCATCATGCGCTGCTGGGCCCGCCGGCGCTGAATTTCCTTGATCTTGCCCTTGACCTGGGGGTCGCCTTCCGTCTGCTTGTACTCCTCCTTGACCTCCTGCTTGGACATGCGCAGCTTCCGCTCGTAGTCCCACCACTGGTACAGGTAGTCAAAAAAGGCCACTGCCGCAAAGGCAATCACGACCCGCAATATCAGATTGAAAATGTCGTCAAACAGGATCTTCGCCGCCTGGTTCAGCTCCATATCCAGGAGCCGCCCGAAGCTGACGGCGACGGTAGTAAAATAATCAAAAATCAGATACATCAAAATGCCGATCTTGATGAGATTCTTGATCATCTCCACCACGCTGCGCAGGGAAAAGAGCCGCTTGAATCCCTCCAGGGGATTGATCTTGCTCAGCTTTGGTTTCAGCGGCTCCGCCGTCACCAGCAGCCGCGTCTGGGCAAAGGTGGCCGCCACCGCCAGAATCAGGGTGACCAGCAGGAAGGGCCCCGCCACCACGGCCACCGTCACCAGGCATCTCACCAGCAGGTCCCGGCCAACCACCGACAGAAAGCCGGGGTAGCTCCCGCCGATATAGTCAAAGCAGGTGCGGAGCAGACCGTCCGCCCGCTCCATCACCACGCCGGCCATGACCCGCATCATGATCAGACTCCCCAGGAGGGTGGCCACCGCCACCACGTCCCGGCTCATCAGCACGTTACCTTTTTTTCGCTCGTCCCGCCGTCGTTTTGGGGTCGCTTTTTCGGTTTTTTCCTCAGCGCCTCCGCCTGCCACCGCGTGCTCCCCCCTTTATCGCCCGTTTTGTCTCATCCCATCATGGGCAGCAGCCGCTGCAGGCTCTGCAGCATGTTGACCTCCACCTGCAGCAAAAACTCGCTCATGGGGTTCAGCAGCAGGAACAGCAGGCCCAGCCCGATAATCACCTTCAGCTCAATATTGATGGCAAAGACGTTGATCTGGGGAATGACCTTCATCAAAATGCCCATGCCCACCTGTCCCAGCAGCTCCGCCGCCAGGATGGGCATGCACAGCTTGACGCCCAGGATCGTGCAGTCCACAAAGAGCTCCACAATGGCCCAGTACAGGTCCTGTCCAAAGGCCGCCGCCCCGAAGGGCACGATCCGCCCGGAGACCATGATGAGCCGCAGCAGCGTGTGATGGCCGTTGGCCGCGAAGAACAGCAGCATCATCAGCGTGTTGAGCACCCGGCTGGTCACCGTGGTGGTGGTCTGGCTGCTGGGGTCGTAGGTGCGGCCCATGGACATGCCCATCTGGATGTCGATGGTCTCGCCGCCCATCATCGGGATATAGAAAAAGATATTCATGACCAGGCCCAGGAAGTAGCCCACCGCCAGCTCCAGGCCCAGCAGCAGCGCCAGCCCCAGCAGGGTCTCCGGCACTGCCGGCCGCTCCACAGTCATGGTGTAGGTGGTGGCCGCCAGCAGCAGGCTCAGCCCGCTCTTGAAGATTCCCGGGATGCCGGTCCGGCCAAAGATGGGGTTGAACACCACAAAGCCGGTCATCCGCGCCAAAATGGTCAGAAACAGGGTCAGGTCAGCCCACATTGTCCGCCTCCTAACCCATCCGCATGGCTTCAAAAAGGCTTCTGGCGTAATCCAGCAGCGTCTCCATCATCCAGCTCCCCGCCACCAGCAGCACGATGATCACCACCGTGACCTTGAAGATGAAGGACAGGGTCTGCTCATGAATCTGGGTCACCGCCTGGAAGATGGCCAGCAGCACGCCCACCAGCATACTCAGCAGCAGCATGGGGCCGCACACCTTGATGACCACCCACACGCCTTCCCGCAGCAGCTCCGAAATCATCGCCGTATCCATGCCTCACGCCTCCCATCAGTTCACGGTCGTTATCAGCGTGGAAAACAGCAGCTGCCAGCCGTCCAGCATAATAAACAGCAGGATCTTAAAGGGCGTCGAAATCATGGACGGCGGCAGCATGACCATGCCCATGCTCATCAGGGTGGAGGACACGATCACGTCGATCAGCAGGAACGGGATATACAGCAGAAAGCCGATCTCAAAGGCCCGCTTCAGCTCCGTGGTCACGAAGGACGGCATCACCACCCGCATAGGCAGGTCCCCGGCCTCCGCGTCGCTCTCCGGCGCCGGCACGTCCGCCATATTGCAGTACAGCTCCAGGCTGGCCGGCGCCGTATTGCGCAGCATGAACTCCTTTAACGGCGCCTGGGCCTGGTCGAAAAACTCCTCCTGGGTGATCTCACCCGCCGCGTAGGGGTCGTAGGCCTCCGTCTTCACCGCGTCCAGGGTTGGCGTCATGGTAAAAAGCGTTAAAATCAGCGCCATGCCCACCAGCACCATGTTGGGCGGCGTCTGCTGGGTGCCCATGGCCGTGCGCAGGAAGGAGAGGACCACCACATACCGGGTGAAGGAGGTCATCATCACCACCAGCGACGGCAGCAGCGTCAGCACGGCCATCAGCAGGATGATGTCCAGGGACTGGACGTTGGAGCCGTTGACATTGATCAGTGCGTCTGTCATAGGCCACCTCTCATTTCTTCTCCCGGAGTTTGCGCAGCATGGCGCGAAAATCCGGGGCTTCTGGCGTATCGCCGGAGGAGGCCCACAGCTCGCCCTCCTCCGCTGTCAGTTCGGCCAACAGGGAGAATCCGGAGGGAGAACTGCCAAGCAGAAAATACCGGTTTGCGGCCCGGACCACCACAATGGTCTGGTCCCGGCCCAGGCTGACCCGCTCCAACACCCGCACGTGCTGTCCGCCGCCTGCTCCCAACCGGCCGCCCAGCCCTGTCCCCGCCCAGCGGGCGGCCAGGTAGCTGGCCAGGAGCACCAGCGCCAGCGTCAGTACAATACCCAGCAGGGAGAGCAGATCCGAAAAGCCCATATCAGGGCTCGCCCACGATGCTGGTCACGGTCTTCAGCACCCGCTCGCCCTTGAAGGGCTTGACGATGAAGTCCTTGGCCCCGGAGCGGATGGCGTCGATGACCATGGTCTCCTGGCCCATGGCGGAGCACATGACCACATTGGCGTTGCCGTCGGCGGCGCGGATGGCCTTCAGGGCCTCCAGGCCGTCCATGTTGGGCATGGTGATGTCCATGAGCACCAGGTCCGGCTTCAGGGAGTTGTACTTCTCCACGGCGTCCGCGCCGTCCACTGCCTCGTGCAGATCCGTATACCCCGCCTTGCTCAGGGTGTCCTTGATGACCTTGCGCATAAACGCAGCGTCGTCCACTAAAAGAATCTTAGCCATTTCTTCTTCACCTTTCTATCACAAAAAGATTATGGTTGCGGTTTATTTTATAACGAACGGTCCCGTCCCATGTCAGGGTTTGGCCAGTTCGTTAATATCTGG
>CAJTPV010000006.1 GCA_910578505.1 uncultured Oscillospiraceae bacterium | reverse complement strand
GAAATCGTCTGGACTTCTCAATTCAAAAAGGATTATAAGCTAGCGGCAAAACGTCATCTGGACACCTCTTTGCTGGATGATATTATCCGTGCGTTGTCTAGGGGAGAGAAACTGCCGGAGAAGAACAAAGATCACAATTTGTCCGGAAACTGGGCAGGGCATCGGGAGTGTCACATCCTCCCGGACTGGCTGCTGGTGTATCGCATTGACGATGATGTGCTGGTTCTGACGCTGGTTCGCAATGGGACACATAGCGATGTATTTGGGGAATAGGCGTCACTGGATTTGCAGTCATGCCTACGTTTTGAAATACAGCATTATGACGCAAATATCCCCTGTAGGCCGCCGCCCGCAGGGGATAAAATCTGCTTAAATCAGTATGGTTTGCTTCGCCGAAGCGCTGGAAGTGGACGACTTCCCGCTGGCGCAGGAACTTAATCACATCGTTCACATCCGGATCGTCACTCAGCCGCAGAATATTGTCATAGGTTACGCGGGCCTTCTGCTCAGCCGCCAGATCTTCCGTCAAGTCTGCGATGAGATCGCCTTTGCAGGCCATACTGGCGGCGCTGTAGGGGAAACCGGAGGCGGCGGTCGGATAGACACCGGCTGTGCGGTCCACAAAGTAGGCGTCAAAGCCGGCGGTTTTGATCTGCTCCTCTGTCAGGTTGCGTGTAAGCTGGTGGACAATGGCGCCAATCATTTCTAAATGCCCCAGCTCTTCTGTCCCTCTAAGCGCGTTATTATGGAGACAACTGCGGGAGCGCAGGCCGCAAAGCAGGGCGGCTTTTCCTTGATTTTAGCCGCCGGATGCGATACAATATAGCCCAATAAAGCAGAAGGAGGCAGAAAATGCGCATCATCATTTCACCAGCAAAGAAGATGAACGTGGATACCGACAGCTTTGCCTGTCATGGCCTGCCGCAGCTTCTCTCAAAGACCGAGCGGCTCCGCACCAGACTGCAGGCAATGTCCTGCGCCGAGCTGAAGGCTCTCTGGAAGTGCAGCGACCAGCTGGCGGAATTGAATTTTCAGCGGCTGCGGGAGATGGACCTGCGCCGCCGTCTGACCCCGGCCGTCATGGCCTATGAGGGCATTCAGTATCAGTATATGGCGCCTGGCGTTTTTTCTCAGGAGCAGCTGGAATATGTGGAGGAGCATCTGCGCATCTTATCCGGCTTTTATGGCGTTCTGTGTCCCTTTGACGGCGTCGCGCCCTACCGGCTGGAGATGCAGGCGAGGCTTTCTGTCTGTGAAGTAAAAAACCTATATGAGTTTTGGGGGACAAGCTTGGCGGAAAATCTTTTCTCCGAAACAGACTGTGTGGTCAATCTGGCCTCCAGGGAATATGGCCTCTGCGTGTCCCGCTATGTCCCGGAGGGCGCGCGGTTTGTGACATGCATCTTTGGTCAGCGGAAGGGAGACAAAATTGTCGAGAGAGGAACGCAGTGCAAAATGGCCCGCGGCGAGATGGTGCGTTATATGGCGGAACAGCGGATCACGGAGCCGGAACAGATGCATGCCTTCGACAGACTTGGATACCGCTTCCTGCCGGGACAGTCTGACCGGAATACCTATGTCTTTGTGAAGGAGGTCCACAGCGATAGCCTGTGACGCAGAAACGGAAACCGTCCCCGCAACAGGAATGGTTTCCGTTTCGCAAATCAGCCGTCGCCGCGCAGCAGATTTTGCGCGTAATCCTTCAGGCTGGCAAAGGAATTGACGCCGTCGGAGCGTGTGCGGATCTGGTCTCTGGCATAGTCCGGAAGCGTGTCGAAGTAGCGCTTCGCGTCCGGATCGTTTTGGAGCAGCGCGTCCAAATCAGGGTAGTGCTTCATTTCTATCACCTCGGGAATAATCTTTGCCGTTTCGGAGAAAGGTATGCAGCTAAAATATTTCCTCCGCCGCCGGAACAAATAACAGTTGCGCTGCGGACAGGCTTACATTATAATGCAGATATGGGATAAACCAACAGGGAGGATACATATGGTTACACAATATCTTTTTGGCGTGCCGGTGGAGACCTTCGCCGTAACAGCGGAGGTCCCCAAGGGGACGGAGCTGCCCTACTTTTCCCAGGAAAAGGGCATGACATTCACCTGCGCCCTGGGGGCGGAGGACATCGTCTATGGTCTGGGGGAGACCATGCGGGGGATCAACAAGCGGGGCGGACGCTACATCAGCTTCAATTATGACGACCACAACCACAGAGACGACATGCCGTCCATGTATGGCGCGCATAACTTTATTGTAGTGGATGGAGAACAGACCTTCGGCGCGTTTTTTGACACCCCGGCGAAGGTGGTCTTTGATGTGGATTCCGACGGCAGCGGCCAACTCTCCGTTGCCTGCGAGTCTTCCGACCTGCGCCTGTACATCGTCGAGGGCCGGGGCGCTTACGACATCGTCAGGCAATTTTTGGGCATCATTGGCCGGAGCTTTCTGCCGCCGCTGTGGGCCTTTGGCTATGGACAGAGCCGCTGGGGGTATAAGACGGCCCGCGAGGTCAGCCGCGTAGCGGACAAGTATCGGGAGGCAGGGATCCCCTTAGATTACATCTGCCTGGACATTGACTACATGGACCGGTATATCGATTTTACGGTCAACCGCCGGCGGTTCCCGAAGATGGCCGAATACACAGCCGGGATGCTGGAGCGGGGGCTCCATCTGGTGCCGATTGTGGACGCGGGCGTCAAAATTGAGCCGGGAAACGCGGTGTATGAGGAGGGCGTCCAAAACGGCTATTTCTGCAAGAACAGAGACGGCAGGGACTTCCAGGCGGAGGTCTGGCCGGGGATGACCCATTTCCCGGATTTCATGCAGGAGAAGGCCAGGGCCTGGTTCGGCGGCCACTATCAATTTTACACCGGCCTGGGCCTGGAGGGCTTTTGGAACGACATGAACGAACCGGCGATTTTCTCCACCGAGTACCGGAAAAAGGACGCCCCGCCTGACGCGGACAGAGGCGACCCGGATCAGCCGGACCGCCATATCGCGGACTTCAAGGACTTCTTCCACCGCCTGGACGACGGCAGGCATATCAGCAACTACAAGGTTCACAATCTGTACGGCGCGATGATGACCAGGGCCTCCGGCGAGGGCCTGAGCAAGCTGCTGGACAGGCGGTATCTGCTGTTCTCGCGCTCGTCGTATATCGGCGCACACCGGTACGGCGGTATCTGGACCGGCGATAATGCCTCCACCTGGAAGATGCTGCGGCAGAACGTGTACCACATGCCGTCCCTCAATATGTGCGGATTTTTGTACAGCGGCGCGGATACCGGCGGGTTCGGCGGGAACGCCAGCCGGGAGCTTCTGCTGCGGTGGCTGGCGGTATCTGTATTTACGCCGCTGATGCGCAACCACTCCGCCATCGGCACACGGAAGCAGGAGTGCTACCGGTTCCGGAACACGGAGGACTTTAAAACCATCATCTCTCTGCGCTACCGGCTCCTGCCGTATCTGTATTCCGAGTATATGAAGGCCGCGCTGCGGCAGGACATGCTCATCAGACCCCTGGCCTTTGATTATCCGGACGACAAAAAGGCCAGGGAGATCGAGGACCAGCTGATGATTGGGGAGAGCATCATGATCGCGCCGATCCTGGAGCCGGGCGTCAAGGGCCGGATCGTCTATCTGCCGGAGCCCATGACCGAGGTCCGTTACAACCGGGAGGGCTTCACCTGCATGGACGTGGGCGCGGGGGAGCGGACGGCGATGGCGCCGCTGAATACGGTCGTGTTCTATATCCGCCAGGGCAGGCTGGTCCCTGTGGGAGAGCCTGTCTCCAACACGGCGGAGATGGATTTGCTGGATGTGGAGCTGCTGGGCAGCGGCACAGTCTACGAGCAGTATGTGGACGACGGCTATACAAAGGCGTGCAGTCTGGAGCGCTGCGTCCTGCAGAGGAGGGAGCAGGCGGAGGGCTGACCGGACAAAATGCTGCGGGAAATGAAAATTCCCCCTTTTCAACCGGCGGCGGGAGTGCTATGATGTGGTTGCGAGAGGGCGTGCGCCCTCGGAGTCTATATCAAGAACAGGAGATTGCTATGAACGAAAAAGTTGCGAAGCTGATCAACGAACAGATCAACCATGAGTTTTATTCCGCCTATCTGTATCTGGATTTCGCCAATTACTACGCCGCCGCCGGCCTGGACGGCTTTGAGAACTGGTACCGCGTACAGGCGCGGGAGGAGCAGGATCACGGGATGCTGTTCTTTCAGTATCTGCACAACAACGGCCAGCAGGTGACGCTGGAGAGCATCCGGAAGCCGGACAAGGATTTCCGGAGTGCGATGGACCCGCTGAAGGCCGGCCTGGAGCACGAGAAGCTGGTGACAAGCCTGATCAATATCATCTACGCCGCGGCCCACGAGGACCACGACTACCGCACGATGCAGGTGCTGGATTGGTTTGTGAAGGAACAGGGCGAGGAGGAGAAGAACGCCGCTGATCTGGTGACCAAGATGGAGCTCTTCGGCGGCGACGCCAAGGGCCTGTACATGCTCAACAGCGAGCTGAAGGCCCGTACATATGCCGCGCCGTCCCTGACCCTGTAAGAAAATCTGTATGAAACCACCCCTTTTGGCATAAACTTCTGCCATGGGGGTGGTTTTTTGCGGAAAAATCGAAAGTATCTGCTTATCTGCCTGGCGGTCCCGCTGGCGGTAGGCGGGCTGTCCGCGCTTCTCACGCGGGGCGGCATGGAAAGATTCAAGAGCCTGAATAAGCCGCCGCTGACGCCGCCGGGATGGCTGTTTCCTGTGGTCTGGACGATCTTGTTTTTGATGATGGGAGCCGCATCCTATCTGGTCTGGAAAAACGGCAGGCCCCGCCGGGCGGCGCGCGCGGCGCTGACGCTCTACGGGGTGCAGCTGGCGTTCAATTTTCTGTGGTCCATGCTGTTTTTCAACATGGGGCTGTATCTGGCTGCGTTTTTTGAGCTGATTGCCCTGTGGCTGTTGATCCTGCTGACAGCTGCGCGGTTTTACCGCCTGTCCAGAGGGGCGGGATATTTGCTGCTTCCCTATCTGCTGTGGGTCGCCTTTGCGGGATATCTGAATTTTGGGGTATATCTTTTGAATTGAGGGGCCGCGGGAGCGGGCGGTTCCATAGGAAATAGAAAACAGGAAAAAACGAGTCTGGCGGCAAGGCGGCCCCATCCCGCGCATATTCTGTGAACAGAAAGGGGGGAGCCGGATGGCAGACCGAGCCAGACTTATCCGCATTGAAAATGACCGGGAAATCACCCGCGCCGGCGATCCGGAATTTTGGTATGCGTATCAGAGAGCTGTTCTGCTGGCGCTGAAGGACCAGGGGATTCTCGATGACACACAGTACCGGTACGCAGAGGACGCGCTGCAAAAGCAACTGCTGCCGGCGGGAGGTGAGGCGGATTGATTCCGGTTGCATCCTACTGCCGGGTCAGCACCGACAAGGACGATCAGGCCAATTCCTTTGAAAGCCAGCGGCGCTATTTTCAGGAGTACATCAACCGTCAGCCGGATTGGGAGCTGTATCTGACGTATGCGGACGAGGGCATCACCGGCACGTCCACAAAAAACCGCGCCGCCTTCAACCGCATGATCCGGGACGCCCGGCTGGGGAAATTCCGGCTGATCCTCACAAAGGAGGTCAGCCGTTTTTCCCGGAACATTCTGGATACCATCGCATATACCCGTGAGCTGCGGCAGCTGGGAATCGGGGTGCTGTTTATGAACGATGGCATCAACACGCTGGACCCGGACGCGGAGCTGCGGCTGTCCATTATGGCCTCCATCGCCCAGGAGGAGAGCCGGAAGACCTCCAGCCGTGTGAAATGGGGGCAGACCCGGCAGATGGAGCGGGGCGTGGTCTTCGGGCGGTCCCTGCTGGGCTACGATGTGGAGGGGGGACGGCTGCGTGTCAATCCGGAGGGCGCTGAGATTGTCCGGCTGATTTTCCGCAGATATGGCCTGGAGAAGAAGAGCGCCGCCGCCATTGCCAGGGAGCTGGAGGCGGCGGGCTGCCGTACGCTGACCGGTCAGACCAGGTGGTCCGGCAGCCAGATTATGAAAATCATCCGGAATGAAAAGTATGCGGGCGACCTGGTGCAGAAAAAGACCTTCACGCCGGATTATCTGACGCACGAGAAGAAGTGCAATCATGGGGAGGAGGACCTGGTGATTCTCCGGGACCACCATGAGCCGCTGATTGACCGCGAGCTGTGGAGCCTTGCGCAGGTGGAGCGGGAGAGGCGGAATCGAAGGGGGGAACCGGGAGCGGGGCACTCCGACCGCTACCTGTTTTCCGGAAAAATCAAATGCGGCGTGTGCGGGGCCAGCTTTGTTGCCCGCACGAAAAAGCAAAAGGACGGCAGCCGGCGCAGACGGTGGAGCTGCGGCACTGCCGCCGCGGAGGGCTGCCGGCTGATAGAGACCCGGCACGGAAGAACCGGCTGCGATGTTGGCAAAACGCTCAGCGACAAGCTGGCGGCGGAGATTCTGCGGCAGACGCTGGGGGCGATGCGGCTGGACCGGGAGCTGCTGGCGGACAGCGCGGCGAATATCGTCCTGGAGGCCATCCAGGCCGGGGAACGGCGGCGGGCCGGCGGTGCGGAACGGCTGGAGCGGGAAATTGCCCGGCTGGCGCAAAAGAGGGGGGATATGTTGGACGCCTTCCTCGCACGGAGCATCACCGAGGCGGACATGGCGCTGCTCCGGGAGCGCTACGACCGGGAGGAGCAGGTCCTGCAGGCGCGTCTGGAAGCCGCGCGGACGGCGGCGGCGCCAGCGGCGCTGTGGGAAGATATACGGCGGCATGCCGCAGGGATCATCAGCGGAAGTACGCACAGTGAAATTTTCTATAAAAGCATTTTGGATCACATGACGGTCTATAAAGACCACAGCGTGGAAGTCCGCCTCAGCTGCCTGCCGCACAGGTGGGTCTATGTTTTGGAAAGGAGCCGTTTTGACGCCTCTGTACCGATATCGGTCAGCAGTCCTTTCAGCTCCGGATAGGGCATGGAAAAGCGCTGGCTCAGATAGCGCAGGGACGCGCCGAGTTCCCCGTCCGGACCCCCATACTGACTGATAATCAGCGATGCCAGCTTCGGATTGGTGTTCTTGATCTTGACAGGGTACTGCAGCCGTTTCTCGTATACAAACATTATTTCTTCCCTCCCGCATAGTCCCAGGGCCAGGGATCGCTCAGCCATGTATAGCCCGCCTCTGTAACCGCCGACTGCTGCAGCGGCCCATATGCGGCCTCATAGCGGGTGCGGCCGTCATTGAACAGCGCCACATACCGCGTGTAGAGATTCAGCGCCTCCTGATCCGTCTGATGGGTGTCCAGGTACAGGCCCAGCTCGTTGATGGCGAAGCCCAGGGCCATCAGCTCGCAGAGGGCGGTGTTGTCGGTGTTCATGCGGCTCTTGACCGCTTTGAAAAAGGGCAGATTCAGTCCGGGGAACAGCGTGCCGGCCGCCAGGGCGTCGGCGGCGTCGTAGCGCTGCGCGTTCATGTTCTGCATGGGAATATAGGGAAATGCCAGGTTGGCGCAGCTTCCGGGCAGAGAGCCGTCCATCACGCCGCAGGCATTGGAATTAACAGTTGCATTCTCCAAGTGTTTCTTCCTCCTCAAAGGAATGTCGGGACGCACAGGGCGTCCACACTTCATCCTATGCGGCGGCAGGGAAATGGTGAGGCATAGACAGGCGCCGCCGCGCATAGAGTACACAGAGGTGGTTGGCATGTTTATCACGTTCCGGAAATGGACGGCGCTGTATCTTCTGACGCTGCTCCTGCTCTTTGCGGGCTTTGCGGCGATTGTGTGGCAGGGAAGGACAGTGAATGCGTCAAAAAATGTGGCGCTGCGGCAGGCGCAGGGCCCTGTTCTGGTCATCGACCCAGGACACGGCGGGTTCGACGGCGGCGCGCTGGCGGATGACGGCACGGTGGAGGCGCAGATCAACCTGGCTGTGGGCCTGCAGATGGAGGAGACCGCCCGGCTGTTGGGCGTGGAGGCCGTCATGACCCGGCGGGAGGACGCCGCGCTGGACAGTCCCAACGCAGGAACCGTGCGGCAGCGGAAAGCGTCCGACCTCAAAAACCGTGTGGAGCTGGTGGAGAGCACGCCCAACAGTGTGCTGGTGAGCATCCATCAGAACAGCCTGCCGGAGGTGCGGTCCGTCCGCGGCGCGCAGGTGTTTTATAACCGCGCGGAGGACAGCGAGGCGCTGGCCCTGGCCGTGCAGAACGCCCTGAACACGGTTATCAACGACCGGCCCAAGGAGGTCAAGGCGGCGGGAAAGAACATTTATCTGCTCTACCACACCACGGCCCCGGCCATTCTGGTGGAGTGCGGGTTTCTGTCCAACCCCCAGGAGACGGAGCTGCTGAATACGCCGGTTCATCAAACCAGGCTGGCGGTCACCATTTTAGCGGCAGTGCTGGGGCAGCTTTCCCAAGAATAGGCTTGTAAAATACAAACGCTTGTGCTATACTGCAGTTCAATGAAGAGAGAAACGGAGAGCAGCAATATGGCGAAGAAAAAGAGCGTGTTTTTCTGTACCGAGTGCGGCGGCGAGACGTTGAAATGGGCGGGGCGCTGCCCGGCCTGCGGCGCCTGGAACACAGTGGTCGAACAGGAGATTCCGGCGGCCAGTCGGTCAACGCGGTCCGCCGGGGGCGGGAATCGCGGGCTTCGCTCTGTGAAGGCTGTCTCCTTGTCAGAGATTGATACAGCGGAGGAAGTGCGCTTTCTCACCGGCATGGGCGAGCTGGACCGGGTGCTGGGCGGCGGCGCGGTGAAGGGCTCGCTGGTGCTGGTGGGCGGCGCGCCCGGCGTGGGCAAATCGACGCTGATGCTGCAGATCTGCGGGAGCCTGTGCCGGGCCAACCTGGTACTCTATGTGTCCGGCGAGGAGTCGGTGCGGCAGCTGAAGCTGCGCTCACAGCGGCTGGGGGTGGCCAGCGGGAATCTGCTGGTGCTGTCCGAGACCGGGCTGGAGGACATCCTCCAATCTGTCTCCGAGGAGGAGCCGGATATCCTGATCGTGGATTCCATCCAGACCATGTACAACGGCGCGCTGGACAGCCCGCCGGGCAGCATCACCCAGGTCAAGGACTGCACCATGGCCCTGATGCAGCTGGCAAAGGGCCATGATATCACGGTCTTCGTCATCGGACACGTGAACAAGGAGGGCTCCATCGCCGGGCCGAAGGTGCTGGAGCATATGGTGGACTGCGTGCTCTATTTTGAGGGGGAGCAGCACAGCACCTGCCGCATCCTGCGGGCGGCCAAGAACCGGTTCGGCGCGACCAATGAGATCGGTGTGTTCGAGATGCTGGACAACGGTCTGGCGGAGGTGGAGAACCCGTCCCAGATGCTCCTGTCCGGACGGCCGGAGGGAGCGCCGGGCACCTGTGTCACCTGTGTCATGGAGGGGATGCGGCCTGTGCTGGCGGAAATCCAGGCCCTGCTGGCCCCGGCCCCCTACGGCAGCGCCCGGCGGTCCAGCAACGGCTTTGATTACAACCGGGCCTCCATGCTGCTGGCGGTGCTGGAGAAGCGGGGGGGCCTGAAGGTGTCCGCCTGCGACGCATATCTGAACATTATCGGCGGCCTGACCCTGGACGAGCCTGCCGCGGACCTGGCGGCGGTGCTGGCTATGGCCTCCAGCTATCTGGACAGGCCCATCCCGGCGGAGCTGGCCGCCATCGGGGAGGTGGGCCTCACCGGCGAGCTGCGGGTGGTCAACAACCTGGACCAGCGGCTCAGCGAGGTGCGGCGGCTGGGGTTCCGGCGGTGCGTCATCCCCAGAAGAAAGGGAAAGCCGGGGGCGCGCCCGGAGGGGCTGCAGGTGCTGGAGGTCGCGAACATTGGCGAGGCAATGCGGGTGATATTCGGAAAGTGAGGAGAAGCATGCAGCATTTGGGCACCAAATTACTGGAGACGGAGCGGCTGATCCTGCGGCCCTTCGCGTTGGAGGACGCAGACGCCATGTACCGGAACTGGGCGTCCGACCCGGCGGTCACCAAATATCTGATATGGCCTGCCCACCCTTCACCGGAGGTGTCGGCGGAAGTTTTGACAGACTGGACGGAGGCGTACGCAAAGAAGGACTTTTATACATGGGCAATCGTGCCGAAGATACTGGGGGAGCCCATTGGTTCCATCAGCGTCGTCTCCAGTCATGAGAAAGCGCAAAAGGCGGAGATTGGCTATTGCATCGGGAAAAACTGGTGGCACCAGGGCATCACCAGCGAGGCCATGGGCCGGGTGATGGACTATCTCTTCGGGGAAGTGGGCTTCAACCGGCTGGAGGCCCGCCACGACCCCCGCAACCCCTATTCCGGCGCGGTCATGAAGAGGTGCGGCATGGAATATGAGGCCTTGCTGCGCCAAAGCAGCTGGAACAACCAGGGCATCTGCGACGCCTGCCTCTACGCCCTGCTGGCGGAAGATTGGAAGGCGCAGCGGTAATACCCGTACACACAAGAGGAGAGAGGATACAGCTATGAAACGCATTTTACTCATCAACACCGGAGGGACTTTTTCCTCCCGGCCCGGCCCCAGCGGTCTGGCCCCGGAGCTGACCGGCGAGGAGATCACCGCCCAGATCGGCGGCGGCATCTCCAAGGTGAAGCTGGAGGTGGAGGACTACTGCTCCCTGGACAGCGCCAACATCCGGCCCGAGGACTGGAGCCGCCTGGCCCTGCGCATCGGGGAGATCATCGCCATGTATGACGGCGTGGTCATCATCCACGGCACGGACACCATGGCCTATACGTCCTCCATGCTGTCCTTCATGCTGCAGAACCCGCCCATTCCCATCGTACTGACCGGGAGCCAGCTGCCGCTGGGCGCGCCCATGTCCGACGCGGCGGACAACTGCCTGTGCGCCATTGAGATGGCGGCCAGCGGTTACGGCGGCGTGTTCGTGGCCTTCAACCGGAAGATCATGCTGGGGTGCCGGACGTCCAAGGTCAGGACCGTCAGCTTCAATGCCTTTGAGAGCATCAATTATCCCAATGTGGGGGAGTTCAACGCCTACGGCCTGCAGATGAACCTGCGGCGGGAGTACACGTCCCCGCTATTTCGGGTGCAGGAGACCTACTCCGACCGGATCGCCGTGCTGAAGCTGTTTCCGGGGATGGACCCGGACATCTTCCGATTTTTGCAGGAGCACGGCTATGAGGGCATCTATATCGAGGGCTTCGGCCTGGGGGGCGTGCCGTTTTTGAAGGGGGACTTCACTGCGGAGATCCGCCGGGCGTCCGACGCGGGGCTGCCGATTCTGGTGGGGAGCCAGTGCCGGTATGAGGGCAGCAACCTGCGGGTCTATGAGACCGGCCAGCGGATTCTGGAGTGCGGCGGCATCCCTGTCCACAACATGACCCAGGAGGCCGTGGTGACCAAGCTGATGTGGTGCCTGGGGCAGACGAAGAAGCGGGAGGATATCCTGCGGTTCTTCCAGCAGAATCTGGTGCAGGAGGTCAGCTTTTTATAAAAAGGGGGGACATCGAATGAGTAACCGTGATATGTGTATTTCGGTGATTGACAGCATGGAGGAGTGGCAGCTGCAGAGCGTTCTGGAAATGCTGCGGGCTGTCAAGGGAACAATGGATAAACTGGAAACGGGCGTGCTTGAAACAAGAGAACTGCTTTCTATCCCTGGAATGGAGGAAAAGCTGACAGAGGGAAAGAAAACCCCGCTTGCCGAATGTGTGCCGGAAAGCGAGGCAAACTGGTAGTGTTTGCAATTGTCTACACGAAAACAGCTTTGAAGGATATTCCAAAGCTGAAAGCGGCTCATTTGGATGGAAAAGCGAAAGATTTGATTGCTGTTGTCCGGGACAATCCATACCAGACCCCGCCAGTCAAAATTTCCAGCAGCGTGCTTGGCAGCGCTGCTGGAAATTTTTCTACACTTATCGATTTGATTGTGATATACTGGTTCTTAAGCCCCACAAACGCAATGCGGGTTGTAAATTTATGGATGCTCTATTGACCCTGCAAGAAATAAAAAGGGGGGTAAAATGGCCCAGGATTGGAATGATTTTATTGAACAGCTGTATTGTAACGAATATGAGCGGTTATTCAGTGTGGCATTTCGTACAACTAAGAGTTGGAATGCGGCCCAAGACCTAGTACAGGAGGCATTCCTGCTGGCAATGTTCCATCAGGAAAAACTCATAGAGCACCCAAAACCAGGGGCGTGGTTACTGCTGACGCTGCGCAATTTAATGGCGAATGCGCGGCGTGTAGAATCGCACAAGACGATTCCCCTGGAAGAAGCTGCTGGGATTCCTGAAAACACAGAGGAAACGCCTTTGAGCGAGCTGTTGCCTGTCCAGTTGAAGCCAGAGGAAAAGGAAATTCTTGTTTGGCGGTTTGAGCAGTAGCTGAGTTATCAAGAGATGTCGGAACGATTAGGCGTTTCTGACGAGGCCTGCCGCAAACGGCTGGTACGTGCCGTGGAGAAGTGCAGGAAATTTATACATAATTAACCAATCGGAATGGTAAAAATTGTATATTTTGCTGATTTTTCCGAAAATGAAAAAATTTTGTCCGGAAATGGTGCTGTCGTTACATGTACTTTATGAGGGGACAAGGAGGTGTATCATGAATAAGCCCATGGGGAAGCAGCACAGAACCCCGTCAAACCACCCCGATGACGGCAATGCGTTTTCGATGATGCTGGAGGCTATGTCTGTTGAGGAACTAACCGATGCATTGAACGATGCGTTGGAAAATATGACAGAGGAGAACTATGACCCCGCATGGATCGACGCATATCTTGCTGCGCTGGACCGCAAAGACCCCATGCCAGAAATCCCGGATGCCGAGGCATCCTATGCCAGTTTCCAAAAGAGGATACACCGCATTTTACCAGGACGCAGGGCGCCCCGCCGCAGACTCCGCCATGTCTGGCGGTTGGGCCTGGCGGCAGTTCTCACCATCATCTGTATGTTTGGAGGAATGGTTGTTGCGCAGGCGGCCGGATGGGACGTCTTCGGCGCAGTGGGCCGTTGGACAGACGATGTCTTCAGCTTTGGAGCAATTCGGTCTGACGGCGCGTTGGACGTCGATGCTGACGGCGAGTTTACATCGCTGCAAGCGGCGTTGGATGCATACGGCATAACGGAGGTTTCTGAACCGACATGGTTTCCAGATGGATACACGTTTAGATGTGTTACGGAAAACCGCTTGTCGAATGGGGATTTTATAGGGCTGACGGCAGAATACGTTAATGGAGAAAATATTCTGATTATCGGATTTGAAAGTTATCAGAATAAACCAAGTATGCAAGTCGAAAAGACAGATGCTCCCGTGGAAACCTTTGTGGTCAATGACACTATGGTCTACTTACTCGAAAACATCAACAACAATGCGGCTGCATGGATAACGGAACACTTCGAATGCCTTATCGGCGGCAGGGTCACAAAGAGCGAACTGCGGCAAATGGTGCTTTCTATCTATGCGGACGCATAGTCAAACGGAGGTGAAATTTTGCGTAAAAGAGTATGTCGTGGGATATTCGTTCTCATGATGATGATTCTCATGACGGCGACAGCTTTTGCAGCGGATACACAGCGGGCCAGTGACAGATTCAATTCATACACTGCAAACCTATACGTAGTAAGCAATGGAGATTTGGACATAAATTTCTCTGTTACGGCCAGTAGTACGATGGACATTCTCGGAGCAAGCAGGATTGTTGTCGAACGGGATAATGGCTACCGTTGGGTTACGGAATGTACGCTTACCGCTAACAATATCCCGGCAATGCAGACGAGTAATGCTACTCAGTATTCCGCATCAATTCCTTATGAGCCAATCGATCCGAATGCGCACTACCGCGCTGTGGTAACGTTTTACGCGAAGGATAGTTCTGGTTCGAGTACAGTGCAGGCGACCACTAAATAAGATCCTTAATACCGTCCTTTAACAACAACCGTAGGGAAATGGAATGAAAAAAGATTTCTAAAATCAGACTATTTGCAGATTAACTAATTATTACAAAAGGAGTAAATTATGAAGAGACTAGCTACAAGATTTCTCTGCCTATTTTTATCTGTAACCATGCTTTTTTCTTTAGAAACACTGGCGTTTGCATCAGATGTTAGTGCGTTATCTAGCGAGACACCAGAGACCGCTTTAGATGTTATTATTACTGATTCCGGTGTATATATCCATGATATTTATTATTCCCGTGCAGAGTTTATGCAACTGCTTGATACTTCAGTTGAAATCTCAGTTCTCCAACCTATGTCTGCTGCAGGAGCTTTAATGGCTGGTGCCTGGTTGGTACCTGGAATTGGAGAAATTGTTGTTACTGCTGCTGGAGTAATCTTTATTGCAGGTGTAGCGGTTGAAGCTGGCTCATGGATAATTGATGCTGTTAAGCAGTGGTTTGCTGATAAGGCATCGCAGGAAACGCAGGAGGCTTATAATGATGCAAAAGAAAAGGGAGAGCCAACAGACGATCACTCTGTACAGAACGGTGGGAGCAGCCTTCCCAAAAAGGGCAATCCCAATTCTTCAAAAGACCATGTGGTAGATGGCAGTCTCAAACAAAGAAGGTATTATGATAAAAATGGGGATGCTGATATGGATATTGATTACCATCACTCAGGTGTTAAACACAAATTCCCCCACAGACACTATTGGAATAACAATGTCAGAGGCCCCGAAATGCCGTTTTAAACCGTAGAATTTAAGCATATGGAAAATTTTACATCTTACAATTTGCGTGAGTGCTTAAAAACAGGGCGAGAAATCGAATTCACCTACCAAAAAGGCCGCTATTCAATAACAAATAGCGATGGCTTTTGGTATCTATGTTGTGATACGGAAAATGAAAGTACTATTATTCAAAAACTTTGTCCATATGATGAATTGGAATTACTTTCTGCCCAAGTTGATACTATTTTCATTAATGGAGTAAAGTTGTCGGATATCTTTGATTATGCTCTATATAGTCCGTTATCATTGCAGATCCTGTAGAGGGACACTACACACAAGATTGACTATTTCAACCTTGTGCCGATATTTGGCATCTAATGTGGAATGGACAATCTGCTGCCCTTCCGCAAGCAGTTGGGCTGGATTCGTTTTATACTTCCTGCCGGGCATGGTGATCACTCCCTTCGTCTTGCAAGTAAGTATAGCATTATTCCTTGAATTTTCAAGCGCGATTATTTGTGACGTTTACTATCTCTTTTACAGGAATGCCTAGTGTACTGTACCGATGAGAAATAGCAAAACGGATATCCCGATAAAAGATTGTCAGTTCTGAGTAAACGAAGGCTCAACTTTTGCTAAATATCAATGGTACACTACACTGACAGGCAGACACAAGGATTACACAAAAACTGAGCGGTGTAATCCTTGTGTCCTGCCAATTTGTTATATGCCACAAACAAGGAGGACGCCATGAAAAAGTTTTGTCTCATGCTCATTACTGCAATATTGCTGCTGACATCCTGCGGGAGCAAACCGGAGGAAGCCGCGCCAGTTTCCTATGGGCTGGAGGTTTTTGATTCCGGCATCCCTTATGATGAATTCATCGGCGGATGTTCCGGAGCGGACGGGGAGGTCTATCTGGCTGTCCGTCTGGACATAGAAGAGGATGATGGGTGGGATATGCAGCATCTTATCTACAGGATAGCAGAGGACGGTCGTCCCCATCTTGTCCTTTCCAGCGACAGCTACTGGAAAGATGGTACTCACAACGAGACAGTCTGGGTTGAGGCGCTGCAGCTTGGAACCAACTCCCTTTGGATTACCGGCAGAGCGTTCTTCGATGGGGCTTCCCATGACTTTCTGTGGCATGTGGACCAGGAGGGTGAAGAGCTGGGCAGAATCGACCTGAACGGCGCGAAAAAGGAGCTGTCTATCGAAAAGATAGATCATGCCATGGCAGACAACGACAATTGGCTCTATATCATTTCCGGCGGTTCGGTATATGTACTCAACTACCAGCAGGAATATCAATTTACGCTGAAGGCCGGAGATGGCGCACGCCTGGTATGTTTCAGCAGCGGGCAGCTGGGATTTCTCATCGACGGTACAAACGAGCTGCGGACTGTGGATAAAAAGGCGCATGATTGGGGGGATGTCTACAAGCTCCCTGAAAACATCGGGACGCTTTATCCGGGAAACAGCCAATATCTGTTTTTCTGCAACGCAGACGGCGTACTCAATGGCTGGGATACAGAAAACGGTTCTCTTGTGCCGCTGGTAGACTGGCTGGCCGCGGGAGTCCGAAGCTCCACTGTGGAGGGATTTTCCATACAGGAGGACGGAAAGATCATCGGGGCGCTGCGGGAGGACGGCGTCCCGCAGGTGGCGGTGCTGACGCCCGGCAGCGAGACTGTGGAAAAGACCGTGCTGACGCTGGCGGGAATCAGCGGCAATTATGATATAAGCAAATATGTCTCAGAATTCAACCGGACAAGCGACACCTGCCGGATTGTCTATAAAACCTACTATACTGACGACGAATTTTCTCCCGGCGCGTATTTGCAGGCAAGAAAGCGGCCGATGACGGAAATCGGGGCAGGCGATATCCCTGACCTGTTGGACATTGAGCGCCTGCCGTTCCAGCGGTATGGAGCGATGGGAATGTTGGAAGATTTGTGGCCGTATATAGAAAACGACCCGGAACTGGGCAGGGACGGCGTGCTGGAGTGCGCGGAGGAGGATGGAAAACTCTATCTGATATTCGATCAGTTTATCATAGAAACGCTTATTGGCGCAAAAGACGTGGTAGGGGACCGGACCAGCTGGACCTTCGATGACCTGCGCGCCACGTTGGAAACGATGCCGGAGGACTGCTCCGTCCTGTGGCCGGAGACAACGAAAAACGAACTCTTAAAAGCAATGATCAGCGCGGATCTGGACAGCTATATTGATTGGAATACCGGAATCTGCTTTTTCGATGGTGAACAATTTCAAGATATCCTTTTCTTCTGCAATGCGGAGGGGGCAGAGGTGGACGACCTGAATCCATGGTACATGATGTCTGCCAACTACTATGACCCGCAGCGGCTATACGCCCTGATAGCGGAGGGACAGATGATGCTTTATCCAACCAGTGTCACTAACTTTTTGCGTATTCAGGAGGATGAACACCTTTTTGGCGGAGAGGGCAGCTATGTGGGGTATCCCATGGGAAGCGGAACATGCGGCAGCAGTTTTTCGGCGCTGACGTCCGCTTCCATGACCTCCGACTGTAAAGACAAGGAGGCCGGATGGGAATTTCTGCGGCGGCTCCTTCTGGTACAGCCTGAGTTGGACCCTGATCCGGAAAAGGATCCGGATCAGGCTAAGCTGGAGATATCCCCCAATTATTTCAACACGCCATTCCCGGTCAACCGCAAGGGATTTGAATATCTCAGAGAGAAGTCTATGACGCCGGACTATTCGGAGGACGGTGTAGAGATTCCGAAATTTGTGAATAAAGGACTCATAGATTTCGATGCCGATGACATAAGCTACTATGCTGTGACCCAGGAACAGTACGACCAGATTATGCAGCTTTACAACGATACCAATACGATCTATTGGGAGGACAATGACCTGTGGGAGATCATCAGTGAGCAGGCTCAGGCATATTTTGCCGGGGATAAATCGCTTGCAGAAACGATGAAGCTGATCCAGAGCCGGGCGGAGCTGTATGTCAATGAAAGAAAGTGAGCTGTTTTTGACATAACGCCCCCCGCCAACAGTGTCCGCTGGCGGGGGGGCAATTTCTTTCCGCCCGGCTGGTTTCCGGACGGCTGACGCCAATATACACGGGCTGGCCGCTGGGTGGCTGCGCCGCCTCTTATGCTTCGATATCCGGCGGCGTCCAGGGGATCATGGTGCCGACACAGCGGTTGATGGCAATGCCCTGGTCATAAAATTTGGCCTCGTAATCGGTCATCACGCCCTGGGGCCCGTCGCCGTGGAGGTTTCGGGTGACCTCGCTGAGGGCGTACCCAGCCTGGGGGAACTCCTCCAGGGAGAACGCAAAAAGGGGCTGATTGTCCGTTTTGAAGTGGATCTGACCGCCCATTTTCAATACCTTCCGGTAGAGCGTCAGGAAACCCCGGTGGGTCAGGCGGCGCTTGGCCTGCCGCTTGGGGGGCCAGGGGTCGCAGAAATTGATGTAGATTCGGTCTGCCTCATCCGGGGCAAAGTAGTCCGGCAGCAGAGCCGCATCGCCCACCACGAAGAAGACGTTTTTCAGCGCCAGCGCCGCGGCCCGCTCCATGGCCATTACCATGGCGTCCGGAACCTTCTCGATGGCCACGAACAGCACGTCCGGCTCCTGCCGGGCGGTCTCCGCCGTGAAGCGGCCCTTTCCGCAGCCCAGCTCCAGGCGCACTTCCCGCGCCTCCGGCATCAGCGTCTCCCGCCACCGGCCCCGCAGGCCAAAGCCGTCCCGGACCCAATAGGCTGAGCAGCGCTCCATCCGGGGGATCAGATTCTTCTTTTTCCGCATTCTCATGTAGGAGTACCTCTGCAAATTGAATTTTATCCCCGCAGCAGCAGCTCGCGGCTGATCTCCCTGCCGTTTTTGTAGTAGATCCGGGGCACCCGCTTACTCACCGCGCATGTCAGCTCATAGGAGATGGTCTCCGCCAGCTTGGCCGCGTCGTTGACCGAGTTGTGGGGACCGTAGACCTCCACCGCGTCGCCCGCCTTGACCTCCGGCAGGTCCGTGAGGTCGATCATGCACATATCCATGCACACCCGGCCAATCAGCGGAGCCATGCCATAAGGCGTCCACACCCGCCACTTGTTGCTGAGCATCCTGTGCAGGCCGTCGGCATATCCGATAGGCAGCACGCCCACCCGGCTGGGCCGGTCCGCCCGGAAGGTGCGGCCATAACTGATCGTGGTCCCCTCCGTGTACTCCTTCACCACGCCGATAACCGTCTTCAGCGTCATCATGGGGCGCAGGCCCAGCGCAGGCGCCTGGTCGCCGATGCCGTACATGATGATACCGGGGCGGAACATATCGTGGGCGAACTGGGGGTAGCCCGCGGTGGCGCCGCTGTTGGCGCAGTGGCAGATCTGGAAGGTGATGCCCCGCTCCTTCAGCCGGTCGATCATGGCTGTAAAGCGGTCGTGCTGGAGCAGGGTGTACTCCCGGCTGGCGTCCGAGGCCTCGTCCGACACCGCGAAGTGGGTGAAGACGCCCTCGATATCCAGGCCCGGCAGGGCGCACACCCTGGTCAGGGCCTCCAAGGAGGCGTCGAAGTGGGCCTCGTCGCACTGGAAGCCCAGCCGGGACATGCCGGTGTCCAGCTTGATGTGGGTTTTCATTCTGCCGCCCGCCTTGACGGCTGCGTCAGAAAAGGCCTGGGCGGCCTCTTCGCTCCAGACATTCTGGGTCACCCGATTATCCAGGATGACCTGGATCTGATCGGCAGGGGTCAGGCCCAGCTGGAGAATCGGCAGCTCAATGCCCGCCAGACGCAGCTCCCTGGCCTCATCCACGTTGGAGATGGCCAGATACTCCGCGCCCAGCTCCGCCAGGGTGCGGGCGGTCTCCACAGAGCCGTGTCCGTAGGCGTCCGCTTTGACCACGCCCAAAAAGCGGGCGTGGGGCCCCATCTGTTTGCGCAGGGCGTGGTAGTTGTGGGCCAGCGCATCGAAATCGATTTCCGCCCAGGTACGAACCAATGTAGTCTCCATATTTTCAACTTCTTTCGTATAAATTGTTGCACTTTTCTGAATAAAGTGCATAGAATCATTATTTTGATAACCCAAACCCCCGGAGAGCCTCGACTCTTCGGGGGTTTATTCGCGGATACACTCCGGAATGGATGCGGTTATTATACCATGTCCAGGTGCTGAATGCAAGAGGAATTTTTCCAGAAAAAGCCTCCGAAAATGCCTCCCCCTGCGAAGGCTGCCTGTCTCTTGCAGGGGGAGGCGGTTTTGCTCAGGTCTGCTGCACAGCCGGAATCACTTCATGCCGGCGGTGATGATGGCCATCTTGTAGACTTCCTCTGCGTTGCAGCCGCGGCTGAGGTCGTTGATGGGGGCGTTCAGGCCCTGGAGGATGGGGCCGTAGGCCTCATAGCCGCCCAGACGCTGGGCGATCTTGTAGCCGATGTTGCCGGCCTCAATGTTGGGGAAAACGAAGGTGTTGGCATAGCCGGCCACCTTGCTGCCGGGGAACTTCAGCTGGCCGACAGTGGGGCTGACGGCGGCGTCAAACTGCATCTCGCCGTCAATGGCCATCTCAGGGGCCATCTCCTGGGCCGCTTTGGTGGCGGCGGCGCTGAGACCCACGGTGGCACCCTTGCCGGAGCCCTTGGTGGAGAAGCTGAGCATGGCCACCTTCGGGTCAATGCCGAAGAACTGGGCGGTCCGGGCGGATTCCACAGCCACCTCGGCCAGCTTCTGGGCGGCGGAAACGGTGACGTTGCCCTCCTTGTCGGTGCTGTCCTCATAGGAGATGTTGATGGCGCAGTCGCCCATGCAGAGCATCTTCAGGGCGTCGTCGCCGGTGTCGCGCTTCATGATGAAGCAGGAGGAGACCAGGTGCGCGCCGGGCTTGGTCTTGATCAGCTGCAGGGCGGGGCGCACGGTGTCGGCGGTGGAATAGGTGGCGCCGCCCAGCAGAGCGTCGGCCTTGCCCATCTTCACCAGCATGGTGCCGAAGTAGTTGCCCTTCTGCAGGGCGGCGCGGCAGTCCTCTTCGCTCATCTTGCCCTTGCGCAGCTCCACCATCTTGGCGACCATCTCGTCCATACCGTCATAGGCGGCGGGATCCAGGACCGTTGCGCCGGAGACGTCAAAGCCGTTCTTTTCAGCGGCGGCCTTCACCTCGTCCACATTGCCCACCAGGATCACGTCCATCAGGTCCTCCTTCATCAGGCGGGCGGCGGCCTCCTGGATGCGGGCGTCAGGGCCCTCGGTGAAGACGATGGTGCGGCGGGTTTCCTTCAGATTGTTCAAAAGAGCGGTAAACATGTCGTAATTCCTCCATTTTTGTTGGGTGGGAGCCGTAGGCCTCCCGTTGTTTTCCATTATACACCACAATTTCCGCTTCCTCAATAAGAAAATCAGAAATTTTGCAAATTTCTGAAAGAATGCCGGAGGCGGCCATACTGCTGCACAGCACTTGCAAATCATGCGCTGATGCAGTAAACTATAGACAGGGGGAGGAGAAGCTTTGGGGCGCGTTTTCACTGGAGGGTGGAAAGGCGGACAATATGAACAATATTCTCACGACAATCGAGCACATTGTGAAGTACTTGTGGGAAGAATACGAGCCGGATGAGGACATATACGAAGCGTTTTTGCAGCAGTATGAAGCGGTCCGGGCGCTGCGGATTCAAACGCAGGCCGCCGCAGACAGCATCCGGGCCCGGCAGGATTGCCTGCAGGCGCTGGAGCAGGCCCGCGTCTCCTATCAAAAAGAATCCGCGCGGAGGGAAAAGGAGCTGCGGGAAGAGCTGCGGAAGCTGGAGGAGAGCCGGCAGGCCTGCGCACGGCAGCTGTCGCAGCTGCGCCTCCGTTTGGAGGACGTAATAAGCAGGAAGGAGACTGCCCAAAAAAACAGGAACAGTCTGGAGCTGTGTCTGGAGAGGATGCAGAAACCATGTTTTTGGGCCGGAAGAAAGGCCAAGGAGGACTATAGGAACCGAGTGACCGAGATTACCGGTCAGCTTCTCCAGCTGAGGGCCGAGGATGAGGCGTACGACAGGCAGGCGAGCGAGTGCCGCGCGGAGGCTGCCCGGTGTCAGGCGGGGCTGAGCGTGGAAAAACAGACCGCCCTGCAAAAGAATTTTTCTGATTGGAGGAGAAGGGAAGAGGGCAGGATCGCCGGTCTTGAGAAAAAGTCCAGGAATATGCAAAAGCCGGGGGAGCTATACAGCCGCTGGATATGAAGCAGGAGTATGGCGCTTTGCAGCTGTCCAACCCGTGGTTCGACCAGTCCTATCGCGTCGCGCAGTCCCGATTGTTTTTGGCGGCCCTCCGCGTCCGAAAACAGTTCCTCTATGAAAACAGAACGCATCTGCGGACAGCCGCCAGTGTTTGGAATCAGCAGGAGAAGTATCTGGAGCAGAAGTCTGTGATCGAGGCGGCGTGGAATTGGATAAATCTGGCGATTCCGGTCATCAGCTCGACCTTTGCCAGCTTTTCCCGGATGTGCAGAAATCTGGGGACGGAGACCCTGGGACACCTCTTTATCGACGAGGCGGGCCAGGCGCTGCCGCAGGCAGCTGTGGGCGCCATCTATCGCAGCAGGCATGTTATGGTGGTGGGGGACCCCTCCCAGATCAAGCCGGTCCTGACGCTGGATTCCAATACCCTGGGAATGCTGGGCAGGCATTTCGGGGTGACGGAAAAATACTTATCCGCGTCGGCGTCCGCACAGACCCTGGTGGACGCGGCAAGCCAGTATGGGTTCTATCGACAGCAGGACGGGCAGTCGGAGGACTCCTGGATCGGTATTCCGCTCTGGGTCCATAGAAGATGTCAGTATCCCATGTTTACCATCTCCAATGTGATATCCTATGACGGGTACATGGTGCAGGGCGTGGAGAAGGACGGGAAAACGGGCTGGTTTGACGTCAGGGGAAAGGCGAATAATAAATACGTTGCCGAACAGGGGGACTTCCTTGTGCGGAAGATTCAGGAGCTGATGGAGCAAAATCCAAAGATCGGGGATAAGAAGGAAAAGGATGTGATCTATGTGATCACGCCGTTTTCCAATGTTGCGCGTCAGCTTGCGAAAAGACTGAAGGAAATTCACTTCATCAGATACGACGATCAGGACAAGCCCACCAACGTTGGGACCGTCCACACGTTTCAGGGAAAAGAGGCGCCGGTTGTATTTTTCGTGCTCGGCGCGGACCAGCAGAGCAGCGGCGCGGCCAGGTGGGCCGTGAGTGAACCGAATATGATGAACGTGGCGGCTACGCGGGCCAAAGAGGCGTTTTATATCATCGGCGATAAAGCAAGGAAGTAATTCAGAAGGGGGCCAGAATCTCTTTTGTTCCGAAGGAGGGGCAAAAGAGACTGCTGGCCACCGATGTGAAGCCGGATGTCCCAGGTAAACCGTAAAATGCACCTGTGTTCCCCTGTGATATTTGTGTTGTGTGACTGCACTGGATTCCCATGCCTCGCCGCCTGCGGACGCTGTCCGCGGGCGGCGCTTCGTTCATACTTTGTTTACGCATTCAAAAACGATTCTAAATCGCCAGGATGGACAAGGGCAGAAAAATATGGTATACTGCCAGGGATAGAAAAGAAGGAGGCTGTATATGCGGATTGAAATTCTGGGCGTAGGCTTTGATAATATCACCGCGGAGCAGGCGGTATCCGAGGGCGTGCGCCTGATGAATACCCCAGGGGCCCACTATGCGGTCACCCCGAATCCGGAGATCGTGGAGGTCTGCCGGGCGGACCCGGAGGCCATGGAGGCCGTGCGGAACGCGGACCTGGTGCTGGCCGATGGTATTGGCATCATCTACGGAGCAAAGATTTTGGGCACGCCGCTGAAGGGGCGGGTCACCGGCATCGGCTTTGCCCAGGGGCTGATGGCGCAGATGGCGCAGAACGGCAAGTCCCTTTTCCTGCTGGGGGCCAAGCCCGGCGTGGCGGAAAAGGCGGGGGAGAGGCTGCGCAGGCAGTACCCCGGTCTGAGAATTGCCGGGGTCCATGACGGATATTTCCAGGAGGACGGCCCGGTGCTGGAGGAGATTCGCGCCAGCGGCGCGGACGTGGTGTTCGTGTGTTTGGGCGCGCCGAAACAGGAGAAATGGATGCGCGCCAACGGTGAGGCCAGCGGTGCGAGGCTGCTGGTGGGGCTGGGCGGCTGCCTGGATGTGTTTTCCGGTGAGGTGCAGCGCGCGCCGGAGGTCTTCCAGCGGCTGGGCCTGGAGTGGCTGCACCGGCTGGCGAAGCATCCCAGCCGCATTGGCCGGATGATGAAGCTGCCCCTGTTCCTGCTCCATACGGCAGGGGAGAAGAGAAGGCGGAAATGAAGGGGAAGCTGATTGTCTTTGAGGGCGCGGACGGCGCAGGCAAAGCTACCCAGGCCCGTCTGCTGGCCCGGCGCTTTGCGGCGGAGGGCGTCCGCTTTCATGAGATCGATTTCCCCCGCTACGGCAATCCCTTTGCGGAACCGGCCCGGCTGTACCTGACCGGCGCCCTGGGGGCGAAGCCGGGGGATGTCAGCGCCTATGGGGCCTCTGTGCTGTATGCGGTGGACCGCTATGCCTCCTATCGGGAGGACTGGGGGGAGCTCTATGAGGCGGGCGGGCTGATTCTGGCCAACCGCTACACCACCTCCAACGCCGTCCACCAGGCCGCGAAGCTGCCGGCCGGGGAGCGGGAGGTTTATCTGGAGTGGCTCTTTGACCTGGAATACCGGCGGCTGGGCCTGCCGGAGCCGGATATGGTGATCTATCTGGACCTGCCGTCGGAGGTGTCCGAGGAGCTGTTGCGGCGCCGGGAGGTTGAGACGGGCGCAAAGGCCGATATCCACGAGCAGGATGCGCTCTATCTCCGGCAGTGCCGGGAATCAGCGCGGGACATCGCCCGCTCCCTGGGCTGGCGGATCCTGCACTGTGCCGACGGACTGGCGCTGCACACGCCGGAGGCCATTCACAGCCAGGTATGGGAGCTGGTGCAGCCGCTGCTGGGGCGCGAAAAAGCATGAGGGACGCTCCCGCGTCCCCCCATGCCTATGTACCTGTCAGCAGCAGCAGTCGCTGTTATTGTTGCCGGTACAGCAGCAGCAACAGCAGTGATGGCAGCAGTTGCAGTTGTTCCCGGTGTTGACGCCGCCCACACCGGTGTTATTGCAATTACAATTGCAGGGCCCGGTGCTGACGCCGCCCACGCCGGTGTTGCCGCAGCAGCACAGCAGGATGATGATCAGAATGATCCACAGGCAGCCGCAGTCGTTACCGTTGTTCCACATGTTTGTCACCTCGTTTCCTTTCCTAAGCAATAGTATGATGGAGGGAGGCCAAATGCGGCTTGACCACAAAAATTTTTTTGTGAGGGATACCTGTCCCTCTCTTTGTCAACGCAAAAAAGGAGGAGTTCACCTATGAATCCTGAGGATCGCTACCATACGACAAGCTGGGATGCCCGCCAGATGCCCCAGCATCCTGAGACCGCCCGCCCGCCCGCCGGGCAGGGACCCAGCAAGCCGAGAAAGAAGAAAAAAAAGCGGCTGCACCCCCTGCTGGGCCTGGTGCTGTGGATAGCTATTGTGGGCGCGTCTTCAGCCATTTTGGCCAGCGTGGGCTGGCTGCTGGCCAACGATTTTGCCGCGCTGAACAAGACGCCGAAGGAAGTCAGCTTCGAGGTCCCGGAGGATTGGGTTTCCGAGACCAGGACCAACGAAAAGGGCAAGGAGATTACCTGCTATGATATCTCGAAGGTGGCGAAGGCCCTGAAGGAGGACGGGCTGATCGAATACCCCTGGTTTTTCCGCCTGTTCTGCTGGGTCTATAAGGCGGACGCGAAGATTTCCCAGGGGACCTTTACGCTGACCACCAATATGGACTATATGGCGCTGATCCGGAATATGCGCACCGCCGGCGGTTCCGCCGAGACCGTGACGCTGACCATTCCGGAGGGCTATACGGTTCAGCAGATCATCGACCTGATGGAGAAAAACGGCGTTGGAACAAAGGAAGGGCTCACGGAGACCGCGGAGAATTATGTCTTTGATGACTTTGACTTTATTGACAACGAAAACCTGGGCAGCATCAGCCGCCTGGAGGGATATCTGTTCCCGGATACCTATAACTTCTATGTGGGGGGCCGGGCCGAGCTGGCGTTTACCTCCATGCTGAACAACTTTGAAAATAAGGTGTATAATAATGATGATCTGTCCGATCTGATTGCAGTTTATCAGGATGCCGGGTACAATCTCAAGAGTATTATTACGATTGCTTCGCTGATTGAGAAGGAGACGGACGGCGAGGACCGGGATAAGATCGCGTCTGTCATTTACAACCGCCTGACCAATGCCGCTGAAACCAATTATCTGCTGCAGATCGACGCGGCGCTGGTGTATGCGGCCGGACGGGAGATCACGCAGGCGGATTACACGGAGTTGGATAGTCCCTACAACCTTTACAGGAATGCGGGCCTGCCGCCTACCCCGATCGCCAATCCGGGCATTGCGTCTATCAGCGCGGCGCTGCAGCCGGCCCAGACAAATTACTATTTCTATGTCCGCGGCGCGGATGGCAAGCACATCTTCAATGAGACGCTGGCCCAGCACAACGCGGCGGTGGCCCAGGTGTCCGGGTCCTGAGGGGACGGCAGGAGAGCGATAGAGGAGATGGAAGTGCGATGAGACAGAAACCGGAGCTGCTGGCCCCTGCGGGGGACATGGAACGGCTGAAAATGGCGGTGCTGTACGGCGCGGACGCGGTCTATCTGGCAGGCGAGAGCTTTGGGATGCGCTCCTTTGCGGGGAATTTTTCCCGCGAGGAGCTGCCCCAGGCGGTCCGCTTTGCCCATGAGCGCGGCGTCCGGGTCCATGTGACGGTCAACACCATGCCCCGCAATGCGGAGGCTGCGGCGCTGCCGGCGTGGCTGGAGCTGCTGGACAGCGCCGGCGTGGACGCGCTGATTGCGGCGGATCTGGGGACGTTTACACTGGCGGGGCGCTATGCGCCCCGCTGTGAGCGTCATGTGTCCACCCAGGCCAGTGTGGCCAATTATGAGGCGGCCAGGGCCTGGTATGAGCTGGGAGCCAGCCGCGTGATCCTGGCCCGTGAGCTGAGCCTGGAGGAGATTCGGGAGATCCGGCAGAGGACGCCGCCGGAGCTGGAGCTGGAGGCTTTTGTGCATGGGTCCATGTGCGTCAGCTACAGCGGGCGTTGCTTGCTGTCGAATTATATGACGGGACGGGACAGCAACCGCGGCGCCTGCGCGCAGCCCTGCCGGTATCAGTATTATTTGATGGAGGAGAAGCGGCCGGGGGAGTTTTTCCCGGTGTTTGAGGATGATAAGGGGACGTATATCATGAATTCACGGGATATGTGTATGATTGATCATGTGGATGATTTGATAGACGTGGGGCTGAGCAGTTTGAAGATCGAGGGCCGGGCCAAGAGCGCCTATTATGCGGCCATTGTGACGGGCGCGTACCGGCACGTGCTGGATGATGTGGCGGCGGGCCGTCCGGTCGATCCGGTCTGGCGGGATGAGGTGGAGCGGGTCAGCCACCGGCATTACGCCACAGGGTTTTATTATGGCCCGCCGGGGCAGTATTATGAGAATTCCCGGTATATTCGGCAATGGCAGGTGGTGGCGCTGGTGACGGAGTGCGGCAGCGGAGGCTGGGGGACGCTGACGCTCCGCAATAAGTTTTCCGCGGGGGACACGGTGGAGGTGGTCGGCCCGGATTTTAAGCCGGTCTCGTTTGTTGTGCCGCCTATGGAGGATATGGATGGCGCGCCTCTTCTGAAGCCCAGGAACCCGCAGATGCTGTTTCGCATGCAGCTGCCCTGTTCCGTTCCTCCCTGGAGCATCCTGCGCATAGCGCGGGACCTCTCTGCAAAATCTTAGTTGGCAGGGGGCTCTGCCCCCTGCACCCCCGCAAGCCTTTGAAAAGGCTTGAGCGAAACTTTAGTGAGGAGGAGCAGGCGTTGTGGTGAGAAGAGCAGGGAGGAGCTTGTTGGCTGTTTTGCTGGTTTTCGTTTTGGTGATGGGGATATATTTGGCGTATGTGTTCCTGTCCTGGTACCGGGTGGAGGACAATCTGGTGCTGGAGGTCCAGACGATCCACGATGATGGGTCGGATGTTGGGTTGAAAAAACATGGGATATATCGAATTGCCTCCTATAACATTGGTTTTGGGGCTTACAGCGCGGATTACAGCTTTTTTATGGACGGCGGTAAGGAGAGCCGCGCACGCTCCGCAGAGGCGGTGGCGGAGAATGTCGCCGGCGCGGTCAGCGCGGCCGCCAGTTTGGACCCGGATTTCCTGCTGCTGCAGGAGGTGGATGTGGATGGGACCCGGAGCTTCCATGTGGACCAGTGGGCGCAGGTGTGCGCCCAGATGCATTTTTTGCACGGGACCTTTGCCCAGAATTATGACAGCCCCTTTTTGTTTTGGCCCCTGCTGGAACCCCACGGGGCCAATCGGGCTGGGATTGCCGTGTTTTCCAGGTACCCCATCGCCTCCGCCCTCCGCCGCCAGCTTCCCATTGAGCGCGGGGTTATGAAGCTGGTTGACCTGGACCGCTGCTATTCTGTCCAGCGGCTCCCGGCACCGGGGGAGAAGGGGGAGCTTGTGCTCTACGCGCTGCACCTGTCCGCCTATACGTCTGATGGTAAGATTGCGGAGGAACAGCTGGAGATGCTGTTTGCGGATATGCTCTCGGAGTATGAAAAGGGGAACTGGACCATAGCGGGCGGGGACTTCAACAAGGATTTGTTAGGAAACTCCGGCGAGGTTTTCGGCGTAAGCGGCCCGGAGTATACTTGGGCGCAGCCGGTTCCGGCGGAGATGATCCCGGACGGCTTGACGATTGTCGCGCCCTTTGACGCGGCCTCTCCCACGCCCTCCTGCCGCAATTCCGACCGCCCCTATGGGCCGGATACGTTCTGCGTGACAGTGGACGGGTTTATTGTTTCGGACAATGTCGCCGTGATGGACGCCCAAGTCCTGGATACCGGATTCCGGTGGAGCGACCACAACCCGGTGTTTATGGATTTTGTTCTCCAGTAATATGTATTTGTTCAGCGGACAGTTCAGCCTCGCCGGTGCGGGGCGCTTTGCTGTAACGCCCACTGGCTTTTGCCGGTGGGCGTTTGCTTTCTCAAATTTGTGGTTTTGTAAAATATGGCGGGAACTCCGTGAAAAAATTGTCTATAATGACAAAAACGCCCCAATTCATACTTTGGACGGATAGCGGAAACGGGGTTTCTGTGATAAAATACAACCAGTGATTTTCCTGTTTTTTGAAATGCACAATTTCGGTAAGGAGGCGGGGAATGAACCAGAATGTTGTGATAACCACTGCATTGCAGGAAAAATTTAAGGCAGCATGGACCCAGCGCCAGGTGATTTTTTTCAGCGCCCCCTGCGGCTGCGGGAAAAGCGCCGCAGCTTCGACCCTGCTGGAGCCGTACACCGTTTGCCGCTGGGATGCTCTGTCCGAACCGCTGGAGCCAGCGCCGGACTTTACCTGTGACGCGGTGCTTCTGGACAATTTGCAGGCCCTGAAAAGTCCGGACGCGCAGCAGGCCCTTCACGCTCTGATTCTGGAGCGTCCCGAAACGCATTTTGTTCTTTTGAGCCGTGGAGCTGTCCCCGGCTGGCTGGCGTCCTTCCGCTATGAGCGCCGGATGCAGGTCTTTGAAACCCAGGACCTGATGTTGGACCAGGAGACGGCGGAAAAACTGTTGGCCCTTTCCGGTATTTCCCCTGCACCGGCGGCGATGGCCGCGATGCAGAAAAACTGTAAGGGGTATCCGCTGGCCTTCAGTATCCTCTGCCACCAAATGCAGGGCGGCAGGCCCTATGATGAAGCTGTGGACGCGGACGTGCGGCGGGAGCTGTTCACCCATTTTCAGACGGCGATATACCGCCGCTTTGAGCCCATGACCCGCCGCCTGCTGCTGGACCTGGCCCCCTTTGAACCCTTTGACGTGGAATTTGCCCGGCTGCTCTCCGGGAACAGCCGCGCCGGGGAGCTGTTGGGAGAATTGCAGCAGGACACCTCCATGTTTCTCTATGACGGTCTCCACCGCTGCCGGTTTTGGCCTGTGTTCCGGCAATTCCTCCTTTGGCAGCAGGACCGGGAGTACAGCGCCGAGGAACAGAACCGGCTCTATGGCCGCGCTGCCCTCTATTATGAACTGCATGACGATTACAAAAGCGCGCTGGACTGCTATACCCGCAGCGGGGAGTATCAGAAGGTATCTGAGCTGCTCATCAAAAACAGCGAGCTGCACCCCGGCATGGCCCACTACGACGAGATGGAGGACTATTACCGGGCCCTGCCCCGGGAGAAGGTCCTCTCCTCCCCCGCTCTGATGGCGGGGATGAGTATGCTGTGCTCCATCTGCGTGGACTACGAGGGGTCAGAGGCGTGGTACGGGGAGCTGCAAAAGTACGGGGCGGGGCTGGAGCGCTCGGACCCGGACTACAGGACTGTCCGGGGTTGGCTGGCCTGGCTGGACATCGGGCTGCCCCAGCGGAACGTGGGGGATATCCTGAAGATGCTCCCGCCCATGATGAAGCTGCTGGCCGGCAGGGAGATCGCCCTGCCGGAGTTTTCCGTCACCAGCCGCCTGCCCAGCATCATGAACGGCGGCAAGGACTTCTGCCAGTGGAGCAAGGACGACGACGCCATCTACCGCAAATACCGCGTCCCGGTCAGCCTGCTGCTGGGGCGGGACGGGGTGAAGCTGCCGGAGTGCGCCATTGCGGAGAGCAAGTTTGAAAAGGGCGAGGAGGTGTCCGGGCGGCTGCTGGACCTGATGGGCAGCCTGGAGCAGATCCAAAAGAAGGGCACGCCGGATATCGAATTCGCCCTCATCGGCCTGCTGGTGCGGCTGCGCATCGACCAGGGGGAGGCAAACCGGGCGGTGGAGCATCTGGAGGCCCTGCGGGAGCGGTTCCAGCGGCCCGACTGCCACCGCTTCCTGCCCAACCTGGACGCGCTGATCTGCCGGACGGCGCTGTACCAGGGGGACGACGAGGCCGTGGACGCATGGTACAGGGAAAAGGCCCCCAAGAACCTGCTGAAGCTGCGGGTGATGCTGCGCTACCAGTACCTGACCCGCGCCATGGTGGAGATGGTCTATGGCAGCTATCAGGAGGCGCTGTTGATTCTGGCCCCCCTGCGGCCCTACTTCCAGGCCTGCCGCCGGGTAATGGACGGCATCTGCCTGGAGCTGCTGACGGCGATCTGCTATTACCGGGCCAGGGACGGAGACTGGCAGACGCCTCTCCGCGCCGCCCTGGATACCTGCCGGGAGTACCAATTTATCCGCCCTGTGTCCCAATACGGCGCGGCTATCCTGCCCCTGCTGGAAAGGGGCGGCTGGACGGCGGATTCGGCTTTTCTGGAGCGGCTGACCGCCGCCGCGCGGAAACAGGCGGCGCAGTATCCGGACTTCCTGCGCTGCCGGGGCGAGCTGGCGGAACCGCTGTCTCCGGCGGAGATGAATGTGCTACGGCTTTTATGCCACCACAAGACCAACGCGGAGATCGGGGAGATCTTGGGCATCAAGCTCCCCACCGTGAAAACCTACGTCAGCGCCGTCCTGCGGAAGCTGGGCGTGAATAACCGGGGCGCGGTGAAGGACGCCGCGGTGAAGCTGCATTTGATTTAGGACCCGCTGTCCGCCGTTTTTCCGGCAGGCAGTCGATGATTTGCTTGGCCTGTTCTCGTTCGCTCATACCCAGCACCCCCTTTCCTAACCAGATTATAGCATATTACAGCAAAATTTCAACATGCATATGAGGAGGCTTTTGCATGAAAAAACGGATCGTTAGCATCATCACCGCGCTGGCCCTCTGCCTGAGCCTTTGCCCCGCCTGGGCGTTCGCGGCGGAGGGGGACGGCCCTACAGTGGCTGTGGCAGTGGTGACGAAAGAAGATGGTTCAACTACTTCTATTGTGGATGCAGACGCGCTGGTGGCGGCGTTCAAAGATTCCGGCTACGCCGGCGCGACTATCAAACTGCTGACGGATGTTGAGATTCCAGACTCTCCTGCGGACGCTCTTACGATCTCCATTGCCTGCACTTTGGATTTGAACGAATGCAGCATCACATCGGTTCGCGCAGAAGGAACTATCCAAGTTTCCACTACATATTACAGCGATATTGTGACTATCCAAGGCACGGGCGCAGTTGCAAATACCGGGGCTGGCCCCGCACTCAAGATAGACGATGGGCATGTAATCCTGAAGGGCGGGACCTACTCGGCAACACAAGGGGATGCGATCATTATTTCTGATAGCAGTTACCTTACCATGGGCGATCTGCTGGACAATCAAGAGGGTACCGATCCCTGGAACGCCTACCTGGATAGCAGCGATACACCCATTACGGGCAAGTTGGACGAAAAGACGCTGTCCGGCCCTGTGACGGTGGGGCAATGTATGCCACATTCCTTTTCAGACGTGTTTGTCCCGGACGAGGACACGGACACCCACAGCAACCCCTGTCTCGCATGCGGTTATAAGCGCGACACGGAGGACTGCACCTTTGACTGGACGCCATTCGATGATTCGCAGTGGCACGATGGGGTCTGCACCGTTTGCAAAAGGGAGAAACGCGCGGACCACAACTACACTCCATGGGCCAACGGCAAGCGCACCTGCATTGACTGCGGCTATGAAGAGCATCTCGTGGCTAAGGTAGATAACGGCGGCACTAAAACCTATTACGCTACCGTTGAGGAGGCCATCTCAGAAGCGGTAACCAACGGCGGAGCCGTTACCGTTCTGGCTAACGCGACTGTGGGATTTTTTACCGAAGCAACGCCGGTCGATCTGGCGGTCGCAGCGGGTGCGGAGCTGACCCTCTCCGCAGACTGTCAGATTGCGGTTTCGACTCTGGAAAACAATGGGAAGATCGTCAACAACGGTACCATCGATTTACCCAGCACCGCTGCTTTGACAAACAACGGCAGCATCGTCAACAATGGCACCATCACTCTGCCAAAGGCTGGAACGGCTGCTTCGGATATCGGGAACCTGAAGCTCACAGGCACAGGTACGGTGAGAGTGTCGGACGGAACTACAGCAGAGGTCTACGATAACACCGGTACACCGTTGACCGGAGATTTGGATTTTACGCAGGGGACGAATATATCTGGTGAGGGTTACGATTGGAATGCAGCTGCCAATACCCTCACTTTGACAAACGCGGTCATCGGCGGAACTGTGACCCTGCCGCCTAACGTTGCTGTTACAATAGAAGCAGTGGGGGAGTGTTCCATTCATACGCTGGTCATTGCGGGAAGCGCCTCGGATAAAATGATGCTGACCTTCAATGGAGAAGAAGGCAGCACACTGACGGTTCAGCAGAGGATTAATCTTAGCGGCGGCGATGCAAATACCCTCACGGTAGAAAAGGGAGCCACAGTCATAGCCAACGGGGGTATTGTTAGCGGCTCAAGCGGCGGCGTAAACTCTATTGTGACCATAAACGGGACTCTGACCGCAAAGGGCGATTCCGACACCGCTATATCCGCAGGAAAAGTAGTTGTGGGAAAAGGTGGTAAGCTGAGCGTTTCCGGGATACGGGGCGTGCAGCTCAACGGCATGAACTCAGGCGGCAGCGGCAGTGACTTCACCGGCGTGTTTACCGTTGTAAGGGGCGGCTCTTTCTACGCTAACTGTACGGAATTCAATGTTGCGGTATACGCTGGCGCTGACACCTTTCCTGATGGAAGCAACGCAGACAAGGCGATCATCATTCCTGAAGACCATATGCCTGGAGATTGCCGGGTAGAAAAGGGAATCAATGCGGTCAACTTTATAAAAATAAGCACAGGCAATGTGTTTACAGGGCCGATGACCATCCACGAAAAACACACATACGATAGTACTTGGAAGTTCGACTCTGCTCAACACTGGCGCGAATGCACCTACGAGGGGTGCAGCAAGCGGGATGGCGAAGCGTCCCACAATCCTATCTGGCAGTATAACACAGACGGCCACTGGCAAGAGTGCTCCGTATGCGATTATACAACCACACCTGAGGCCCACACCTACGGCAACACCTGGCAGAGCGACGCAAACAACCACTGGCATGCGTGTATCACCTGCGGCGCTGTCACAGACCGCGCGGCGCACACCTATGTCGACGGTACCTGCAGTGTGTGCGGCCATAAGCAGCCCGACCCGCCCTCGCCGCCCATCCACCGGCATGTCTGGTCATCGAACTGGAGCAGCGACGCCGCCAACCACTGGATCAGGTGCATCACCTGCGGCGCTGTCAAAGACAGGCAGGCCCACATCTATGACGATGACCAGGACGCCGTCTGCAATGTCTGCGGGTACGAGCGGACCGTAGAGCCGCCTGCCCATATCCACAATTGGTCGGAGGAGTGGAGCAGCGACAGCGGACATCACTGGCACGAGTGTACCGCCGCCGGGTGTGATCTCGCGGACAACAGCCAAAAGGACGGCTATGGGGAACACATCTATGACGACGGCCAGGACGCTGTCTGCAACGTCTGCGGATACGAGCGGACCGTAGAGCCGCCCGCCCATATCCACAGCTGGTCGGAGGAGTGGAGCAGCGACAGCGGGCATCACTGGCACGAATGTACCGCCGCCGGGTGTGATCTCGCGGACAACAGCCAAAAGGGCAGCTACGGGGAACACGTCTATGACGGCGACCAGGACGCTGTCTGCAACGACTGCGGTTATGAGCGGACCGTGGAACACAGGCACAGCTGGTCAGAGGGGTGGAGCAGCGACAGCGGGCATCACTGGCACGAGTGTACCGCCGCCGGGTGTGATCTCACGGACAGCAGCCAAAAAGACGGCTACGGCCCTCATATCTTTGATAATGCATGGGATGCCGGCTGTAATACCTGCGGCTATCAGCGACTCCTGCCCACGCCCTCCAGACCCTCCGGCGGCGGCAGCAGCATCAGGGCGTATGCGATCAAAGTGGAGAAGTCGGAGCATGGTAAGGTGACCTCCAGCCGCGCGTATGCGGCCAGCGGCACGACGATTGCACTGACCGTCACGCCGGATGCGGGATGTGTGCTGCTTGAGCTGACCGTCACCGACAGCCAGGGCAATGGGATTTCTCTGACGGAAAAGAACACGTTTACAATGCCCGGCAGAGACGTGACCGTAAAGGCCAGCTTTGCACCGGTACCGGTCGAACCCCAGGAGCAGCCCTGCGGCGGCGGCGACGGCTGCCCGTCCGGAGCCTATGCCGATTTGCGTACCGGCGCTTGGTATCATGAGGCAGTAGACTATGCCATTCGGGAGGGACTGCTGACCGGCTATGGCAGCGGCACCTTTAAACCGGATGACAACCTTTCAAGGGCGCAGCTGGCGCAGATTCTCTACAATATGGCGGGCAGGCCTGTCGTAAAGGCTGGCAGCCGCTTCGCGGATGTGGCGGCAGATTCCTGGTGTGCTGACGCGGTCGCGTGGGCGGCGGCACAGGGGATCATCGACGGCTACGGCGAAGGTCGGTTTGGTCCGGATGACAGTATCACCCGTGAGCAGATGGCCGCGATGCTGTGGCGGTACGCCGGCAGCCCTGCCGCTACAGACAAGGAGCTGCATTTCAGCGACGCGGCGCAGGCTGGCGGCTGGTCGCTGGACGCTCTGCGCTGGGCGGTGGAGAACGGCATTCTCCATGGAAACGGGGATGGGACACTTGCTCCCAAAGGCCTGACCAGCCGGGCCGAGGCCGCGCAGATGCTGCTGAATTTGGCGGACAAGTAAGTACAGGACGAAAGGGATACCGGGGAGGAAATTTCCGCGGTATCCCTTTTCCGGTCTTCAGGGACTGGGACGGTAATAACAAGCGTAACCCCTCAGGCCAGCGCATATTTTCGTCTGTATTCCCGATACCGCTCCTGAAACGCCTCGCTGTCGTTGCGGGTTTCGCGCAGAGATTGGTGGAGGTTCATGGAGTCGCGGGCGGCGTCAATCATGCATCCGGCGATGTTGGAGCAGTGGTCCGCTGTGCGCTCCAGATCAGTCAGCAGGTCCAGCCAGGTGAAGCCTGCGTCGATGGTGCAGTCCCCCTTTTGCAGGCGCAGGATGTGGCGGGTGCGAAGCTGCTCCTTCAGCTGATCGATGACCTCCTCCAGCGGCTCCACCTTGGCGGCGGCGGACAGGTCGTTTTGCAGGTAACCTGCGAGAGACAGGTCTAAAATGTCGCTGACCGCCTGGAAGATGACCGCCAGCTCGCCTGTGGCCGCGTCGGTAAACCGGATCTCCTTCTTCTGCAGCTCCTCCGCAGACTCCAGAATGTTGACCGCGTGGTCGGCGATTCGCTCAAAGTCGCCGATCAGCTTCAGCAGCTTGGCCGCCTCCCGGCTGTCCGCTTCGCTGATCTGCCGCGCGCTCAGATTCACCAGATACGTGCCCAGAATGTCCTCGTAGTGGTCGGTCTTATCCTCCCGCTCCCGGATGGACGCGGCCAGCTCCGGGGAGTTGTCCCCCAGGGAGGCCAGGGCGTCCTTCAGGGAGGACACGGCGGTCTCCGCCATATCCACGGTCACCGCGTGGCAGCGCTCCAGAGCGATGGAGGGGGTGGCGAACAGGCGCTCGTCCAGTTCCTCGAATACCTCCGGCTGCCTGGCGTCGGGCACAAGGACCTTGACCAGCCGCTCCAAAAAGCCGGACAGGGGCAGCATCAGGAGCGTACAGAGCACATTGAACACGGAGTGGGCCGCGGCGATGCCCAGCAGGGAGGCCGGTTCCTCCAGCAGCGCGGGGCGCAGCAGAGCCCGCAGCAGGCAGAACGCCGTCAGCCAGACCGCTGTGCCGATGACATTGAAGGAGAGGTGGACCAGCGCCGCCCGCTTGGCGTTTCTGTTGGCCCCCACGGAGGAGAGCATGGCCGTCACGCAGGTGCCGATATTCTGCCCCATGATGATGGGTATGGCCGCGCCGTAGGAGACCTGCCCGGTGACGGCCAGCGCCTGCAGGATGCCTACGGAGGCGGAGCTGGATTGAATTACCGCCGTCAGCGCCGCGCCGGCCAGCACGCCCAGCACCGGGTTTTTGAACATGACAAACATCTGCCGGAACGCCGGGAGCTCCCCCAGGCCGGACACCGCGCCGGACATGGTCTCCATGCCGTACATCAGCGTGGCGAAGCCCAGCAGGATCATGCCCGTGTCCTTCTTTTTGGCGCTCTTGCAGAACAGATAAAAGATGATGCCCAGCAGGGCCAGCGCCGGTGTGAAGGAGGAGGGCTTGAGCAGCTTGACAAACACATTGCCGCTGTCGATCCCCGCAAGGCTCAGGAGCCACGCCGTGACCGTGGTGCCGATATTTGCGCCCATAATGATGTTGATCGCCTGCTTGAGCGTCATCAGGCCGGAGTTGACAAAGCCCACCACCATCACCGTAGTGGCTGAGGAGCTCTGGATCACTGCCGTGACCCCCAGACCTGTCAGAAGTCCCGCCAGCTTGCCGGTTGTCAGCTTTTCCAGGAGGGACCGCAGCTGTCCCCCCGCGCGCCGCTCCAGGGCCTGTCCCATCAGGCTCATGCCGAACAGAAACAGACTCAGGCCGCCAATCAAAGTAAGCGCGTCGAAAATATCCATCAGTTCTACCTCTTTTTCCTTATCGTTTACCCCATTACTTTAACAGCCGGATGTAAAATCTATTACCAGCGTTGTGTAAAATCTGTGTAAAATTTGAATAGAGGGACATGCCGTCCGATGGGCAGGACCTGTCTGCCCGGCGATTTTACAAGAATTTTACAGAACTTTAGATAGCGAATTTTACATAGGCTGCATAAGCTGTCATCATTGTTTCTCAATGGACGCGGCATCATACAGCGGACAGGTCCTTTTGATGAACGGACAAAGAAATAGAGGGGAAATTATCATGTTTATGCAGATCCTTTTTCAAAGCCCCTGCCGGCGGCAATCCCTCCAAGAGATAAAATCCCCCCTTGACTGCGCGGCAGCCACAGGTTTATGATACACCCTGTCAGGATTGATTGTAAGGATCATCAGGAGGTCAACACAATGGAAAAGATTCTTTATGTTGAGGACGATTTGAGCCTGATTGACGGCCTGAAATATACGTTGGAAGTCAACGGCTACTCGGTCGATACGGCCCGTACTGTGAAACAGGCGCTGGCCGTATTCCGCGGCAATTCCTACCAGCTGCTTCTGCTGGATGTTACCTTGCCGGATGGCAGCGGATTTGATGTCTGCAGAGAAGTGCGGAAGAGCTCCTCCGTTCCGATCATCTTTTTAACTGCATCTGACCAGGAAATCAGCGTTGTGCAGGGCCTGGATCTGGGCGGAGATGACTATATCACCAAACCATTCAGACTCAATGAACTGCTTTCGAGAATCAAAGCATTGCTTCGCCGTTCCGCCGGATTCTCGAAAGCGGTATTTTTAGAGGCGAACGGCATAAAGGTGGACGTTGTGGAACGCCGTGCCTGGAAAGACGGCAGTTTGCTCGCACTCCCCCTGGTTGAATTCAGGCTGCTCTGCCTGCTGATGCGGAATCCAAACCATCTGCTGACACGAGAAGCCATTTTGGACAGCCTGTGGGATGGGGCCGGCAATTATGTGGACGACAACACCCTGTCCGTTTATGTCCGCCGCCTGCGGAACAAAATTGAGGAGACGCCAAACGCGCCCCGGTATCTGCTGACAGAACGCGGAATCGGATACAAATGGGTCGTGGAGTGAGAAAAGACTATGAGAAATTTAGAAAAAGACACCCGGATGCTGTTATATGGAGTGGCTGTCGTGTGCGTCCTGTCCATGCTGTTTGTTTTCGGTATTTCTTCTGTCCTGGCAAAAACCTATCAAAGCAGCCTGATTACCCACGATTACGGCGTGGCCGGGTATCTTTTGAACCACGACGATGCCTTTGTCCTCTCCGCCTTTACCGGCGAAAAGGACGCCGGGGACGTGCTTTCCGGCCTCAAAGCGCTGTCTTTGCTGGGGTATCATGAGGCGGCTCCCATCCAATTGCTCCCGGCGGTTTCTGCCTATCAAAATCAAGTCCTGCTCTCCCTGATTTTTCTCCTGCTGTTTGTTTTTGGGGCGCTCTTCACCCTTCTGCTTCTGTATTTGCGCAGGCAGCACAGAGCGATTCACAGCGCTGAATGCGCCATTCGAGAATTTCTTGACGGGAACGCCGCGTCCCGTATTGCGTGCGAGCAAACCGGCGGCTGGTACAGTCTGTTCCACCAGGTGAATGAACTGTCCGCCATTCTCTCCACCCATGCGGAAAAGGAAAAGCAGACAAAAGAATTTTTGCAGGGGATGATTTCCGACGTATCGCATCAGCTCAAAACGCCGCTCTCCGCGTTGAAGATGTATCAGGAAATCATCGGCAGCCCTACTGCCGGTCCGAAAACCGTTATGGATTTTTCTCAAAAGTCTCTGCGTGAAATCAAGCGCATGGAGGCCGTGGTCCACACGCTGCTGACATTAGCGCGGCTGGATGCGGGGATGATCCAGATGCAGAAAGCGCCGGAAAATCTCGATACGCTTATGCAGGACGTTTTGGAGCGCTTTGCAGTCCGCGCGGAGCGGGAGGGAAAAATCATAGCGCTGTCAGGCAGCGGGGATGACACCCTTTTCTGTGACGCCCTGTGGATTTCAGAGGCGGTCGGGAATATTGTCAAAAACGCGCTGGAGCATACCGGACCAGGCGGCCGGATCAATATCTCTTGGGAGCGGAGCGCGCTCATGACAAAGCTCGTGATACAGGACAACGGGAGCGGAATTTGCCCGGAGGACCTATACCACATCTTTAAGCGTTTCTACCGCAGCCGGTTTTCGCAGGACATTCATGGCATTGGATTGGGCCTGCCTCTGGCAAAAACCATTGTGGAGCTGCATGGAGGGACGATTTCTGTGGCGAGCAGCCTCCGCGCCGGGACCACATTCACCCTCAGCTTTTTCAACCTTACCAATGAGTAAGATGGATGTCACCGGAAAGTAAGCCGGAGGGGGTATGATGGCTCCATAGGAGGTACTTGCCATGAATATTCTTGAAGTACAAAATCTGTGTAAAGTTTATGGAGCAGGCGAAGCGGCGGTTCATGCGCTGAATCAGGTTTCGTTCTCCGTCCGCAGGGGGGAATTTATTGCCATCGTTGGAGAATCCGGCTCCGGCAAAAGCACGCTGCTGAATATTGTGGGCGCGTTGGACGATCCCACATCGGGCAGCGTCCGGATCGACGGGAAGGATGTGTTTTCCCTGTCCGAGAAGGAGCTGACCGTGTTCCGGCGGCAGCACATTGGTTTTATCTTTCAGTCCTTCAACCTGATTCCCGAACTGGATGTGGAGCAGAATATGATTTTTCCGCTTCTCCTGGACTACAAAGTCCCGGACAAGAGATTTGTGGAGGAGCTGCTGCATGTGCTGGGACTGACAGAGCGCCGGAAGCACCTGCCCGGTCAGCTTTCCGGCGGGCAGCAGCAGCGGGCGGCGATTGGCCGGGCGCTTGTCACCCGTCCGGCCCTGATCATGGCGGATGAACCGACGGGGAATCTGGACAGCAAAAACAGCCAGGAAGTCATTGCGCTCCTGCAATCCATGTCGGCCAAATATCAGCAGACGATCCTGATGATTACCCACAACGAAAATCATGCAGGCGCCGCCGACCGTGTATTTCGCATGGCGGATGGCGTTTTGCAGGACCTGGGGGGTGCCCGGCAGTGAAAAGCTATCTCGCCCTTGCCGCCAAATATGAGCGGGTCCACCGAAAGAGCAGCAGGATGTCCGTTCTCTGCATTGTATTCTCTGTGCTGCTTGTGACGGCTGTTTTCAGCATGGCGGATATGGCGCTGCGTGCGCAAAAAAGCTATTTCATCAAAACAAACGGAGAGTATCACGCCAGTGTGACCGGCATCAGCGAGGAAACCGCTGCATTGATCGGCGCACGGCTGGATGTAGCCGTCTGCGGCTGGACCTATCAGGGCAGCACGGGAATGATCGGCTCCAAAACGGTCAGCTTTGCCGGTGCAAATGCGGATACCTTCTCTGTTTTAACAGAAATGGCGATGCAGAGCGGGACATACCCGGCCAGGCCGGACGAGGCGCTGCTGAACCAAACGGCGTTGGAGCAGTTGGGGCTGTCGGCCGGCGATACGGTCGTGGTCACTGTGCCGGATGGCCGGGCAAAGGCTTACCATGTGACCGGGGTGCTGCAGGATATGGGCAGCCTGCTCCAGGCGGACGTATACGGCATGGTGATGAATGAGGACGGATTCCGGGCAATTGCAGATGAAAATGCCGATGACGGGACGACATTTCGGATACAGTTCAAATCCGGCGTCAATATCCGCGCTGCTCTCCGGGAAATCAGGGATGCCTATGGCCTTGCCGACCGGCAGGTGGCGGAGAATACCGCCCTGCTTGGCCTGATGGGGCAGAGCGAAAACAGCACCATGCAGTCGCTCTATATCGTGGCGGCATTTCTGATTCTGCTGGTGCTGACGGCAGGGACCGTGATGATTGCCTCCAGCTTCAGTACGAATGTGTTGGAGCGAATCCAGTTTTACGGGCTGCTCCGCTGTCTGGGCGCGGACAAGGGACAGGTGAAGCACTTTGTGATCCGGCAGGGGCTGCGGCAAAGCATGAGGGGGGTCCCCATCGGTCTGCTCGCCGGCCAGATTGTAACATGGTTTGCCTGCTTTTTGCTGAAGTCCGTCAGCGGGGACCGCTTTTCGGATGTCCCGATGTTTCAGTTCAGTGCCGGCGGCCTGCTGGCCGGGGCGGCCATTGGTTTTCTGATTGTGATTCTGGCTGCTCTGTCGCCGGCAAAAAAGGCGGCACAAGTGTCGCCTGTCACGGCGGTCAGCGGCAATTCCCAGCTTGCGGAGCATAGACGGGCTGCCAATACGAGCCGCCTCCATGTGGATACCGGCATGGGAATTTTCCACGCGCTGTCCGGCAAAAAGAATCTGTTTCTCATGACATGCTCCTACGCCATCAGCATTATGATGTTCCTGTCCTTTCAAGTGCTGGTCGTCTTCCTGGGGGAGGGGATGCCTGCGCTTGCGCCGTCTGCCGCCGATCTGACCGTCACGATGGGAGGCACGGCGCTGGACAGAACGCTGACGGCGCGAATCAGCGCTGTGGATGGCGTGCAGCGGGCGTTTGGCCGGATGGAAGAGACAGAGCTTTCCGTCTCTTCCATCCGCGGTGCTGGGACAGTTACGCTGGTTTCCTATGACGATCGTCAGCTGCGGTGGGCAGAGGATGAATTGCGTCAAGGAAGCGCCGCCTCTCTTCAAGACGGCGGCGAATATGTTTTGGCGGTCTATCAAGACGGGCAGAATTGGATGGCCGGCGATACCCTGACGTTTCAGACCGCTGCGGGAGAGCGGCAGATGACAATAGCCGGCGTGTTGTCCGCCGTGCACGCGGCCAACCCTGCGGGAAGCTGCGGGTATGTTGTCTGTTCCGAGCAGACATTTTCGGAGCTTGCAGGGAGCGCAGGCTATACGGCGATAGATGTGCAGGTCTCCGAGCCGAATGATGATGCCGCAGCTGCCGCAGTCCGGAATCTGCTTCCAGCGGACAGCACAGTCTCCGATAAACGCCTGAGGAATTCGGAATCAAGAAGCGCCTATTATACAGGAGCGATTTTTATTTACGGTTTCCTGACGGTTATTGCGCTCATTACCGTGGTTCACATCTTCAACAGTATGAGCGCAAGCGCAGCATCCCGAACAAGGCAGTACGGCATGATGCGCTCGATTGGGATGGGCGCGGAGCAGCTCAGCAGGATGATTGCGGCAGAAGCATTTACCTATGCGGTTCTCGGCTGCGCGACAGGCTGCGTCCTGGGATTGCCGCTGAACAGGCTGATGTTTCAGTTTTTGATAGCGGAAAAGTGGGGGACAGGATGGACGATTCCTGCAGGGCCGCTTTTCATGATCGTCCTGCTCTGTCTCGCTTCGGCTGGAATTGCGATCAGGCGCCCAATCAGGCGGATTAGCAGCATGTCCATTGTGGACGCCATGAAACGGGGCCAATAGCGCCGGCGGTTTATTTGCAATTATTTCTTCAAAGGCCCTTTCGCATTTCACGAAAATGTTTTATAATAGGCGTATCAGGCATATTTCATGATGAGCAACGAAAGGCAGTAAATCTATGGAACAGACTTCTATACTCGATTTCAACGAGAAAAAGGGCTTTATCTGCGATATGGACGGCGTGATCTACCACGGCAACAGAATTCTGCCGGGGGTGGAGGAATTTATCCGCTGGCTCCATGAGGAGAACAAGGACTACCTGTTCTTGACCAACAACAGCGGCTCTACGCCGCGGGAGCTTCACCAGAAGCTGGCCCGCATGGGCCTGGACGTGCCGGAGGAGCACTTCTACACCAGCGCCCTGGCCACCGCAGCGTTTTTGAAGGAGCAGGCTCCCGGCTGCTCGGTATTTGCGATTGGCGAGGCCGGGCTGCTCAACGCCCTGTATGACGCAGGGATGACCATGAATGACGTGAATCCCGATTATGTGGTGGTGGGAGAGGGGCGCACCTATACCCTCGACACGCTGACAAAAGCCGTCAATCTGGTGTTGGGCGGCGCGAAGCTCATCGGGGCCAACTCCGACGTCTCCGGTCCCATTGAGAACGGGCTCGCCCCCGCTTGCCGGGCGTTGGTGGCCCCCATTGAGATGGCCACCGGGACACAAGCATATTTCTGCGGCAAGCCCAACCCCCTGATGATGCGCACCGGCCTGCGGCTGCTGGACTGCCACTCCAACGAGGCCGTTATGGTGGGCGACCGGATGGACACAGACGTCATATCCGGTATGGAGAGCGGTATGTCTACCGTACTGGTGCTCTCCGGCGTTTCCACGCGGGAAACGCTGAAAACCTATGCCTACCGGCCCACCGTTGTCCTCAATGGCGTGGGCGATATTCCGGTGATGGCGCAGGCGGGGAAATAGCGGCACGGGAAAAGAGTACGGCAGCCCCCTGAAAAATAGGGGGCTGCTGCCGTCAGTTGTCAGGGATATTGGGGCGGTTTTCTGTTGGGCATACAGAGAAAAGAAGAAAAAAGCGCTGCCAACCTTACATAAAACGCTGCCTGAAGCGTCGTTCACAATTTGTTTACGCATTCGACTGTCATACGAAGTTTCAAGTCCGGGATTCCATGTTGAAAACTTCACAGGGGTATGCTATAATAACCAATTATGTTGTGCTCCTATCGCGATAGAGAGGAGCGCCTATGCCCAATATATAACATGGAAAGAGAGGCGGGTGATGTCGTGTATCTGCGGGCGCTGGAGATCCAGGGCTTTAAATCTTTTCCGGATAAGACGGTGCTGGACTTCGGCGAGGAGATCACCGCCATTGTCGGTCCCAACGGTTCCGGGAAGTCCAATATATCAGACGCCCTCTGCTGGGTTATGGGGGAGCAGTCCGCCAAGAGCCTGCGGGGCGGCAAAATGGAGGACGTCATCTTCGGCGGCACCGCCAAACGCAGTCCTGTCGGCTTCGCCCAGGTGACGCTGGTGCTGGACAACAGCGCCCACCTCTTCCCAGGTGTGGACAGCAGCGAGGTCATGGTCACCCGCCGCTATTACCGGAGCGGTGAGAGCGAATACTATATTAATAAACAGTCCGTGCGCTTGCGGGATATCAACGAGCTGTTTATGGACACCGGCCTGGGCCGGGAGGGCTACTCCATGATCGGCCAGGGCCGGATCGATGAGATCTTATCTGTGCGCAGCGCGGACCGGCGGGAAATCTTTGAGGAGGCTGCCGGCATCTCCAAGTTCCGCCACCGCAAGGAGGAGGCGGAGCGGCGGCTCCAGCGGACCGAGGAGAACCTGGTCCGCATCAACGACAAGATCAGCGAGCTGGAGCTGCAGGTGATCCCCCTGCGGGAGCAGGCGGAGAAGGCAAAGCGCTACCTGATGCTGCGAGATGAGCAGCGCATTCTGGAGATATCTGTTTGGATGGACCGGCTCAGCGAGATCAAGACACTGAAGAGCAGGCTGCAGGCCGAATACGCCGCCGCAAAGGAGCGGCAGGAGGCGGCCCAGCGCCGTCTGGATGAGCTCTACGGGGAAAACGACCGCTTTTCCCAGCGGATGCAGGAAAACGACACCCAGCAGGAGCAGACGCGGCAGGAAACCGCTGCACTGGAATCCCAGGCCAAGGACCAGGAGAACGCCATCGGCCTGCTGCGCACCGAAATACAGCACAAACGGGAGTCCATCGGCGAAATCAGCCAGGAGCTGTCCCGCCAGGAGGGCCGCAGCCGGAGCACCCAGGAGGAAATGGAGGGTCAGCGCCGGCGCATAGAGGAGCTGGACAGCCAGGCGGCCGCCCTGGAAAAGGAGCTGGATGAGCTGCGGGTGCGGGCGGAGGAGGCCGCCGCCAGTGCGGGAAACGCGGTAGACGAGCTGCGCGCCCTGCAGGCCAGGGAGGCCCTGGCCGCCGACGCCGCCGCAAAGGGCCGGGAGAGCCTGTCGGCGCTGAGCGCAGGACAGGCGCAGATGGAGGAGCGGCAGCGGGCGGTTGAACAGGAGCTGGAGGCCGCCGGGGCCCAGATGGAGGCCGTGGGGCGGGACAGAAAGGCCGCGCGGCGCTCCCTGGAGGATGCGGAGGAGGATGCCAATGCCGCGGCCAATGTGATTCAGGGCCATATGCTGCGTATGGAGAGCCGGGAGAAGCGGGAGAAGGCGGCCAATGAGGCCAAGCTCCAGCTGACCATGGAGCTGAACAATGTGGAATCCCGCTGCCGGATGCTCGCGGAAATGGAGAAGGAGTACGAGGGCTTCAGCAAGGCGGTGCGCGAGGTGATGCGCGCCGCCCAGCGGGGCGCTCTCCGGGGCGTCCACGGACCGGCGGCGGGACTGATGAAGGTGGAGGCAAAATATGCCGTCGCCATTGAGACCGCCCTGGGGGCCGGGATGCAGAATATTGTGGTGGACAGAGAGGAGGACGCCAAGGGGGCCATCGCGTTCCTGAAGCAGCGGGACGCGGGGCGGGCCACCTTCCTGCCGCTGACCGCCATGCGGGGCGGCGAGCTCCAGGAGCGGGGCGTGGAGGCCGAATACGGCTTCGTGGGCATCGCCTCCCGGCTGATCTCCTGCGATACGCGCTATACCGGCGTTTTTCGCAACCTGCTGGGGTACACTGTGGTGGTGGAGGACCTGGACTGCGGGATCGCCATTGCGAGGAAATATGGGCATCGGTTCCGGATCGTCACACTGGACGGACAGGTGATGAACCGGGGCGGGTCCATGACCGGCGGCAGCGTGTCCAAGAGCGCCGGCGTGCTGAGCCGGGCCAATGAGCTGGAGGCGCTGAAGAAACGGCGGGACGTCCTGGCGGAGCAGCTGGCCGGGGCCCAGCGGGAGAGCGAGGAGGCCGGTCGGGATCTGAAGGCCGCCCAGTATGAGCTGCAGGTGGCGGAGGGCCAGCGCCGCGCCGCTGAGGACGCGGTTTTGAAGCTGCGGGGCGAGCTGAAGCAGCACGAGGCGCTGCTGGAGGGCGTCCGCGGCAGTGTGGAAAATCTGCAGGGCGAACGGGACGCGCTGGCAGCCCGGATCGCAGACCACCGGGAACGGCAGGCGGCTGTGCAGCGGGAGACCGACGCCAAGGAACAGGAGGCCGGCTCATTGCGGGCGGCGGCGGCGGAAAAGCTGTCGGGGCAGTCGCAGCTGCAGGAGTACTCCAACCAGCTGAGCGCCGGGATGTCCCAGAGAAAGGAGCAGCTGGCCGGGCTGCGGGCGGAGCGGACGGCTGTTTCGGAGAGTCTGGCCAGGCTGGAGGAGACGGCCCGCGATCTGGCCGGGGACCGGGAGGAACGGCTGCAGCGTATAGACAGGTATGAGGCCGCCATTGAGGAGGCGGAGCGGGAGATCGACAGCCGCACGGCGTCCGCCGCCTCCCTGCGGCTGCAGGCTAGAGAGGGGCAGGAGCGCCTGCGGGCGCTGCAGGACGGAAAGCTGCGGCTGGAGCAGGAGCGGACCGCCATGGGACAGCGCCTGAAGGAGTGCAACGACGAGGTGCTGGACGCAGACCGGGAGACCAGCCGGCTGGAGCAGAAGCTGAATACCGGCGACATGGAGGAGAAGCAGATTCTGGATAAGCTCTGGGAGAGCTACGAGCTGAGCCACTCCGCCGCCATGGAGCAGCGGATCGAGCTGGAGTCCGCCGCCAAGGCCAACCGGCGCATCAGCGAATTGAAGCGGGAGATCAGCGGCCTGGGCAGTGTGAACGTGGGCGCCATCGAACAGTTCCAGACGGTCAATGAGCGCTACACGTACCTGACCAGCCAGCGGGACGACGTGGAACGGGCGAAGGATGAGCTGCTGGGCATCATCGCGGAGATCACCAGGGAGATGACCGGGATTTTCGCAGAGCAGTTCCGGCTGATCAACGCCTCCTTCCAGGAGACCTTCCTGCATCTGTTCGGCGGCGGCCAGGCGACGCTGGAGCTGGAGGACGAGGAGGACATCCTGAGCTGCGGCATTGAGATCAAGGTCCAGCCCCCCGGAAAGACCCTGAAGACCCTGTCGCTCCTCTCAGGAGGGGAGAAGGCCTTCGTGGCCATCGCATTGTATTTCGCGATTTTGAAGGTACACCCGACGCCGTTCTGCGTCATGGACGAGATCGAGGCGGCGCTGGATGAGGCCAACGTCATCCGGGTGGCCCGGTATATGCGCTCCATCTCGGATAAGACCCAGTTTATTGTCATCACCCACCGCCGGGGGACCATGGAGGCGGCGGATATCCTGTACGGCGTGACCATGCAGGAAAAGGGCGTGAGTAAGATGCTGCGGATCAATATGAATGAGGTGGCCTCAGAATTTCATATCAAGTGAGTGTGATTGCACAAAAGAAAAGTTTTGTGCAATCGAACTGCGAGAAATATTTTCCCTTGCGTCCGGCGGGACGGCAAAGAAAGGAAGGACAATGGGTTTTTGGCAGAAATTAAAGAAGCTGTATATGGGCGACGTCTTCGGCGCGGCCATCAGCGAGGCGGATGAGGCGTTTTTCGACGATCTGGAGGAAATGCTGATCCTGGCCGACGTGGGGATGCAGACGTCTATGGACGCGGTGAAGGAGCTGCGGCAGATCATGATCGAGGACAAAATCTCCGGTCAGGAGCCGGTGAAGCAGTGTCTGCGGCAGATCCTGGCGGAGAAGCTGAACGTGGGTGACACGGCGCTGGATCTGAGCACCAAGCCGTCCATCGTGCTGATGATCGGCGTCAACGGCGTGGGCAAGACCACGTCCATCGGCAAGCTGGCCAACAGCCTGCGGCTGGAGGGCAAGCGGGTGCTGCTGTGCGCCGGGGACACCTTCCGGGCGGCGGCGGCGGACCAGCTGGAGATCTGGTCCAACCGGGCCAGATGCGAGATCGTCCGGCAGAAGGAGGGGGCGGACCCCGGCGCGGTGCTGTTTGACGCGCTGCAGGCGGCCCGGGCCAGAGGGGTGGACGTGGTCATCTGCGACACCGCCGGGCGGCTGCACAACAAGGCCCACCTCATGGCGGAGCTGGCCAAGCTGAAGAAGATCATCGACCGGGAGATGCCGGACGCCGCCGTGGAAACACTGCTGGTGCTGGACGCCACCACCGGACAGAACGGCCTTATTCAGGCCAAGCAGTTCAAGGAGACCACCGGCTGCACGGGCATCGTGCTGACCAAGCTGGACGGCACGGCCAAGGGCGGCATCGTCATTGCCATCGCCCAGGAGCTGCAGGTGCCGGTGAAGTTCGTGGGGCTGGGGGAGGATATCAAGGACCTGCAGCCCTTTGACGCGGAAGAATATGTAAACGCATTGATCTGATGCAAAAACAGAGGGGACAACTATGGCTAGAATTGACGGAAGAAATGACAAAGAGCTGCGGCCGGTCTCCATCACCACCGGTTTTGTGGACTACGCCGAGGGCAGCGCGCTCATCCAGTGCGGCGGGACCAAGGTGCTCTGCTGCGCCAGCGTGGAGGAGGGCGCGCCCAGGTACGTGCCGGAGGGCACGGGCTGGGTGACGGCGGAGTACTCCATGCTGCCCAGGGCCAACCGGGAGCGCACCCGCCGGGACATCAGCCGGCTGAAGCTCAGTCCCCGCAGCGCGGAGATCCAGCGCCTGGTGGGCCGCAGCCTGCGCTCGGCGGTGGACCTGGCGGCGCTGGGGGAGCGGACCATCACCATCGACTGCGACGTCCTGCAGGGGGACGGCGGCACCCGCACCGCGTCTGTCACCGGGGGCTTTATCGCCCTGGCCCTGGCCTGCCGGCATCTGGTGGAGCAGGGGAAGGTTGCCGCGGACCCCATCCGGCACTATGTGGCCGCCGTGTCCGCTGGGATCATTGACGACCGGCCCATGCTGGATCTGTGCTATGAGGAGGACAGCCGGGCTATGGTGGATCTCAACTGCGTGATGGACGACGGCGGCGGGCTCATCGAGCTCCAGGGCACCGGCGAGGGGAGGAGCTTTACCGTCGCCGAGCAGCGGGAGCTGGTGGAGCTGTGCCAGGGCGGGATTATGCAGCTGATTGCGAAACAGAAAGAAATTTTGGGAGGCCACAGATAACATGAAATTTGTACTTGCGTCACAGAATAGACACAAGCTGGAGGAAATGCAGTCGATTTTGTCCGCCCACGGGGTCCAGGTGGCGCTGGAGGCGGACCTGGGGCTGCAGGTGGACGTGGAGGAGACCGGGGAGACCTTCGCGGAGAACGCCATGCTGAAGGCGAAGGCGGTGATGGAGGCCAGCGGACTGCCGGCCATTGCCGACGACTCCGGCGTGTGTGTGGACGCGCTGAACGGCGCGCCGGGGGTGTACTCGGCCCGCTATGGCGGCCCTGAGCTGGACGACGCGGCCCGGTACCGGCTGCTGCTGAACAACATGCGGGGGGCCCGCACACGGGCGGCCCACTTTACCAGCGCCATTGCCTGCGTCTTCCCCAACGGCGACACCATTGAGGCGGAGGGCATCTGTCCGGGGACCATCGCCTTCGCGCCCCAGGGGACCGGCGGCTTCGGCTACGACCCGGTGTTCTTCCTGCCGGAGCTGCGCAAGACCTACGCCCAGCTGACGCCGGAGGAAAAGGCGGCGGTGTCCCACCGGGGCAAGGCGCTGGCGGTGTTCGAGGGAAAGCTGAAGGACTATCTCAACAGAGGGTAAAAGAAAAATGGAATTGACAAGTAAACAGCGGGCCCAGCTACGGGGCATTGCCAACAGCCTGGACACCATCGTCCACATCGGCAAGGACGGCATCAACGACAACCTGGTCAAGCAGGCCAACGACGCCCTGGAGGCGCGGGAAATCATCAAGTGCAAGGTGCTGGAAAATTCCCTGCTGACAGCCCGGGAGGCCTGCAGGGAGCTGGCCGGACGCACCCGGAGCGAGGAAGTGCAGGTCATCGGCGCAAAGTTCGTGCTCTACCGCCAGCACTACGACAAGAGCAGGCGGAAAATCGAGCTGGTAAAGGACCGGACCAGGCGGCCTGCCGGCCAGTAACGGCAGGCGATCCACAGCAAAATTTATCTTCCTGGGGGAGATTTTTTGAGAATTGGCATTTATGGCGGAACCTTCAACCCCATCCATGTGGGGCATATGGAGGCGGCGAAGGCGGCGGTGAAAAAGCTGCGCTTAGAGAAACTGTATCTGATCCCCACCGGCCTGCCGCCCCACAAGGCGCTGGGTACAGACGCGCCGCCCGCCGGAAAACGGCTGGAGATGGCGGCCCTGGCGGCGGAGGAGCTGGGCGGCGAGGCCCTGGACCTGGAGTTGCGGCGGGAGGGAAAGAGCTATACTCTGGACACGCTGCGGGAGCTGAAAAAGCGGTTTCCCAAGGACCGCCTCTTTCTGCTCATGGGAACGGACATGTTCCTGTCCTTCCAGGACTGGCGGGAGCCGAAAAAAATCGCGAAGCTGGCCACGCTCTGCGCCTTCAGCCGGGAGAGCGGGGACGGGACGGACGAGAGGCTGGCCGCCCAGAAGAAATATCTGAAAAAAAATCTGGGCGCGGATGTGGAGCTGCTCTCGCTGCCGCAGGTGGTGGAGATCTCCTCCACGCAGCTGCGGCAGGACCTGGCCCAGGGCGGGAAGCTGGCGAAGGAGTACCTGTCGCCCGCTGTCTACGGCTATATCCTGCGGGAGGGGCTGTATGGCACAGGGGCCGACCTGAAGCGCCTGCCCCTGGAGGACCTGCGGTATGTGGCGCTGTCCATGCTCAAGTTCAGCCGCATCCCCCACGTGCTGGGGACAGAGCAGACCGCCGCGGCGCTGGCCCTGCGCTGGGGCGGGGACGAGACCGCCGCCCGGCGGGCCGCCCTGCTCCACGACTGCACAAAAAAACTGGAGAGGGAACAACATTTGGCTCTCTGCCGTCAATACAGTGTACCCCTGGATCAGGAGGAGCTGCGGGAGGGGAAGCTGCTCCACGCCCTCACCGGCGCGGTGACGGCGAGGGAGGTCTTCGGCGAGAGCGGGGAGGTGGTCAGCGCCATCCGCTGGCACACCACCGGCAAGCCGGATATGACGCTGCTGGAGAAAATCATCTATCTGGCGGATTACATCGAACCGACGCGGAGCTTCTGCGATCTGACCGCCCTGCGGGCCCTGGCCTTTGAGGACCTGGACCGGGCCATGCTGCTGGGGCTGACTATGGCGGTGGCGGATCTGCGGGAAAACGGAATGGCGGTCCATTCCAACAGTGTGTATGCGAGGGATTATCTGAAAGGAAAGCTGACATGAGAGGTAAACGGCAGGCCGCCGGGAGCGGCCGGGGAGACCCATTTGCGGACGATATACCATATCAGAGAACCAGGCGTCCGAAAAAGCGGAAAAAAAGAGGGGGCTTGGTTCTGGGGTTCGTCCTTGTGGCGGGACTGGGCGCATTTCTGGTGTGGAATTTTTTCATCAAAAAGCCGGACGTCTCCCACAATGACAAGCCGGGCGTGACCAACAACAATCCCAACGAACCCTTTGGCGGCGGGTCCGCGGCGGGGACGGCGGATGCGCCGGGCGGACGGAAGGAGGACTATTTCACCTTCCTCCTGCTGGGCCGGGACACCGCCGGCGGCGGGACGGACACCATCATCCTGGTCTCCTACGACGTGCCCAACCAGCAGGTGAATATGATGAGCATCCCCAGGGACACCGCCATCAATGTGCCCTGGTCTGTGAAAAAAATCAACAGCGTTTACAACGCCAAGGAGTCCAGCGGCGGCGGACTGGAGAACCTGAAAAAGCAGGTGGCGTATCTGACAGGCGTCATGCCGGACTTCTATGTCACCATTGAGTGGAAGGCGGTAGGGAAGGTGGTGGAGGCCGTAGGCGGCGTGGAGTTCGACGTGCCCCGGAATATGAACTACGACGACCCCTATCAGGACCTGCACATCCACCTGAATAAAGGCGTGCAGAAGCTGAACGGCCAGAAGGCCATGGAGATGCTGCGCTACCGCCATGACAACGACGCCAGTGTGGGCTACAACGATACCGGGCGCATGGACACCCAAAAGGCGTTTTTGAAGGCAATGGCCAAAGAGGTTCTGAAGCTGAAGAATATGACGAAAATTGGTGAGTTTATCAATATCTTTATGGAAAACGTCACCACAGACCTGAAGCTCAGCGACCTGACCTGGTTTGCCTCCAAGGCGCTGGGGGTGGATACGGAGACCATCCAGTCCAGCACCATGCCCTACTATGACGTGGGCACCTTCCACGGCGGGTACTACCTGCTGCCCAACGCGGAGGAGATCGTCCCGCTGATCAACGAGCAGTTCAATCCCTACAACCGGGAGATTACCCAGGACGACCTGCAGGTGCTCGTCCGCCGGGACGACGGCTCCTGCTACGTACCGGGGGGCACGCTGCTGGATGCCAAGTGGGGGAAGAGCCAGTCCGGCAGCAGGACTGTCACCACTGGCGGCGGCATCAGCACGGAGAAGCCCACCGGCGTCACCGCGGCCCCGGTGACCGAGCCCAGCGGCGGCGGTTCCGGCGGCTCCCAGGCTGCGGACGAACCGGCCCAGACCGCGAAGCCGTCAGACAAGCCCGTCGAGGGAGAGACCGGCACACCGCCAGACAATACGGCCGGGGAACCGGGCGGGGAGGATGAACCGGTGCTGCCCGATCCGATTGAGAGCGGAGAGGGGGAACCGGGAAGCATAGAGGACGATCCGGTTATCACCATTACGCCGGAACCGGAGCCGGATACGGATACGGTTCCGGACACCACGCAGACTACTGTGCCGGACACGGAGCAGGAACCCGAACTGCCGCCGGAGCCGGTGCTGCCCCCCGATGATATGGGGATGAACGCAGCATGAGGCAAATACGAAAATAAAATTCAGATTTCTCCAATGAAAGGATAGAGAAACATGGGGCGTTATAAAGGGAAACGAGTGGCCGGAAATACGGAGAGCAGAAAACCGGAGGCATTTTCGGAGAGGCCCATGGGGGACCCCTTTGCCGGAGATGAGGAGAAGCCCGGCTTTTCAGTGCGGATGCACCACTTCTGGGATTCCGGGAAGGGGAAGGTCCTGCTGGCGGTAGTGGCCTCCATCGCGATTCTGGGGGCCGCGGCGGGAATTGCCATCAAGCTGTGGATCAAGCCGCCCACGCCGCCCGGCGAAAACACCACCAAGCCGGTGACATCGGTGGATAAACCCTCCGGTGACAACGGCGGGCAGGACGAGCCGGCCATCTCCTCTGACGACGAGCTGTACCCGGACGACGGCTATGGCGGCGATATGCCCACGGTATCCGGCAACCGGAAGGAGGGCGTCTTCACCTTCCTGCTGGTGGGGACGGATATGGACGACGGCAATACCGACACCATCATGGTGGCCAGCTATGACACAAAGAATCAGGATATCTCGATCATGTCCATTCCCAGAGACACCATGGTCAACGAGAGCTGGGACATTAAGAGGATTAACTCCGTCTATTCCCGCTACAAGGACGGCATCGAGGCGCTGCGGAAACGGGTCAAGACCCTGGTGGGCTTCACACCGGATTTCTATGTCAAGGTAGATTTGAGCATGTTTGTGGAGCTGGTGGACCTGATCGGCGGCGTGGAGTTCGACGTGCCTCAGGATATGAACTATGACGACCCCTATCAGGACCTGCATATCCACCTGAAAAAAGGCGTGCAGCTGCTGGACGGCGAGAAGGCCATGGAGATGGTGCGCTTCCGCCGGTACAGCGAGGGGGATATCAAGCGCGTGGAGATGCAGCAGAACTTTATGAAGGCGCTGATCAAGGAGTGCCTGAGCATCAAGCACTGGGGCAAGATCAAGTCCTATATCGACCTGGCCATGGAAAACGTGCAGACGGATTTGGAGTTCGGCTCTGTGGTGTGGTTCGCGGCCAACGTGCTGGGAATCAACAGCGGCGTACCCGCGCTGAACATGGACGACGTGTACACCTGCACCATCCCCGGCGACTACTGGGGGAGTGCGTACAGCCGGTCTACCCATACGAATCAGTCCTATGTGACGATCTATCCCAAACAGGTGGTGGAGCTGGTCAACGAGCGCTTCAACCCCTATGAGCAGAAGGTCACCACCTCCATGCTGGATGCCATGAGCATCCTGTCCAACGGCAATATCGCCTCCTCCACCGGCTCTCTGCGGGACACCACCCATAACGCGGTGATGGCGGAGATGCGCGGCAGCGGCAGCGATAAAAAGGATGACACAAAACCGGCGGATACGGTGGAGCCGAAGCAGGATGAGGACGGCAGCTACTATGTAACCGGCGAGGATGGGGAGAAGATCTATACGGACAAGGACGGCAAGCCATTGGAGCAGACCGGCGAGCCTGATCTGCCCGGCATTCAGATTGACCCCACTGACGGCAGCCAGACCGGGAGCCAGACGCCCGGCAATGCCGGAGCGTCCGCCCCCGGAACCGATGAGCCGTCTCTGCCGGAGGACCAGACCCCCGCGCCCGGCGTCGGAGACGGGGAGCCGGTCCTGCCCCCGGAGGGGGATGGGGAGCCCGCTCCCGATCCGGTGCCGGAACCGGACCCTGCACCGGAGCCCGTGCCGGAGCCGACCCCTGTACCGGAACCGGCGCCTGAAATCGACACGGATATTCCGGAGTGGCTGTTGACCTGAGAAGGATAAAAAACCATAAGAAGGATAAGAAAGTGAGGTACGCATATGACACCGAAGGAACTGGCGGTTCTGGCGGCAAAGGCCCTGGACGGCAAGAAGGGTGAGGAGATCAAGGTGATGGAGGTCACGGAGCTGACCACGCTGGCGGACTATTTCGTCATCTGCACCGGCGGCAGCAACACCCAGATCAACGCCCTGTGCGACGCGGTGGAGGAGAAGCTGGAGGCGGAGGCCGGAGAAAGACCCCTGCACCGGGAGGGACACCGGGGCGGCATCTGGGTCCTGTTGGATTACGGCTGTCTGGTGGTCCATGTGTTCAACAGCGAGGCCAGAGAGTTCTACTCCCTGGAGCGGCTGTGGAGCGACGGCAAGCCCCTGGATATGTCGGAGATCCTGACGGAAGCCTGACAGCAGCCAAAAGAGGCGTGAGCGGCAAAGCTCACGCCTCTTTTAACACTATGGCCCCGTCACGGCAGCGACGCCAGTTTTTCTATTGCGGCCTCTCTGGTATCCAGGAAAAAGACATCTTTTCCCTGGTTGGACTCATAGATAAAATCCCGCAGGGGCTTGCTGGTGTACCGGGAGAAGTCCCCATAGATCGCAAGCCGGGTGTGATAGTTGACGAATTTTTGCAGGATTTCTCCCGCCAGTCCGGAGCTGAGGATAAAAAATTCCTCCGTCAGGACACCTTTCTCCAGCGCGATCCGGTCCGCGCCGGTCTCATATTTGACGGTCATCATCAGATCCAGCGCCGTCTGCACATCCGTGACGCAGACGTCCGGACCGGACACGACGGCAATTTTTATGTTTTTCTCTGTAATGGTTTCTATGCTCATAATAATCTCCTCGCTTAATTCAGGGTATCCGCGTTCAATTCGAACATCTGCCGGACCCGCTGGGCGGTGACCGGGCACCCTCTCAGCTCCGGGTCCTGCCGCAGAAGCTCTTCTGCCGCCTGCTGGGCCTCGTGGAGCAGGGACATGTCGCAGGACAGGTCGGCCACCTTCAGGGCCGGCAGGCCGTGCTGCCGCTGGCCGAAAAAGTCCCCCGGTCCCCGCAGCCGCAGGTCCTCCTCCGCGATTTTGAAGCCGTCGCCGGTCTGGGCCATGATCTTCAGCCGCGCCCGGGACTCCTCGCTGCGGTTGTCCGATATCAGGATGCAGTAGGATTTGTGCTCTCCCCGGCCCACCCGGCCCCGCAGCTGATGGAGCTGGCTGAGGCCGAAGCGGTCCGCGTCCTCCACCACCATGACCGTGGCGTTGGGCACGTCCACGCCCACCTCCACCACGGTGGTGGAGACCAGGATGTGGATTTCCCCGGCGGCAAAGGCGGACATGACCTTGTCCTTCTCCTTTGGCTTCATGCGCCCGTGGACGCAGTCCACCCGCAGGTCGGGGAAAATCTGCGTCTGCAGCATCCCGGCATATTCGGCGGCGGCCTTGCGGTCGTCCGGGATGGCGTCGTTTTCCTCCACCATGGAGCAGATGACATACGCCTGCCGCCCGGCGGCGATCTCTTTGCGCAGAAAATTGTAGATGCGCTGATGGTACGCGCTCGTAACGGCGAAGGTATCGATCTTCTGCCGCCCCGGCGGCAGCTCGCTGATGACGGACACGTCCAGATCGCCATAGATCATCAGGGCCAGGGTCCGGGGGATGGGGGTGGCGGACATGACCAGCAGGTGGGGCCGCTCCCCCTTGGCCGACAGCGCCGCCCGCTGGTTGACGCCGAAGCGGTGCTGTTCGTCCGCCACCACCAGCCCCAGCCCGGCGTATTCCACGTCCGCGCTGATGAGGGCGTGGGTGCCGATGACCAGGTGGGTCTCACCGCTCTGCAGCCCGGCCAGCACGGCCCGGCGGGTCTTGGCGGGCATGCCGCCCGTCAGCAGGGAGCAGGTCACGCCCAAGCTCTCCAGCAGGGGGGACAGGCCCCGGTAGTGCTGCTCCGCCAGGATCTCCGTGGGGGCCATCAGCGCGGCCTGCTTCCCGTTGCGGGCAGCGCAGACAATGGCGGCGGCGGCAACCATAGTCTTGCCGGAGCCCACGTCCCCCTGCACCAGACGGTTCATGGGGCGGCCGGCGGAGAAGTCCGATAGGATTTCCCCGATCACCTTCCGCTGCGCACCCGTCAGAGAGAAGGGAAGGCGTGCGTAAAAGTCGGAGAGGTCCGTGCCGGCGTAGGGGGGGCAGGTCAGCACATCCCGCCGGCGGCGCAGTTTTTTCAGGCCGATGGCCAGGAGAAACAGCTCCTCGAAGACCAGCCGCCGCCGGGCCCCGGCCAGCTGCTCCTCGTCGTCTGGGAAATGGATCTGCCGGTAGGCGTACTCGATGCGGCACAGGTGGTGGGCGGTGCGCACCTCCTCCGGCAGCGGGTCCGGCAGCAGGCCGCTGCAGGCGGACAGCCCCTGTTCGATGGCCTTGACCATCGTTCCCTGGGAAATACCGGCGGTGAGGGGATAGACGGGGACGATGCGGCCTGTGAGGCCCCGGCTGTCCTCCCGCTCCACCAGGGGGTTGGTCATGGTTTTGCGCAGATGGGCCCCCTCCGCTTTTCCATAAAAGATATAGGTTTCGCCGGGGTGCAGGCTGTCTTTCAGGTAGACCTGGTTGAAAAATGTGACGTCCAGCGTGCCGGAGCCGTCCACGGCCCGCAGCTTGACCAGCTCCAGCCCCCTGCGGATGCGGTTGAGGGTGGGCGGGGCGGCCACCATCGCTTTCACGCAGGCGCTCTCGCCGGGCTGCAGGTCGCTGATGCACCGGAAGGCCCGGCGGTCGTCGTAGCTGCGGGGAAAGTAGGAGATCAGGTCCTGCAGGGTGCGGATATTCAATTTCAGCAGCGATTTGGCCCGCTGTTCGCCGACGCCCTTGATATAGCGGACGTCTGTGGTCAGATCCGGCATAGTTCACCTGTTTCTCCGCACCCGCGGGCACAGACAGATCGTTAACTGAAGAAATTCACGCCAAGGATCACAACGCCCAGCACCACCAGCACCGCACCGGTAGCCCGGTTGAGCACCTCCGGCGTGCTCTTGTTGGCAAAACGGGCGGCAATCCGGGCCCACAGCAGGGTGGAGCCCACGCAGAAGAGCAGCGCCCACCAGTCGGCCACGCCGCCGATGGCGAAGTGGCTGAGGGAGCCGGTGAGGGCGGTGAAGGTCATGATAAAGACGCTGGTGCCCACGGCGGTTTTCAGCTCGTAGCCCAGTACGCTGGTGAGGATGAGGAGCATCATCATCCCACCGCCCGCGCCGATAAATCCGCAGATGAAGCCGATCATAATGCCGCAGACGACGGACTGCACAAAGCGCCTTTTCCGGGAGACGGCCTCCATGGACTCCTTGGTGGTCATGACGGGCTTGACGATGAATTTCACGCCCAGCAGCAGTGTCATAAACACAGAAAAGCTGCCCATAGCGGCAGAGGGGAGCAGGCTGGACACCCAGCTGCCCACCAGCGTAAAGCACAGGACTGATACCATCATAACCATTCCGCTGCGAATGTCAAGGTTTTTATTTCTTCCGTAGGTATAGGCGGAGACGGCGCTGGCCAGGACGTCGCTGGCCAACGCGATGCCGATGGCCTGATAGGTCTCGATGTGCAGGAAGGTGACCAGCATGGGGGTGATGACGGCGGCGGCGCTCATGCCGGCGAAGCCGGTGCCCAGACCCGCGCCGATCCCGGCGATAAAACAGATGATAAATTTGTACATGCTCAAGCGTTCCTTTCTTCTTCGATGGCGGAGATGGCGGCGTCCACGTTTTCCGACACCCGGTCCAGGAGCCGGAAGAGCTCCTGCCGCTGGGCCTCGCTGAAACCGTCAAAGATCAGCCCGGCGTAGGCGTGCTGGATGGCGCGGCCCTGTTCCACGATGGGCGCGGCGGCGTCCGTGAGGCGGAGGTGGATGGTTTTCCGGTTGCCGTCCAGGCGCAGGCGCCGGAGGAGGCCCCGCTCCGCCAGGGAGTCCACGCCCACGGAGACGTGGGATTTTGCCAGGTGGCGGATTTCCACGATATCTCTGGCGGTGTCGCACTCCGGGTTGTTGGCCAGGAAGAGGAGGATATCCGCCTCCAGCTGGGTCAGGCCGTACCGCTCCAAAAGCGGGAGGAACAGCAGTCCATAGAGCTTGCCGGGACCCTTCAGGCGGGTGAAAAATGCGGGAAGCATGGGGCCCATCTCCTTTTGTTCGTTTTTGAACTAATATAGCACGGCAGCGAGAGAAAGTCAAGCTGCAGTTTCCGGTTCGCCGCAGCGGAATATGTTGCCATTCTGATTGCAGGATGATACAACTCTGATACACATCCCCGTACAATAGAAGCGTACCCAATTTTAGCAAGGAGGATCATTGATCATGAACCAACACAAAAAGAAGCTGGCCGCGCTGCTGATGGCGCTGTGCATCGTCCTGAGTCTGGCCGCCTGCGGCGGCAGCGGCGGCGGTGGGAAGTCCGACCCGCTGGCTGCTGCTATGGCAAACATGGAGAAGGCGGAGAGTATGGATGCCAAAATGATGATGGAGATGGACATGGAGGCCGGCGGCCAGAACCTGGAGACGGTCACGACGATGGATTGCAACATCTTCAACAAGCCGATGCGCATGAAGATGGATATGTCCATGGACATGGGCGGATACGGCGATGTCAGTGTGGAGATGTACGCCGAGGAGGCGGAGGACGGCTCCATTGTGCTGTATCAGTATGACGGCATGGACTGGAGCTCCCAGAGCGTCACTGCCGCCGACCTGGGCCAGTACGACGTCAGCAGCAGTATGGATTCCTACATGGCCAGCACCACCGGCTTTAAGCAGGAGGGCTCCGAGGAGGTAGAGGGCGTCAGCGCGTACAAGTACACAGGCGTGATCACCGGCGAGGCCATGCAGGAGGTCATGCTGTCCTCCGGCGCACTGGACTCCATGAGTACACAGATGAATATGGACGAGGCGCAGATGAAGGACATGCTCTCCGGTCTGGGCGACATCGCCGTGACCATGTGGATCGACGAGGAGAGCCTGTACCCCGTCCGCTACGACATGGACATGACCGCCATTATGGACGGGCTGATGGGCAAGATCCTGGAAACTGCCGGCGGCGAGGAGGCGGGACTGACGATGAGTATCCCCAAGATGACCATCAGCATGACCTGCTCCAACTTCAACAGCGCCACAGACTTTACCATCCCTGAGGAAGCGAAAAACGCCTGATTCCGGGGAAGTATAGAGGAGAAACGGACATGAGCGGCACATTGTACCTGGTAGCGACCCCCATCGGAAACCTGGGGGATTTCAGCCCGCGGGCTGCCGCGACGCTGGAGAGCGCGGACTTCATTGCCGCCGAGGACACGCGGGTGTCTATGAAGCTGCTGAACCATCTGGGGCTGAGAAAGCAGCTGGTGAGCTATCACCAGCACAATCGGGCTGCCGCCGGTCCGCAGATTCTGGAGCGGCTGCTGGCGGGGGAGTCCTGTGCGCTGGTGACGGACGCCGGTACGCCTGCCATCAGCGACCCAGGGGAGGACCTGGTGCGGCTGTGCGCGGAAAACGGCGTGACGGTGCAGTCCATTCCCGGCTGCTGCGCGCTGATCTCCGCGCTGGCGGTCAGCGCTCTTCCCACGGGGAGATTCACCTTTGAGGGCTTCCTGTCCGTGAACAAAAAGGAGCGGCGGGAGCATCTGCAGTCTCTGGCCGCCGAGGAGCGGACGATGATCTTCTATGAGGCCCCCCACAGGCTGCGCGCGACGCTGTCGGACCTGCTGGAGGCCTTTGGCGACCGGCCTGCGGCGCTGTGCCGGGAGCTGACCAAGCTCCACGAGGAGACCCGCCGCACAACGCTGGCCCAGGCCGCGGCGTACTGCCAGGAGAACGACCCGCGGGGGGAGTATGTGCTGGTGATTGCGGGGCGGGAGCCGGTAAAGGAGGCTGCTGTGAGCCTGGAGGAGGGCGTGCGGCTGGTGCTGGAGCGCCGGGAAGCCGGGGAGCGAATGAAGGACGCCGTCCGTCAGGTGGCCGCCGCAACGGGACTGAGCCGCAATGCGCTCTATGACGCGGCGCTGAAGGCGTAAGAAATCCCCAGGAGAGAAGCTGGATCGCATGTTCTCTCCTGGGGGTGGTTTATTTTGGGCGGCGCAGTCTCTTCTTGATACGACTCATACGCAATCAGAAAAGATTTCTTCCAGCAATTCTTTCGCGTCCGTCGTCTTTTCCGCAGGGACAAATATTTTCAGCCGTTCCTGTATTCCCGCTCTTATCGCTAATCCAGCGCCGTATACCGGCAGTGCCGTGCAGGGAATGTGATGGTTTTCTAAAATCTGCATAAACATTTTGGCCCACATCAAGTCATTCTCTGCCAAAAATTTGTAACCAGTATCCATAGGATTTCCCCCTTCCACAAGTACAGCTATAGCTATTTCAGTACCATTATACTACAGGATTTGATGCATTTCAAGTTGCGTTAAGATTGCGAATGCAGGAGGATTGCCATGAAACAGAAAAGACTATGGGCGCTGCTGCTGGCGGCGCTGCTGGCGCTGTCCGGCTGCGGCGGAAAAAACGGGGAGGAGCAGGAGGACGGCGGCGATATCCGCTCCGACGCCCTGCCGGCCACCGGACTAGCGATCCGGCGGGCACAGAATTTTCATATTCAGTATCTGGCGGACGGCGTCAAGCTGCTCACCGACTCCGCCGGACGGGAGCTGCTGCTGGTGCCGGAGGGCGGCAAAGCCCCGGCGGAGTTCAAGGACGCCCTGCGGGTCACGACGCCCATCAAGCGGGCCATGTTTACGTCCGCAGCCCATGTGAGCTTTCTGGGCGCGCTGGAGGAGGACAGCCTCTACAGCTCCATTGCCGCCGTAACCACGGAGGAATCCCGGTGGAGTACGCCGCAGGTGCTGGACCGCTTCGCCAGCGGGCAGACGGCCTATATTGCAGAGGAATCCTGGATGGCGGGGGAGGTGGAGGGCATCGCGGTTGCGGCCCCGGAGCTGGTTTTTGTGGATATGTTCAGCGAGGGCGGCGCGGCCCTGTGTACCATACTGGACGGCCTGGGCATCCCCTATGTCGCGGCGGCGGCGGACCGGGATACCGGCTCCGAGGCCTATCTGGAGTGGCTGAAGTTTTTCGGCGCGTTTTACAACCTGGACCAAAAGGCCAACGACCTCTATGAGGAGAAGACGGAGTATCTGGCGGGACTGTACCGCAAGGCGGCGTCCATCCCGGAGAGCGAGCGCCCGGTGGTGGCCGTCGGCATGGTATCCGGCGGCATGGTGTACGCCCAGGGCGGCAGCTCCACGATTGCCCAGCAGCTGGAGGGGGCGGGGGCGGTGTACGCGCTGAAGGACCTGGAGGGGGACGGCCCGGTGCAGCTGGCGATGGAGGAATTCCTGGACCAGTGCAGGGATGCGGATATCCTCATCTACGACGACCTGCCGGCAAATATGCAGGGGACGCTGCTGGACCAGGACCCGCTGTTCGCCGAGTGCAGGGCCTATCAGGACCAGCGGGTGTATACCCTGGACAACAGCTGCTATATGGACAGCGCCAAGGTGGTGGAAAAGTTCGAGGACCTGCTGGCCATCTGCCACCCGGCGCTGGAGGCGGACCGCGTGTTGACCTTTTTCCAGCCGCTGCCGAACGATTAAAGGACAGCGCAGACGGGCCAGCCGGCATAAAAAAGCAGGGTGCGGTGAGACATGATCACCGTACCCTGCTGCTTTATCCCTTTGGATGGTTCCGCCGGCGGCGGTTCCGGCGTCCGTCCGCGAAGGCCACCACCCGGCCCACCTGCTGCGGCTCCGAGGAGATCCGCCGTATTGGACGCGGCACGGGAACCGGCACGCCCGCCGGAATGGGAAGTGCGGCAACCGATTCCAGCCGCACTGTCCCGATAGGCTGGGCCTTCTGCTCCTGCCTGGGCGCCGGGCGCTGGCGCTTTTCCGGAGCCTGCACAGGCCGCTCCACAGGCTGCTTTACCGGCGCGGTCCTGGCTGGACGCGCCGCCCGCGCAGCCGCGGGCTTTGCCGTACTGCCGCGCTCCCCACGGGACGGACGGGGAGGACGGGCCGCCTTCGGCGTGGCCTCCAGGATCTCCATGGGCCAGGGGTGGTCCTCAACCACCGGAATTTTCTTTCTGATCAGCTTTTCAATGTCCTTCAGATAGGCCAGCTCGTCATAATTGCAGAAGCTGATGGCGATCCCGCTGCGGCCCGCCCGGCCGGTGCGGCCGATCCGGTGGACATAGGTCTCCGGCACGTTGGGCAGCTCGTAGTTCACCACCGCCGCCAGATCGTTGACGTCAATGCCCCGGGCCGCGATGTCCGTGGCCACCAGTACCCGGATCTCACCGCTCTTAAAGCTGTCCAGAGCGCGGATGCGGGCAGTCTGCCCCTTGTTGCCGTGGATGGCCATAGCCGGGATGCCCGCCCGGCCCAGCTCCTTGACCACCCGGTCCGCCCCGTGCTTGGTGTTGGTGAAGACCAGCACGCTGTCCAGGGACGGCTCCTGCAGGACATGCTGGAGCAAAAATTTTTTGTTGCCCTTGTCCACCTTGTACAGCCGCTGCTCAATGGCGTCCACCGTGGACGACTGGGGCGCCACCTCCACGCGGACAGGGTCGATGAGGATCGTCCTGGACAGCTCCGCAATCTCCTGGGGCATGGTGGCGGAAAACAGCAGCGTCTGCCGCTTCTCCGGCAGCCTGGCGATGACCTTGCGCACGTCGTGGATAAAGCCCATATCCAGCATCCGGTCCGCCTCGTCCAGGACAAAAATCTCCATGCGGCTCAGATCGATATGCCCCTGGCTGCACAGGTCGTTGAGGCGGCCCGGCGTGGCGGTCAGCACGTCCACGCCCTTCTGCAGGGCCTCCACCTGGGGCCCCTGTCCCACGCCGCCGAAGATGACCGTGTTGCGGATGGGGAGGTATTTGCCGTACAGGTCGAAATTCTCCTTGATCTGCAGGGCCAGCTCCCGTGTGGGCGTCAGGACCAGGGCGCGGATGGGGCGCTTTGCTGCCGGGCGGCGGTCCTTTTTCAGCTGGCGATCCAGATATTGCAGGATGGGAATGGCGAAGGCCGCCGTCTTGCCGGTGCCCGTCTGGGCGCAGCCAATCAGGTCGCGGCCCGCCAGCACCGGCGGGATGGCGGCGGCCTGGATGGGGGAGGGTTCTGCATAGTCCATCTCATGGACTGCTTTTAACAGCTGCGGTAATAAATTCAATTCTTGAAATGTCATAGTGTTCCTTTTCTGATGAAATACGCGGGCGATGTGACCGGACTTACAGATTCGGCAAGTCCAGCACATAGCGCTCATAGGCGTTGATGATGGTTGTGCTGCCCCGCTGGAGGACACGGGGACGGTTGGCGCCATAGGTGGCGTGAACATGCCCGTGAACCAGATACTTGGGCTGGTATTTGTCCAGCAGCGGAAGCAGGCAGTCGAAGCCGCGGTGGGCGTAGTCCTCCGCGTCGCCGTAGCCGCTGGCGGGGGAGTGGGTCACCACGATATCCACCCCCTTGGCCCGGTACAGCTTGAACCACAGCTTGCGGATGCGGCGCTCCATCTGCCGCTCCGTGTACTGGTGGGGGCCGCCGCTGTACTGCGCACTGCCGCCCAGGCCCAAAATGCGCAGCCCCTTCACCGTCACCAGCTTGTCCTCGATACAGTCGCAGCCCTCAGGGGGCCGCTGGTCGTAGGTGGCGTCGTGATTCCCGTGGACGTACAGCAGGGGCGCGCGGCCCATGGTGACAAGAAACGAGAGATACTTGGCGTTCAGATCGCCGCAGGAAATCATAAGGTCGTAGTCGTCCAACCGTCCTGGCTGGTAGTAATCCCAGAAATAGGGGCTCTCTTTGTCTGATACCAGCAGGAGCTTCACAGCAGCGGCGCCTCCTTTTCCGGCGGGATCGCGTCCCGGTAGACCCCCTGGAGCCGGACGATGGACCGGGACATGGGCAGCAAATCGGTAAAGGCGGGGATGTCCCCCTCCACGCAGTCGCAGAGCCAATCCATATGCAGGATCTCCTCCGGGGAGAACCACCGCTCCCCGTCGCTGCGGACCTGCCCGTCCTGACTGCGCAGCGGACGCCGGAAGGGCTCGATGGAGCCGCCCGTCACGCCCAGCTGCAGAATCTTCACCAGCTGGCGCACACCTGCCGGCAGGTCCTCGCTCAGCAGCACGTCCACCACCCGGCTGTTCATGCCCCACCAGTAGTTGACCGCTTTGTCGCCATTGGCGCTGAGGGCCTCCCAGCCGCCGTTGAAGATGCTGCGGATGATTTTCACGTAGAAATTGCCCCAGTGCCAGTAGGGGGAGGCCAGCGGCTTCAGATGGCCGTCAGGCTGGAGCTGGCACAGGCCCCACGGCTCCCGGACCCGGTCCGGCGCGGGCAGGTCCCGGTTGGAGAGGACCGATACGCCCTCCCGCATCAAATCCCCCATGGGGTCCTCGTCCACACAGGACCACTTCAGCCGGATGCGGGCGCGGGGATTGACCATCTGAGCGCCCATGGCAAAGGCGTTGATACTGGCCGGGACGCCGAAGATGGGGTTGCTGGCCACATAGCCGATGTTGCCGTCGCCGCTCATGGCCCCGGCGATGACCCCGGTGATGAATTTCCCCTCATAGATGCGGCTGTAGTAGGTGCGCACGCCGGTATAGGGCATGGCGGCGGAGCAGTTGAGAATGCGCACGTTGGGGTGCTTGGCCGCGATCTTCCGGCAGGAGGCGATCAGCGGGGGCGTGGTGGCGAAGATGACCTGTGCGCCGCTGCCGATGGCGGCCTCCATGGCGGCGTCCGCCTCCTCGCCGGGCCGGATGCTGTTGAAGACCTGCACGTCCACCCGGTCCGCCATCATGGCCTCCAGGTATTGGCGGCCCAGGTCGTGGGCCCTGGCCCAGTCGCTCTCCTCCGGCGTGCGCTCGTTGATGAAGGCCACGTTCAGGTGGCTGGGGAACAACATGGCCTTGAAGAGCCTGCCCAGCAGTCCCGGCGTCTCCTTCTCCGCGTGCTCATCCTCCTGGTCCGCGGCGGGGGCCGTGCTGACGGCGATGGGCTGGGAGTGGGCCAGAACCTTGATGTCCGGCCAGAGGGCGGTGAGGTTCTTCAGCAGCTCCTGGCTGGAGAAGGTCTTGAGGGTGTCAAAGGGGTACACCCGCAGCCAGACCAGCATGGCGTCGGGGACCGTCAGGGGCAGCTCGCAGCCGCCCAGCTTTTTATAGGCCGCCTTAAAGTACGTCAGGCCCGACAGGAACCGCTTCTGCTCCTCCTTGCTCCATACGTGGTCCGGCTCGTACCCCAGGGCCGCCTGCAGCTTGCCGAAGGAGCCGGGCCGGGTGAAGCAGACCTGATACAGGCCGCTGAGCTGATAGGACGCCATGAACTCATAGTACACCTGCACCGCCGGGTCCTCGGACCAGTGGGGGATGACCCGGATGACGTAGCCGGGGATGGTGGGCGCGTCGTAGCTCTTGAGCACGCTGACCCGCTTGTTGCCCTCCTGGACATAGAACCGGCCCAGGTACTCATAGCAGCGGATGGGGTCCCGGATCCCCTCGTCGCTGAGGTGGGCGGCGCAGAGATCGACCCATTTGTTGGCGAATTCCGAGTCCGGCTCCAGCAGGGGCATGAAGTTGGACGCAAAGGCGGTGCGCCGCCCGGCGGTCTTGTTGCCGATGATCTGCTCTGTCGGGATCTCCAGGACCCCCATGTCCGCCTGTCCGGCAATCAGGGCGTCGTCCATCAGGATTTCATCCAGCACAGGCGGATAGGGGTAGTTCCCGTGAAGGACGCTGTCCTTATAGGCCCGCTGGCCCATCTTGAGCGCTTTGGCGTATTGTTCAACTGCTTCTTGTCTGCCCATAGGGGTATTCCTCCTTGGCCCGCGGCTGCGCAGGCGTCACTGATAGTTTTCCACGCAATCAGGCTCATTATAATCAAACATGGCTGTCGGCGCAAGGGCCGGAGAGGGGGAGAAACAGAGATTTTTTCGGGGGGCGGCGGTCCGTTGTACGGTGAATTTTCATAAAAATCCGGGGCGGGACCTGACATCCCGTCCCGGCTGTCCGCGGGCTGCGCCCTATTTCCCCAGATACCGCCACAAAAGGGTCACGATCTGTCCCCGTGTACAGGTATCGCCGGGGGAGAAGGTGACGTCGCTGGTGCCGGTGACAATGTTGTTGCTCACAGCCCAGCTCACCGCCTGGGCGCAGGACGCGGAGGGGCCCACGTCCGTAAAGCCGGTGACGGCGGAGGCCTCCGGACTGCCCGCCGACCGCCAGAGGAAGCTGACGGTCTCGGCTCTGGTGCAGGGGGACTTGGGGGAGAAGAGGCTGCCGGAGGCCATATCCTGTTCGGCGGCCCAGAGGACCGGCTTATAATAAAAATTGGTTGCGATGACATCCGAAAAAGGGGAGGGGGCCGGTTCCGGCTCCGGCCGGCCCATGGCACGCCAGAGAAAGGTGATGATCTCTCCGCGTGTGCACACGGCGCCGGGAGCGAAGGCGTCAGCGGTGACGCCGTTGGTGATCTGCTTTTCCACCGCCCAGAGGACCGGCTCATAGTAGTATGCGTCCCGGCTGACATCCGCGAAGGGGGAGGCGTTCTGGAGGGAGGCGGCGTCCTGGGCGGGGGCGTCAAGGCGAATCTGTACCGGCACAGTGGAATTTTCTGTGGAGCCGCTGCCCAGCTGGCCGTAGTAGTTCCAGCCCCAGGCCCAGAGGGAGCCGTCGGTTTTCAGCGCCAGCATGGACCCCTGATGTCCGCTGACAGCGGAAACCTGGTCCAGCACCTTGACCGGCACGGCGGAATTTTCTGTGGAGCCATTGCCCAGCTGACCGTAGTAGTTCCAGCCCCAGGTCCAAAGGGAGCCGTCGGTTTTCAGCGCCGCGGCCTGATCCTGGTACCCGCCGATGGCGGCCACGCCGTCCATGATCTTCACCGGCAGGTGGGCATCAACCGTGGAGCCATTGCCCAGGCGTCCGGACTCGTTCCAGCCCCAGGTCCAGAGGGAGCCGTCGGTCTTCAGCGCCGCAGTGCGGCTCCAGCCCAGGTCGACAGCGGCCACGCCGTCCAGCACCTTGATGGGCACGCCGGAGTCTGTTGTGGAGCCGCTGCCCAGCTGACCGTAGAAGTTGCTGCCCCACATCCACAGGGAGCCGTCGGTCTTGACCGCCGCCGAGTGGTTGGCCCCCAGGCTCACGCTGGCCACATTGTCCAGCACCTTGATGGGCGTGGTCTGGTAGACCTCTATGTCATCGATTTCCTCAAACTCATAGAATTTGTCTCCCTCGCCGTTATTGCCCAGCTCGCTGTGTACATTTTTGCCCCACATCCACAGAGAGCCGTCGGTCCTGACCGCCGCCACCGTATGGGCGTCCTCGTTGAAGGTCACGCAGGATACCTGCTCCATGATCTTCACCGGCTCCGTCTGATAGATGTAATCGTAGCGGTCCGTCCTGTCCCCCTGCGCGCCGTTGCCGATGTGGCCGTACTGATTGTCGCCCCACATCCAGAGGGAGCCGTCCGTCTTGATGGCTGCCGTATAGTAGCTGCCCGCCTGGACGGAGGCCACATCGTCCATGACCTTCACCGGGGTGGTGTGGATGTAGTGCTTGGAGGCGTGGTCGGCATTGTTGCCGCCGCCGATGTTCACGTCGCCGCTGCCCTTGGTCCCCAGCTGGCCGTGGTAATTGCTGCCCCACATCCACAGGGACTTATCTGTTTTCAGGGCCGCGCTGACGCCGTTGCCCAGGCTGACGGCTGTTACGCCGTCCATGACCCGCACCGGCACGCTGGAGCTTTCCCGATTGCCGGCGCCCAGCTCGCCGGTAGTGTTGCTGCCCCACATCCAGAGTGTGCCGCTGCCGTCCAGATAGGCGGCGTGGGACAGGCTCATCGCGACGGGGGAGGATGCCTCTGTCTGCATGCTGTAGGCGTGGGCAGGCGCTGTCAGGCTCAGAATTAGGGCCATGGCCAGCAGGAGGGAGGATATTTGCTTTTTCACAGGGTTGAGATGCTCCTTTGCATGATTTGCCGTTGGCGGACTACATTTTTTCAGGCTCCGGGTACTCCACGCCCTGGGTGTCCACCCGGACGGACTGGATCACCTGGGGCTTTTTGGGCTTGTTGTCCAGCATGGAGCGGCTGACGCGGGAGACTGCCACGGCGGCCTCCGGGTTGCCGGTGATCTTGCCGAAGGCGGCGTACTGGCCGTCCAGATGGGGCGCGGCCTCCACCATGATGAAAAACTGACTGCCCGCGCTGTCCGGGTCCATAGACCGGGCCATGGACAGCACGCCCAGCGTGTGAAGAATGTCGTTCTGGGCGAAGCCGTTGCCGGAAAACTCGCCCCGGATGCTGTAGCCTGGACCGCCGGCGCCGGTGCCGTTGGGACAGCCGCCCTGAATCATAAAGCCGGGGATGACCCGGTGGAAGGTCAGGCCGTCGTAGTAGCCGCTGTTGGCCAGGGCGATGAAGTTATTGACCGTATTGGGGGCCTTGTCCGGGTACAGCTCCCCGGTCATGACCTCGCCGTTTTCCAGAGTGATGGTTACGATAGGATTACTCATGTTGTTCCTCCTTTATTACAGAATACTTAAAAAAGATCGCCGAAAATGTCCTCCAGACGGATGGTCAGGTCGTCAAACAGGTGGCATTTGAACTCCGCCGTCAGCCCCGCCTTTTCCGCCTCGGTCATGTCCGCCTGGTCCTCATCGGAGCAATAGGCGTAGAGGTTATCCAGAGTGTACGCACCGTCCCGCAGGAGATAGACCTCAATGGACTGCTCCTTGGGGCTGACGATCCAATACTCCGGGACGCCGCTGGCCGCGTAGACGTCCTTTTTCCGCATCCGGTCGTTTCTGGCTGTACTGGGGGAGAGGATTTCCACCAGCAGGTCCGGCGCGCCGTATACCCATTTGGACTGGATTTTACTCCGGTCGCAGACAACCATGAAATCCGGGATAAACCGGTTCTGTTCATCAAGATAGACCGCCGTGCCATCACCAAAGGGGACGCACTTCTTCTTTTTCAGGTAGTTCCCAAAAATGAGGAAAATATTTCCGGCAATACGGTTGTGCCTGGGAGCGGCTGGCGACATCGCCAGAACCTTCCCGTCCAGGATTTCATACAGGGGTTCCTCCTGATACGCCAGATTATCATTGATTGCCATAGAAACCTCCTTTTTCAGCGGTAGCTCTTCATGGCCCGGTCGATATCCCGCTTGGCGTCCCGTTTGGCCATAGCGTCCCGCTTGTCGTAGTTCTTCTTGCCCTTGCAGAGGCCCACCTCCACCTTCACTCGGGCGTTTTTGAAATACACGCTCAGGGGCACCAGGGCATAGCCGTCCTGCTGGACGTAGGCCTGGAGGCGGTTGATCTCCCGCTTGTGCATGAGCAGGCGGCGGGGACGCACCGGGTCCCGGTTGAAGATGTTGCCGTGCTCATAGGGGCTGATGTGCATGCCGTGGAGATAGATCTCGCCATTTTTGGCGATGCAGTAGGAATCCTTCAGGTTCAGCGTACCGGCCCGGATGGATTTTACCTCTGTGCCGAACAGCTCGATGCCCGCCTCATAGCGGTCCTCTATAAAGTAGTCGTGGTGGGCCTTGCGGTTCTGCGCCGCGATTTTGATACCCTTCTTTTCCGCCATAGGCTGCGTCCTCCTTTGCCGTAGGGGTTTACCCAGTATATCATATCATGTCAAGGGGTTCAAGGGAAAAGTCCGGCATTTTTGCGGGCATTTGAGAAAAAGATGAGGAACTGCCGGGGGTTCCCGGCGGTTCCTCTCTGCGCGCGCTATTTTTTTACAACGGGTATCCATACCTCATATTTCGCGTTCTGCGGGTCGGCGTTCAGATAGACCTCGATATCCGGAGCCTGGCCGTACTCATATCCGGAGGAGGGGAGCCACTCCGTCAGGATCCGGCGCTCCAGCTCCTGGAGGGACTGGGTGGTTCCTGTGCCGGGGAAGATGGCCCAGGTGGCGGCGGGGATGACGCATTCCTCCAGGGCTGCGTCCTGCTTCGTACTGGCAGCAGCAATGAAATACCGCCATTCCTCGTCGTCGCTGCAGGCGCAGACGCCCAGAATCCCCATGGGCTGTGCGTCCATCATTCCGGCCAGCTTTTCCAGCGTGCCGTCCGACGCCGCTTTGCCCCAGAACCGGGGAACGGTGTCGAAATTTTTCTCCATGTCCCTGTCAATGGGGATGGATACGCCTACTGTCCGGAATCCCTCGCGCTTTTCGATCCTGTACTCCATTTCTTCTACTCCTTTGATAGTAATGGTAAAGCGCAGAGGAGGAAACGCTTTCACGGCTGCGCCGGCCTCCCGCGCCGCTGAGGGCGGCAGGCCGTGGATCGACTGAAAGGCCCGGTTGAAGGCGGTAGGAGACTGGTAGCCGTATTTCAGGGCCACATCCAGGACCTTTTCCCCGTTTTGCAAATCCACAGCTGCCACCGACATCCTGCGCCGCCGGATATATTCCCCCAGCGGTACGCCCGCCATATAGGCGAACATGCGCTGATAGTGGTAAGACGAGCAGCACGCCAGCCGAGCCAGCTGTGCGTAGTCGATCTCGCCGGTCAGGTGCGCTTCGATGTAATCCATGGTTTCATTCAGGCCAGTAATCCAGTCCATTGTTCGCTTCCTCCTGTGCTTTGCACATAGTTTACCATACTTTCTCTGATACATCCTCGCTTTCCCTGCACAAAACGGAGAGAAGCAGGGGGTGTACCGCATTTTTTTACATGAGATACGGGGTCAGCCATGCCAAAACAAGCTGTAAAATCAGAATAGCCGGCATCCCCCACACAAAATACCAGTGCTTCGTCTTATGCCGGAACAGCCGCATCCCCGCAATCGCCCCCACGCTGCCGCCCAGCAGCGCGGAGAGGAACAGCGTCCGCTCCCGGACCCGCCGCGCGCCCTTCCGCCGGGCCCGCCTCTTGTCCAGCCACATCAGGAAAAACGCTGCCAGATTGATGGCCGCCAGATAGTACAGCATGTACCGCTCCATAGGAACCTCCCTCGCTTTTGCAGAACAGATATCATGATTTTGCATGCTATGGTGCGGTTTGTCAAGGGGCGTTTGGTTGGCGGGAAACAAATTTGTGGGAAATAAATACAGACAATGTGGGAAAACCTCTTGTAAAATCTACGTTTCAGTTGTATAATACTCCCACTCGTTATTTTTTGAATATCTATTTGAAGGTGTTAACTATGGAAAGAATCAAAATTGCCGCTGTCTTTGCCGACAGCCAGCAGCTCTCCGGCCAGACCGTCACGGTCTGCGGCTGGGCCAGGACCATCCGCGATATGAAGACCTTCGGCTTCATTGAACTCAACGACGGCTCCTGCTTCCGTAATCTCCAGGTGGTCATGGACGCCAACACCCTGGGCAACTACAAGGAGATTGCCTCCCAGAACGTGGGCGCGGCCCTGATCGTCCGCGGCGCTGTGGTCCTGACGCCGGAGGCCAAGCAGCCCCTGGAGATCAAGGCCGACGCTATCACCATTGAGGGCGTGTCCACCCCGGACTATCCCCTCCAGAAAAAGCGCCACAGCGTGGAGTATCTGCGCACCATCGCCCACCTGCGGCCCCGGACCAACCTGTTTTCCGCCACCTTCCGGGTCCGCTCCGTGGCCGCTCACGCCATCCATACCTTTTTCCAGGACAGAGGCTTCGTCTATGTCCACACCCCCATCATCACTGCCAGCGACTGCGAGGGCGCAGGGGAGATGTTCCAGGTCACGACGCTGGACATGGAGAATCCGCCCCGCACCCAGAGCGGGGAAATCGACTACAGCCAGGACTTTTTCGGCAAGCGGGCGAATCTGACCGTGTCCGGCCAGCTCAACGCGGAGAACTTTGCCATGGCCTTCGGCGACGTGTATACCTTCGGCCCCACCTTCCGGGCGGAGAACTCCAACACCCAGCGCCATGCCGCCGAGTTCTGGATGATCGAGCCGGAAATGGCGTTCTGCGACCTCCAGGGCGATATGGAGATCGCGGAGGCTATGATCAAGCACATCATCCGTACTGTCATGGAGAAGTGCCCCCAGGAAATGGCGTTCTTCAACAGTTTTGTGGACAAGGGCCTGCTGGAGCGCCTGGAGCATGTGGCCACCTCTGATTTTGGCCGGGTCACCTACACCGAGGCCGTGGAGATTCTCCGGAAGAACAACGACAAATTCGACTATAAGGTGGAGTGGGGCTGTGACCTCCAGACCGAGCACGAGCGCTATCTCACCGAGCAGGTCTTCAAACGCCCCGTCTTTGTCACCGATTACCCCAAGGAGATCAAGGCGTTCTATATGCGCCTCAACGACGACGGCAAGACCGTGGCCGCCACCGACTGTCTGGTGCCCGGCATCGGCGAGATCATTGGCGGCAGCCAGCGCGAGGAGCGGCTGGACGTCCTGGAGGCCCGCATCAAGGAGCTGGGCATGAACCCCGAGGACTACTGGTGGTACTGCGACCTGCGCCGCTATGGCTCCTGCCGCCACGCCGGCTTTGGCCTGGGCTTTGAGCGCATGGTCATGTACCTCACCGGCGTCAGCAACATCCGGGACGTGCTGCCCCATCCCAGAACGGTAGGCACAGCCGATTTCTAATCATCGAGAAGGATAACGCAAGTATGAAAACACCTTTTGTCACCAAGGCGCAGCTGGAGGAGATCGCCGCCAAGTATCCCACGCCCTTCCACCTCTATGACGAGAAGGGCATGCGCGCCAACGCCAGAGGACTCAATCAGGCCTTTGCCTGGAACCGCTCCTTCCGGGAATATTTTGCCGTCAAGGCCACCCCCACGCCCGCTATTCTCAAAGTGCTGAAGAGCGAGGGCTGCGGCGTGGACTGCTCCAGCCTGACGGAACTGATGCTGGCGGAAAAATGCGGCTTCCAAGGCCATGAGATCATGTTTACCTCCAACAACACCCTGGCGGAGGAATTCCAGCTGGCCCACCGGCTGGGCGCCATCATCAATCTGGACGACATCACCCACGTGGATTTTCTGGAGCGGTCCATCGGCTGTATTCCGGAGACTGTTTTCTGCCGCTACAACCCCGGCGGCGTCTTTACCCTGGGGGAGAGCAAGGAGGGGTTTCAGGTCATGGATACCCCCGGCGAGGCCAAATACGGGATGACCCGCGCCCAGCTGACCGAGGCCTTCCGGGCGCTGAAAAGGAAGGGAGCCAGGCATTTTGGCCTCCATGCGTTTCTGGCCTCCAATACAATTTCTAATGAATACTACCCGGAGCTGGCGGGGATCCTGTTCCGGCTGGCGGTGGAGCTGCAGGAGGAGACCGGCTGCCAGATCCGGTATATCAATCTCTCCGGCGGCATCGGCATACCGTACCTGCCGGAGCAGGAGCCCATCGACATCGCCGCCGTGGGCGAGGGCGTGCGGCGGAAGTACGAGGAGATCCTGGTCCCCGCAGGAATGGGGGATGTGGAACTGTGCAGCGAGCTGGGGCGGTATATGATGGGGCCCTATGGGTGCCTGGTGACCAGGGCCATCCATGAAAAGCACATCTATAAGGAGTATATCGGCGTGGACGCCTGCGCGGCGGACCTGATGCGTCCGGCGGTTTATGGGGCCTATCACCACATTACCGTCATGGGCAAGGAGGACGCCCCCTGCGACCACACCTACGATGTCACCGGCGCGCTGTGCGAGAACTGCGACAAGTTTGCTGTTGACCGCCCGCTGCCGGCAATCGAGACAGGGGACCTGCTGGTGATCCACGACACCGGGGCCCACGGCCACTGCATGGGCTACAATTATAATGGCAAGCTGCGCTCCGCGGAGCTGCTGCTGAAGGAGGACGGCGGCGTGGAGATGATTCGCCGGGCCGAGACGCCGGAGGATTATTTTGCCACCATCGTGTGGTAAACAAGAACACCGCTGTGCCGGCGCGCTTTCGTCGGAACAGCGGTGTTTCAGCCGCAGAAGCGGCGCGCACCAGAAACGGCGCTGATTTCCTGCGAAAAATCCCGCAAATTTGGGAAAATAATGCTTGACTTACCTGGGAGAGTATGATACAATGCAAAATTGCGTGGAAAGATTTTCGCGAAATTTTTTCTAATCCAAACAGGGGGAATCACCTTGCTGAAGGAACTGGCGGGAAAGGAAAAGGTAACCGGCGTCAAGCAATCCAGCCGGGCAGTCCGATCCGGCCTGGCCAGAGAGGTGTTCCTTGCCAACGACGCGGACCCGGCGCTGACCGGACCGCTTCTGGAGCAGTGCCGCGAGAGGGAGATCCCAGTACGGGTGGAGTTTACCATGCGCCAGCTGGGCCAGGCCGCCGGAATCCAGGTGGGCGCTGCGGTGGTGGCTGTTCTGGATTGATTGTTTTGGTTTTTTCAGGATAATTTCCATGTTTCCTGAAAAAATAGATAGGAGCGGGTTTCCGTTCCCCAATATTTTTAAAGAAAGGAGAAAACTATGCCTACTTTCAATCAGTTGGTTCGCAAGGGCCGGCAGCAGGCAAGCTACAAGTCCAACAGTCCTGCCATGCAGTATGGCCTGAACACCCTGAAGAACAAGGAGACCGACCTGCCTTCTCCCCAGAAGCGCGGCGTATGCACCGCGGTGCGTACCCAGACCCCGAAGAAGCCGAACTCCGCTCTTCGTAAGATCGCCCGTGTGCGCCTGACCAACGGCTATGAGGTCACCGCCTATATCCCCGGCGTGGGCCACTCGCTCCAGGAGCACTCCGTGGTCATGATCCGCGGCGGTCGTGTCAAGGACCTGCCCGGCGTCCGCTACCACATTATCCGCGGCACGCTGGATACCCAGGGCGTGCAGGGCCGGATGCAGGCGCGTTCCAAGTACGGCGCGAAGCGTCCCAAGTCCAAATAAGCTCTGACTCGGAGCGAAAAGCGCTTTGCCGAATAGGATAGTTTTTTCTGACGATAAACTGTGAAGATCCTCTTTGGCACGCTGAACGCCGGGAAGGGGAGCGGGAAGCGCTCTCAAGGGATCCCGGAGAGTACCTATGATCTCATAAAATTTAATGAAGGAGGGAAGCATAGTGCCCAGAAGAGGTAATGTTCCCAAGAGAGAAATTCTGCCCGACCCTATGTACAACAGCATTCTGGTGACCCGTCTGGTCAATTCCATCATGCTGGACGGCAAGAAGGGCGTTGCGCAGAAGATCGTCTACGGCGCCTTTGACATCGTCAAAGAGAAGACCGACAAAGAGCCTTTGGAGGTTTTCAACACCGCCATGGACAACATCATGCCCAGCCTGGAGGTCAAGGCCCGCCGCGTGGGCGGCGCCACCTATCAGGTGCCTATGGACGTGCGCCCCGCGCGCCGTCAGACCCTTGGCCTGCGCTGGCTGACCAGCTACGCCCGGGCCCGCAGCGAGCGGACTATGGCCGAGCGGCTGGCAAACGAAATCATGGACGCGGCCAACAACACCGGCTCGGCCGTGAAAAAACGCGAAGATACCCACAAGATGGCCGAATCCAACAAGGCGTTCGCCCACTTCCGTTGGTAAGTTAGGAGGAGCAGTATGCCGAGAAAGGTATCACTGGAAAACACAAGAAATATCGGCATTATGGCTCACATTGATGCAGGCAAAACGACAACCACTGAACGTATCCTGTATTATACCGGTGTGAACTATAAGATTGGTGAGACCCATGAGGGCACGGCCACCATGGACTGGATGGCGCAGGAGCAGGAGCGCGGCATCACCATCACCTCTGCCGCAACCACCTGCTACTGGGCGGGCATGCGGAACCAGTTTCCCCAGACCCGCATCAACATCATCGACACACCGGGCCATGTAGACTTCACCGTCGAAGTGGAGCGCTCCCTGCGGGTGCTGGACGGCAGCGTGACCGTCATGTGTGCCAAGGGCGGCGTTGAGCCCCAATCCGAGACCGTATGGCGGCAGGCGGACCACTACCACGTGCCCCGCATGATCTACGTCAACAAGATGGACATCATGGGCGCGGACTTCTACAATGTTCTGCGCATGATTGACGAGCGCTTGAAGTGCAACGCGGTGCCCATCCAGCTGCCCATCGGCAAGGAAGCTGATTTCAAGGGCATCGTTGACCTGGTGGTCATGAAAGCCTACGTCTATTACGACGACCTGGGGAAGGACATCCGGGAGGAGCCCATCCCCGACGATATGCAGGATCTGGCCAAGGAGTACCACGAGAAGCTTCTGGACGCGGTGAGCATGTTCGACGACGAGATCATGGAGATGTACCTGGAGGGTCAGGAGATCCCCGAGGAGCGCATCCGTCAGGCCATCCGCAAGGCTACCTGCGCGGTGGAGATGATCCCCGTCACCTGCGGTACCAGCTACCGCAACAAGGGTATCCAGCGTCTGCTGGACGCCATTGTGGACTATATGCCCTCTCCGCTGGATGTTCCGGCCATCAAGGGCGTGAACCCCAAGACCGACGCGGAAGAGGAGCGCCCCTCTGATGACAGCGCACCCTTCTCCGCTCTGGCTTTCAAGATCATGACCGACCCCTATGTGGGCCGCCTGTCCTTTGTCCGCGTGTATTCCGGCGTTGTGAACACCGGTACTGCCGTGCTGAATGCCACCAAGGGACACAAGGAGCGCATTGGCCGCATCGTGCAGATGCACGCCAACCACCGGGAGGATATTGAGACCATTTATTCCGGCGATATTGCCGGCGTCATCGGTCTGAAGAATACCACCACCGGCGACACGCTCTGCGACGAGAAGCATCCCATTATTCTGGAATCCATGGAGTTCCCCGAGCCTGTCATCCGTGTGGCCATTGAGCCCAAGACCAAGGCCGGCCAGGAAAAGATGGGCATCGCCCTGATGAAGCTGGCCGAGGAGGACCCCACCTTCCGCACCTACACGGATGAGGAGACAGGGCAGACCATCATCGCCGGCATGGGCGAGCTGCACCTGGAGATCATCGTGGACCGCCTGCTGCGGGAGTACAAGGTGGAAGCCAATGTAGGCGCGCCCCAGGTGGCCTATAAGGAGACCATCAAGAAGGCCGTGCAGCAGGATACCAAGTACGCCCGGCAGTCCGGCGGCAAGGGCCAGTATGGCCATGTCAAGATCCGGCTGGAGCCCAACGAGTCCGGCAAGGGCTACGAGTTTGCCAATGAGGTGGTTGGCGGCGCAGTGCCCAAGGAGTATATCCCTGCGGTGGACGCCGGTATCCAGGGCGCGATGCTCAGCGGCGTCGTGGCGGGTTATCCTGTGGTGGACGTCAAGGTCACCCTGTATGACGGGTCCTATCACGAGGTGGACTCCTCTGAGATGGCGTTCAAGATTGCCGGTTCCATGGCCTTCAAGGAGGCCTGCCAGAAGGCGGATCCCACGCTGCTGGAGCCCATCATGAGGGTGTGCGTCATTGTGCCCGAGGAGTATATGGGTGATGTCATCGGCGACCTCAACAGCCGCCGCGGACAGATCCAGGGCTTTGAGGCCCGCTCCGGCGCACAGCAGATCGACGCCTTTGTGCCGCTCAGCGAGATGTTCGGCTATGCCACCGACCTGCGTTCCCGGACCCAGGGCCGCGGACAGTACACCATGGAGCCCAGCCACTATATCGAGATTCCCAAGAATATCCGCGAGAAGATCATTGACCAGCGCGTAGGCGCGCGGGCCATGCGGTAAGCGGATGGGGGAGAGAGCTCCCAAGCCGTAAAATTACCGGCGGAGAATTGTTTTTTGGGATTGCTTTTTCCCAGAATCTGTTGTAAAATAAGAGCGTTATAGTATTTACGCTCTCCCCAAACCATTTTCACTCAACTGTTAAGGAGGATTTTCCAAAATGGCTAAGCAAAAATTTGAAAGAACCAAGCCCCATGTCAACATCGGCACCATCGGCCACGTTGACCACGGCAAGACCACTCTGACCGCTGCCATCACCAAGTTCCTGGCTTTTGACGGCAAGGCCGACTACACCGACTACGCCAGCATTGACAAGGCTCCCGAAGAGAGAGAGCGTGGTATTACCATCAACACCGCCCACGTGGAGTACGAGACCGAGAACCGCCACTATGCCCACGTCGACTGCCCGGGCCACGCCGACTATATCAAGAACATGATCACCGGCGCTGCGCAGATGGACGGCGCGATCCTGGTTATCGCCGGTTCTGACGGCCCCATGGCCCAGACCCGTGAGCACGTGCTGCTGGCCCGTCAGGTAGGCGTGCCCGCCATCGTTGTGTTCCTGAACAAGTGCGATCAGGTGGACGACGAGGAGCTGCTGGAGCTGGTTGAGATGGAAGTGCGCGAGCTGCTGAGCTCCTACGAGTTCCCCGGCGACGACATCCCCATCATCAAGGGTTCCGCTCTGAACGCCCTGGTCAGCGAGTCCAACGACCCCAATGCTCCCGAGTATGCCTGCATCAAGGAGCTGATGGACGCTGTTGACAGCTATATCCCCACTCCTCCCCGCGACGACTCTCTGCCCTTCCTGATGCCCGTCGAGGACGTGTTCACCATCTCCGGCCGCGGCACCGTGGCTACCGGCCGTGTGGAGCGCGGCCAGCTGAAGGCCGGCGAGACCGTTGAGATCGTTGGTCTGACCGATGAGAAGCGCACCACCGTCGTCACCAGCATGGAGATGTTCCACAAGACCCTGGATTATGTTGAGGCTGGCGACAATGCGGGCTGCCTGCTGCGCGGTATTGCCAAGACCGATATCGAGCGCGGTCAGGTTCTGGCTAAGCCCGGCTCCATTCACCCCCACACCAAGTTCGTGGGTCAGGTGTACGTCCTGTCCAAGGACGAAGGCGGTCGTCACACCCCCTTCTTCAACAACTATCGCCCCCAGTTCTATTTCCGTACCACCGACGTGACCGGCGTCATCACTCTGCCTGACGGCGTTGAGATGTGCATGCCCGGCGATAACGTCGATATGAAGGTGGAGCTGATTACCCCCATCGCTATCGAGAAGGGTCTGCGCTTCGCTATCCGTGAGGGCGGTCGTACCGTTGGCTCCGGTGTTGTTATCGACATCAACGAGTAATTTGTTTTAACTGCATAGCAAAAGCGGCGCAGCTGAAGAGCTGCGCCGCTTTCTTGTGTGCGCTTTAAGCGGAAATCTTCCCCTCTTTTTCAAGAAACCGCTGCTTTTCCTGCAGGAACTCCTCCAAATCCATCAGGATGTGGTAGAGGACGGCCCGGCTTTCAAATTCCGAACGGCTGACAGGCAGTGGCTGCTCTTTCATCTGCAGAAAGATGTCCAGGCAGCGAAGCTGCAGGGACGGTTCGTTCAGCTCTGTTACATGTTGGTTCATATAGCGTATGTATTCCGCCACAATCTCAGCCTGCAGCGGCATGGCCTTGATTTTCTGCATCTCGTTTTGGAGATTGTGCAGAATGCGGCACTGATTCAGACGCATCTCGAAGTACCGGGCATAGTAGGCGGCGTCCTCACTGTAGGTGTTTCCCTCGTATTCATAGGCCTCCTCCATATGATTCTGCAGCTGTGTCTGGACGGCGGTCAGTTCCCGCCAGATTCCTTTTCTGGTGGGCTCATTGGAGAGGTATTTTGCTATCTCCTCAATCAAGCCCTGCATTCTTTGCTCCAGCTGGTGGATCTTTTCGGAAAAGTGCTTTTTTTCACCCTGGATATCCTGGAACATGTTCAGCAGAAAAGCGAAGAGAATCCCAATCGCTACCAGCAGGAACTCGTTGAGAAAAAAATCCGGAGAAAAATCCTTGTTCGTGAGAAAGTGTGTGCCAATGACTGCGTTGGTTGAGATCGTGGCCCGCCAACCCATCATCTCGCTGATGAAGGCCACAAGGAGCACGAAGAGGCCGTAGGCCAACCACTCGCTCTGGATTTGCAGGAACGTAATGGATGCGACACCGGCAGCCAGGAAAAAGGTGATTACTCTGGCGATGGAGAGCTTTAGGGTGCCTTTTTTGGTGGTAATGAGCGTCAGCAGAGTGACAATTCCAGCGGATGATGAGAATTGCAGGTGAAGTAATTCGGCGCTGTAGATGGCCAGGCTGCTCCCTATTGCTATTTTGCCGGCAAGCAGCAGGGCGCGTTTCCATTTGGTGAAGTTCGACATATGGTTCTCCTCACAAAAAGAATTTGACATGATGCTCTGCAGGACTGCTTGTAGCTTTATCTTCATTATAAAATAGCTTTTGTGAGAATACAAGAAAAATTTTCCAGACAGCGCGGCTGATAAAAAAGCGGACGGCCCGCCGCCATCCGCTTTTCCCTATTGTGCCGGTTTCATACGCAGTAGAGCGCAATGCAGATATACTGCAGAATGCTCCCGGCGAGAACGAACAGGTGCCAGACAAAGTGCATGTAATGCCGCTGGGACTTGTAGAAGATGATTCCCGCCGTATAGGCCACGCCGCCCGCTGCCAGCAGCCCCATACCCAGCGGCGGCAGCGCCGCCAGGATGGCTTTCAGCGCCAGCACCACCAGCCAGCCCATCAGGGCGTACAGCACCAGGGACACTTTGTCGAAGCGCTTGAGGTCAATGGCGTTGAGGGTAATGCCAACAACCGCCAGGGTGGTGTTGGTGAGAAACAGCATCCAGCCGGTTTTTCCGCCCACCACCAGCAGCGACATGGGGATATAGGTCCCCAGAATGAGGATGAAGATGGAGCAGTGGTCCATCACCCGCAGGGCGCGCTTGAGGTCGGGACGCCGGACAGCGTGGTACACTGTAGAGGCGGTGTACAACAGAATCAGGCTCAGCCCGTAGGCCGTCAGGCTGAAAACGGTCTTGGCGGAACCGGTCGTAGCCCCGCGCACAATGAGCGGCACCACGCCGGCCAGGGCCAGCAGCGCGCCGGCGCCGTGGGAGACCGCGTTGGCGATTTCCTCACCAAGGGTCTGGGGCCTTTTTACTTTCTTTATTTCCATAGGGACCACCTTTCTGATTTAAGAAGTTATAATATCTAATATCCAATATTAGTATACAACGCTGTGGATAATATGTCAAGCCTTTTTCTTGTATTATTTTTGGAGGAAACATCTTGCAATATACGCACAAATCGTCTATACTAGGCCCAACAGAGAAGGTGGAGGACGCCATGTGGACTGAAAGAGAAGGGACCCGCCAGCGGTATCACGAGTGGATCGAAAGTCTGTCCCAATTCGACCTGCCGGACTGGGACGCACTGCCGCAGCTGGATTTATATATGGACCAGGTGATTATACTGCTGACGCGGTATCTGTCCCTGATGAACCGGGGGGCGGACGAAAAATCCATTACCGCCAGCATCATCAATAATTATGTGCGGCTGCGGGTGATGCCGCCGCCGGTGAAGAAGAAATATTCCCGGTGTCACATCGCGTACCTGGTGATCATCTGCACGCTGAAGGGAAGCCTGAGCATTTCCAGCATCCAGCGCCTGCTGCCGGAGGAGCACACTGAGGAGGCTGTGCGGGAGATGTACAACGCCTTTGTGCGGCAGTACCGCTCGGTGATTGCGTTTATCCGCCGGATCCCCTTCAGCGGCGGGCAGCTGCAGCCGGACGCGGCGGGGCTTCCGCTGGAGGTCGAGGGCACGATTGCCATCACATCCGCCCTGTTTTCCGCCATGACAAAGTCGCTGACGGAATTCCTGCTGCAGCCGGATGACAGGGAAGAATAAAAAAGCAGTACGGCCCGGACGACTTTTACCATCCGGGCCGTACTGCTTTTGACAAGCTGTTCAAATCAGGAACCATTCCGATACAAACACCACCAGGCAGCAGGCCACGGCCACCAGGAACAGGCTGCCGCCCCGCCAGGCCAGAAGGATGCCCGCCAGCAGCGCCAGCAGTCCGGCAACCGGGTTCTGGGTGGCCTCCATGATGGCCGGGAAGGTCATGACCGCCAGCGTCACATAGGGGACGTAGTAGAGAAAGGACCGCAGGGTGCGGTTGGTGATCTCCCGGCGGATGAGCACCAGAGGTGTGACGCGGATGAGGTAGGAGACGCCGGCGGAAACCAGTATGTACATCCATATGTTCATGATGGGGACGCCTCCTCGTCTTTGATGGGGAACAGGACCGCCGCGCCCAGGGCGATGACCACTGTCAGGATGATGGTCTTGACGCCGGAGGAGATGCCCGCCAGCAGGGCCCACCGGCTGGAAACAAAGCTGGCGGCGAAGCTGAGCAGCACCGCGCCCAGCACGACCCGGTTGTCACGGGCAGGCGGAACGATAATGGCCAGGAACATGCCGTACAGCCCCACGCTGAGGGCGCTGACCAGCCGCAGCGGCAGGATGCTGCCCACCGCTACGCCCAGGAAGGTGCCGAAGCCCCAGCCGGGAATTGCCATGCTCATCGCGCCGTAGGTGTACCAGGGGTTCAGCCGTCCGGGTACGGCGATGGAGACGCCGAAGACCTCGTCGGTTATGTCGTAGGCAACCAGCATGCGGTGGAGCAGGGGGGTGTCCGGCGCCAGCTTCTGGCTGAGAGAGCAGGACATGAGCAGATAGCGGGCGTTGGTGACCAGGGTCATAATGGCCACCTCCCAATAGCTGGCCCCGGCGGCGGCCAGGGAGAAGACGGCGTATTCCCCGGCGGACGCATTGTTGGTCAGGCTCTCGATCATAGCCTGGAGGGCGGAGAAGCCGGCGTTTTTGGCCGCCAGGCCCAGGGTGAAGGATACGGCGAAGTAGCCCAGGGCGATGGGCATGCCATCCCGTATGCCTCGTTGAAAACAGGTTTTGTTGCTGTCTATGGCAATCGCCTCCATTGTCTGTCTTTTATTTTGTGGATTATAGACAGGCAATTTATTTTAGTATATACACGGAGGTTTGTCAACTGCCGGATTGCAGCGCATATCGGATTTCCCGCAAATTCCGATTGCCAATGGAGTCAGTCAAGACGTCATCCGTCTGCCGGAAACCGAACCGCTCATAAAATGCCCTTGCCCTGGTATTTTCCTCAAGAACCCATAAAAAGATGTTTGGGTATCCCAATTGGAACAATTCCCAAACCGTGCGATTCATAAGAAGCCGTCCCAGACCCTTTCCCATGTAATCAGGCAAAAGGTAGATAGAAACAACCTCGCCCCAGCCGTCGTATTGCGCCCATCGGGACCGGCAGAAGCTGCTGGTTCCCACAATGCTGCCGCCGTCAACGCAGAGCAGCGTATGCAGGCCAGAGCGGTCCAGATTATCCGCCCAACGCCCCTCTGGGATGGAATCCAGGTAGGCCTGGGGGATAATGCCCTGATAGGCATATTTCCAGCTTTTTTCATAGACCCGGCTGATTGCCGGTCTGCTGTCGGCGGGGTGGATGTATCGGATTTCCATAGCTGCTCCCATCTTTTTATGACAATTCTTGCAACTGACACTTTACATATATAAAACTGCTGCCGATATACCAGTAACTGCATTCGGCAGGACCTGATAGCTGAGCCTATCATGATACATCTGGAGTTATTTGTCAAGGAGGAATTGTCAATGAATCGAACACACGTGGTCACAGCTGTCATCTGTATCCTGATTGGTCTGACGCTCGCCGGGTGTACGGCCGCACCGGAGGAGGAGCCGCCGGAGGAAACAGAATCGATACAGGAGCAGGAGGTTGAAAACGGGTACATCACCATGACCGGTCAGCTGCTGGAAGAAAAACTGAAAAATGACGGAAAGGACTTCCGGATCAATGCAGTTACAATCGTAGAATCCCGCTTTGACCTTGTCACCGGGGACCGGGCGGCGGCATTCGAAGCGGACTGCACCTTCCAGTTGGAAGGCAGGTGGGAGGAATCCTGTGAGACGGGCTATCTGCTGTACGACGGGGAGACCGGGGAGTGGTCTTTGCCGGAGTGGGAGAGAGACGGCCCGGTTTTGCTGGACTATATTGATGAAAATCTGGGGATCGACCCCGCCGGACACCACTGGATCCGTTTCCAGCTGCTGTCGGAGGACCAGAATCTGTCGGAAGAATTGATGGATCTCTCAATGATTGCGCAGGGCTATGACTTCAATTTGCTGGGGGAATTGCCGGGGAAGGATATCGCGCTTTACCGCGACAGTGGGGACGCAAAGGTATATCTCCGCTACGGCAAACACTTCCAGGTATTCGAGCAGGACATATCCGCGCTGGATATGCTGCCGGAGATCAAAGAAACCAGGTGGAAGGACAATTATGCGGTATCCATCTATTACCGGCATCATGATGTGGCCGGCGGTTCCCCGTGTGTGACAGGGGAGACCGTGATTTATTCCTGGTGCGGCGGGTACTGGGAGGATATCCATTCCGGCGCGGTCGCGGTAACGAAGGACGAGACCCTGCCGGATCTTGCCAGTCTGCCCGTGCAGCTCGTCACGCCGGAAACAGCGGATACGGATGTCTGGCTTGTGGCGGAGCTCCCGGAGTTCGATATTGCGGCCTACTATGACACGCAGCAGGAAAAGAAATGGCTGCGCTATGGAAATTATTTTCAGGAGATCAGCGATCCGCTGGTTGACCGGGCGGACATGACTTTGCCGGAGCTGCATTTTGAGGATTTTGACGGCGATGGGGAGCGGGAGTTGGCGGTCCTGTACGGCAGGGTGGCGGACGGCGGCTATGGGGGTCTGACCATCTATGCGCGGCCCGGTCAGAAATGGCAGGGTCTCCGCGAGAAAACGTATTCCGCAGAGATTGCTGTTGATGACTATTACTCCAGCGACGTCTTCCAATTTTACGCAGACGGCACGGCCTACATTGCCGCCGGAGAAGAGAACATTCTGCTGGACCTCTCAGGTTTTCAGTGGGAAGAAGAGCCTGAAAAAGGGTTCCTCAGTGGCGATGCGGCCTCCTACTCCTTCCAGGACGGAACGATTTTGCAGACCCGCAGCGGTACCCTGCCCCCCTGTGATGAAACTGTGTTTACGTATACCGCTTCTCTGGACTATTCGACCTATAGTATGTATTTTTCCTCTGGTAAACTGCACAGCCCCTATGAAATCTCCACCGAATTCCGTCCAGAGGATCTGTCAGAACAGCAGAGACAGGTTTTACAGGATTTTGTTAAGAAGTGCAAAGAACGGCGCCTGAGTGACTCCTCGGACATATCCAGGAACCGGTTTGCTGTTTATGACATAAATGGTGATGGGCAGGATGAACTGATTACAGAACTTACAACCGTCGGCGGAACAGAGCAAATAACAGAAATTTATAACACAGACGGTTCATTTTACGAAAGTTTCCGGCCCACTCCGCGTTTTTATGACAATGGCATTGTCTGGGTGCCAATATCCCATGCGCAGGGACCGAACTGCGCCATCTGGCCGTATTTCCTGTATAGTCTACAGTCCCACAAAGAGCTTGGTGGGGCAAGCGCACGGGACACATATGCTTACAGCTTTCCAACAGAAGCGGATTTGGATGGCGACGGCATGGTTTACTATATCGGTGACGAAACGCTGGAAGTGGAAAACCCTGTAGACAATGATGTCTACAACGCATGGTGGGATTCCTACTTGGGCGGGGCCAGGATTTTGCCGGTTTACTATTTCCAGCTGTCAGAGGATATTTTGGACAGTCTTGGTGTGACGTTGGAGGACGAAGAAACGCCAGAGTCTCCGGCGGCGCGGAAAAGGCGGGCTATGTCGGCATCGGCAGAAAACACGGCAGTTTCCCGCCGGACGGACCGTGAGATTATGTTAGGGGCGTACAAGGGGGCTCTGGTAGAGCTATGTACTGATTATTATGAATCAAATGCCAACAGCGGTTTCTGTGAGATGCTTCCCGAAAATTGTTTTGCACTATTCGACATAGACGGCGACGGAGAAGATGAACTGGTGACCAAGTACACACCACACACGACCCACGAGCAGGTTCTAACAATCTATGGCTTTGACAGTGGGGTTTTTATGGAATTTTCAGACTGGTATAGCGCGGTACTTTATGACAACGGCGTGATTCGCTCTCCTGCACATAACAACCAAAGTCGAGCTGTGGATGTTTTTTGGCCTTTTACTGTGTATCAGTACCATCCGGATACGGATACCTATGACAGAATTTCCCGGACCAATGCCTGGGACAAACGGGAGGGCGCGGATTGGGACGGCGTTCCGTTTCCGACGGAAGCGGATCTGGATAGAGATGGAATTGTCTACTATATTCTGACGGATGACGTTCCGCCCCACGCTACTCCTGTAGACGGCGCGGCGTTTGAAGAATGGAAGAAGTCTTATTTCGATGCGGAGGAGATTGTGATTCCGTGGCAACCGCTGACGTTGGAAAATATACGTAATATGGCATGAATCCCGGCGGACAAGCCCTATGCTTGAGAGAGGAGGTATGGATGGACTACATCATCAGAGAAATAAAAGAGACAGAATACCATCTGCTGGAAGATTTTTTGTACGAGGCAATCTATGTTCCGAAGGGGATGACCGCACCGCCGAAATCCATCATCCAGCGGCCTGAATTGCAGGTATACATCGAGGAATTCGGAAGAAAAAAGGATGATATCGGCTTGGTAGCGGAAGTGGACGGCAGAATTATTGGCGCAGTATGGGCCCGTGTGATGAACGACTACGGGCATATCGATGATGAGACCCCGTCATTGGCAATATCCCTATTGAAAGACTGCAGGGGACTGGGGATCGGTACTGCTTTAATGCGGGAAATGTTGTGCAGACTGAAACGGAGCGGTTACCGGCAGACTTCGCTCTCCGTCCAAAAAGCCAACTATGCTGTAAAAATGTATCGGAAAACAGGATTTGTGACTGTTGCCGAAAACGAAGAAGAGTATACGATGGTCTGCCGCTTATGACCGGAAAGGACACAAAACAATGGACAGCTTAAAAATAGCCCTGCTGCAGATATCCCCCTGCGGCACATTGGCGGAAAATCTTGAAAAGGGGATTGCTTATTGCAGAAGAGCAAAGGATTTGGGGGCGGACATCGCGCTCTTTCCCGAAATGTGGAGCAATGGCTATCGCATCTATGGCCGGCCCGCCGCCCAGTGGGTGGCGGAGGCTATTCCCGCGGACGGCGATTTTGTCTCAGCCTTCGGGGAACTGGCACGGGAGCTTGCCATGTGTATCGGGATCACGCTGCTGGAGGCGTACGAACCGGCCCCGCGTAATACGCTGGTTCTCTTTGACCGGTTTGGCCGGCGGAAACTGACCTATGCGAAGGTGCATACCTGCGACTTTGACGCGGAACGGAACCTGACGCCCGGCGACGACTTTTATGTCGCCACCCTTGATACGGCCTGCGGCGAAATCCAGGTTGGGGCGATGATCTGCTACGACAGGGAGTTCCCGGAGAGCGCAAGAATCCTGATGCTGAAGGGGGCGGAGCTGATTCTTGTCCCCAACGCCTGCCCCATGGAGCTCAACCGCCTGTCACAGCTGCGGGCCAGAGCGTATGAAAATATGCTGGCGGTGGCCACCTGCAATTACCCTGAGACTGTCCCGGACTGCAACGGCGGCTCCAGCGTTTTTGACGGCGTGGCCTATCTTCCGGGAGGGGAGGGCTCGCGGGACACCTGCATTCTGCAATCCGGCGGGGAGGAGGGCGTCTATCTTGCCCGGCTGGATGTGGGGCAGCTGCGCCGGTACCGCGCCGTTGAAGTACAGGGCAACGCCTACCGGCATCCCGGAAAATACCATCTTCTGGTGGATACCGGAATCGAAGAGCCGTTTATCAGGGAGACCTACCGTCCGTAACAATATTCTTTCATTTTGTCATTGCTTTTTCCCATCAAGCTGTGTAGAATACAGAAAGATATCCGCCGCCATACAACCGGCGGACGAGCTTTGAGGAGGACAGACGGAGATGAATAACAATAGACCCAGGGGACGGGAAAAAAATGTAACCGGCCCCGGAAAAACAGTCAATAAGCGGGGCGAAGGTCTGCACACCGGCCCCGTCGGCGATTCCGGCGGCTATTCGGACCGGCGAGAGCCGTCCGGCGGCTCCGGGCAGCGCGGCACGCGCTCCGGCGGCGGCATGAAGCTGCTCATTCTGCTGGCGGTACTGCTGCTGGGCGGCGGTGGACTGGGTACGCTGCTGAGCGGCGGCGGACAGTCCGGCGGTCAGACGCAGCCCCCGTCACAGATACAGCAGCCCGGTCAGAGCGCAGGCGGCGATTTATCCGCACTGCTGGGCGGGCTGAACGGCGGTAGCGTCTCCAGCGGCTGGCAGGGCGGCGCAAACACCGGGCGGCTCAACACACAGGTCGCGCCGGAGGCCAGGGAAAAACGGACCAAACTGCTGGGTAATGGCAGGGATACCGCCACGATCATGGTCTATATGTGCGGCACGGACCTGGAATCCCGTAGCGGGATGGGCACCTCCGACCTGCAGGAGATGCTGGCCGCCGATTTGGGGCAGAATATCAATCTGCTGGTGTATACCGGCGGCTGCAAGGGCTGGAAAAACAATCTGGTCAGCAGCTCTGCCAACCAGATCTGGCAGGTCCGGGACGGCGGCATGGTTTGCCTGCAAAAGGACCTGGGCAGCGTGCCCATGACCGATCCCGACACGCTGACGGGGTACATCCAGTGGTGCGCGAAAAATTACCCGGCGGACCGCTACGAGCTGATTTTCTGGGACCACGGCGGAGGCTCTATCAGCGGCTACGGCTACGATGAGAAATTCGCCTCCAGCGGTTCCATGGGGCTGGCGGGCATCAACACGGCCCTGAAAAACGCCGGCGTGACCTTCGATTTCATCGGCTTTGACGCCTGCCTCATGGCCACGGCGGAGACCGCCCTCATGCTGACGCCCTACGCCGACTACCTGATCGCATCCGAGGAGACGGAGCCGGGTGTGGGCTGGTATTATACCAACTGGCTCACGGAGTTCGGCAAGAACACATCAAAACCCACCATCGAGATCGGGCAGAAAATTGTGGACGACTTCGTGGATGTATGCGCCCAGAAATGCCGGGGGCAGCTGACCACTCTGTCTGTGATTGATCTGGCGGAGCTGGAGAAAACCGTCCCCGCCAAGCTGACGGCATTTGCCCAGTCTACCAGCCAGCTCATCCAGGCAAAGGAGTATCAGACCGTCTCCGGCGCCCGTAGCGGCGCCCGCGAGTTTGCCCAGTCCAGCCGCATCGACCAGATCGACCTGGTCCATCTGGCCCGGAACCTGGGAACGGCTGAAGGCAAGGCATTGGCGGACGCGCTGCTCAGTGCGGTGAAGTACAACCGCACGTCCTCCAACATGACCAACGCCTACGGCGTCTCCATCTACTTCCCGTACCAGAAGCTCTCCAACGTGGATCGGGCGGTGGCCTCCTACCAGCAGATCGGCATGGACGCGGAGTACGCCCGCTGCATCAAGCAGTTTGCCAGTCTGGAAGTCAGCGGCCAGGCGGCGTCCGGCGGCACGGCATCGCCGCTGCCGTCCCTGCTGGGGACGCTGGGCGGCGGCGCGGGAGACGCAGCGGCGGTGTCCCAGCTGCTGGAGGCGTTCCTGGGCGGCGGCTTTGGACGTATTGCCGGGCTGACCAGCGATAATACCGCCTTTTTGGACGACCGGGCGCTGGATCTGGAGGAGACGGTCCAGTATCTGTCGGAAAACAGCTTCGACCCCGGCGCGCTGGTGTGGACCGCCAACGCGGACGGCACGCCGTCGGTCACCCTCAGCGAGGATCAGTGGGGGCTGGTGCAGACCCTGGATCTGAACCTGTTTTATGACGACGGCGCGGGTTATATCGACATGGGCCTGGATAACGTCTATGACTTTGACGATACCGGTGCGCTGCTGGGGGTCAACGACGGCACATGGCTTGCCATCGACGGCCAGCCGGTGGCCTACTACCACACGTCCACCGTGGACGACGGGGAGAACTACACCATCACAGGCCGGGTGCCGGTGCTGCACAACGGGCAGCGGGCGGAGCTGCTGCTGGCTTTCGACAACGAGCAGCCCTACGGCTATGTAACCGGCGTCCGCGCCGTGTATACGGCGGGGGAGACCGACACGGTGGCGAAGAGCGGCACGGAGCTGCAGCCCGGCGATACCCTGGAGTTTTTGTGCGATTACTACAGCTATGACGGCGGCTATCAGGACAGCTATCTGATGGGCGAGCCCATTACGGTTACAGAGGAGGAGCTGACCGTCAGCGACGTGCCGCTGGAGGGCGGAGAGCTGCGGTGTACCTACCGCTTTACCGACCTTTACAACCAGAACTGGTGGACGCCCCCCATTCCCTGAGAGATGGAGCAATAGGATATGGAGCAGACAGGACTGAAAAAGTGGATGAGGACCAGTGACCACACCACCGGGAATCCGTGGACGCTGCTGCTGTTTTTCTCGCTCCCGCTGATGGCCGGGAACATCTTCCAGCAGATGTACACCGTCGTGGATACGGCGGTGGTAGGGAAGGTGCTGGGCATTGACGCGCTGGCGGCGCTGGGGGCGGTGGACTGGCTGAACTGGCTGACCCTGGGCGCGATCCAGGGGTTTACCCAGGGCTTTTCCATCCTGATGGCCCAGAATTTCGGCGCGGGGCAGTACGAAAAGCTGCGCCGGACCATGACCAACTCCCTTTTTCTGGCGGTCCTGTGCGGCGTGACCCTGACCATTGCCAGCGAGGCGCTGGCGGGACCTGCGGTCAGCCTGCTGAAGGTACCGGCGGAAATCCGCCCTATTTCCATGGCCTATCTGCGCATTATGTTCGGCGGGCTGCCGGTGGTGATGGCCTACAATCTGGCGGCGTCCATCCTGCGCTCTCTGGGCAACAGCCGCACGCCGCTGATTGCGATGGTGATCGCGTCCCTGACCAACGTGGCGCTGGATCTGCTGTTTGTGATGGGGTTCGGCTGGGGCGTGGAGGGCGCGGCGGCGGCGACCATTATCGCCCAGTGTCTGTCGGCCATCTACTGTGTATGGCATATCTGCCATATCGAGGTGCTGCATATCAGCCGGGAGGACTGGGACATCCGGGCCAGCCTGTGCGGGCGGCTGATGATGCTGGGATCGCCGATGGCGTTTCAGAATACCGTCATCGCCATTGGCGGCATGATTACACAGACCATCGTCAACGGCTTTGACGTGCCCTTTATCGCCGGCTTCACCGCCACCAACAAGCTCTACGGCGTGCTGGAGGTGGCGGCCACCTCCTACGGCTACGCCATGACCACGTATACCGGGCAGAACCTGGGGGCCGGGAAGCTGCGGCGGATCTCCCAGGGGATCCGGGCCGGGCTGGTCATCGCGCTGATCACGTCGGTGGTGATTGCCGCCGCCATGCTGGCCTTTGGGAAGTGGATGCTGGCATGGTTCCTGCCCGCGGACGCGGGGGAGACCCTGCGGGCGCTTGCGGTGGGGTACCACTATCTGGCCATCATGGCGGTCTGCCTGCCGGTCCTGTATGTGCTGCATCTGACCCGCAGCTGCATCCAGGGCATGGGGAACACGGTGCTGCCGATGGTGTCCGGCCTGGCGGAGTTCGTGATGCGCACCGGCGCGGCGCTGATTTTGCCGGCGATGTTCGGCGAGAACGGGATACTCTATGCGGAGATTCTGGCCTGGGCCGGTGCGGATATGATTCTGATTCCAAGCTATTTCTGGGTGATGAACAGTGCGCGGAAAGAAATTGAATGATGCAGGAAAAAGTGCTCGACAATGTGTGAAATCTGGTATATAATAGGATTACCACATGGAAAGGAGGCCGCGAAGATGCCAAGTGAATCTGAGATGAAAAAGATCGAGTTGGCTACGCTGTATGAGCTCCGGCTGACGATTTCGGAGAGTGATAAGGACGGGTATACCAAAGAAGAACTTTTGCAGCTCCTTGACCAGATAGCGATTGTAAAAAAATAATGAAGATGCAAAAGTGCCCTGGAAGTACAGCTGCGAACTGCTTCCAGGGCATTTTTCCTGCCGTTACTGATACGCCAGCCGTTCCTCGTTCCAATCCCGAAGGACTTCCGCGTAATAGGCGCACTGTTTATTTGCCAGCGCAACGTCCAGATTGATATAATTCCCGCACTCGGCGGCGCTCTTGCCGGGCATGGGCCCATCAAACGCGGCTCCGGCGGCGAAGGTCTCCTTCACCAGCTCCACCGCGCCGGCCAGACTCAGCTGCTTGCCGTCAAAAAGCAGGTAAAATCCGGTCTGGCAGCCCATAGGGCCAAAATAGATGACGGCGTCCTTGGCGCGGCCATTGCGCAGCAGCGTGGCGATAATGTGCTCGATAGAATGCATCTCCGCGTTGGTCAGCAGGTCGCCGGTATTGGGCTTTTTGAAGCGCAGGTCAAAGGTCACCACGTCGCCGTCCCGGCGGGAGAGGTAGAGGCCGGGGAGCAGCGTGTTGTGGTCCACCTGAAAACTGGCAATACGTTCCATGTCACTGTTTCTCCTTAATTATGTATTTTCTTTGGACAGCGCCTGTGCGAAGGGCAGTACAACGGTGTTCAGCTTGGCCATCGCCTCGCCGAAATTGAAGTATTCCCCGGCGTTGTTGTCCTGGCAGAGCCGGTCCGACACGGACTTCAGCGCGGTGAATTTCACTTCATTGCGCAGGCACACCTGGGCCACAGCGCCGCCCTCCATCTCGCAGAGCATGGCCCCGAAGGTCTCCGCAATCCAGTCCGCCCGCGCCCCCTTGGTCATAAACACCTCGCCGGTAGCCACTCGTCCGGTTTTGTACTCCGCGCCCAGCCCGGACAGGATCTCCTTAGCCAGTTCCAGGCCGTCGGTAGGGAACTCCACCCGATTCACCGTGGACACCAGGCCCACCGGGTCGCCGATGGCGGAGGTGTCCACGTCGTGCTGCACAAAGCTGTCCGCCAGCACCACCGTGCCGATGGGCTGGTCCACAAAGCTGCCAGCGACGCCGGCGTTGACGATCCAGTCGGGATGATAGCGGTCAATAAACAGCTGCGCGCTCATGGCGGCGTTGACCTTGCCGATGCCGCCGGCGTAGGCCAGGATGCCAGGCCCGATCTCATACACCGGCACGCCGCAGACGGTTTCCAGCAGCTTGGCGTTGGTGCTTTGCAGGATGCTCTCAATTTCTCCGCTCATGGCGTAGGCAAGTCCGATTCGCATAGGCAGTCCCCCTGAATGATTCATAGTCATTTGAAATATATCTCTTTTGCGCCCCAATGTCAAGGGAAAGGGATATTTTTTCTTTCTTACAGCCGTGTGAAAACTGACTTGACAATGATTGGGGAAACGTTTATTATGTCTGTGAAATCCTGAAAAAATACATGTACGAGAGGTAAAATGGCGGGAAATGTACCGGAGCAAATGCTTGAGGCTCTCCGCAAACTGCTTGCCGAGGCAAAAAAGCTGGCGGCTTCCTCTCCCAAGAAAAACGAGCAGCTGGAAGGCTGCATCGACAAAGCCCAGGCTCTGCTGGACGGCGGCGATATTTCTATTGATGCCGTGACCAAATTGACGGCTGAGCTGAGCGCTCTTGTCAAGGGCGCTGGCGGGGAAGACGGCAAGCCGGCAGGCAGCAGCGTTCAGAAGGCTGCCCCTGCAGCAGCCGGCAGAACGGCCCCGGCGGCGTCCGCCGGCACAGGCCCGGATAAAAAAGCGGATGCGGCGGCTCCGGAAGTGTCCAATAAGCCTGTACAGTTTACCGATGTGAAGCCCGATGCCTATTACTATGAGGCTGTACAGTGGGCCGTGCAGAAGGGAATCGCTTCCGGCACGACGGAGACCACCTTCAGCCCGGACCAGACCTGTACCCGGGCCCAGACGATCACCCTGCTGTGGCGGGCGGCGGGCTCTCCCGCGCCCAAATCCCAGGACAACCCCTTCACAGATATCAAGGAGTCCGCGTACTATTACAACGCGGCGCTGTGGGCAGCGGAGCGCAGCATCATCTCCGGGCCTGCGTTCAAGCCCGATGACGCGACGACCAGAGGGCAGCTGGCCACGTTCCTCTATAGAAACGCGGGTTCCCCCGCAGTCGGAGACAAGAGTACCTTTACCGATGTCCCCGGTGACGCTTACTATGCAAAACCCGTAGCCTGGGTAGCGGCAAAAGGGATTGCCGCGGGGACAGGCGAGGGGATGTTCAGCCCTGATACGGCCTGTACGAGAGGACAGATCGTTACGTTCCTGTACCGGGCAAAATAAAGCTGCATAGGAAGAAAACAGCGGACCGCCAGGAAGTATCATCCTGGCGGTTTTCTATTTTCAGTAAAAATTTATCGAATATCAATAAAAATACATTGACAAACGGAAATGCGTCTGCTAGAATATGGTTACAACAACAAGGAGGGGATACCTGATGAAAAGAGTTGGACTGGTGCGGACGCTCAAGGGCGTGGTGGCGTTTCTGGCGGTGATGGCGGCTGTGTACTATGCGGCAATTTTTCCCAGCCGGATACGGGAGATCGGGCTGGAAGAGCCGGAGCTGGCCTGGCTGGTGACGCCGGGGATTATTGCCATCAGCCTGAGCGCGGTCCCCATTGCCATCGCGCTGGTGCTGTTCTGGAAGATCTGCACGGAGATCGGGCGGGACAACTCCTTCTGCCACCAGAACGCCCGCTGGCTCAGCGGCATCGGCGTGTGCGCGCTGATCGACACCGGGTACTGCGCGATCGGCACGGTCACGCTGGAGATCATCGCCGGTTCGCCCATCTGGCTGCTGGGGACGGCGGTGTGCATGGTGGGGCTGGCCATCGCGCTGGCGGCGTTTCTGCTGTCCCATCTGGTGCTCAAGGCCGCCGACATGAAGGACGAAAACGACCTGACGATCTGAGGAGGGGAGAGGGATGCCGATTATTGTAAATCTTGACGTGATGCTCGCAAAGCGGAAAATGTCGCTGAGCCAGCTGTCGGAGCAGGTGGATGTGACCATCGCCAATCTGTCGGTTCTGAAGACCAACAAGGCGAAGGCGGTGCGGTTCTCCACACTGGAGGCCATCTGCAGGGCGCTGGACTGCCAGCCGGGGGATATTCTGGAATATGTGGGGGAGAAGAAGACATGAAGAAGCGGACAGCGGCCCTGGGGATGCTGTTGCTGCCGCTATACATTCTGACCGCCTGCGGCGTGGTATTTCCGGGGAGACGGATTGTCCTGCCGGAGGCGGGAGCGATCAGCAAGGTGACTATCAGCGGAGAGGGAGCCGCGGTGGAGAACACGGACGCGGGGTATATTGCGGAGCTGCTGGAGAAGATGGCCGGGGCGCGGGATACCGGGCGGGCCAGCCTCCATGACCGGCCTCTGGCGAAGGAGTATCTGCGGCTGGACTTTACCTTCCGGCAGGGCGGCAGCAGTACGCTGTTCCTGTACCGGGAAGGAAACAAGGCGCTGCTGGAGCAGCCATACCAGGGGATTTACAGGACAGATGCTGCCATATTGGATTTTTTGTGGAAAGGAGCATGAAAACCATGGAACAACCGACGAATCCGACAGCCATAACCCCGCAGCCCGCCATTCCGGCCCGGAAGCCGTGGGCGGTGGGACGGCGGGAGTGGCGATTGCTGCCGCTCTCCCTGGCGCTGGCCTACCTGCTGGTCAGCTTTTTCCTGGATTGGCACGGCAGGGCAGGGTTCGGCGTCACGGCGCTGGCGGCAGGCTGGTATGGGGCGCTGTTCTGCTACCGGGGGACAGGGGGGATGGAGAGGAGGAGCAGCCGCGTCCTGCTGGGGGCTGTGACTCTGCTGGCGCTGACCTTCACGATCTTCTCCAACCAGTGGTTCCGGTGGTGGAACAAGTGGGCGCTGCTGCTGCTGATTGCCGTCCAGACATGGGAGATGTGCGGCGGGGCCCGCCTGCCGTGGTACAGGGCGGGGATGCTGCTGGAGCGCATGGCGCTGCTGGTCTGCGCCCCCTTCGTCCGCTGCGGCGCGATGGCGGACACGGTGAAGTCCCTGAATACAAAACGGGGACTGGGCCGCTGGCTCCCGGTGCTGGCCGGGGTGGGGATGACCCTGCCCCTGCTGTGGGTGGTGACGATGGTGCTGATGGACGCGGACGCGCTGTTCGCCGTGGTGGCGGGGGACGCCCTTGCCTGGTTGGAGCGCCACTTTGGTCAGGTGGTCCTGCGGCTGATTTTGGCAGGGTGCGCCATGCCGTTTCTGTTCTCGCTGCTGTATTTTGCCGCCCATACGGAGCTGAAGCCCCAGGAGGAGCGGGCAAAAAAGGAGCGGGACGGCCTGCCAGCTGTGATTTTGCTGGGAGCGTTGGACCTGCTGTATGCCCTCTTCCTGGCGGTACAGGGGGTGGCGCTGTTCGGGGACCGGGCCTATTTACAGCGGGCGGGCATCAGCTTTGCGGAATACGCCCGCAGCGGATTCTTCCAGCTGGTTGGGCTGGCCGGTGTGAACATCACGCTGATTTTACTGGCGGTCTGGTTTTACCGGATGGACCGGCGGCTGAAGGCGCTGTCCACAGTTCTGGTGGGGCTGACGGGGGTGCTGCTGGTGTCCGCCGCATGGCGGATGACGCTGTATGTGTCCGCTTACGGGCTGTCCTTCAAGCGCATGCTGACCTATTGGGGGATGGCGGTCCTGACTGTTTTCCTTGCGCTGACGGTGGGGAAGATCTGGCGGAGGGGCTTCAGCTTTTTCCGCGCTGCCGCGCCGGTGGCGCTGGCATGGTGGCTGCTGCTCAACTACTGTAATGTAGACGCCCTTGTCAGCGGATATAACGCCGCGCAGGTGGAAAAGGGCCGTCTGGCCTACAGCGCGGTAGAGGACCTGCTGTATGACCGCAGCGGCTACGACGGCCTGTCTGTGCTGTCGGAGCAGCTGACGGACCCGGACATCCTGCCGTGGATTCAGGAGCGTGCGGCGGAGGACTGCGAGAGCTGGGTCTCCTGGAGCGTGTCCGCATGGAGGGCAAGTAAATGACGTCTTTTTGTATGATAGGAAGTCTGATCCTGGGCATTGGGGCATGGATATCAGCATTTGCCGGCATCATCAGCAGGAAACAGCCCTGTCTGTTTTCCGCCGGGAGCTTTGCCCTGTGTGCGCTGTCACTTTTATTGCAGCTGCTTGAGATCAAATATTTAGCGGGCATCGGAGATTTTTCCGCAATTGACGATACCATTCATGCGGTGGTATTAGCGGCCAGTGTTCTGGTCGGCGTTGCGGTGATTCTGAATGCTGCGGCGATAGTGAGGGCAAAACGGCGGAAATAAAGAGGAGGAGACCGGCGGTTGACCGGTCTCCTTCTTTGTGCGTTTGGGTGTGCTATTTCCCAAGCTGCTGCGGGGGTGTTTCGGGTTTTTCTGTGGGGAAATCCTCTGAATCCATCACATAAATGTTGTTTGCGGGTGTCCCCTCGTCGCGGCAGACCACCAGCTCACCTGTCTCCAGGTCCGTTTCCAGCGTGGAGTAGAGAACTTGGGCTGTACTTGTAATGCCGTCGAACCAGTTGTTGGAGATGCCATATGTTTTTGTCGCATACAGGCCCTCGCAGTCCGTCAGGCAGCGAAGCTCCAGCGTATCCTGGGCGGCGCGGGAGTCATCCACGCTGTATTGATAGAGCAGTTTGGCGTCTTGCGTCAGCTCGCCGTCTGTGAACGGCTGCCAATAGATGGTTTCTCCCGGCTCTATTTCCAGCGCGGGCGACTGTACCTCCTGCATCTGGCCGTTCACGCTTGTAAAGAGCGTACCGGATTTGGCCAGCAAGGCGACCGGTCCTTCTAGGTCAAAGCGGATGGGGATGGCATCGGATTCGCTGGTATAATCCCACAAAATGTCGTTGTCGTGGCAGAAGGGGCCCCAGAAGTCAGGATTGGCGATCAAATCAAACAGGCGGCTGTCATAATCGACCCAGCACTGCGGGACAACTGTGGATTTCCGCTGTTCCTCCCAACACCAGAGAGATATTGTGTCAATTTTTCCATCAGCATTGGCCTCCCCGGCGTAGGTATAGCGCGTGAGCGTTTCGGTATTCCGGGGGATCAGCGTGGTTCCCAGCTCCGCCTCCTGTTTTTCCAGGTCCGCGTACAAGCTGTAAAATTCCTGCCTGGTGCAGGCGGCTGTTTCCGACAGCCTGTACTGAGCGGCGGTCCCGTCCTGCTCCGTGACCGTCAGGGTATCGTCCGCATATTTGCGGATGGCGGGGTGCCAGCCCTGGAGACCACAGCTGGATGTGGCAGGCTGATACATCAGCGCGCCGCCGGCATAGGTCATGTAGTTTTCGCACTGCCCCGTGGCCGGGAGATCATTATCATGATGATGTTCCGCATGATGATTAAGGTGATGGTCCACGGAGAGGGTATTGGACGGCGCAGCCGTCTGGCTCATGGGCACAGGCTCCGCGCTGCTTTGGACCGGCTCGTCCACCGGGTCCGTGAGGAAGCACACCGCCGCCGCCGCGCATACCGCCAGGGACGCCGCCGCGACCCAGAAGGCCGGTTTCTTATAGTTCAACACATTTTTCACCCTTTCTTTCACGCCCACCTCGCCGAAGGCCAGCGGGCAGACGGCAGCGCCGCTCCGCCGGACGCTGCACTGCAGCAGCGCCTCGGAGTACGGCTTTTTGCACGCCGCGCCAAGCTCCCGGATGACCCGCTCGTCGCAGGCCAGCTCAATGTCCCGGCACAGCAGGACGTACGCCAGCCACACCAGCGGCTGGAACCAGTAGACCGACAGCAGCAGGAACGCGGCGGGCTTCGCCAGATGGTCCAGCCGCCGGATGTGGGCCCGCTCGTGGGCCACCACATAGGTCCGGCTGTCCCTGTCCAGACTGGGCGGCAGGTAGATTTTTGGCCGGAGGATGCCCAGCAGGAAGGGGGAGGCTATGGCGTCGCACAGCCACACGCCGTCTCCGTCCGGCACAGCCTCCGCCACCCGCCGCTTCAGCCGCAGCCAGCTCGCCAGCCCCCACAGTGCCATCGCCGCCATACCCAGCAGCCACGCCCAGGCGCAGACCTGCGCAATGCTCCGGGTCTGTCCCGCCGGGACGGTCACACCCTCCACATAGCGGATGGCCAGCTGCTCGTTGACATTGTTGTTCAAATACGCAATGCCGGTGTGAATCTGCGGCGGCGGCTCGGTGAGAACCGTCTGGGGGATCATCTCGGCGCTGGGCAGCAGGCTGGCCGGGCTCTGGATGGAGAAGGGGCAGACCAGCCGGACGCCCACCAGCAGCCACAGCAGGCAGGTGGAGGACTTGGGCGCTTTTTTCAGCGCCAGCCGCAGCACAGCCACCGCCAGGATCAGCCATCCAGCCGAAACGCTCCGGTTCCAAAAGTTCAAGAACAGTTCTTCCATCCATGCTCCTCCCCATAAACGCTGTTGTGGTGGTGGGCACTCGCCGCGTCGGTGTCTTCCGGCGGAGTATGCCTGCCCCGGATGCAGTGGGCCCCATGCATGCCAGTGGCATAGGGGTCATTTTCACAGAGACCGATGACCAGCTCGCCGGTTTCCCCATCCACATGGAGCGCGGATGGATGGATCGCGCTGCTGGCTGCCCCCAGCCAGTTGTTGGAAATGCCGTAGGTTTTGGAGCCATACAGGCCCTCGTAGGGCATGATGGAACGAAACTCCAGCTTTTCGCTCCACTCTGCAGCCCCGGAGGACAGGCCGTCCCAGCAGTATTCCAGCGCCGTGCCGTCCCGGATGGTACTGTCCCCGGCAGGCCACCAGTAGACGGTCTCGCCGGGCCCGACAGTCAGCACTTGTGACGGCTCCTCTGTCATACTGCTGGAGAGTCTGCCGGCGGTGACTGTCACCGGTCCATCCAGTTCGAACCGGACCGGGACAGCGGTGGAAGCCTGGGGGTCATAGGTCCACAGTGCGCCGTTGGCAAAAAAGGGCAGGGCCTCGTACAGATCGATGAGGGCGTAGAGGCGGAGGGAAACGTCCCCCATCCACAGGCGGGAGCCGCTGCCGGCAGAGACGGCCTCCCACAGGTGCAGCGACTGGGGTTCAGACGTTCCGGCGCTCTGGTAGGTGAAGCGGGTGATGTGCTCCATACCTGCGGGAAACAGGGCAGAAAACGCCTCAAATTCTCCCGCCATGAAGGCAGGGGCAAATTCCCGTTGGAATTCCTCCGGACGGTAGGTCTGGGTTTCCGCCAGAGAAAAAGCCTGGGAGTTACCGGCGTCATCCGTTACGTTCAGAAGCTCGCCCTGCCTGGTGATGCTCCCCAGAGAGCCGCCGTCGGGAAAGTAGCTGCTCAGGGCCGGCGACTGGTACAGCAAAGCGCCGCAGACATATGTGTGGGGGTCCTCCAAGAGGGGGGATTGCTCCAACGGAGGGGGGTCCGCCGGGGCCGGCTTGACGGCGTTCCTATACAGGGAGTGGGGGGAGTCCGGCGCTGGGGGGGCCGCTGCCGGTTCCGCCAGAAACCGCAGCGCGGCGGCGGCGCAGACCAGCGCGCAGGCGGCAATGATCCCCCAAACCAGCTTCTTGCTATGCGGCACATTCTTCATGGGCACTCCTCCTCATAGGCGTCGATGAGCCGGCGGATCTCCTCGGCCTCCTGACGGCTCAGCTTTTTGCCGCTGGTAAAGGCGGCGATGAACTGGGGCAGGGAACCGCTGAAGGTCCGGTCAACAAACTCCCGGCTTTCGCTGTGCTGGACCTGCTCACGGGACACCAGCGCCGACACCACGGCGTTTTCCAGCTTTACCACACCCCGCTCCGATAGTCGCCGGATAACCGTGTAGGTGGTGGACTTTTTCCAGCCCAGGGCGCCCTGGCACAGGCGGACCAGCTCCGTGCTGTTGACCGGCTCGTGCTCCCACAGAATCTGGCAGAAGCGGTACTCGCTCTCGAAAATTTTTGGTGTTTCCATCACATGCCTCCTGGGTCTAACTAATTAAACTACGGATAGTCTAACACAGTAGACCTGTTCTGTCAAGGGCAGAACGAAAAGAACAGCTTCCAATTTTGAAGCTGTTCTTTGTGCTGCTCTGCCAACATAGATTTTTTCTTCGTTGATGTACGCTCGCCCAGGCAGAAGGGATTCACTGCGGTTCCAAGGCGCTGTGCAAACGGTCGGTGATCGCTCCCTGGAACAGGGCGGTGGAGTGGCCGTGCAGCGTCTCCAGTCCTCCGGCGGCAAACCGGGGGTCCAGCTGGCCGCCCATATAGAGGTCCAGATCCAGGATGAACTTGACCTCTGGGTCCTTCGGCGCGTCGGGGGCGTTGGTTTTGACCAGGCCGGGGCCGGCGTGGAGCTTGACGCGGCAGGTGCTGTCCAGCCCCATCTCCACGTCCACGGCGCATTTTCTGGCGCTGGCCTCATCCACATCCTCTGCGCTCAAAATGCCCAGATAGGGAGGGGCGATCAGCTCCCGCCAGGGTTCGCCCTCCAAATCCAGGGCTTTGCGGGAGAAGATGTTGACATACCGCAGGCCGATGCGCTCGAAAAAAGAGGGCTGGTAGATGCGGATAAACTGGGCCAGGGGCAGGTCGAAGCGCTTGCCGAATTCCTCCCAGCCTGGGTAGGCGATGGTGCTCAGGGAGATAAAGCCGCGGGTGAGATTCAGCTTCCAGCGGCCGTCGGCGGAGATAAAGTGATAATTGGTGATGGCCTCCGGCGTCTCCAGCTTTGCGCCGGGGGTGCCCAGGCCGGTGATTTTGGGGCCGGGCTGGTCCTTGCGGATGGCATAGCGGGGGAACATGGAGCGGACGGCCTCCTGAAAATCGGCGGGCTCCTTCGCGTCGATAGAGAGAATGGCAGGGAAGCGGAATTGGCAGATCACCTCCGCCAGCTGGGCCTTCTTATAGTGAACACGCGGGTTGTCGGAAAACAGCATGAAAAAATCCTCCCTCAGAATGGTTTGTCCCATTTTACCTCTGCCGGCGGAAAAAGTCAAACCAAAGATGCAGAGATCCCGCTGTCAGACGGCATTCGCGGCAGACCAACGGCCCCGCAGCGCGCGCCAGAAGAGGAACGCGGCCCCTGCGGTTTGCTGGGGCCGCCGGCTCAAAAGAGCGTGTGTTACCGATAAAATACATGGCAGCCGATCGTGCCGTGATAGGGGCGGTTCTGCCGGACCCAGCTGCCGCTGGAGTAGGAGGGGTTGAAGAAGTACAGACTGTTTCCCACCACGCTGGTGCCATTGAGCGCCAGCCGTGCGGCCAATACGCTCTGGGCCGTGGGTTCGCTGTAGATCGTCCCATTGGCTACCGGTTCAAACTGTACTGCGTCCTTGCGGTCAAAGATGACATCCCGGATGGTGTCGGGAAATTGGCCGCTGGCCACCCGGTTGAGGATGACATTGCCGACAGCCACCTGTCCCCGCAGGCTTTCGCCTCTGCTCTCGGCGCTGATGATGCGGCTGAGCCAATAGAGATCCTCCTCTGTATGGTCCGCCTCCTGCGGGGAGGAGACCTCCACCGGACTGTCCCAGTCCATAAACAGGACCTCCGCGCCTAACAGATTTGCCAGGGGCCGCAGCGGCACATATGTACTGCCGGAGCGCACCAGAGACGCCGCGCTGAGGTCAAAGGCAAATCCGTCCGCCAGCACGTGGTACTGCCGGGCCGGGACATGCAGCGCGAAGAGGTCCGTCTGGGCGGAAGCGGTATGGGTATCCGGGTCCCATACCGTCTCCCAATCTCCCAGAGCCTGCAGGAGGGGAACAAGGGGGACGTACGTCGTGCCGTTTTCCGCGAAAGCCGCGCCGGGCAGGGGCTGGCCGTCCACCGTGACGGTGAGCGACGCGGCGTGGGCTGTCCGGGCAGAGAGCAGAAGCGCGGCCAGAAGGGATAACAGAAACTTTCAAATCATGCGGGAATCGCTCCTTTGCTGCTGTCTTGGAGGACGTTCGCCCTCCAGCGGACAGTATAAAGGAAGAAAAGCGGATTTTGCAAGCGGTAAATGCTGGACTTTTCCGGGGAACTACCACAGAAATGGAACTAATTTGTATTTTACCTTCTTCTGATAGGCGGCGTATCCCGCCAGCCCTTCCGCCAGAACTTTTTCCTCGTTTTTGATCCTTTTGGCAATAATTGCGGGATAGGACAGAAATATTGCGAAAGAGAGCGGGGAGCCAAGAATCAGCGGCATGGTCAGAAACATCAGCACCGTCACACTGTATATGGGGTGGCGGACAATGCTGTACAGCCCGGTGTCGATGACCTTTTGGCCCTCCTGGACCTCCACCGTACGGGATAAGTAGGTATTTTCCCGCAGGACCTCGCCATAGAGCAGGTAGGAGAGGGCAAAGACAGCGGCTGCCGCCCAGGACGCCCAGTCCGGCAGCACAAGCCATTGAAACCGGAAATTAAAGCCAGCCAGCACGAATCCCGCCACAAACATCAGCCCGCTCAGTTTGATGACAAGCGCCTGCTCCGCCTGGGTTTCCCGGGTATGCAGGCGTTTGCGCAGCAGCTCTGGATTTTTCAGCATCATCCATATTCCGGCAAAAAACATAGGAATAAACAAAATGCCCATAAACAGCCAGCCGTTCCAGTAGAGGATTGTGCCGGCGGGCAAGAAAATCAGCAGCCCCGCCGCTGCTGCGCCCAGCGCCACTTTCCCGATTGCCTGTAAGAACAGTGTTTTAGTCATCATTATGACCATGCCTTTCTGCGAAAGGCACCAACGAGGAATGAAACAGAGTCGGTGCTTCCGCTATAGAGTGTAATATGGTAAACTTTGTTTGAGGACAGCCATACTACAGAGTACGAGGAGGTAGGTGCGGTGCAGCAATCTGCGACCGCGCTTCATTATAAGTCACCGGACATCCATTCAAGCACCAATGAGTAGGACATAGAGCCTGTAAACTTATCTTTGTAAAGACGCAACTCGTTTTTAGCTGGATGCTCAGTCCCTGGCTGCCCTCAATGATACTTTTTTGAGGGGAGTTGTTTATGGGAAAACTTAAAATCGTGTATCCAATTTGCTGCGGAATGGATGTTCACCGGGACTTTCTCATTGCCTGTATCGCATCCACAAATGCGCAGGGGGTCACTGAATATCAGTCACGGCGATTCTCAACCTATACCGGGAACTTGCGTGAACTGCGGGACTGGCTTTTAGCTAATGACTGCAAAGACGTGTGTATGGAATCCACTGGGAAGTATTGGTTTCCCATCCACAACATTTTGGAGGGCTCCTGCCATGTGGTAGTCAGCCACCCGAAGTTCGTCAAGGCCATCAAGGGGAAGAAAACCGACAAGAAGGATGCGCAATGGATCGCTGACCTGTTCAAGCACGACCTCGTTCGCGGCAGCTTCATTCCGCCGAAGGACATCCGGCAGCTCCGAGACCTCTGTCGTTATTGGGTCAAACTCTCATCCTACATGACCGGAGAGAAAAACCGTGCCCAGAACTGCCTTACCGTTTCCAACTTCAAGCTTGATGACGTGTTCAGTAATGTGTTCGGCAAGAGCGCATCCGCCATCACAACACAGTTGTTGGAACATCCCGGAGAGCCGTTTGATGTGGCTCCCTTTGTGCATAGACGCTGCAAAACGCCTATTGCGCAGATCCAGAAAGCAGTTGACGGTATCTTTACCCACGAACAGGCTGAGAAACTCAAAATTATCCGCAGCCACATGGATTCTCTGGAAAAACGCAAAGCAGAGCTGGAATCCCTTATCCTGGAGATTGCTCAAAACTATCTCCCGCAGATCGAACTGCTGCTGACTGTTCCCGGTATCCATGATGCCTTTACCGCTATCCGCATCCTTGCTGAAATCGGCGCAGACATGACGGTGTTTGATACTTCCAAGCATCTTTGCTCTTGGGCTGGCCTTACCCCGCAAAATGCAGAAAGCGCAGGCAAGAAGAAAACCACTCGTATTGGCAAATCCGGTGCTTATCTCAAGCCCCTGCTGATTCAGGTTGCGCTTGCTGCCAGCCGCAGCGAAAAGCATCCCGAAATCTACGGGAAGAAGCAGGCCCTCCAGAAGCGGCGCGGTAAGAAGAAGGCCATCATTGCCATTGCCAGAAGGCTTCTCACTGCCATTTACCACATCCTGAGCAAAGGTGAGCCCTACGATCCAGCTGCATACAGGAAAGAAGATAAACCGCCTGTCGCTCGCCAGATTTCTCAGAAAAAGGCCTTTGAGATGCTTGCCAGGATGGGGTATGTTGTTGTTCTTGACTCTCCTCCCCCACCGTTACCTGCGTAGCTATACTCCCACCTTTTTTTGACCGCCTGACTGACGGTCTGCCTTGCTATGCCCTTTTTACAATGGTGCGTTATCGGTTTGTTTCAAACTTATGTACCTCTGCAGACGAATCAATCCAAGCGCGGCAGAAATCTGACGTTGGATTTCTGCCGCGCCCTGCCGTATGCTATTTAATACGCTACGCCCCAGATAATATCGGTGGTGCATTCCTTCCCGCACACGGGGCACTTCCCGGTGGTTCCGGACTGGGCCAGGGGCATGCAGCGGCTGGTGACCCCCGCCTGCTCCTTCATGGCCAGCTCACAGGCCAGCTCGCCGCACCACTTGGTGTGGACAAATCCGCCGCCCAGGCGCCCGGTGATCTCCTTTACCTGCTCCAGCGTCTCGGCGGTGCAGGAGTTGTCCTCCAGATTCTTCTTTGCCATAGCGAACATATTGTTGTGGATATCGTCCAGCAGCTTTGCCACTGTGCTCTCCAGCTCCGCCAGAGGGACAAAGGTCTTCTCTCCGGTATCCCGGCGGGCGATGCAGCACTGCTCCTTCTCCATGTCCTTCGGGCCGATCTCCACCCGTAGCGGCACGCCCCGCATCTCATACTCCGCGAACTTCCAGCCGGGGGCCTTGTCGCTGTCGTCCATCCGGGATCGCACGCCGGCCTGCTGCAGCCGCTCCAGCAGCTTGCCGGCGGCGTCCAGTACGCCGGGCTTGTGCTGCGCAATGGGGATTACGACCGCCTGCACCGGCGCGATCCGGGGAGGGAGGACCAGGCCGTTGTCATCGCCGTGGGTCATAATGATGCCGCCGATGAGCCGGGTAGATACGCCCCAGCTGGTTTGATGGGGATAGTGGAGCTGATTGTCCGTGCCGGTGAAGGTGATGTCAAAGGCTCTGGCGAAGCCGTCGCCGAAATAGTGGCTGGTACCGGCCTGCAGCGCCTTGCGGTCATGCATCATGCACTCCACGCAGTACGTCTCCTCCGCGCCGTTGAATTTTTCCTTATCCGTCTTCCGGCCTCTGGTCACCGGCATGGCCAGCACGTTCTCGCAGAAGTCGGCGTATACGTTCAGCATCCGGATGGTCTCCTCACGGGCCTCCTCCTCCGCGGCGTGCATGGTGTGGCCCTCCTGCCACAAAAATTCCCGGTGGCGGAGGAAGGGGCGGCTGGTCTTCTCCCAGCGCAGCACGCTGCACCACTGGTTGTACAGCTTGGGCAGGTCGCGGTAGGAGTGGATGATATTTTTGTAATGCTCACAGAAGAGCGTCTCGCTGGTGGGACGAATGCAGTAGCGCTCCTCCAGCGTCTCGCTACCGCCGGTGGTGACCCAGGCGCACTCCGGCGCGAAGCCCTCCACATGATCCTTCTCCTTTTGCAGCAGGCTCTCCGGGATGAGCATGGGAAGGTATACGTTCTCGTGGCCGGTGGCTTTAAACTGCCGGTCCAGCTCGTGCTGCATGTTCTCCCAGATGGCGTAGCCGTAGGGGCGGTAGATGAACATTCCCTTGATGCTGGAGTAGTCGATCAGCTCCGCTTTTCTGCACACGTCTGTGAACCACTGTGCAAAGTCTACATCTCTGGCGGTGATAGCGTCTACCTGGCGTTTATCCTGTGACATGATGACATAATCTCCTATATGAATATGTTAATTTTGAGAATTTTTCTCTGGACACTTATTCTATATAATCTTCTAGGAATTGTCAAGAGGCGGTTGAAGACAAGAAATATCTGTGATACAATGAAGCTGTTGAACAACAGAGGAGGGAATATATGGCAGGATTAACGTCCATGCGCAATATCGGCAGGGTGATGGCGCGAAAGCTGGCAACTGTGGGCATTGATTCCCCCGAGAAACTGTCTGCAATTGGTGCAAAGCAGGCATTTTTCCAGCTGAAAGCAGTATATCCGCAGGTCTGCCTGGTACATCTGTATGCACTGGAGGGGGCGATTGAGCAGATAGAATTTAACCAGCTTTCGAAGGAAAAGAAAAAAGAATTGAAGGAATTCAGCGATTTCCTGAATGGCTCACGCCGGTAAATGCCGTTTGGAAAACAATATGGAAATTTGGCTCATCGGTAGAAAGAGTGGGTAGGAAAAACTGAACAAGCGCTTGGCAGGACAGGGGAAACGACTATGATTTAGTTGTCACACAAAGAATCATGGAAGAAGGACCCCAAATGCGAGCCAAGGAGCTTG
>CAJTPV010000005.1 GCA_910578505.1 uncultured Oscillospiraceae bacterium | reverse complement strand
CCCGGAAAGGGGGGAACCGGCCGCCGCCGTGTCTTATTCCATCAGATATGCTTCACCCGGTCCTGCTCCTCGGCGGCCTTGGCGTCGTTCCAATGGCTCATGTCGCCCACCAGGTAGCCGGTGATGCGGCGGATGCGGCTGAAGGGCCGCGGGGCCAGGTGGTACTGCAGATCCACATAATCGCCGTCTACGTGGATATCCAGGGACTGCACGGTCCCAATGGGGTACTTGCTGTTGGCACGGGCAATATAGGCGTCCATCTCCTGCTGATCGATGGTTCCGCCGGTGACGTTCACCTGCATCATAATCTTTTGTTCCTCCTTTTATCTTGAGCGCGGCAGCGCCGCGCGTCTCTACGGGGCACAGTATACCACATTCTGTCCGCCGCCGCAAGAGGCAAATACACAATATTTAGTATTTCTTTTGCCGGCTACCCACTACATCCAGCTTTCTGCCGCCGGTTCCGTCAGGGCGGCACCGGCTCGCCCCGCCGGAAGGCGTACACGGCGCAGGGCCATCCCTCCACCCGCTCCGGCCTGGCCAGGCAGAACAGTGTCTCCAGGGGAAACGGCCTGTCCTCCGCCAGCGGCAGGGCCAGATACAGCACCTCGCCGTCCCGCCGCCACCAGGCGGTCTCCACCGCGCCCAGGCGCTCCCGCAGAAGCCGGTCCTCCAGCAGCTCCGCCGGACGGCTGGTCTCCTGCCAGCCGCTCTCCCGGAACCGGAACGAGCACCGGGCCTCCCCCCGCAGCGGGGTCCCCAGCGCCGCCACATCCCGGCTGTAGAGCATCCGCCGCAGCTCCAGGGCGGCGTTCTCCGGGGCCAGGACGCCCAGCTGGAGCTCGCCGCCCTCGCCGCACAGCGCCGCCCGGTACAGGCCGTCGCCGGGGTCCTCCATCACAGCCCGCACCTCCGTACGGCTCCCCGCGGGACACAGCGCGATCTCCCCCCGGCACTGGCCCCGGCAGTATAGCTTGACCCGTTCCATGGCCGCTCCCCCCTCTCTGGTAAGGATATGCGGCGGCAGAACGGGTCATGCGTCTGTTTTTCAATTATGCCGTCCAATTCTTGCAGACGTCCACCCACTGCTGATAGCGGGAGGCGCTCTCCAATTCCGGGATAGACAGCTCAATGGCGCTGTTGCTGCTGCCGCAGGCCGGGAATACGGTCGCAAAGCGCCTGAGCGATGCATCCAGATAGACGTCCACCCCCTCGTTGATGCCGAAGGGGCACACGCCGCCCACCGCGTGGCCCACCATCTCCGTGACCTGGTCGGGGGAGAGCATTTTCGCCTTTGTGCCGAATTGGGCCTTGTATTTGGCGTTGTCCACCTTGGCGTCTCCGGCGGCCACCACCAGGATGGCCCTTCCGTCCACCAGGAACGAGAGGGACTTGGCGATCCGCGCCGGTTCGCAGCCAGCCGCGGCGGCGGCCAGCTCCACCGTGGCGCTGGAGGTCTCAAATTCCAGGATGCGGCCATCCAGGCCGTACTGGGCCAAATAGGTTCTGACTTTTTCGATCGACATGGTTTTTCTCCTTGCTATCATTGCCGTTTACTGGTGCAGCTGGCCTACGATCCGCTTGGAGTAGGCGATAAACTGCCCCACGACCGCCGTGGTCTCCTCGCGGGCCGCCACGGCGATGCCGATGTGGCGGCAGGCCGGCGGGTCCAGGGGCAGGGTCCGCACGTTCATCCGCAGCCCCTGCAGCACCAGCTCTGAGAGGATGCTCACCCCCAGGCCGTGCTCCACCATGGACACAATAGCCGCGTCCTCCACAGAGGTGTTGTTGCGGATGTCCGGATGGACGCCGTGGGCCTCAAAGACGGACAGAATGTCCTGGTCAAACCCCAGGGAGGGCATCAGGAACTCCTTGCCGTCAAAGCCGGAGACCGGGAACCGGCTTCCGCTCTCCACCGGGTAGTCCACAGGCAGGATGGCCAGCAGGGGGTCGTCCCACAGGGGGACCCAGCTGTACTGGCCCCGGTCCTGGCGGCTGGCGAAGCTGAGGTCCACCTTGCCCTCCTGGAGCCAGCGGTACATTTCATCCACGCTGCCCATGCGGATGTCCACCGACACGTCGGGAAAGTCCCACCGGAACTGCTGGACGATGGTGGGCAGCCAGTGCATACAGATGCTGGAATAGGCGGCCACCCGGATATTTTCCCGCTTCAGGCTGGTCTGGGCGGCAATGGCGCTGTCCAGCCGGCGGCCGGCCTGGAGCAGCTCTCTGGCGGCGGGCAGCAGGCTCTCCCCGGCGGCGGTGAGCCGCACGCCGTAGCGGTCCCGGAGCAGAAGGGGAAAGCCCACCTCCTTCTCCAGGCTGTTCATCATATGGGTCAGGCCCGACTGGGTCAGGCCCAGACGCTGGGCGGCCCGCGTAAAGCTGCCCAGCTCCACCGCTGTCAGCATGGCCTCCCATTTTTTGGTCTCCACGGCGCCGCCCCCTCTGCGCAAATCTGTCATTATTATAGCTGTCCCGGCTGAAATTGCAAGGGCTGCCGGAAAATTTTTTCGCTCCGGGAGCGGCAGGAGCGGCTGCTGTTGAGATGAAATGATTGACAGGGCAGGTGTCTTTCGATTATAATACAGTATCTGTCATCATATGGAAGGGAGGCGGCACAGTGAAACAATTTTTTGGGATGAGCCAGACAGGCAGTCTGGAGGAGGCCCTGCGGGGACTCTATCAGCCCCAGTTTATCATGCTGCTGTCAAATGAGGAGCAATTCGAGCGCCATGTGGAGGAGTTGGAAAAGCGCTGTCCTGGAGTGCCCAGCATCGGGTGCATCGGGATGTGCTATCAGATGGGCGTGGTGGAGCACGGCGTGGGCGTCATCGCCTTTTGCGACGGCGTGGCCGCTGCGGCCGGCGTGCTGGAGCATGTGTCCACCATGCCGGTGAAATACATACAGCGGCTGGAGCGGAATATCCAGCAGGTGAGAGGCTCCAGCCGGGATACGGTCTGCATCGACTTCTGCACCGGCAACGACGCCTGCGTGCTGACCACCATGAACACCGTTCTCCGGCAGCACGGCATCTCCCTGGTGGGGGGGACCGGCGGCGAGGGCCGGGTCTCCGCCAACGGGCGGGTCTATCAGGACGCGGTGGTCTACGGGGTGGTCCGCAACCTGGGCGGCTGCGTCAAGACCTATAAGGAAAATATCTACCACCAGCTGGGCAATTACCGCTTCATCGCCTCGGATACGGACCGGGCCAAATACATCCTGGGCTCCCTGAACGGGAAGAGCGCGAAGCAGGTCTATAAGAGCATCCTGCATGTGACGGACGAGGAGATTCTCACGCGGACCTTTCAGAATCCCTTCGGCAAGGTCAACGGGGACGACACCTGCATCATCTCCATCAAGGACGTGCAGGGCGGCGCTCTGGCCTGCTTCCGGCAGGTCAATGACTCCGACGTGCTGATCCTGCTGGAGCTGGGGGACTACCGGGCCATTGTCCAGGACACGATCCGCCAGATTTGCCGGGAGTTCCCCCACCGCTCCGCCATTTTCTCCGTCAACTGCCTGTTCCGGTATAAGCTCTTTTCCGAGCAGAACTACATGCAGGCCTATCTGCGGGACATGGCGGCGCTGGGGAACCACGCCGGATTCGTGGGCTACGGGGAGCACTACAACAACCGCTTTGTCAACCAGTCCATGACGTGCGCGGTATTTGAGTAAGGGAGGTGTACAGGATGTTATTTGCGGGAAAGAAGCGGGAGGCCCGCCGGGTCCAGGAGGAGACCGGCCTCTATCCGCTGCTGCACGTGTCGGAGAGCCTGAAGGAGTACCAGCGGATGCTGGTCCACCAGGAGGTCACCTCCCTGTGGGAGCTGCGGCAGGTAGGCGCGTCCTTCTCCGGCGTGCTGGAGAACGCGGACCATTTCCAGGTCAAGCTGGAGAATCTGGACGGGTCCTTTACCAACATCAGCCAGACCTCCGAGCAGTTTCTCCAGGTGAAGTCCGCGGTGGCTGGGAGTGTGGAGGAGGCCCAGGGCGAGATGGCGGCGCTGGCCCAGATCTCTGCGGAGGTGCAGCAGTCCTTTGACGCCATGCGGGAGACCTTTGGCCAGCTGCAGAGCGCCATCAACGCTATTCAGCACTGCATGGACAAGATCGTGTCCATCGCGGACGAGACCAATATTCTGGCCATCAACGCCTCCATTGAGGCGGCCAGGGCCGGGGCGGCTGGCCGGGGCTTCTCCGTGGTGGCGGAGCAGGTGAAGCGGCTGGCCGAGGAGATCAAGATCCTGACCGGAGAGGTGGACGCCGGCGTCCGGGATGTGGAGAGCAGCGCCGGGCAGCTCAACGACCGCATCGGTCTGTCCCAGCAGACCCTGGGGCAGGGCGTGGGGATCGTGGAGGAGGCCAACGAGAGCTTCCGCAAGATCACGGAGGCCGCCGACGGCGCGGTGACGGTGCAGGAGGATATCTCCGGCGTCATCACCGTCTCCCAGCAGGAGCTGCAGAGCATCCGCCAGTTTTTCAGCCAGATCAAGGAGCAGTACCAGGATGTGGTCAAGCATATTGATTCCGCCAGCCGCCTGGGTACGACGAAGAGCGCCCTGTTTGAGGATCTGGACAATATGATCTCGCAGATCCCCCCGCTGGTCCGGGATATCGAATCCCAGGGGAAGAAGTGATCCGCCTTCTTTAAGAAACAGAAGCCCTACGGAGTCAGGAGCGCGATATGACGACGATTTTACAGGGAAATATCATACATACGCCGGAACTGGGCAAACTGGAAACCATCCCCCGGGGATATATCGTCCTGGAGGACGGCGTCATCCAGGGCCTCTTCGCCCGATTGCCGGAGCAATACGCCGCCTGCCCGGTGGAGGACTGGGGGGACCGGCTGGTGATGCAGTCCTTTGCGGACCTCCATCTCCACGCCCCCCAATATCCCATGCTGGGCATGGGCATGGACCTGCCCCTGCTGGACTGGCTGAACGCCTACACCTTCCGCACGGAGGCCCGGTTCAGCGACACGGACTACGCCCGGCGGGTGTACCGGGCCCTGGCGGAGGACCTGATCTCCTCCGGCACCACCCGCGTCAGCGCCTTCAGCTCCCGGCACACCGACGCCACCCTCATCCTGATGGAGGAGCTGGAGCGGGCGGGGGTGACGGGCCAGGTGGGCAAGGTGAATATGGACCGCAACAGCGGCCAGTCCCAGGAGGAGACGGAGGCGTCCATCGCGGAGACCGTCCGCTGGCTGGAGCACTGCCGGTTCGACCGTGTGAAGCCGGTCCTGACCCCCCGCTTCACCCCCTCCTGCTCCAACCGGCTGCTGGAGGCATTGGGGGAGCTGGCGGCGGAACACGGCCTGCCGGTACAGTCCCATCTGTCGGAGAATGCCGGGGAGGTGGACTGGGTGCGCCAGCTGCACCCGGACTGCGGGCAGTATTGGGAGACCTATCAGAAGTACGGCCTGTGGAAGCCGGGGACGCTGATGGCCCACTGCGTGTTCAGCGATGAGCGGGAGCAGGCGGCCATGGGGGAAAACGGCGTGACGGCGGTCCACTGCGCCGCGTCTAACATGAACCTGTGCAGCGGCACGGCCCCGGTGCGGGAGATGCTGGAGCGGGGCGTATCCGTGGCCCTGGGCTCCGACATCGCCGGCGGGGACCAGCTGGCCATGTACCAGGTGGTCACAGCGTCCATCCGGGCCTCCAAGGTCAAGCGGATGGAGACCGGCGCGGCGTTTCTGACCGTGCCGGAGGCCTACTGGCTGGGGACCACCGCCGGCCACCGGTACTTCGGCGCGGGGGACGGGTTTGCCGCGGGGGATCCCCTCCACGCCATTGTGGTGGACGACAGCGGCCTGCCGGAGCCGGTCAGGGAGCTGAGTCTGCCGGAGCGGTTCGAGCGGGCCATCTATCTGATGGACAAGGGGCACATTGCGGCGGTGTACAGCGATGGCCGCAGGGTCCGCTGATGATTTGTGTAAGGATAAGGAGCGGAATGCAATGCTGAAGCATATTGTGATGTGGAAATTCAAGCCCGGCACGGAGGCGGAGCAGGAGAAATTCCTGACCGGCCTGCGGGGGCTCTATGGGGTGATCCCCCAGATCAGGGAGCAGGAGGTGGGCGTCAACCGGGGTCCGGGCAATTATGACGCGGTGCTGGTGTCCGTCTTTGCCTCCATGGAGGATTTGGAGGCCTACAAGGCCGACTCCCGGCATGTGGCGGTATCCAGCCTCTGCAAGGCCATTCGGACGGACCGGGTGGCTGTGGATTACGAGGTGTGATGCGATGGCCGTTCGATTTGACAGTTTCAGCCTCTCGGAGATGACCGCCAAGCCGGAGGACGCTTTCCGTCTGGCCAGCCTGGCTATGGTGGAGGGCCAGCGAATCCAGGGCTACGGCGGGGACTACTACCGTTACTACATGGGCGATGCCATGGTGGTGGTGCGCACCATGCTGGACCCGGACAGCGGCGAGGAGCTGCTGCTGGGCATGGACACCCACGCCGCCAGCAGGTGCCAGTGGACGTGCCGGGTGGAGCGGGATTTGACGGACAAGGACGCGGACCCGCTGCAGCGCCGCCTGCTGGTCCGGGGGGAGAGCGGGGAGGACAACGCGGTGGTGGACGTGCTGTGCGCGGACGTGCTGCCGGCCATTGAGACGGGGGGCACGCTGCACCTGAACATGGCGGGCTTCCCCCTGCGGGTGGACTACGCCGAGGGTACGTGCAGGGGCGTCGTCTCCGCCCAGGAGGACACCGTGCTGCTGGAGGGCGTGGTGAAGGACGCCAAGGTGGGCGAGAGCTACCTGGGCATGGAGCCGCTGACCAAGTTCCTCAGCGTGACGGCGTCCACGCCTTTGGGGGACATCGAGCTGTGCCACCCCATGGACATGGTGAAGCGGAGCCAGACGGAGAACATCAGGCCGGGGGCCGTGGTGTCGTGTCTGTGTCACCTGTCCGGCGACGCGGCGGCAGGGGAGTTTGCCGGGGGCGTCGTGTACAGTGAGGAGAACTGCCTCACTGTGCTGCGGCAGTTTTTCCGGAAGGGGGACGTGCTGCGGCTGCGGCCTGTCCTGCGCAGTGACTGCGCCTGCACGTTCCTGGCCAACCGGCAGGAGGGGGAGGAAAACGCCCTGGCCCTGCTGGACATGGTGGGCGGGCAGCTGCGGGAGGCCGGGTTTACGGTGTGTGTGCCGGGAAAGCTGACGGGTGTGGACCAGGCGGACCCGCCGTCAGCGGGCAAGACGGGGCAGCGGTGCCTGCTGCTGGGCAGCGGGCCGGAGGCTTTTGCCTTTTTGTGCCTGGTGGAGACGGACAGCCTGGGCCGGGCCCGGGAGATCCTGATTACCAACGACAGCCGGTACGACTGCGAGCCGGACGCCGGATAAATTTGAGCGGCAAAATATTCCCGCCAAATCAGGGCCGAGCCTTACCGGGTAAAGAAAGGAGCATTCTGCATGAGAGATAATCTGGCTTATCAGGAGGCGCGGCGCGAGGAGCTGATTGACGGCAAGATCGTGATGATGGCCCCCAGCCCCGGGTGGAACCATGTAGCTGTAGCCGGAAACATTTATAACATTTTCTTTAACTATCTTCGCGGTAAGAAATGCACGCCAATTCAGGACGGTTTCGACCTGCACCTGTCAGAAGACAATGTGTTTATTCCCGACATGATGGTGGTCTGCGATCCTGACAAAATCAGGGGCAGCGGTGTATTCGGCGCTCCCGATCTGGTGGTGGAGGTCCTTTCACCCAGCACCATGCGCAACGATAAGACCCGGAAAAAGGACACATACGCAAAGTACGGCGTCCGGGAATACTGGCTTGTCAGTCCCGGCGATAAATCCGTTGAGGTTTACCGCACAGACGGAAGAGACTTTATTCTGCACGATATTTATGCGCTTCTCCCTGACTGGCAGCTCGCAAAGATGTCCAAGGAGGAGCGGTCCGCCGTGGTAACGCACTTCAAATGCAGCCTGTTTGATGACCTGGATATTTCCCTGGAGGATATTTTTTACCGCACATTCTGACAAAAAAACGCCGATGGGACCGTACAGCCGGTATCCCATCGGTTTTTTTGCCGTATTGACTACTGCAGTTTTTGAATCAGACTATGATCCTCCTGAATCAGATACATCAGCTTCCGCGCTGTGGGAGTTGGATTGCTCCGGCCAGCTTCCCACGACTCCACCGTCCGGCAGGATACGCCCAAAATGGCGGCAAAGGCTCTTTGGGTAAGCGAGAGAGACTTCCGGACTTCCGCGGCATTTACATCCGGCAGCGTCCGCTCATGGACTGCCAGGCCGGGTACCTCCTCGCCGCTGTGGTGGGCCAGCGCAGCCTCCAACCCCTCCTCCATGCTGGAAAACAGATCGAAATTCTTAAAATTTTCCTCTATTTCTTCCATAGAGAGGGAGGTTTCCAAACGTAAATCATCCATAAAATCACTCCTTCCGAAATTGGCGTGTTAATTCGTGTATCCGTTTCTTTTGCACGGGTGTCAAATCTTCCTGCACACTTTTCGGGTATGCGGTAATCAGGTAAATGGCATCCCCGGCATCAAAATAGATGACACGGCCCCCGCCGCTTTTACCACGCCCGTCAAGCTGAACTCGTGTTTTCCTTGCGCCGCCGGTCCCTTCAATCAGATCCCCAGCTTCCGGATTGAGCAACAGAGCATCTTCCAGCGTGGACAACGCATGCTCATCCAGCCCCATCAGTTTCCAGGCGGCTAGAAACGGCGGTGTTTGTACAAATTTCCTTGTCATTCCACCCGCCCCCTTTTAGGTCAGTATATACGAAAATATCGTAGTTGTCAAGCAATGTCCACTATGAAGCGCCGGATAAAAATGACCAGTAAAAAGCCGATGGGACCGTACAGCCGGTTTCCCATCGGCTTTTTGCCGTGGATTTCTTTTATGCGGTTTCACCTTTGCCCATCACGCAAAACAGGACATAGCGTATCACAGTTAACGCAAATATAGTTCCAACGAGCGCATAGCCCGCCGTTCTTCCGTCTATGAATGCGACGGCGCACCCGGCGGCAATAAACATCACAGCTGCCACCATGATTTTCAATCCGATTGCATCCGCTTTCTGCAAAACTTGAATGGTCCGCTGGTCTTGTTCTTTTTTGCCGTATTTGCGAACACGGTTTGCCCGTATTGCGAAAAATGCAATGGTAAATGTAATGACCGTATTCTGGATTACGCCATAATACTGATGCCAGTCCTGTCTTGCCCACATCCAATAATAGCAGACGAGGAGCAGCGCATAAATAATTTTGGTCCCTACGATCTCTTTCAGGGTAACGTTCGACTTCATGGTTTATTCCTCGTTTTTTATTCCTCGTTTTTTATTCCTCGTTTGCCGCTGTCACTGCTTGATCGGGGTGACGACAGGCTTGCCGTTCTGATCGACCAGAATGGTCAGTCCAGTGCCGTTTGCCTTGTTATGGGAAGCCATCAGGTAGTTCACGCCGGTCTCCGTATCCACGATAATCCGCGTCACATTCACGATGCCCTGATTATAGACCTCCACAAAGCGGTCCTTTGCCATACGCCAGTCACCTCCTCTCCGTTCTGCCGTTTGCAGGTGCAAGCATACCACAGAAATCCGGCCATGTGTTTCAAATTTCCTGAATCAACAGCAAAATTTCCTGAACGGAACGGGAGGGGACCTCACTGGCTCCCTCCCGTCTTCAGCTTCCCCTTCCCGGCGCGGGAGAGCAGGCACTCGTGGCCGCCGGCCCACAGTTTATTGTGCTTCAAATCCACCGCCTCGATTTTATCCGCCGCCACCAGATAGGCCCGGTGCGTGCGGATAAAGCGGTCCCCCAGCTGCGTTTCCAGCTCGTTGAGACTGCCCAGAAAATCCATCCGGCTGTTGGCCGTATGGAGCAGGACGTGGTGGGGCGCGGAGGCGGTCTCAAAAAAGAGGATGTCCCCCAGGGGGACGTGGCGCACCGTATCCCCTGTCCGCAGCGTGAACATCTCCGCCGGGTCCCGGCGCTCAGCCAACAGCCGCATATGTATCTCGCCCAAACACCGCGACACGGACGGCCCGATCTGCTCCCGCTCCTTGACAATATAGTCGAACGCCTCCAGATGGTATTGGAACGTCCGCCAGGCCAGGTCCCTATAGCTGGTGATGTACACCAGCGTGCCGTGGGGGTCCCGCCGCCGCAGCTCCTGCCCCAGCCGGAAGCCGTCCCACGCCCCGTCCTTCAGCTCCACGTCCAGGAAGTAGATCCCGCGCCGCTCGTTTTCCGCCGCATCCAGCAGTTCCTGGGCAGTAGAGGCGCTGCACACCACCTGCATGTCATAGTTTTCCACAAGGATTTTCCACTCCAGAGCGGTCTGGATTTGATGCCGGACGGCGTCCTCGTCGTCGCAGAGATAAATTCCAATCATAGCCGGTCCTCCACAGTTAATTCCTGCACAAACACGCCGTTTTCCCAGCTGGTACAGGATGCGGCGTTGGGATAGCCGCCCAGAATCCGCTGATAGCCGGACAGGCCCACCCCCCGGTCCGGCCCCTTGGTGGACCAGCCCTCGTCCCACAGCTTCCCCGGTTCAATGCTGTTGGCGTAGGGGTTGGATACCCGGAGGGATACCCGCCCGTCTTGGGCCAGCAGCACGATCTCCACCCAGGGCCGCTCCGTGTCCAGCGCGGCCTCCGCGGCGTTGTCGAGCAGGATGCCCAGGCAGCGGACATAATCCCAGACGTCCATCCCCACCGCCGTTACCGGGTACAGCGCCTCCAACCGGCACGCCACCCCCTTCTCCCCCATGACGGTGAGCTTGCTCAGAAGGAGGCTCCGCACCTCCGGAATCTGCAGATTTCCGATCTGGGCGGACGCCCGAATCTTCTCCCCCAGCCGCTGGTCAAATCCGGCGTCCAGCTGGGATAAAGTCCGGCGCAGCCCCTCCAGCTCCCCGGCCTGCTGGGACAGGCCCGCCAGCAGGTTTTTGTAGTCGTGGCGGAAGGAGCGGACCTCCCGGCGGATGGCCTCCAGGTCCTGCTCATAGAGCCGCTGCTGGGCGATCACATCCTGCTGGGCCTGCATTTTCCGGGCATCGTCGAACCGCTGGGCCAGGTAGACGATCAGCGCCGCCATCAGCACCACCAGCACCGCCGCCAGCAGGTAGTAAGCCGGCAGGTACTTCGGTTGGATGCCGCTTGCCAGGATGAGGAACACCTCCATAGCCGCCTCCAGCGCGAATAGCAGGAGGGCCGTCCGCCAGGGCGCGGATTCGCTGTCCAGCAGCAGGCGGAACCACATTCCAAACCGCAGCCGGTACAGCAGCAGGGCGGCGGCAATGCTGACCCCCAGATGCACCCCGGCTGTTATTATGATGGGCGTGTCTCCGTCCACCGCCCAGATGGTCAGGGTGGCGTCAGCCACCTGGAAGACGCTCGCCATGCAGGCGGCGGAAAAGGACTGCCAGAACCTCCATTGCCAGGCCCACCGCACCCATAGGGTACACATGACAAGAATGGCGAAGGAGGCGATGTAATAGAGGTACATCCCCACTGCCGGGATCGATTGCAGCAGCACCATAGAGAGCAGGGTGGCAAACAGCGGCGACAGGAGCAGCGGCGGCAGTTTTTTCAGCCGCCTTCGTATGGCGTGTTCGTCCGTCACCGCCAGCAGATAGACCGCCAGCGCCAGATGGCCGGTCAGGGTGTCTGAAAATACAATGAAAAGATTGCTTAATAAAGGCATATTGTGATCTCTTTCTATTTCATATTTTTATGGTCATTTCCTGTTGCGCCCGTTCCCCGGCCTGTGGTACAATAAGCCACTACCAGAAAGGGGCTGACGGCATGCAGTATCCATACCTTCTCTTTGACGCGGACAACACCCTCTTCGACTTCGACGCGGCGGAGCGCCAGGCCTACGCCAACGTCTGCCGCACCCACGGCCTGACCTTCTCCAAGGACGGCTACGCCCTCTACCGCCGGTGCAACGGCGAGCTGTGGCGCGACTTCGACCGGGGGCTGTGTACCAAAGAATTCCTCCTGACCGAGCGCTTCCGCCGGTATCTGGACCGGTCCGGCCAGTCCGGCGACCCGTCTGCCCTCAACCGGACCCATTTACAGACCATCGCCGCCAGCGCCTTCCTGCTGCCGGGGGCCCTGGAGCTGTGCCAAGCCCTGGCGGCGGACCACGAGATGTACATCATCACCAACGGCGTGGAGTCGTCCCAGCGCTCCCGGTTCCGGCTCTCCCCCCTGGTCCCCTGTTTCAAGGACCTCTTTATCTCCGAGGCCATCGGCTCCGGCAAGCCCAGCCGGGCGTATTTCGACTACGTGTTCCAGGCCGTCCCAGGGCTCACGCCCCAAAACGGCCTGGTCATCGGCGACTCCCTCACCAGCGACATCCAGGGGGCCAACAACGCCGGTCTGGCCTGCTGCTGGTTCAACCCCAGGGGCCTCCCCAGACCGGAGGGCCTGCGCATTGACTACGAGGTCCGCACGCTGGAGGAGATTCTCCCGATTGCCTCACGCTGACCGCTCTCCAATCTCCCGCCGCAGCATGGCGATTTCGGCGGCGTGGCCCGCGTCGTCGTCCGGGGTCTCCAGAAGGAAGGGCAGATGCTTCAAAGACGGGTGGGTGATGACCCGGACAATGGCCGCAGTGCCCAGCGTGCCCTCCCCAATCTTGGCGTGGCGGTCCTTATGGGCCCCCAGGGGGTTCATGCTGTCGTTGATGTGGATGGCTTTCAGCCGGTCCAGACCGATGACCCGGTCGAATTCCTCCAGCACGCCGTCCAGATTCCCCGCGATATCATAGCCCCCGTCGGACACGTGGCAGGTATCCAGACACACCCCCAGCAGCTCCCCGCAGGCGGCTAAATCGATAATGGCCCGCAGCTCCTCAAATTTTCCGCCGATCTCGCTGCCCTTGCCCGCCATAGTCTCCAGCAGCACGGTGGTCTTCAGCTCCGGCTTTACCACTGCGTCCAGCATGTCCGCGATCTGGCGGCACCCGGTCTCCACCCCCTGGCCCACATGGCTGCCTGGGTGGAAGTTGTAGTAGTTGCCCGGCAGGTACTCCATCAGCGCCAGGTCCTCCGCCATCATGCGCCCCGCCAGCTCCCGGATGCCCTCATCCTTGGAACAGGGGTTCATAATATACGGCGCGTGGGCCACGATGGGGCCAAACCCGTTTTCCTCCAGCAGCGCCCGCAGCTTCTCCAGGTCGTCGGGCTTGATGGCCTTGGCCCTGGCCCCCCGCGGATTGCGGACAAAGCACTGGAAGGTGTTGGCGTCCATGGCCAGCGCCGCCTTTCCCATCTTGTAAAATCCTCCGGAAGAGGATAAATGTGCGCCCAGATATGTCATAACAGATTCTCCTTCACATAGTCCAATAAAACCGCCCGCTCATTGGGCAGCTTGTTGTCGATGACCTGCTCCAGCAGGGTTTGCAGCGCCCCGCCGATGGCCGGGCCCCGCAGGCCCAGACCGGACAGGTCGCCGCCCTTGACCGCCAGCTGTTTCAGGGAGAAGCAGCTGCCCTCCGCCAGCACCTGGTCCAGCAGCGCCTCCCACTCGTCCAGCAGCCCCTGCCGGTCCCGGTAGGCCGCCGCCTGGGCCAGATTGTCCGCCCGCTTCACCTCCAGCAGCAGCCGCACCGTCTCCTCCCCGTACCGGGCCAGGTTCCGCCGCACGGACCGGGGGTTCATGGCCAGATCGCAGTCGTGGCGCTCCACCAGGGTCAAAATTTGCTTTCGGCTGTGGTTGTCCACCCGCAGCCGCCGCAGGATCCGGTCCCCCAGCTCCACGCTTTTGCGCCAGTGCCCGTAGAAATGGCCCCGGCCGTCCTCCCCCAGCAGGAAGGATGCCGGCTTGCCCAGGTCGTGGAGCAGCATGGTGTACCGCAGCACCGGCGTTGGCCGCACCGCCGCCGCCGACCGGGCCGTGTGCTCCCACACGTCGTAGCAGTGGTAGGGGCTGTGCTGGTCAAAGCCCACGCAGGGCAGAATTTCCGGCAGAAACACCCCCAGCACGTCCGGGTACGCCAGCAGCACCGCCGCCGCCCCGTCCCCGCACAGCAGGCCGCTCAGCTCCACCTGTATGCGCTCCACGGCGATTTTTTCCAGCAGCGGCGCGCACCGGCGGAGGGCTGACCCCGTGTCCGGCTCAATGGCAAACCCCAGCTTGGAGGCGAACCGCAGGCCCCGGAGAATGCGCAGCGCGTCCTCCCGGAACCGCCGCTCCGGCTCCCCCACCGCCCGCAGGACCTGTTTCTCCAGGTCCTCCCGGCCATGGAAGGGGTCCCGCAGCTCCAGCCGCCGGTTCAGAGCGATGGCGTTGACGGTGAAGTCCCGGCGGCTCAGGTCCTCCTCCAGAGAGCCGGTGAACTCCACCCGGTCCGGGTGGCGGCTGTCGGAGTAGGTCCCGTCCCGGCGGTAGGTGGTCACCTCCACCCCGTTTCCGCCGAACACCGTCACCGTGCCGTGCTGCAGTCCGGTGGGGGCCGCGTGGGGCGCGAACAGCTGCAGGACTTTGTCCGGCGGCGCGTTGGTGGTCACGTCCCAGTCCCCCGGCGTCCGGCCCAGCAGCCGGTCCCGCACCGCGCCCCCCACGCACCAGGCCTCATAGCCCGCTGACTCCAGGCGCCTGAGTATTTCATCCACCCGCTCCGGCAGGTCCCCCATAAGGCTCACCCCGTTTCAAATCAATTTTTTCTCCTTGGGTTATTTTTCGTGAAAAACAGACATAGTATAAGTGGAAATATTGGTTGCGCCTCTTGACTTCTTATAGTATAATACATTCCGTGTAAAAATCAAATTCAATCTTACTGCGGGAAGGATTTTTTCCATGACCCATATTGATACGAAAATTCAACACTATATCGCCCCTGGCCGGCGTGTCCATCTCTCCGGCATCGGCGGCGTGTCCATGTCCCCCCTGGCGGAGGTGCTCCACAGCATGGGCATGCTGGTCCAGGGCAGCGACATGAGCGAGAGCGAGAGTGTGCAGCATTTGCGCGCCCTGGGCATCCCCGTGACGGTGGGCCACTGCGCCGGGGCCATTGAGGGGGCGGAGTTCATCATCCGCACCGCCGCTATCCGGGACGACAACCCGGAGATCGCCGCGGCCCGTGAGCAGGGCGTCCCGGTCTTTGAGCGGGCGGAGGCCTGGGGGGCCATGATGCAGCAGTATGAAAACGCTGTGTGCATTGCCGGCACCCACGGCAAGACCACCACCACCTCCATGACCACCCACATTTTTATGGCCGCCGGGGCGGACCCCACCGTGATGATCGGCGGCACTCTGCCCATGCTTCACAGCGGCTACCGGGTGGGGCGGGGAGATACCATTATACTGGAATCCTGCGAATACCGCAACAGCTTTCTGTATTTCTTCCCCACCGTGGCGGTGGTGCTGAACGTGGAGGCGGACCACCTGGACTTTTTCAAGGACCTGGACGACATCAAGGCCTCCTTCCGCCGCTTCGCCCAGCTGGTCCCGGCGGGCGGGCACATTGTGGCCAACGCCGACGACCCAGGCGCCATGGACGCGCTGAAGGGTCTGCCCCTGTTCACCTTCGGCTGCGGCGAGGGCGCCGACTGCCGGGCGGAAAACCTTGTCTGGCACTATGGGCGGCCGGAATTTGACGTGGTGGTCCGCGGGGAGCTGTACACCCACCTGTCCCTGCGGGTGGCGGGAAAGCACAACCTGTCCAACGCCCTGGCGGCGGCCAGCGCGGCCTATGTGCTGGGCATTCCCAGCCGGGCGGCCAGGCTGGGCCTGGAGGGCTTTTTCGGCGCGGGGCGGCGCTTTGAGTACAAGGGCGCCTGCAATGGGGCCAAGGTCTACGACGACTACGCCCACCACCCGGCGGAGCTCCACGCGCTGCTGGAGATGGCCCGGAGCCTGGGGTATCAGCGGGTGATCTGCGCCTTCCAGCCCCACACCTATACCCGCACCAAGGCCCTGTTCCATGAATTTGTAACGGAGCTGCGCACTGCCGACATCGCCGTGCTGACGGATATTTACGCGGCACGGGAGAAGAACACCATCGGCATCTCCTCTGCGGACCTGGCGCGGGAGATTCCCGGCGCGCGGTACTGCCCCACCCTGGAGGAGACGGCCCAGACGCTGCGGAAGCTGGCTCAGCCCGGCGATTTGATTCTGACCGTGGGGGCGGGGGATATTTTCACCGCCGGGGAGATCATTGTCCGCCAGGACCGGGAAATGCAGCCCATCATTCCATAACAGACAGAAAAGAGAGACGATGATGACCGTATCAGACATTTATACCACCGCTCCCGCCGGGCCCCTCAGCCCGGAGCAGCGGCAGGTTTTCGACACCCTGGCCGCGCTGGGCATCCCCTACGAGCGGGTGGAGCACGACTGGGCCAACACCATGGAGGACTGCAAGGCGGTCAGCGCGGCGCTGGGGGTGGATGTGTGCAAGAATCTGGTGCTGTGCAACCGGCAGAAGACCCAGTTTTATCTGCTGTGCATGCCCAGCAGCAAGCCCTTCCACACCAAGGACCTGTCCCATCAGCTGGGGTGCGCCCGGCTGAGCTTCGCGCCGCCGGAGGCCATGGAGGAGCTGCTGCGGGTCCATCCGGGCTCGGCGTCCATCCTGTCGCTGCTGTTCGACCGGGAGCACAGGGTGCAGCTGGTGATGGACCGGGAGACCAAGGCCTGCGAATATTTCAGCTGCCACCCCTGCGAGAGCACCGGCACGCTGAAGCTGCGGACAAGGGATGTGCTGGAGGTGTTTCTGCCCCACACGGGCCACCAGCCCGTGGCGGTGGAGCTGCCCTGGGAGTGACCGGCGGAGCTTTTTGATGCGCTGCAGCAGCTCCACAGCAGGCATCATTGCGACATCATTGCGATGGAATTTTCCGCTTGACAGGCAATGCCCAGCCGGTATATACTATCACTGACAAATGAATATCCATGCCCAGTGCTCCCGCGCCCCCGGCGGCGGGAGATAACAGGGAATCAGGTGCAAGTCCTGAGCGATCCGGTCACTGTAAGCGAGGAGTCTGCCGCAGATGCCATTGCGAAAGCGAGAAGGCGCGGCGGATAATGATGCGCAAGCCAGGAGACCTACTGGGCGTGGTGTGGGTAGGTATCTTCCGCAGAAAGCGGCCTGTCCGGCGCGGCGGCCCCCATGAGGGGGCTGGCTTTGTCGTGCGGCTGTGACTTGCTTTCCCGGAAAAGCAAGTCTTTTTTTGCGGTGATATACAGATTAAACACACAAAGGAGATACCAATCATGAAAAAAGCAATTTCCCTGCTGTTGGCGCTGGTCCTTGTCCTGGGTCTGGCAGCCTGCGGCGGCAAAGACGCCCCTGCCGGCGGGCCCCAGTCCCCCGCAGACGCTCCGGACGCCCAGCAGCCCGCCGGCCCGACCGGCAGCGCCGAACCCGCCGGGCCGGAGACCGGACACTACCCCGTTACCATCACGAACTACGACTACGAGGGCAATCCGGTGGAATACACCTACGAGAAAGCGCCGGAGCGGGTCATCTGCGTCTACCAGGGCTGTGTGGAAACCATGATCGCTCTGGGGCTGGAGGACCGCGTCCTGGCATCCTACGGCCTGGATAACGAGGTCAAGGACGAGTGGAAGGCCGGTTTTGCGAAAATGCACTATGACGAGTCGGTCTTTGCCCCGGACAAGGAGACGGTCACCCTTCTGGAGCCGGATATGATCTTTTCCTGGGATTCCTACTTCGGCGAGAAACAGCTGGGGGACGTATACGAGTGGAACCAGAAGGGCGTGGCAACCTACATCAGCGCCAACAGCGGCGCGGCCAAGACCCGCACCCTGGAGAACGAGTACAGCGACATCCTGAACATCGGGAAGATCTTCGATGTGGAGGATAAGGCGGAGGCCCTGGTGGACAGGATGAAGGAACAGGTGGCGGACGCCCTGGCGGCGGTGGAGGGCCAGCAGGCGGTCCGCGTGGCGGTGCTGGAACCCATCAGCGGCAAGATCACCAACTACGCCGCCAACTCTCTGGCGGGAGATATGGTCGTGCAGCTGGGGGGCGAGCTGGTCAAGCCGGAGGGGAACGAGATGGGCAAGGAGGATCTGGTGGTGTGTGATCCGGATGTGATCTTTGTGGTCTACATGGCCTATTCCGGCGACGATCCGGAGACGGTCAAGGCCCAGCAGCTGTCTGTCATCCAGGACGATCCCGCCTTGGCCAGCCTCTCCGCCGTGCGCAATGGCCGGATATATTTGATGATGCTGGGGGATATGTACGCCAGCGGTCCCCGCACCGGCGACGGTATCCAGGTGCTGGCCCAGGGGATGTACCCCCAGCTGGCCGGGTAACGGTCCGCTATGAAACCGGATACCATCAAGCGGGGACTGTTCCATGGGACGCCCCTCTATGTCATAACGGTCCTTGTGCTGCTGGCCGTCCTGCCCCTGTCGATTCTGACAGCGGTTACCTTTGGGACCATGCGCCTGCCTGTGGAGGATGTTTACCAGGTGATCCGCTTTGAACTGGGGCGCGTGTTTCTCGGCCAGCCGATCCCGGCGGAGTGGGCGCCGGGGACGCCCCTCCACGATGTGGTGTGGCTGATCCGCCTGCCCCGGCTGGTGCTGGCGGCGGCGGTAGGCGTCGGGCTGTCCATCAGCGGCGTGGTGATGCAGGCCATTGTCAAAAATCCGCTGGCGGACCCCTATATTCTGGGGATTTCCTCCGGCGCGTCCCTGGGCGCTACGGTGGCGGTCATGCTGGGCGTGGGGATGACCCTTGGTCCCCATTATGTGGGAATCATGGCCTTTGCCGGCGCGTTTTGCGTGTCTATGGCGGTAATCGCCCTGGCCAACGTGGGCGGACGGGCCAATTCCGTGAAGCTGCTGCTGGCAGGCTCCGCCCTGGCGGCGGTGTGCGGGGCGTTCTCCAGCTTTATCATCTACGTTGCCCACGACGACCACTCCACCGCCAAGATTGTCAACTGGACCATGGGCAGTCTGGCTGCCGCCAACTGGGAGAACAACGCCGCCATTCTTGTGGTGGCGCTGGCGGGAACGCTGTTCTTCCTGACCCAGCACAGGACGCTGAACCTGATGCTGCTGGGGGATGAGAGCGCCATTACCCTGGGGACGGACCTCCACCGCTGGCGGGTGGCGTATCTCATCGTGTCCTCGCTGATGGTGGGCTTTGCGGTGTACAACGCCGGGGTGATTGGTTTTGTTGGGCTGGTGGTCCCCCACGGCGCACGGATGCTGTTTGGCACGGACCATAAAAAGCTGATCCCCATCTCCGCGCTGGCGGGCGCGGTGTTTCTGGTATGGGCGGACGTACTGTGCCGGACCATCCTGCCGGGAAACGAGATGCCCGTCGGTATCCTGACATCCATCCTGGGCGCGCCGGTATTTATTTACCTGATGGCCCGGAAAAAGTACGGTTTTGGAGGCGGGGACTGATGAAGATCGAAGCGAAAGCCGTAGAAGCGGTTTTAAGCGGCAGCCAGATCCTGCGGGGCGTTGACCTGGAGATTGGCGACCGGGAATTGGTTGGCGTGATTGGCCCCAACGGCAGCGGAAAGTCCACTCTGCTCAAATGTATCTACCGGGTGCTGAAACCTGCTGCCGGGGCGGTGTATCTGGACGGCAGAGCGCTGGACAGGTATCCCTATAAGGAATCCGCCCGATGCATTGCCGTGGTAGCGCAGCACAACTACTATAATTTTGATTTTTCCGTCAGGGATGTGGTCCTGATGGGGCGCGCGCCCCATAAACGGGCCCTGGAGCGGGACAATGCGGAGGACTACAGCATTGTAGCGGAGTCCCTGGAAACGGTTGGGATGTCGGCATTTGCGGACCGGTCATTCTCCACCCTCTCCGGCGGGGAGCAGCAGCGGGTGATCCTGGCACGGGCCCTGGCCCAGCGGACAGCCTGCCTGATTCTGGACGAGCCCACGAACCATCTGGATATCAAGTACCAGCTCCAGCTGATGGATTTGGTGCGGGGGCTGGACCGGACGGTTGTCGCCGCTTTTCACGACCTGAATATCGCCGCCATGTATTGTGACCGGCTGTATGCTGTAAAAGACGGCAGGGTCGTCGGTCAGGGCCCGCCGGGGCGTTTGCTGACGCCGGAGTTTATCCGGGAGATCTATGAGGTGGATGCGCAGATTATGACAGACACCGCCGGACATGTCCATATCCTCTTTTATTCCGGCGCGGGAAACGCGCGGGAAGGATAAACCGCAGGGGCAGAAAACAGCGGCGGCGGTCTCAAAACGAGAGACCGCCGCCGCTGTTTTCTGCTGTGACTAGCGAACATGCAGCAGCTTTGCCAGCTTATCCCCGTGGGGGATCATCTTCAGATCCGCTTTGGTGATCATCCGCAGGGCGATAACCAGGATCAGATACACCACCACCGCGATGCCCACGGCGCACAGCGTACACAGGCTGTTTTTCATATAGCTGCCGCCGATGACCCCGCTCAGCAGCCCGTGGGACGCCCAGGCCGCCGCCCCCATGGCCGCCGAGGCAATGACCGGCTTGGAGAAGATAAAGAAGTAGTTGGGCTTCTCCTCCAGCAGCCGGTGGACAATGGCCAGGTTCACCAGGGCTACCAGCCCGTAGCAGGCCAGGGTGCCGATGGGCGCGCCCTTGATGTTGATGTCCGGGTTCCCCACCAGCATATAGTTGATGGCCACCTTGACCACGCCGCCCAGGATCATGGTATAGATGGGCAGCTTCACCTTCCCGTGGGCCTGCATGATGGAGTTGGTCAGCAGCATGATACAGACAAAGATGGACGCGATGCCCAGCATATGGAGGTGGTAGGTGGCGGCGACCGCCGTCTGCTGTTTGCTGGGGTAGAGCATCAGCAGGATCGGGCCGGCCAGCACCGACAGCCCCACGCCCGCCGGAATGGCCAGCGCCGCGATCAGGCGGAAGCTGGTGGATACGATCCGGTTGACCTCCCCGTGATTCTGCCGGACCACCGCCACGGAGATGGCGGGGATCAGGCTCACCGTCACCGCCGGCAGGAAAGCGGCGGGCAGGTTGAACAGCGTGCTGCTGAAGGTGTACTGGCCGCACAGGCCCGCCGCCGCATCCTCTGTGAGGCCCAGCACATCCTGCAGCTGGCCCAGGATAATCGCCTGATCCAGCAGGTTCAGGATGCTCATGCTGGCCTGCCCGATGGTGATGGGGATGCCCAGGCCCAGCAACCGTTTCACAATGGTGCCGTAGCTCTGGGGCACGTCGGTCCCCCAGAGGATGGGTCCCCGGTTCTTGCGGTAATTGAAGATCATGTACAGCATCGCCAGCACGCTGCCCGCGCTGACGCCCAGGATCGCTCCCGCCGCGCCGATCTCCAGGGACTTCCCCAGGTGAATGAAGTACCACGCCAGGGGCAGGCCCACCACCATTTTGAAAAACGCCTCAATAAACTGGGACACAGCGGTGGGAACCATGTTCTGCCGCCCCTGGGCAAAGCCCCGGTAGGCGCACATGATGGACACGCAGACTACGGATATGCTCAGGGCCTTGATGGGCCAGTAGGCCAGAGAGTTGTTCATCATGGCGGCCAGCTCCTCCGCAAAGAAGAACATGACGGCGGAACCGGCAATGCCGAGAATGACGAACAGCGCCATGGCGGTATAAAAGCAGCGGCGGATCTGGGTGCGGCGGTTGGTGCTGTGGGCCTCGCTGATGAGCTTGCTCAGGGCCAGCGGCAGGCCCGTGGTGGATAGGGTCAGGAGCACGGCGTAGATATTATACGCGCTCATGAAATGGGTAACGCCCTTCTCCCCCAGAATATTATTCAGGGGGATCTTGTACAGGGCGCCGCAGATCTTCACAAAGATGGTGGAGATGGCCATAATGGTGACGCCGCCCATAAACGACTGCTTCTTTTCTCTGGACATGGAGTACCTCTTTTAATTTTTTGATGCTATAGTATACGTGCCCCCCGGTCAAACCATGACAGGCTGTCTGGGGGACGCGCTTTGCGCCCCCGGAAGGGGGCGCAGGGGACTCAGCCGTCGTAGATGCCGCCGCCGATGAACTCCCGCAGCAGGGAGTCCGGGGCCACATACTGCTCGTCCAGCGTCTCGAACAGGGGGAACGCCGCCGCCAAATGGTGCACCTCATTGTACCGCTCCATCTCCGGGGACAGGTGCAGGTGGTCAAAGGCGGGCTGGGCAAAGGCCTTCAGCACGTTCACCTCGCAGGGGTGGGAGCTGTCAAACTTGATGTCCGCGTTGTTCTTATAGGGCGAGATATACAGCTTTTCCCCCCGCCGCACGCTGGCCCACAGCTTCACCGTCACATCCGGCTCCCAGGAGCGGAACTTGGCGTCCCGCACCGCCCGCCGGGCCAGCCGCATCCAGGTCCGCTTGTAGATGACATTGCCCTCGTCGTCCACCACGTCGGACCGGGCGGAGATGTACAGCTTCATGGCGTTGCGGTGCTTGCCGGTGATGATGTCGTTGAGGGCGTGGATGCCCTCGAAAATGGCGATCTCGTCGGAGCCCAGCTGCAGGGGGTGGGACTTGATGGCGGAGCGCATCTGCCGGGCAAATTCAAACTTGGGCACCAGAATCTTCTCCCCCTTGTCCAGCAGGTTGAAGTGCCGGTTCAGCAGGTCCATGTCCAGGCAGAAGGGGGACTCGTAGTCGATCTCCCCGTCCCGGTTCCGGGGGCAGGTCTCCGGGTCCACGGTCAGGAAATAGTTGTCCATGGCGATGGCGTGGGAGTGGATGCCCATTTCCTCCAGCTTGGCCTCGATCTTCTTGGCGGTGGTGGTCTTGCCGCTGCCGGAGGGGCCTGAGAGCAGCACGATCCTGGATTTGGACAGGTTGTCCGCAATCTTCCGCGCCGCCGCCTCGATGGTCTTATTGTAGTTGGCGTCGCACTCCTGGGAAAAGCCCCTGGGGTCCGTACGGGTCGCGTCGTTGATCCGGCTGAGTAAATATGCCATATCGTTACTCCTTTCCGTGCTCCAAAAATTTATTTGCCGCTGTAAAACGCCCGGAACGCCTCCTGATTGGCCCGTATCTTCTCCGGACGCTGGACATACTCCTGGGGGTATTTCAGATTGAACACCCGCTCGATCCGGCTGCGCGCCGGGTCCACCATCTTCGTGGAGCCGCCCGCGCCCAGACTGAGAATACTGTGCAGCTCCTCCATAATATAGATATTATACCAGCCCGTGCCGCCGGCGCGGCACCAGCCCGCGTTCTCAAAGCTGCCGGACATATATTTCTGCCGGTAGACGTAATAGGGGCCGAAGCCCGCCTGCCGCAGGGCGGGGTCCGCGTAATCCAGCATGTCCGCCACCTCCTCCACCGTGGGGATCCGCGTGCCCTCCAGGGTGATCCTGCTGCCCTTTTTCAGGGACAGCGTGTGTACGGTGACGTTGTCCGTGCCGAAGCCGATGACCTCGTCCAGACTCCGCCGGAAGCCCTCCGGCGTGTCCTCCGGCAGCCCGGCAATCAGGTCCATGTTCACATGGGGGAACCCGGCCTGATCCACCAGCTCCATGGCCCGGCGGATATCGCCGGCGCTGTGCCGGCGGCCAATGGCGTTCAGCACGTGGTCCTCCATGCTCTGGGGGTTGACGCTGACACGGGTGACGCCATTGCGGCGCAGGACGGCCATCTTCTCTCCGGTGATGGTGTCGGGCCGCCCGGCCTCCACCGTGCTCTCGACGATGCCGCCCAGGTCGAATGCCTCCCCCAGCCGCCCCAGCAGGCGGTCCATCTGCCCCGCCGAGAGGGTGGTGGGCGTACCGCCGCCCATATAGAAGGACTTCACCCGCAGCCCCAGGTCCCGCACCATCTCCGCCGCGCTGTCGATCTCCGCGAAAAGGGCCTCCAGATACGGCTCGATCCAGTGGAACGACTTCTCCACGCTGTTGCTCACAAAGCTGCAGTAGGCGCAGCGGGTGGGGCAGAAGGGGATCCCCACATACAGGGAGATTTCCTCCGGCGCAAGGCCCCTCTTGGCCTCCAGCCCCGCCTGGGCGCACTGGATGCACAGCCGCCGCCGGGCCGGGGAGACAAAATACGTGTCCCGCAGGATGCGCTCGGTCTCCCGCTCGCTCTTCCCCTCCTCCAGCAGCCCCGCCGCCAGCTTGGCCGGACGGATGCCCGTCAGCGCCCCCCAGGCCGGGGTCACGCCGGTCAGCTCCCGGGCCGCCTTGAAAAAGCTCAGCTTCACAATCCGCTGCTTCAGGCGCTCCTGCCCGTAGGCATCCAGCCCGGCGGGGATCTCCATGCGGGAGACGCCCCTGGCGGTCCTGCCCCCCACGGTCAGGGTGGCGGCGGCGGTGTGGAGACGAGGCCCGGCGGAGAGGGCCACCACGGCGGTGTCGGCGTCCTCGCCGCCGTATACCGGACGCTGGTCCGGGAAAAAGGCCAGCAGGCTCTGCTCCACGGCGTAGCGGTAGTCGTGGCCCCGAAAAATCAGCTTCATCTGGCCAGCGCCTGCCGCAGATAGGGGTTGGTCTGCTTCTCATAGTCCAGGGACGTGGCCTCGCCGTGGCCGGGCCATACGGTCCAGTCCTCCGTCAAGCGGCCCAGGCGGGCCAGGGACGCCCACATCTGCCCCTCGTCCCCGCCGGGCAGGTCCACCCGGCCGCAGGAGCCGGCAAACAGCGTGTCGCCGCTGAGCATCAGGTCCCCCGCCAGCAGCGTCACGGAGCCCCGGGAGTGGCCCGGCGTGTGCAGGACCCGAATGACCAGGCCCCCCAGCTTCACGGTGTCCCCCTCGCCGTAGGTCCGCTGGTTCCCGCCCAGATGGGGCAAAAAGTACCGGGGGTTGGGACTGCCCGCCGGACACAGCTCCCCCTCGTGGGCGTACACCGGCAGGTCCGGGTATTGCTCCAGCAGGGCGGGGATGGCCCCCACGTGGTCATAGTGGGCGTGGGTCAGCAGCACCATTTTCAGCTCCAGGCCGCTGCGCGCCACCATGTCCAGCACCAGCTCCGGCGACCCGCCGGGGTCCACGACCGCGCATACGTTGGCGGCCTCGTCGCCGATCAGGCAGCAGTTCGTGCCGATGGGCTCTACAGGAACAGTGTCAAAAATCATATGCAGTCTCCTTTTATGCTCACGTAGGCTTTTGCTCCATATCAAACAAAATCGTCACAGGCCCGTCGTTCACGGACGCCACCTGCATGTCCGCGCCGAATTCCCCGTGCTGCACGTCAAATCCCCGGACCCGGCAGCGCTCCATGAACCGCTCATACAGCGGAACAGCAACATCCGGCTTCGCCGCGCCGGTAAACCCCGGACGGCGGCTGGAGGTATCCGCATACAGCGTAAACTGCGACACCACCAGAACACTCCCGCCTGCCTGCTCTAAATTCCGGTTCATCTTCCCGTTCTCGTCCTCAAAGATCCGCAGGTTGCAAATTTTTTCCGCCAGCTTGTCGGCGGTCTCCGGCGTATCATGGGGCCCCACGCCCAATAGAATCAAATAGCCCTGTTCAATGGCTCCGCTGACCCTTCCCCCAATGGTGACGGAGGCGGAGGCCACACGGGTGACAACAGCACGCATAATCTTCTTTCCTTTTTACAAGATGTATTTCTTTTCGACAATCAGCCCGCCGGACGGTTCACCTTCATGACGCTGGAGATGTTGTGCAGCTTCCGGATAATCTGGTTGAGCTGCTTTGCGTCGGCCACGGCGATGACCATGTGGAACAGCGCGAAGCCGTCCGCCGTGGTGTGGATGTTCAGCCCCGTCACCGACGCCTTGCAGGTGCTCAGCACGGTGGAGATGTCCACCAGCAGGTTGGGCCGGTCCTTGCAGATGACCTCCAGGGCCGTATTGTAGGAGTCAAAGCAGTCGTCGCTCCAGGACACTTTGATCCAGCGCCCCTGCTCGGAGGGGTTGCGCTCCGGGTTGGCGTTGGGGCAGTCCTTCCGGTGTACGGACACGCCATAACCCCTGGTAATAAATCCTACGATTTCGTCTCCGGGTACTGGCGAGCAGCACTTGGAGAACTTCACCAGGCAGTTGGAAAGCCCCTCGACAATAATCCCCTTCTCGCTTTTCACCTTTCGGACCGGCGCGGGTTTGGTCTCCTGGGCGGCCTTCTCCGCGGCCTCCTTGGCCGCCTTGGCCACCGCCGCCACCCGGTTCATATGCCGCAGCTCCTCCCGGATGCGGTTGACGGCCTTCAGCGCGGTAAACCCGCCGTAGCCGATGGCGGCGTACATCTCGTCCAGGCTCTGGAACCGCAGCCGCTTGAGCAGCACCGGCAGCACCGCCGGGTCCGTGATCTGGTTCACCGCCAGCCCCGCGTGCTTCAGCTCGCTCTCAAAGGAGGCCCGGCCCTGGGCGATGTTCTCCTCCCTGCGCTCCCGCTTGAACCACTGGCGGATCTTGCTCCGGGCCTCGCTGCTCTTGGCGATGTTCACCCAGTCCCGGCTGGGGCCGTGGGCGGATTTGGAGGTGCTGATCTCCACAATGTCGCCGTTGTGGAGCTGGCAGTCGAAGCCCACGATCCTGCCGTTGACCTTGGCCCCGATCATGGTGTTGCCCACGGCGCTGTGGATGGAGTAGGCGAAGTCGATGGGGGTGGAGCCGGCGGGCAGGTTCACCACGTCCCCCCTGGGGGTGAAGACGAAGACCTCGTCGGAGAACATGTCGATCTTCAGGGAGTGGATGAACTCCTCCGCGTCCGCGTCCTCCTGGTTCTCCAGCAGGCGGCGGATCCACTCATAGGCCCCCTCGCCGCCGGTGGAGGTGATGTTCTGCTTATACTTCCAGTGGGCGGCCACGCCGTACTCGGCGATGGCGTGCATCTCATAGGTGCGGATCTGCACCTCAAAGAGGATGCCCTCCTCGCCGATGACCGTGGTGTGGAGGCTCTGGTACATATTGGGCTTTGGGGTGGCGATGTAGTCCTTGAACCGCCCCAGGATAGGCCGGTACAGGTCGTGGATCACGCCCAGCACGTTGTAGCAGTCCGCCACCGTGTCCACCAGCACCCGGAAGGCGAACAGGTCGTACACCTCCTCGATGGTCTTCTCCTGGCCGTACATCTTCCGGTAGATGCTGTACGGGTGCTTGACCCGGCCATACACCGTGGCGTGGGCAATGCCCAGCTCCGTCAGGCGGTCCTGAATCTGCTGCTGCACGCTGGTCATGAACTGCCCGTGCTCCCGGCTCTCCGCCTCCAGCCGGGCCTCGATGTCGTTGAACGCCACCGGGTCCAGATACTTCAGGGACAGGTCCTCCAGCTCCCACTTCACCTTCTGCATGCCCAGCCGGTGGGCGATGGGGGCGTAAATCTCCATGGTCTCAAAGGACTTCTTTTTCTGCTTGGCCGGGGTCTGGTACTCCATGGTGCGCATATTGTGGAGCCGGTCGGCGATCTTGATGAGGATGACCCGGATGTCCTTGCTCATGGCGAAGAGCATCTTGCGCAGGTTTTCCATCTGCTCCTCTTCCATGCTGCTGTACTTCACGCGGGTCAGCTTCGTCACGCCGTCGACAATGTCCGCGATGGTGGGGCTGAACTGCCGGGCGATCTCCTCATAGGAGGAGTCGGTGTCCTCGATGCAGTCGTGGAGGAGGGCGGCGATAATGGACTCGCTGTCCAGCCGCATCTCCGCCACGATCTGGGCCACCTGGAGGGGGTGGGTAATAAAGGGGGTGCCATCCCGGCGCATCTGTGTGCCGTGGTGCTCCCGGGCGTATTCAAAGGCGGAGCGGATCTGGCCCAGGTCCGCGGAAATGTTGTACCCCCGGATGGTTTTTTCCAGATGCTCATATCGTTCTTCTACCGTGACCATATGCTTCAGCGTGCTCCCTTCTCTTCTTGCCCCAGGATCCGGCGCAGGCGCAGCATGTACGCGCTCTGCTCCAAATCCGCCCGGCGGCCGGGCTGGGGGCTCACTATCATCATATCCTCCTGCACCGCCAGGGTGACCAGCCCCCGCTCCGCGAAGACCCGTATGCCCAGCGCCGAGCGCAGGAAGGGCTCCGCGCCCTCCACCGACCCGGCCAGCTGCCGCAGGGTGGGCAGGACGCCGGCGCGGCTGCTCCCCTCCCGGTCCAGCCGCTCGATGGCCCACCACAGCTCGGCGAACTGCCGCCGCTCCGGCAGCAGCCGCAGGGCCTCACGGGCGGTCACCCGGTCCCCGGCCACCAGCCGCTCCACCAGCTCCAGGCACCCCCGCTCCTTCACGCTGGGGGCCGCGGCGGGCCGCAGGTCCACCACCTGCAGCTGCACGCTGCTGGAGCCGCGGAACTCATTGATCTGCAGATAGAAGGCCACGTCCACCCGCATGCCGGGGGTGATGCCGCATTCCAGCGCGGTGGTGGAGAAAAAAATGGCGTCAAAATGGCACCCGCCCTTGCTGATGCGCAGCTTCAGGTGGCGGTTCTGGCCCACGTTCTGCATGCTCTCGATCCGGGCCCCCATCAGGGCGAACACCGGGCGGTTGTTGCCCGCGCCGTAGGGCTCCAGCCGGCCCAGCTCCGCCATCTCCTCCAGCGTGATCCGCTCGGGGTGCTCCAGGGCCACGTCCACCGTCAGGCAGGAGACGGGGGGCTTCCCGTCCCGGTAGTCGCGGACAAAGCGGTTCATGCGCCGCCGGAAGGCGGGGATGTCCTCCTCCCGGATGTTGAAGCCCGCGGCCAGCTCATGGCCGCCGAAATCCACCAGCAGGTCGGCGCAGGACTCCAGGGCGGCGAACAGGTTGAAGCCGCCGTAGCTGCGGCAGGAGCCCTTGCCCACGCCGTTTTGCAGATGGATCATAAAGCTGGGGCAGGAATACTTCTCACTGAGCCGGGAGGCCACGATGCCCACCACCCCCTGGTGCCAGACGTCGCTGGACAGGACCAGGGCGCTCCGCTCGCTGTCGGGCAGGTACGCGATCTGCTCCACCGCCTGGGCAAAAATGGTCTGCTCCACCGCCTGCCGCTCACGGTTGAGGCCGCAGAGGAGGCGGGCCATACGCTCCGCCTCCTGGCGGTCGCCGGTCAGCAGCAGGTCGGCGGCCAGCTCCGCCTCGCCCATCCGGCCGGCGGCATTGATGCGGGGGGCCAGGACAAAGCCGATCTGGGTGGAGGTAATCTCCCTGGCCAGCAGGCCGGTCTCCTGCAAAAGGGCCTGCAGGCCGGTGAAATCCGTATTGGCGATGGAATCCAGGCCGCGGTAGACAATGGTGCGGTTCTCCCCGGTCATCTGCATCACGTCGGCCACGGTGCCGATGGCGGCCAGGGTGCAGTAGCGGGCGAAAAGGGCGTCCTCCCGCTGGCCGCCCAGGGCCAGCACCAGCTTCAGCGCCACCCCCACGCCGGCCAGATGCTTGAAGGGGTACGGGCAGTCGGGCCGCCGGGGGTCCACCACGGCCACCGCCTCCGGCAGGGTGTCCTTGCACTCGTGGTGGTCGGTGATCACCAGGTCCAGCCCGATCTCCCGGGCATACCGGGCCTCCTCCACGCCGGTGATGCCGCAGTCCACGGTGATGACCAGGCTGACGCCCTGGTCCCGCAGGGCGCGCAGGGCGTCGCAGCCCAGGCCGTATCCGTCCTCCACCCGGCGGGGGATGTGCTTGAGGCACTGGGCGCCCCGCGAGCGCAGGTAGTCCACCAGCAGCACGGTGGCGGTGATGCCGTCCACGTCGTAGTCGCCGAACACGGCCATGCGCTCGCCCTCCGCCAGGGCCCGGCGGATGCGCTCCACCGCCTTGTCCATGTCCCGCATCAGCAGGGGGGAGTGGGAGAGGTCCCGCTCCCGCTCCAGGAAGGCCTCCCCCTCCTCCGCCGTCTCTGCGCCTCTGGCGGCCAGCACCGCGCTGAGCAGCTCCGGATAGCCAGCCTCCCGCAGGCGGGCGGCGGCGTCCTGGTTGTAATCGCCCGCCGTCCATCTGGCGTATTTCATTGCGCGGCCCCCTTTCGCGGTCATCGCCCGCCGGTCCCGTCTCTCCGGAAAAAAGCGCACGATCTCATAGTAATTTTAAATTATAGCAAAAAAGTCAGAAAAGGTAAAGAGGTGATTTGCTGGGAACGGAAAATAAATTCTGTCCGCCGGGGCTGTAAAACGGGCAAAAGCCGGGAAAAATCCCGGCTTGCGCGTTTCCTCGTATGCCTGCTGTGTGCTAGCCCCGCTGTGTCTGCTTCATGTACCGCGCGTGGTCGCGCTTGGAGATACGGCGCACCTTTTTCTTCCGGTGGTAGTAGTAGCCCATCCGCTTGATGGCCCGCCGTACCGTCTCGCCCCCCGCGCTGAGCTCCAGGGTCTCCACGATTTCGCGCAGGGTAATGCCCGGATTTTCCTTGATCATCTCTTCAATGCGGATCAGATCCTCTTCGCTGAGGACCCGCTTGCGTCCCCGCCGGCTGACCTGCAATTTCACGGTCCCGGTGGTGGCCTTCTGTTTCGCCAGCCGGTATACGGTTGAGACAGACACGCCGTAGGCAGCCGCAATCTTTTTGGCGTCTCTGGTTTTCTCATAATCCTTCACCAGCAGCTCTCTTTTGTCGTCCTGAAGCATCTGTCAATCTTCTCCATTTCTTTCCAGTTTTTCCAGGAATTCGGCTTGCACGGTGATAGTATAGCATCCAATAGTTCCCTTGTCAATTATTTTGCGCCCATTCCCGCCAGAAAATAAAAATGGAGTTTTTGTTACCCTTCCGCCGTCGTTGTCAACCCCGCAGCACCTCCACCGAAGCCGCGCCGTACCGCCCGAAGAGCGCCGCCGCCGCCGGCGTGATGCGCTCGCCGGCCATGGCGATGGGCACCGCCGGGGGGCAGCCCACGGTTGGCGCGCCGCAGACCCGGCCTGTGGACGCGGCGGCGGGTACCCGCTCCCAGGGGCTGAACATGGCCTCCCGGATGGTGCACGCCTGCTCCCCTGCCGCCGCCGGAAGGGGGAGGCGCTGCCGGGGCCGCCCTTGGTTCCTCCCCAGGGCGTCCAGCAGCCGGCGGTAATCGGCCCCGCTGTTTTCCGGCGTCCACATCAGGACCAGGTCGTCCTGGTCGCAGTATTCGCACTCGACGCCTCCCGATCGCAGTTTCCGGGCCAATGCGCGGCCATCCCAGCCGGAGGCGGCGCAGTCGACGGTCAGCTTCAGGGGGTCCGTGTCCCACACCGCCCAGCCGTTCCGCCGCAGCTGCTTTCGGGCCGCTGAGAGCCAGTCCGCCGTCTCCGCCAGGCGGGCGGGGTAGCCCCCGGCCAGATACCGGCTGCACAGGTCCAGGGACTGCAGAATCAGATAGGACGGGCTGGTGGAGCCGAACAGGGCCAGCGCCCGGCGTCCCTCCTGCCGGAAGGCGGCGGGGGCTCCGGCGCCTACGTGCAGATACGCGCCGCCGGTGAGGACCGGCAGGGTCTTGTGGGCGCTGTCGCAGCACAGGTCGGCCCCCAGGTCCATGGGGTGGGCCGGGGCCGGCAGGAAGTGGAGGTATGCCCCATGGGCGTTGTCCACCAGCAGCGGCACGCCCCGGCGGTGGACCGTTTCCGCCAGGGCGGCGATATCGCACTGCCCGCCCAGATAGTCCGGGCTGGTCACATACACCGCCGCCGGACGGGCCCCGGCCAGCGCCCGCTCCAGGCCCTCCGGCGTCACGCCGCAGGCGCAGAGGGAGGGGGACGGCTCCTCCGGCCAGAGCCAGAGGACGTCGAAGTCCAGCAGGGCGGCGGCGTACAGAAACGCCTTGTGGACGTTCCGCCCCGCCGCCACCAGGGGGCGCTTCCCCGGCGGCGTGCCCGCGTTCCACAGGGCCAGGGCCAGCATGGCCCGGATGCACTGGGAGGACCCCTCCGTGGAAAAAAAGGTCCGGGCGGAGCCGAAGAGGGCCGCGGCGTTGGCCTCGCTCTCCGCAATGATGCCCGCCGCCTCATAGAGGGAGTCCGCCCCGTGGATCTCCGTCAGGTCCAGGGCCTCGCAGCCCAAAAATGAGACCCCCTTGTGGCCCGGCATGTGCAGCCGCGCCGTGCCGGAGGCCGCGTAGGCCCGGACAAAGTCCGCGATCGGCGTGGTCATGCCTGCTCCGCCTGAGCCGCCTTCATCATGATGGCGCACTCGATCCGCTTGCGAAACAGCTTACAGCCGTACTCGTACACGCCCTTGATGGAGCCGGAGGCGTGGTAGGCGTTGGCCGCGCAGCCGCCGGAGCAGTAGAGCCTGGCCCAGCAGTCCGCGCACTCGGGGCGGGCGTAGGCGTTGCAGGACTTGAATTCGTCCTGTACTGCCGTGTTGGTGACGCCCTGCCAGATATCCCCCAGCTTGTACGCCTCCTCCCCTACAAACTGGTGGCAGGGGTACAGGTCGCCCCAGGGGGTCACCGCCATGTACTCCGTGCCGGAGCCGCAGCCGGAGATGCGCTTGTAGATGCACGGCCCCCCGGTCAGATCCAGCATGTAGTGGTAGAAGGTGATGGGCCGCCCCTCCCGCTCCCGCTTCAGCATCTCCTTCGCCAGAATCTCATACTGCTCCAGGACGATGGGCAGGTCCTCCTCCGTCAGGGCGGCGGGATCGTCGGGCGCGCAGACCACCGGCTCCATGCTCAGCTGGTCAAAGCCCAGGTCCGCCATATGGAACAGATCCCTGGTAAAATCGGAGTTGGCGTGGGTAAAGGTGCCCCGCATGTAGTACCCCTTGCCGCCCCGGCGGCGGACCAGCTCCTGAAATTTGGGGACGATGCGCTCATAGCTGCCCTGCCCGGCGTAATCCACCCGCAGGCGGTCGTGGGTCTCCTTCCGCCCGTCCAGGCTGAGGACCACATTGTGCATCTCCCGGTTGGCAAAGTCGATGACGTCGTCGTCGATGAGCATGCCGTTGGTGGTGAGGGTAAAGCGGAACTTTTTCCCGCGCGGTCCCTCCTGGCCCCGGGCGTAGGCCACCAGGTCCTTGATGACATCCCAGTTCATCAGCGGCTCGCCGCCGAAAAAGTCCACCTCCAGGTTCACCCGGCTGCCGGAGTTCTCCATGAGGAAGTCCAGGGCCCGCCGGCCCACCTCGAAGGACATCAGGGCCCGGTCGCCGTGGTACTTGCCCTGGCTGGCAAAGCAGTAGGCGCAGTTGAGGTTGCAGGTGTGGGCCACGTGGAGGCACAGGGCCTTGACCACGGCGCTGCGGTTTTTGAAGTCAGCGGCCAGGGGCTGGAAGGTGTCGGGGGAGTAGAGCTTCCCCGCCGTCTCCAGGGCCCGGATGTCCTCCAGGCAGGCGCGGAGCTCCTCCGCCGTCACGTCGGGGCGGGAGCCGTATTTCTCCAGCAGCCGGGAGACGATCTCCTCCGCAGGCCGCTCCTTGTAGAGGGCGATGGCGTCATAGGCCACATCGTCCACCACGTGGATGGAGCCGGAGCAGGTATCCAGGACAATATTGTAGCCGTTTAATTGGTATTGATGGACCATGTTCTTTTTTTCCTCCCGTCAAAAAAATTTTCCGCCCGGCACACGAAACCGTTACCGGGCGGAAAACTTGGTGATACCGCGCAGAACAGAGCGATTGGCCGCCCTTACTTGTTGGCGTTCTCGCAGGGCTGGTTCGCCACGCCGCAGGAGGTCTTGCAGGCGGACTGGCAGGAGGTCTGGCATTCGCCGCAGCCGCCGGTCTGCACGCTCTTATTCAAATCGCGGGTTTCAAGGGTCTTGATGCGCTCCATAGTGATTCTCCTATCTGGCCGCCGCGGTTTGGGCCGCAGCAGCGCCTTTTTAAAGTGCAATAAGGATACCATACCCGGAGGGGATTGTCAAGATTCCCGCGCAAATGAATCGTTAATGAATCGCAAATGAATCGCCTTCGCCGCAGGCGCGGGGCCGGCGGGCGGGGAATTCCCGGCAGAAAATCGGGCGGAGGTTGATTTTTTGGTGGATTTTCGGTATACTGATCCCATTATACCACAGGAGGACGCGCTATGAGCTTTGGGCAGAGGCTGCGGACGCGGCGAAAAGAATTGGGCATCAGCCAGGGCGAGCTGGCCAAAGCGCTGGGCGTGAGTCTCTCGGCGGTCAGCAACTACGAGACCGGGCACAACGCCATGCGGGAGGATGTGTTGCTGCGGCTGTTCTCCGTGCTGGACGTGGACCCCAACTACCTCTACCAGGACGACTTTGAGAACAAGGGCCCCGCCTGCGGGCCGGAGGAGCTGCAGCTGCTGAACAAATACCGGGAGCTGGACACCGGGGGCCGGCAGGCCCTCCAGGCCGTGGCGGACGCCCTGTGCGCCTGCCAGTCCGACTGGCAGGCCGCCGCGGCCCCGGCGGAGGAGACCCGTCAGATCCCCCTCTACCGCAGCCCGGCGGCGGCGGGCTACGCCGCGCCGGTGTTTGGGTCGGACTTTGACCTCATCGACGTCACCGGCGCAGTCCCCCGCGGGGCGGAATTCGCAGTGCGCATCCAGGGGGACTCCATGGAGCCGGTCATCGCGGACGGCTCCATTGTCTACGTCAACCGGGACCCCCTGTCCAACGGGGACGTAGGCATCTTCTGCGTGGACGGGGACATGCTGTGCAAGCAGTACGTCCGGGACCGGCTGGGCATGGTGTACCTCTTCTCCCTGAACCGGGACCGTGCGGACGCCGACGTGGTGCTGGGTCCGGACAGCGGCCGGAGCCTTGTCTGCTTTGGCCGCGTGCTGCTGGAGAAGAGGCTGAAGATCCCCGGTTTCTAAGGCCCAGGGGCTTCTTGATTTTTCGGGGGAAATCGGATACAATACATGCCACAGAGCCACCAGAGATTATGCACAAAGAAAGGAACCTGTATGGCGACAACATTTATTGACAAGGCCCGGATCACGGTCCGGGCCGGGGACGGCGGCAACGGCTGCGTCTCCTTCCACAGGGAAAAATATATCGCTGCCGGCGGTCCCGACGGCGGCGACGGCGGCTGCGGCGGCCACATCATCCTCCAGGTGGACGACAACCTGTCCACCCTGATGGACTTCCGCTACAAGCGCAAATATACGGCGGAAAAGGGGGTGGACGGCTCCGGCCAGCGCAAGAGCGGCAAGGACGGCAAGTCCCTCACCATCCGCGTCCCCCGGGGCACCCTGGTCCGGGACGCCGAGACCAACGAGATCATCCAGGACATGTCCGGCGACGAGCCCTATATCCTCTGCCGGGGGGGCAAGGGCGGCTGGGGCAACACCCACTTCGCCACCCCCACCCGTCAGGCCCCCCGCTTCGCCAAGAGCGGCCTGCCCGGCGAGAGCCACGACGTGGTGCTGGAGCTGAAGCTGCTGGCGGACGTGGGCCTCATCGGCTTCCCCAACGTGGGCAAGTCCACCCTCCTCAGCGTGGTCAGCCGGGCCAACCCCAAGATCGCCAACTACCACTTTACCACCCTCTACCCCAATCTGGGCGTGGTCTATGTGGACGAGGGCGTCAGCTTTGTTATGGCGGACATCCCCGGCATCATCGAGGGGGCCAGCGAGGGGGCCGGCCTGGGCCACGACTTCCTGCGGCACATCGACCGCTGCCGCCTGCTGGTCCATGTGGTGGACGTGTCCGGCTGCGAGGGCCGGGACCCGGTGGCCGATTTCGACGCCATCAACCAGGAGCTGCGGCAGTACAGCCCGGAGCTGGCCCAGCGCCCCCAGATTGTGGCGGCCAACAAGACGGACATCATGCCGGACGACACCCTTCTCGCCGCCCTGCGGGCCCACGTGGAGGCCCTGGGCTACCCCCTCTACACCATCTCCGCCGCCGCCCACCAGGGCACGCGGGAGCTGACCCGCGCCGTGGCGGGCCGCCTGGCGGAGCTGCCGCCGGTGACCGTCTATGAGGCCAACTACGTCAAGCGCCCGCCTAAGGTGGATATGAGCCAGCCCCTGGACATCCATGTGGAGGACAACGTCTACTCCATCGAGGGCCCCTGGCTCCAGCGGCTCATCGCCAACACCAATTTCGGCGACTATGAGAGCCGCAACTGGTTCGACCGCATGCTTCGGGAGAGCGGGCTCTTCGACCGCCTGGAGGCCATGGGCATCCGGGACGGGGACCTGGTGTCCATGTATAATCTGGAGTTTGAGTATCAGCACTGAGCGGACGAAAGGCCCCCGGCGCGGCTGCGCCGGGGGCCTCCTTATAGGCTTTTGTGCTTCGGGTAAGGGGGGGACGGGTTACCGCACGGTCTTGTCGCCGTAGCGGGCGATCATGGCCGCTACCTGGGCGCGGGTCGCGGTGCCCTGGGGCTCGATCCGGCCGTTGATGCCGGAGAGAATGCCGTTGCCGGCGGCCCAGCGGACCGCGTTCAGGGCGTAGGCGCTGACGCTGCCGGCGTCGCTGAAGCGGCTCAGGTCGCCGCCTGCGGCGGGGCTGCCCGCGTTGCGCCAGAGCATGGTGGCCAGCTGCTCACGGGTGATGTCGCCCATGGCGTTGCTGCCGTCGGTGATGCCCTTCTCCATGGCCCACAGCATTCCCTTCTCGTACCAGGTGCTGCCGGGATTGATGTCCGTGCGGACATTGTTCATTCTGGCCATAATGGTCCAGATCATGGCGCGGCTGGTGGTGACGTTGGGATCAAAGCGGGTCTCGGAGGTGCCGCTCATCAGGTAGTGCTTCCACATGTACTCTACGTAGTTGTAGAACCAATCCGGGCCTTTCACGTCGGTGAAGGGCATGGCGGCGGGGTTGAGCACGATGCCGGAGATGCCCGGCGTACCCAGGCCGGTGAAGGGCTGGTTATAGATGTCGTCCTCCGCCGGCGCGTTGGGCTGGCTCTTGACGAAGTCCACATCCACGTTGACGCGGGAGGCGGGCATGCTGAAGCTGTAGCTGTCATTGCCCAGGCTCCGGCAGCTGATCTGACGGCCCCGCCCGTCGGTGACGGTGAGGCTGTCCATCTCATAGCCGGCCTCCGGATGGACGTACAGGATCACCCGCTCGCCGGTCTCGGCCCGGCGGACATTGGGGATGACGCCGCCGCCGTCGCTGGTGTTGATGGAGATGTAGTTTTCCTCATTCTCGCGGGGATTGACGGTGATTTCCAGCCTGGTGGTGCTGTTGGGCCACCACTCCAGCAGGTAGGTGTCGTAGGGGTTGATCTCCTCCAGGGACATGGACATATCCGCGCCGGTCCGGGCCAGCCGCAGCTCACCTCTGTTGAACAGGGTCTCATACAGGTGTCTGTAGGTCATAGCCCGCGTCACGTCGACAGCAAAGCTGGAGGCGCGGCCATCGGTGATGATGAGGTCGGGATAGCTGCCGCTGGGGACATCGATCTGGTCCACAGGCACCGGCTCGATGGTGATGACCTGCGTGGCGGAAGCCGCGTCCAGGGTCTCCGTGGCGGCGCGGTTGGCGGTAACGGTCACCGTACCCACAGCCAGCGGCGTGAGCACATCGCCGGCAATCTCGGCCCTGCCGGTGCCGTCGGTCACGGTGTAGGTCACCAGGCCGGCGGGGCTGTTGGTGGTGAGGGTCAGCCGGCTGTCATAGCGGACAACAGCGGGGCTGGTGATGACCAGCGCCTGGCTGGCCCGGTTGATGGTCAGGGTGATGGCCTTCTCCACAGTGAGATAATTGACGGTATTGCTGGGGGTGAAGCGGACCGTGACCGTGTGGACGCCCACCGCAGTGGGAACCGCGCCCACAAAGGACCATCTGCCGGGCACATTAGCCGTGCCGCGGATGGCGGAATCCGCCACAGGCGTTCCGGTGTAATCGACGGTGATATCCTGCACCGTCACAGTGGGAGCCACCGGCTCCACGGGGGCGGGGGTGATGGTGACGGTAATGGCAGTCTCCGCCTCGTTATAGGCCGCAGTGTCAGCGGGGACAAACTTGACCTTTACGCCTCTGTATGTCCCAACAGCAGTGGGGGCTGCGCCCACGAAGGACCAGGTACCCTCCACGACCTTGTCGCCGTCCTTGGCGGTACCGGTGATGACGAGCTCACTGCCCACAACAGCGGTGATGTTCTCCGCTGTCAGGACGGGGGTGACCTTCTCCGCAGGCTTGGCGGTGATAGTCACGGTGATAGTGGTCTCCGCCTCGTTGTAGGTCTCAGCGTCCTTGGGGACAAACTTGACCTTTACGTTCTCATGCTTGCCAACAGCGGTGGGGGCCGCGTCCACGAAGGACCATGTGCCCTCCACGTCCTTGTCGCCGTCCTTGGCAGTGCCGGTGATAGTCAGGGTGCTGCCCTCAACGGCAGTGATGTCCGCCGCCGTCAGGGCGGGGGTGGTCTTCGCCTTGGCCGTGATGGTGAAGGTTTTCACAGCAGTACCGCTGTAGAGACCTCTACCGGTGATGGTAACGGTGGCCGTACCAACTTCGGTATTGTTGCTGTAGGACACCGTGTAGTCCGTGCCGGCCCGCAGCGCGGCGCCGTTAAGCGTCACAGTGACAGCTGGTTCCAGAGCGGAACCGGTGTACTCCATAGACGCGGGCGTTACCGTAACAACAGCGGTGCTGATGTCCGTAGGCTGGTGAGCGCCGGGGGTGTACGGCCCTTTCGCTGCATTAGGACCCTCTTCAGGGCCGTTTCTGACATCAAGAGTGGTTTCCTGCTCGCCTATGCTGTAGTAAAGTCTGTTTGTTGCCGGATGATGCTTAATAAATGTGATGCCATTATCCACTATCTGCTCATTATATACCAGCAAATATGGATTATAGTCATCATCGCCCACATCATTCCATGTCACATCTACGCCATACCAGATGCCATCGTCCATCTGGACATAGTTCCATGTATGGTAGGCATCGGGATCGTTGCGGATATTACCAAAGGTATCCACACAGGGGATGCCCAGTTCATCACAGAGGACATGGAACGCCTTTGTATAACCCTGGCAGACCGGGCCAATTGCGCCGCTGCGTCCCCGCAAAGCGCTGATGCACTCCCACGCTGTTTTAGATGCTCCCGCGTTATCCGAATCCGGGTCTGCATCTGCTACGATACTATTGTACACATTGTGCTGTGTCAGCCAGAGATTCAGCCCTTTTACCTGGTCGTATCTGGTTGTACCCTGAATCGTGCCAATAATGTTTTGCACAAGGCGGTCTCTCTCAGCAATTGTTGCTTTGATGGATGCCTCTGTGTAGAGATTTCCGCTCTCGTCAGTGTTGCGATTTGTATAATCCTTGGGTTTGTCATCCAGAAGCTGAATGGCCGATTCCGGCGCATGGCTGCCCGTTGTAAAAAAGAACTCAGGGGCAGGGAAGACCTCTTCATCTTCCGCAATAGCACGGATGCCCTGATCGCCATATTCGTAATACAGCAGCGAAAAATAGTACCGCTGCCCACCATAGCCTACTGAATATGCAACGCCAGTGCCCTTTCTCCAGAAAACCTCCGCATGATCTCGATCAAAGGCGTTTTCTGCCAAACTTATGCAATTGTAGCAATACTGTGTTTCGTTATTAGTGGCGCTTTGACGTGTGTCCACCAAAATTCCGCCCATCGTCATAGGGCCGCTAGTCGTCGTGAGATGCACTTTGACATAGTCCCCAATCTGAACGTTCGCCTGAGCTAAATCTTCTAAGGGGATGACATCACTCGCTTTCAGGTTTGCATACTTGTCATCGATCAGGTAGTCATTGACGCCGTCTCCGTCCGCAGCCTCTTCCAGTACGCTATAAAGGTTTTTCGCGTAATCAGGCAGGTCCAGGCGGTCGATCCATTTCTCATGGCAGCCCGCAGTCAGTGCAATCTTTCCATCTGCCTCGGAAGCCAACGCCGTCCCCGGCAGCAGTGTCAGCGCCATACAGAAGGCCAGCAAAGCTGACAGCGCTCTTTTTCTCATTGGGTCTTTCCTCCTTAAAAATAAAAATTCTATGTATTCGCCAATTGGTAAGCGTCCGCGAAAAAGCTCCGGACAGGCAAACAATCCCCCTTCCCCTGCATTTGGAATCATTATACCAGACCCCGCATATTTCCGCAAGTAGGTAATATGACGTTTTTATGACAAAGCGGCGGCCGGAAATCCAGCCGCCGCTTTGGGTCATCTCTCGTAGGGGGACAGCTCCAGGCGGATAAAGTACCCCTGGTCGTGGTCGCAGACCGGGCACTTGGTGGGCGCCTTGGTCCCATACAGCACATGGCCGCAGTTGAGGCAGATCCAGCCGGTGTCCACGTCGCTGATATAGAGCTTGTTCTCCCGCATATATTGGGCGAAGCGGTCGAACCGGTCCGCGTGGACCTTCTCGATGGCGGCGATCTGGCGGAAGTGGCGGGCGATCTCCATAAAGCCCTCTTCCTCCGCCTTCTGGGCGAAGGCGGGGTAGATGTCGTCGAACTCGTCCATCTCGTGCTCCCGGGCCAGCTCCAGCAGCTTCAGCGGCTGCTGGGACAGGTCGATGGGGTAGTTGGCGGTGATGGTGATGTTCTCGCAGCCGCCCTTGACCAGGTGGTTATAGTAGATTTCCGCGTGCTCTTTCTCCTGGCCGGCGGTGTAGAGGAACACCTGCTCCAGAGCCTGCATTTTGTTCTGGCAGCAGACGTCGGCGGCGAAGGTGTAGCGGTTTCTGGCCTGGCTCTCCCCGGCGAAGGCCCGCAGGAGGTTTTCTTTTGTGATACTGTCTCTCAGTTCCATAGGACAGCTCCTTTCCAACACAGATGAGATAGCGGTATTCTCTTCCAAAGGGAGGATTTTTATTCGAGAAATTTTTTTGTATAAATGCCCCGTTGGCTGTCCATAATAGGGGCGTACCGTCTTTGGAAAGGAGGTTTCCGTGTTATGAACAACAATCAGAATCAGAACAGCCAGAACAACAGCCGGAACCAGAACAGCCAGAATCAGAACCAGAACAACAACCAGAATCAGAATAGCCAGAATAACCAGAACCAGAACCAGAGCCAGAATCGCCGCTAACTGACCGGCGCGTACAGAGCGCAGAACAGCAGCAGCAGCCTCAAAAGCGGGGCCGCAGCTGCTGTTTTGCCTCTGTCCTTGCTATTTCTGGTAAACCGTGCTATACTGACATCAGTTACCGGCTATACCGCCCACTGGATGGAGCAAGGAGGTAAGCGCTATGCCAACAGAGAAGGATTACAAAGTCATCGAGAAGGCCATGCTCTACGATTTGCGGCTGATTTTCAGCAATGGTGAAAAGGATACGTATACCAGAGAGGAAATTGTGGAGCTGCTGGATAAAATCGCCCTGTCGAAGGACAGCTGACCGTCTGCAGGATTCCCCCAAAACAGCTCCCTCTATGGGAAGCGGCGCTTTTCCGCGCCGGCCTCCATAGAGGGAGCGTTTTATTCTTTATCCCAATTCGTCGTTCAGGAAGTCGTAATCCCCGTTCTTAATGTCATGCATCTCCTCCAGGGTGAAATACCCCTCCTCCACCAGCGCGTCTATGGTGTGGATCATGCCGGAGTGCAGGCTCAGGTGGTTGCCGCCTGTGTCGGAGCCGCCCTCGCTGGGGATGTTATAGATGATCTCCAGCTCCACCTCGTACCACTCACGGCTTTCCAGCTCATCGTCCTCCCACCACGGGAAGGTGTGGCCGTCCACGCGGCCCTCCCGTGCGTCCTGAAGCATGGCCTCATAGAGCTGCTGGGAGGCGTCGCCGCCCTCGATGAACTTGCCGCAGGCGTACACGTTGACATGCATCAGATTGCCCTGGGGAATCTTGACGGACTGCATCAGCGCCTCCTCGCTGTTGGCCAGCTGGTACAGCTTTCCGTCATAAGTGCTGGTATCCCGCAGCCGGGAGTCGGAAAACGGCAGCTGATAGTGCCGGACAAGGTCCGGGCCGTCCCGCATGGTATAGCGAATCCAGATGTCGCCGTATCTCATCCCGTCTTCGCCATCGAATCCCTCCCTCTGCCGCATCGACCGGGAGATATACGTCTTGTCGGCCAGGATCGCCCGGTGGATGTCCAGCGCCTGCTCCGCCATTTTCCGGCCCTCCTCCGTGGCCGGGTTGATATTCAGGTCCATTGAGCTCATGATAGAAATGTGCTCGATATCGTCCAGCTCCGGGAGCTTGCTCTCCAGACCCAGCGGGTCCATGGAGACCACGCCGCAGAGGATGACCACCCCCGCGCATACGGTCGCCACGCCCCGCCAGCTGCCCTTGAATACCCGCAGGGATTTCTCCAGCAGCATGGACGCGATGTAGTACCCGATCACGCCGACGATTGCCATACAGACCATGGTGGGGATCAAGTCCGCCGTCAGCGCCCAGCCGTTGTGGAAAATGGCGTCCCACAGCAGCTCGTAGAGCAGCTGGCCCAGGGTCAGGGCGCTCAGCAGGGCGACGCCGTAGCGGAACACCGGCCGCAGGGGGCGGTAAGCCACGACGTCCCCGGCCCGCTCGCTCTGCCGTTTCCGGTACAGCAGCCACGCCAGCGCCAGCAGGCCCAATCCCGCCAGCCCATACAGCGCCACCGTGCCCAGGCCGGACAGGACGGGGGCTTCCGCCTCCGGGACGTCCGGATAACCGGAGTGGAAATTGGCGTAGATCTGCAGGACGGGGGTCAGAAACAGGAACCGGCCCACGTTCGGCGAGGCCACGCCCATCAGGAACTGGCTGGTCATATAGGCCATCAGGAACTCCACGATCTCCGCCAGGAAGTTCACCAGCAGATACAGCACCGGCAGCACGGCGTTATGGCCCGTCAGCATGGCGCACAGGGTAGCCAGGCCGAAAAACAGCAGGGCCATAAAGACCACCGCCGCCACGGTGTTGACAAAAGCTACCGGATGGAAAAAGCCGAAAATCAGCGCCACCAGGCTCATTAATCCGCCCACCACAGCAAAGGGGACGGCGATCATGGTCAGGCCGGACACAGTGTTGGTGACAAAGAGGCACGTCCGGTCCACCGGCAGGGTGTGCATCAGCCCCACGGCCCGGGGGGAGTACAGGTAGCCCCACACCAGCATGGCGCACAAAATAGCGTAGCCCATGATAAACGCCGGGGCGAAAAAGGTGACGGCGCTGTAAAGGGCCTCCGCAAAGTAGCCGGGCTCCGGATGAAGGCCGTGGGACATATCCGTTGTCAGCATCAGCACCATATACAACGGGATCAGGGCCCCCGCGATGGACACGCCGCCCCACAGGGGCCAGAAGCGGGTCAGGTTTTTCCGGAACAGCGTCTTGTTAAAGAATGATCTCTTTGACTGCATACTGCTCACCTCCCAATTCATAGATAAAGATTTCCTCCAGCGACAGGGGCAGGGCCTCCAGCATCAGGGGCTGATGGACCTGCAGCCGCTCTGTGACGTCGTGGGCCTTCCCGCGCACGATGTAGGTGTATACGCGGCCCACGTGGGAGGTGTGGAGCACTTCCAGCTCCCGGGGCAGGACGGGGGCCTCGCCGGGCTTCCAGACCGCCTGGAGCTTGACGATGTTGTCCTGGAGGTCGCTGAGGCTGCGCTCCAGCAGCACCTTGCCTTTGTTCATGATGCCCACATGGTCGCACACGTCCTCCAGCTCCCGCAGGTTGTGGGAGGACACCAGAACCGTGGTGCCGTGCTCGGATACGTCGCTCATCATCAGGCTCCACACCTGCCGGCGCATCACCGGGTCCAGGCCGTCTACCGGTTCGTCCAGGATCAGGTACTTGGGACGGCAGCACATGGTCAGCCAGAAAGCCGCCTGCTTCTGCATGCCCTTGCTCATGCGGCGGATGGGGGATTTCTCCGGCAGGGAGAAGACCTCCTTGAACTTCTCGTACCGCTTCATGTCAAAATTGGGGTAGAAGCCCCGGTAAAAGCGCATCATGTCGTAGATCGTGGAGGATGGGAAATAGAACCAGTCGTCCGGGATGACCGCCAGCAGGGCCTTCTTGGCGGGGTTTTCATACACCGGCTCCCCCTCCACCAGCACCTCGCCGCTGTCAGGGGCGTAGATGCCGGTCAGGTGGCGGATGATGGTGGACTTGCCCGCGCCGTTGGGGCCCACCAGCCCGTAGACGCCGCCGTCGGGGACGGTGATGGACGCGCCGTCCAGGGCGGCAAAGCCGTCAAAGGTCTTGACGATATTCTTGACTTCGATCATTGTTTCAGTCCCTCCTTTACTGCGGTGAGGATCTCCTCGTCCGTAAAGCGCAGGCACCGCAGCTCGGCGATCAGCTCACGGAGTTTTGCCAGCAGCTCCTGGCGGCGGGCCTCCAGGGGCTCCGGCGGCAGGGCGGCGAAGCTGCCCTTGCCGGGGACGGAGTAGAGGAACCCCTCGGATTCCAACTCCGCATAGGCCCGCTGGATGGTGTTGGGATTAATGGCCAGGTCCATGGCCATGGCCCGGACGGAGGGCAGCTTTTCGTCCGGCTCCAGGGCGCCGGTGACGATCAGCCTGCGCAGGCCGTCCTTGATCTGCCCGTAGATGGGACGGGAGTCCCGGTAGTTCAATTGCAGCACATCGATCCCTCCTATCGGCGCAGCAGCAGCGCGGCGGTATAAATAGAGCAGAACAAAAACAGAATTCCCCCCAGCATAAACGCTAAACTTGTGGTCATACAAATCACTTCCTAACTGTACTAGCTGAATTAGTACACACTATACAGGAGCGCCGCCGTTTCCGCAAGGGAGAGTGGTATAAGAAATGATTAAGATTTGCTTAACCTTGTTATTGGCGCCAGTTTTTTTCAATCCCCCATTGACTTTTTCCGGCCCTTTCCATATAATGATTTTGTAGTGGGACGGCTTTTGCCCCGTCTGCATAGATTTAAAGGGGATCCGTACGGCTTTCGAGCCTGCGGATCCTTTAGATTATTGGGGGGATTTGTATGAAAAAGGTGATGGTTTTTGAGCTAAGAGGCGTGATATGATTGTGCTGTCCGCATCTTTACAAACCGGCTGGAAACGATTATGATAGGGAGGCGGCAGCGCCGGGAATCTCTGTCCGCAAATTTTGCAAACGAGGAGGAACGGGCAATGGAGGAAGCCAGGCTGGCGGCAGCCTATCCCTTTTGGGGCAGGCTGTCCGGCGGGGAAAAGGAGCGCATCCTGCGCTCCGCCGCTGAGGCGCGCTATGAGAAGGGAGCCATGATCCAGCGGTCCGACCTGGAGTGCAAGGGGGCGATCCTTGTGCTGTCAGGGGTGCTGCGGGTCTATATCGTCTCCGACGAGGGACGGGAGGTGACGCTCTTCCGCATCCATGCCGGTGAGACCTGTGTGCTGTCCGCGTCCTGCCTGCTGGATTCCATCCAATTTGACATCCTCATCGAGGCGGCGGAGACGGCCCGGACCATCGTTATCCCCGCCAACGTCCTGCGCCCCATTATGGACAGCAACCCCTATGTGGGCCTGTATCTGTATAAACAGACGGCGGAGCGCTTTTCCGACGTCATGTGGATGCTGCAGCAGATCCTGTTTCTGGGGGCGGACCGCCGGGTGGCCATTTTCCTCTGGGACGAGATGGCGCGCCGGGACCAGCCGGTGCTGCATATGACCCACGACGAGATCGCCCGGAACATCGGCAGCGCCAGGGAGGTGGTCTCCAAGGTGCTGAAGTATCTGTCCGAAGAGGGTGCCGTCGCCCTGAAGCGGGGCAGGGTGGAGATCCGGGACAAGGAAAAATTGCGGAAATATCTGTAAGCAATGTGATTCAATTACATACACCGCCGCTTCTTTTTGGTAAACTGACCGTACAAAAAGAAAGGCGGTGTTTTCCTTGAAAGCGAAGATTTCCCTGAATCCGGACGCCGAGGTGGTCAAAACCGTGCGGGAGGGCCTGCGGCACACCGGCGGCTACTGCCCCTGCCGGCTGGAGCGGACGGAGGCCACCCGCTGTATGTGCCGGGAGTTTCGGGAGCAGATCGAGGACCCCCATTTTGAGGGCTTCTGCCACTGCTTGCTGTACTACAAATCTTACGAGGAGGAAGGAGAAGCGTGATGAAGGCGTTGAACGGCGGAAATTTCAGACAGGAGGTCCTTCAGTCCGACCTCCCCGTGCTGGTGGACTTTTACGCCGACTGGTGCGGCCCCTGCCAAATGCTGGCGCCGGTGATGGGGCAGCTGGCGGAGCAGTACGCCGGCAGAGTCAAAATCGCCAAATGCAATGTGGACCAGGCCCCGGAGCTGGCCGCGTTCTACGGCATCAGCAGCATCCCGGCCCTGCTCTGCTTCCAGGGCGGGAAGGTCAGGGGTACATCTGTGGGGCTGTCCAGCAAAGAGGACCTGGAGCGGAAGCTGGCCGCCTGGGGGGCAGTCTGAGAGCGCGCAGTCCATAAAGTGAGCCGCCGGAAGGACACCGTCCTCCGGCGGCTTTTCCGCGCCGTCTCAGCGCCCCAGCGCCGCCCGGACCTGCCGGATATAGTCCGGCGTGGTGCCGCAGCAGCCGCCCACAACGCCGGCCCCCGCGTCCACCAGCGTGCGCATGTGCCGGGCGAAGTCCTCCGGCCCCATGCTGTAGAGGGCCTCGCCGGTCTCCGTCATCACCGGCATGCCGGCGTTGGGCTTGGCGATGACGGGCACCTCCGCCACGGCCCGCATCCCCGCCACCACGGCCTCCAGCTGATCCGGCCCCACGGAGCAGTTCACGCCCACCGCCGCCGCGCCCATCTCCTGGAGGGTGACCACAGCCTCCGCGGCGCTGCCGTCAAAGAGCGCGCTGCCGTCCGCCTCCACGCTCAGGGAGCACAGCACAGCCAGATCGCACACCGACCGGGCCGCGTCCAGGGCGGCGGCGGTCTCCTCCACGCCCATCATGGTCTCCGCCACAAGCAGGTCGACCCCGGCCTCCGCCAGGGCGGCGATCTGCTCCCGGTAGATGTCGTACAGCTGGCTGTAGGTCATCTCCCCCGCCGGCTCCAGGGCCCGGCCGGTGGTCATAAAGTCCCCGGCCACCAGGGCCCGGCCCTCCGCGGCCTCCCTGGACAGCCGGACCAGGGCGGCGTTCAGCTGCGTAATCTGGTCCTCCAGACCATAGTTGCTGAGGCTGACCCGGTTGCTGCCGAAGGTGGGGGCGTAGAGGATCTGACTGCCGGCGTCCACATAGCCCCTCTGCAGCTCCAGCAGGATCGCGGGGTGCTCCAGAATCCACCTCTCCGGCGACACGCCCACCGGCAGGCCCGCCCGGCGCAGGTTGGAGCCGGTGGCGCCGTCCAGCAGGACCACGCCCTGCCCGGCCAGGGCCCAGAATTCCTCCCGCGTCATCCCTGTTTATCCCCCTTCACGGCCCGCGCCAGCCGCTCCAGAGCCAGCTGGAGCGTGGCTCTGGGGCAGGCCAGGACCACCCGCTGGAACTGTCCGGCGTCCCCGCCGAAAATATGTCCCGCGTCCAGCCACAGCTTCGCGCCGTGGATGATGAGCCGGTCCAGGTCCTGGTCGGACAGCCCCAGGCCGGAGCAGTCCAGCCAGGCGAAATACGTGCCCTCCGGCTCCACGAGCCGGACCTGCGGGATATGGGCGGCCAGATATCCCCGCAGGAAGGCGAGATTGTCCCGCATATACGTCCTGCATGCCTCCAGCCACTCCCCGCCGTGTTGGTATGCGGCCTGGCAGGCCACCAGACCCAGGGCGTTCAATTCGGCGTAGCCGCTGCGCCCCACGGCCTGCCGGAAGCGCTCCCGGACGCCGCTGTCCGGAATCCAGATGTTGGACGCCTGGAGCCCCGCCAGATTGAAGGTCTTGCTGGGCGCGGTGCAGACGATCGCCTGCCTCGCCAGATGGGGATTGGCCTCCAGAAAGATGGTGTGGGGGTGGTCCGGGAAGGCGAAGTCGCAGTGGATCTCATCGGAGACCACGAACACGCCGTACCGCTGGCACACGCCGCCCAGCCGCCGCAGCTCCTCCGCCGTCCAGACCCTGCCGACGGGATTGTGGGGGCTGCACAGGAAGAACATCTTCACATGGCTTTCCGCAATCTTCCGCTCAAAGTCCGCGAAATCGATCTCATAGCGCCCGTCCGTATAGACCAGCCGGTTTTCCACGACCTGCCGCTGGTTGTCCCGGATGACGCTGAAGAACGGGTAGTAGACCGGCGACTGGACGAGAATGGCGTCCCCCGGCGCCGTCAGCGCCCGGACTGCCGCGGCCAGCGCGAACACCACGCCCGGCGTTTTGACCATCCACTCTGGCTGCGTCCGCCAGCCGAAGCGCTCCCGGAACCAGCCGGAGACCGCCTCATAGTAGTCCCCCTTTGTGTTGCTGTAGCCGAAGATGCCGTGGTCCACGGCCCGCCGCAGGGCCTGCAGCACCGGCTCCGGCGCGGGGAAATCCATGTCCGCCACCCAGAGGGGGAGCACGTCCTCCGGCAGGCCGTGTTCCGCCGCGAAGTCATATTTCAGACTGTTGGTATTTCTGCGGTCGATGACCGTATCAAAGCTATATGCCGCCATAGCGCATACCTCCTGTCGTTTTTTGCCGCTCTGCTCTATCATAGGCCATCTGGGCGGAATGTCAAGGGGAAATTCACGGCATGCAGTCTGAAATTTGTGTACATTTCGGATTGCATTACCTGGATAATATGGTATAATAGGAAACGCTGTGAACCGAGGCTGGATAACGAAAGGACCATTCGGGAATTTTTTACATATCAAACCGCCGCGGGATGTGCCAGCCAGCCTGCGGCAAAGGAGGATTCTGCATGGATACCAAATTTGAGTGGAAAGAGGAATATAATATCGGCGTTGACATCATCGACCAGGAGCACCAGCGGCTGTTTCGGATCATCAACCGCCTCTTCGCCGCCAGGGAGGGCGACGAGCGGGAGAGCCAGTGGGCGTGTCAGGAGGGAATCAAGTACTTCCAGGGCCACGCGATCAAGCACTTTGTGGAGGAGGAGAGATACATGCTCTCCATCGGCTACAAGGGCTTTGACCGGCACCGCAGCATCCACAAGAGTTTCCGGGAAAATACCCTCCCGGCCCTGGAGCAGGAGCTGGCCCGGACCGGCTACTCCCCGGAGGCTATGGACCACTTCCTGGGCGTCTGCACCGGCTGGCTGGTGGGGCACACCCTGCTGGAGGACCGGGCCATTGTGGGAGAAAATGTGAGCCCGTGGGAAAACATGCTGCCGGAGGGGGAGACCGCGACCCTGAAAAAGGTCATCGCCCAGCTGGTGTGCGACATGTTCCAGCTGCAGACCCGCGTCATCAGCGACATCTATGGCGGGGAGAAATTCGGGGAGGGCGTCTATTACCGCCTGGTCTATGGCCGCGGCGCGGACGAGAACAAGCTGGAGATCCTGCTGGCCTTTGAGGAAAAGCTGCTCATCAACACCATCGGCGTGACCATAGGCAAGCAGCCGGAGCACCTGGACGCCATGCTCATCAACGCCTCCCGGTACACGGCCCGGCAGCTTGTGGGGCGCGTGCTGGAGTATTTCCCTGCCCTGCGGACCTATGAGCTGAAGGAGGAAAATCTCCTGTCCTACGAGCAGCTTCAGCGGGTATTCCAGCGGCAGCCGCCCCAGGCCAGCCTGCTGTTCAGCACCGGCGGCGCGGGGTACTTCGCCTTCTGCATGATCGCGCCCCATATTTTGGAGGCCGGCGGCGGTACGCCCATCAGCCACGACAACGCCGTGTCGGAGGTGGAGAAATATCTGCAGCAGGAGCAGGCGGCAAGCGGCAAGCCCAAGATCCTCATTGTGGACGACTCCCTGACCATTCGGGAGGGGATGCGGCGGCTGCTGGCCGAGACATATGATGTGACGGTGGCCGAGTCCAGCGTGGCGGCGATCCGGGCCATCACGCTGAATCATCCGGACTTGGTCCTGCTGGACTATGAGATGCCTGTGTGCGACGGGCGGCAGACCCTGGAGATGCTTCGGGCGGAGAAGGAGTTCGCGGACCTGCCGGTCATGTTCCTGACGGGCCGCCGGGACCGGGAGAGCATGATCCAGGTCATGCCCCTGAAGCCTGCCGGCTACCTGCTCAAGGACAGCAAGCCCGCGGAGCTGAAAAAAGAAGTGGACGCTTTCTTTGCCAAGTAGCGCGGCGGGAAGGAAGATATGGCCGGTCAAACGCTTCCGTTTGACCGGCCATATCTTCCTTCTCATTCATTCTCAGCGCTCAGCGGAGGGACCCGCCCCGCATTTCTTCAGGCAGGCGCTGCAGAGCCGTCCGCTGACCGGCAGAAAGACCTGGGCGCAGGGGCCCACCAGCCCCACGCATACCAGCGTGCCCAGCCCCACCACGCCGCCCAGCAGCCACCCGGCCAGGGCAAAAGCCCCGTCCACCAGGACCCGGACCGCCCCGAAGGGCTTTTTCGAGAAGTCGCTGATGATTACCGCCACCAGGTCGTTGGGCCCCGTGCCCGCCTCCGAGCGGATCACGACCGTCATGCCGAAGGCCAGGATCACGCACCCCAGCACCAGCGCCAGCAGCCGCCAGCCCATTGCCAGGCCGTCGTGAAACAGGGGGGCCAGGGGGACGCTCCACAGGTCGATGATGGGACCGCCCAGGGCCATGCAGAGCACGGTGCCGATGCGCACATAGCTGCGGGCAATCACCAGCAGCGCCGCCACGATCAGCAGGCACACCAGCAGATGGACCCGTCCGTGGGTCATCCATCCCGGCCACGGCAGCCGCCGGTACAGCCCCTGGACCAGCACGTTGAAGGGGTCGGACCCCAAATCCGATTCCAGAAACAGCGTCACGCCCAGGTGGGCGATGGTCAGGCCCGCCAGCAGCAGCGCCACCCGGACCGCCAGCTCTCGCAGCCGTTGTCTCACCAAGCCGCTTACCCCTTGACGCCGCCGGAGGCCAAGCCGCTGACCAGATTCTTCTCAATACCCATGAAGAGGATCACCACAGGGATGATGGCGAAAATGGAGGCCGCAAAGAGGTACTGCCACTCGATCATATTGTAGCCGTTGAAGATGTTGATGCCCACTGTCAGGGGCTTGTTGGTGTCGGTGGAGATCAGGCACAGGGCCACCGTGTACTCGTTCCAGGCGTTGATGAAAATAAAGATCAGCGTGGTGACGATACCCGGCGCGGCCACGGGCAGCAGCACCCGCAGCATGGACTGCAGCCGGGTACACCCGTCAATGGTGGCCGCCTGCTCCATTTCCGCGGAAATGCCCAGGAACGTGCCCCGCAGCAGCCAGATGGTAAAGGCCTGGTTGAAGGCCGCGTTGATGAAGACCAGGCCCAGTATGCTGTCCGTCAGGCCCAAAGTCAGCATGACCTTGTAGATACCGATGAGCAGCACCACCGGGGCGAACATCTGGGAGACGATGACAAAGCCCAGAAAAGCCGTCTGCCCCTTGAAGCGCATGCGGGCCAGGGCATAGGCGGCGGGGATGCCGCACAGCATGGCGATAACGGTGGAACCGCCGGCCACAAGGATGGAGTTGAGGAGGTAGCGGGCCATGGGCGCCCGGCTCCAGATGTCAATGAAGTTGGACCACAGCGCGTGGACCGGCAGGATGGTGCCGTGGGGGCTGAAAATCTCCGCCCGGCTCTTCAGCGCGGTGCAGAACATGGCGAAGTAGGGGTACAGCGTAATCACGCACACATCCAGCACCACCAGGTACAGCAGCGCCCGCAGGATTACTTTCTTCACAGAGACCGGCTTCTTCACGGTTTCGTTCATCAGTAGTCATCTCCCTTCCGCAGCGTATAAATCATGTACACACTGGCACAGACCAGCAATATCACAAAGCCAATGACCGACACCGCCGCGGCCTCACCCTGCCGGCCGTTGTAGAAGGCCAGCTTGTAGAGGTACGTCACCAGCGTGTCCGTGTAGTTGGCCGGGTCGCCCTTGGTCATGGTCCAGACGATGGGGAAGGAGTTGAACACGTAGATGATGTTCAGCACCGTGCTCACCGTCAGGGACGAGCGGACCAGGGGCAGAGTGATCTTGAACAGCTTCTGCCAGTAGTTGGCCCCGTCCACCGTGGCGGCCTCGTAGTAAGTCGTGTCGATGCTCTGCAGCCCGGAGAGGACGCAGAAGGTGACAAAGGGGATGGTGACGAAGATGCCGCAGGCGATCTCCCAGTTGAAGTAGATAGCCGGCGTTGACGTCCAGTTCACCGCGTGGTCGATAATGCCCAGCTTGATGAGCAGCGTATTCAGGGTGCCGTAGTCGGTGTTGATGATGAAGTTCCACACGCTGGCCTGGATGACCAGGGTGGTGGCCCAGGGGAACACCACAATGGCCCGGGCGACCTTGCGGCCCTTGAACTGGTTGTTCAGGATCAGCGCCAGGACAAAGCCCAGGATGGTGGACAGCACAACCACGGCCACCGTCCACACCAGCGTGTTTTTCAGCACTAGGCCGAAGGCGGCGCTTTTGAGCACCTTGGTAAAGTTGGCCACGCCGTTGAAGCCCCTGATGAGCCCCGCCTTGCTCACGTCGCTCAGGGCCATGCGGAAGACAAACACAATGGGTACCAGGATGAAAATCGCCATCAGAATGATGCTGGGGGCGATCCAGATGTACGGCTCTACTTTGCGAAAGGAATTCTTTTTCACGGGGTACCTCCCTCCCTCTCTTTATACGCTTTTTCACACACTTTGGATACAAGGGGGGCCGAGCCAAGCGGCCCGGCCCGTGGCGGTTATGGTTACGTTATCCGGCGATCTGAGACTGGAGATCATCCAGCAGAGCCTGCACGTCGCCGCCCAGCAGAGCCTGCTGCTCCACGTTGATGACGCCCTGCTTGACGTCGGCCCACTCGGCCTTGGCGGTGGGATAGAACTTACAGCTGCCCACGATGTCCACCCAGGGAGCCATGCTGGGATCCTCCTTGGCCACGATCTCGCCGCCGGCGGAGGTGGCGGGCAGGAAGCCCTCCATCAGCACCCACTCAGAGTAGCGGGCATCGTCATAGAAGAAGTCGAAGAAGGTCTTGATGGCCTCGATCTTCTCCGGGGAGTGGCCGTTGTCAAAGCACATGAAGCGGTCCATGACGCCGGCGGACACGGAGGCGTTGCCGCCGTTGGTGGGGATGGGCGCGAAGGCGTAGTTGATGGTGCTGCCGCCGTCGGCGATGTAGGTGGGAATGCTGTTGGGCCCGATCATCATGGCAACCTTGCCGGCGCCGAACATATCCTGCAGGTCATAGCGGGTGTCGGTGGCGGGGTCGCTGTTGGTGAGGCCGGCGTTGACCAGGTCGATGGCGTACTCAATGGCCTCCACGTTCTCCGGGCTGTTGAGGGTCCAGTTGCCGTCGGCATCGATGAAGTCGCCGCCGTTGTTCCAGATGTAGTAGGCAAAGGCAGCCTGGCCCTCGTCGGTGGTCATGTCAATGCCCCAGGGATAGATCTCGCTGTCATAGGCCTTGATCTTCTCGCAGGCGGCCTTCAGCTCGTCCCAGGTGGTGGGCACTTCCACGCCGGCAGCTTCCAGGATGTCCACGTTGTAGTACATGGCGCGGGCGGAGGCCAGGTCGGGGATGGCCCAGATGGTGCCTTCCACGTCGGACTGATCCAGGAACGCGGGATACAGCTTGGCGTAGGTCTCATCGGATACGTAGTCCTTGGCCGGCAGCAGCAGGCCGTCCGCCTGATAATCGGCGAAGACGTCGATGTTCAGGATGTCGGGGGCGCTGTTGTTGGCCAGACGGGTGTTGACCACGGTATAGATGTCGTTCCAGGAGACGACCTCCACGTTCAGGTTGATGTTGTCGTGAGCCTGGTTGAACTCATCGGCAAAATCCGCCCACCACTGGGTGGTGTTCTGGCCGTACTGGGAGGCGATGACGCTGATGTCGATCTTATCGCCGGACGGAGCGGGTTCATTGGTACCAGCGGTGTCACCGCCGGCATTCTGAGAATTGCCGCCGGCATTTCCGCCGGAATTGCCGCCGCAGGCGGCCAGGGCCAGGACCATCGTCAGAGCCAGAAATAATGCGAGTAACTTCTTTTTCATTCCATACATCCTCCTTAAATATGTTCCTGTTTGGAAATAGGAAACAGCGCCCTGCGCGAAAGAGTGCCGGTGGAACGCCGGGAGCGGGACGTTGTTTCTGTCCCCTATTGTAGCCAGTTCCAACTGGGAAAAATAGGGGCCAACGTTCCGAATATAGCATTATCGTCCGCATTCTGGAAAATTGTACGAAAAATAAAAAATGAAGAAAGATTTTCGTCGATTTTCACAAATCAGCTGGCCGTATCCCGCCGCTTTTTCCGAAAATCTCTGGGCGTCATACCGGTGAGGGAGCGGAAGACGCGGGAGAAGTAGTTGTAGTCGCTGATGCCCACCGTCTCCGCAACGGCATAGACCGGCAGATTGCTCTGCACCAGCAGGCCCTTGGCGGCCTCCATGCGGCGCTGGGCAATGAGGTAGGAGAGGGTATGGCCGCCGGAGAGCTCCTTAGCCAGGCGGCAGAGCTTGGTGCGGCCGATATGCAGGGCGTCGGAGATGCTCTCCAGGGACAGCTTTTCCATATAGTGCTGGTCCAGGTACTGCTCCAGCTTCTGCAGGTCAGTCTGCTCTGTGGCCAGGATCATGCCCTTGAGCTGGATGTAAGCGGCCAGGGCCTCCAGGGTTTTGGCGTAGGCGCTGAGCTGGGGGGCGGTGTACTGCCGGAATTGGAAGAAGGGTCCGCGCAGGCGGTCCGCGCCGCCGGGATACCACTCCACCAGGGGGCGGGTGCGCTCCCACTGCTCCTCCATGGGGGTGTCGTCCAGGAAGCAGCCGAAGATCAGGTAGGCCAGGGGGTGCTGCTTGTCGTAGAGGGGCATCAGGGCCTCGCAGATTCCGGCGTGGCAGCGGTAGAACTGGAAGCCCCTGTCGGCGGTGTAGTTTTTGACCTTCCAGGCGTCGCAGGCCACGCAGCGCTCATGACCCTCCGGCAGGGCGTTGATGGCCTTGCAGAAGGGCGGGTGGTCTTTGAAGAGGTTGATGTCCTGGCCGTGGGGGTCCAGGATATTGGCGGTCATGCCGGTGAGGACATAGAGATTGGTCACCAGCTGCAGCAGCTGCTTCTGGTCAAAAAGTACGTTCATGCTATCCCTCCAGAAAATCGTCCCCTGGAAGGGGACGAAAACGCGGGTACCCCCGTTTTGATTGGTCATGTCTGTCAGTATAGCACAAAACGTTTCGTTTGTGTACGGTGATACTAGAATTTTTATGGAAATTTTTTCTGGGCGGGGAGGGGGAGAGGGGCAGCTTTTTGGCAGCGGCAGGTTTGCTCTGGGGAGGGAGCATGTGAATAATATGTAAAAGATGCAAAATAACTTGTATACTCTCTTGCGTTTTTGGGCTGGGCGTGGTATAATCATTCCCACTAAACGGCGGCGCAGTATCCTAGTCAGATCGGTCGTTTCCGAAGAAGGGCCTAAAAATCCTTTGAAGGGCATAGCTGTGAAACCCCTGGTGCCTGCTTCTTACGCCCAGTTTGGGGTGGGTGCTGGGAGGAAAGCGCGGACTCCCCGCGCTTGCGGATTCAGGGCGATCTCCAATGGCATGGAGGGACCGACCCTGCTTTCGTGGAGACCTGTTCTTGTGCATGGGCGTACGCCCTTTGTGGTACATGACCTGTGTACGGCTCAGGGTAGAAACCTGTAATGCGGTGCGACCCGGCCTTAGCGCCGTAAACGCTGTGTGCAGAGTAGCCTGCCTTGAGTGGGTATGGCGGATAGGAGAACACGCGGCAGGCTCCCCGGCCAGGGAGCGGCTGTGATTGCTCTTTGAAACCATGTCTGCAAAAGAGGCTAAAGAAATGGTTTGACTGTAGTGGAAAACACCTAGGCTGTCGTCACAGGGCAGATGGGGGATTGCAGTGCGGACTAAGTGGCAGTCGGGTCGCGCGGTGGGCAACGCCGGGCCGGAGCTTTGAAAGGGAAACCGCCTGACCGGCAACGGGAGGTAAGCTCTGGGGAAATCCAACCCGTACCTAAGCCGTAAGATTTACCCCATCTGCCGCCGCCGTTTAGCGGGCCGAGCCCGCAGTCAATGCGCTTCGCGGCCCTGCCGGACGGGCAATGCGCTGCGCGGTGTTCTCCGGGAGGCCGGCGCTTGGCAACGATACGATTGGAGCACTCCGTCCCTTTCCTACCGGGACGGTTGTTTTATGTATACATCCCCTGCCCCTATGGGGGCGCACAGAAAACGAATTGATGAAAGTGAGGAGATCGTCCTTTGGACGCAGACGGCAGCAACAACAAGAAAAAATCCGAGAAGGATAAGAAGAACAAGAAGGACGGTGGCCGGGCCCGCTGGGCGGTACAGGTCTTCTGCATTTCGGTTGTCCTGTCCGGCGTACTGAGCTTTGCCTCCGGCGAGGTGCTGGAGGGGGCGGGATTGGCGCTGGCCTTTGCGGTGCTGGCGGTATTCATCGCGCTGGGCATAGTCTTCGACATCATCGGCGTGGCGGTAACCGCGGCGGACGAGAAACCGTTCCACTCCATGGCGGCCCACCGGATTCCCGGCGCGAAGGAGGCGCTGGGTCTCATCCGCAAGGCCAGCAAGGTGTCCAGCTTCTGCAACGACGTGGTAGGCGACATCTGCGGCATCATCAGCGGCAGCACGGCGGCGGTGATTGTGGTGCGTATCCAGTCGGCGCTGAGCTTCCGCTCGGCGATCATTTCCCTGGCGATCACGGCGGTAGTGTCCGGCCTGACCATTGGGGGAAAGGCGCTGGGCAAGGCGTTTGCCATCGATAAGAGCACGGCGGTTCTCCAGCTGGTGGGCCGGTTTCTGCATTTGTTTTCAGGCAGGAAGGCGTAGGGCAGCGCGCGCGATTCTCATTGATGCAATTGATACATTGGAGGAGATGCTTTGATTCTGGAACAGATCTCGTCCCCGGCGGACGTGAAGAGGCTGGAGCGCGGAGAATTACCGGTTCTGTGCGCGGAGCTGCGCCAGTTTCTCGTTGAGAGCGTGGCCCGCACCGGCGGGCATCTGGCCTCCAACCTGGGGGCGGTGGAGCTGACGGTGGCCATCCACCGGCTCTACGACACCAGCCGGGACCGCCTGGTGCTGGACGTAGGCCACCAGTGCTACGTCCACAAGGCTCTCACCGGGCGGCGGGAGCTGTTTTCCACGCTGCGGCAGTTTGGGGGTCTGTCCGGCTTCCCCAAGCCGGAGGAGAGCGGCCACGACGCCTTTGTGGCGGGGCACGCATCCAACTCCGTGTCTGTGGCGTTGGGCATGGCCCGGGCCAGGACGCTGCTGGGGGAGGACTACAGCGTCATCGCCCTCATCGGCGACGGCGCGCTGACCGGCGGGCTGGCCTATGAGGGCCTCAGCGACGCGGGGGCCTCCGGCGAGCCGCTGGTGGTGGTGCTCAATGACAACGGCATGTCCATCAACGCCAACGTGGGCGGGGTGGCGGAGCACCTGAGCCGCCTGCGGGTGCGTCCGGGGTACTACCAGTTTAAAAAAGGCTACCACGCGGTATTGGAGCGTCTGCCCGGCGGCAGGCGGCTCTACCGCTTTAATCATAAAATCAAGAGCGGGATGAAGCGGGCCATCTACCCCTGCTCCCTGTTTGAGGACATGGGCTTCGCCTACCTGGGGCCGGTGGACGGCCACAATATTGAGCAGCTGTGTACCACGCTGTCCTGGGTAAAGGAGATGGGCCGCCCGGTGCTGCTGCACGTGCGTACGAAAAAGGGCCGGGGATATCCCGATGCGGAGAAGCGGCCGGAGCGGTGCCACGGCGTGCCGCCCTTTGACCCGGCGGTGGGCATCGTGGAGCAGCAGAGCGTGGATTTCTCCTATGTCCTGGGCCACGAGCTGGTGGAACTGGCCGGGGAGAATAAGAAGATCTGCGCCGTCACCGCCGCAATGGCGGAGGGGACGGGACTGCAGGAGTTCTCCGCCGCCTGGCCCAAGCGCTTTTTTGACGTGGGCATTGCCGAGGGCCACGCGGTGAGCATGTGCGCCGGCATGGCCAAGCAGGGCATGGTCCCCGTCTTTGCCGTGTACTCCAGCTTTTTGCAGCGGGGGTTTGATATGCTGATCCACGACATCGCCCTCCAGCATCTCCATGTGGTGCTGGCGGTGGACCGGGCGGGACTGGTGGGGGCCGACGGCCCCACCCACCACGGCGTGCAGGATGTGGGCTATCTGACCCAGATCCCCGGTATGACGGTGCTGTGCCCGGCCAGCTTTGCCGAGCTGCGGAGCATGCTGCGCTCCGCGGTGACGCTGGATGGCCCTGTGGCGCTGCGGTACCCCAGAGGCGGCGAGGGCCGGGCCTATCCTGCCTGGGACGGCGCGCCCGCCGCAGTGCTGCGGGAGGGCGGGGACATTACGCTGGCGTCCTACGGCGTCCTGACCGGCGAGCTGCTGGATGCGGCGGACATCCTGGCGCAGCGGGGCATTGGGGCGGAGGTGGTGAAGCTCCACCGGATCGCCCCCCTGCCGCTGGAAACCGTGCTGGCGTCCGTCCGGAAAACAGGGCGGCTGTTGGTGCTGGAGGACGGCTATGAGACCGGCGGCATCGGCCAGCAGCTGGCGGCGGCGCTGGCGCTGGCGGGGGGGATTCCAGGGGCGCTGATTTTGAAGAACCTGAAAGATGGATTCGCCCCCCAGGGGACGGTGACGGAGCTGCGGCGGGCGCTGGGGCTGGATGCCAAAGCTGTGGCGGAGGCTGTGGTCCGGGCCGTGGGTGATTGAGGGAATCTGAATGCGCTGTTTGCCGCGTATGCGGCAAATGCGCTTGGGCCGCGCCGTGGAGGAATAGTGTAGGGATTTTTGTGGCGCGGCCCGGGGGTTTCGTGCCCTGCGGGGCACGAGCAGGGGCGTTGCCCCTGCACCCCACGGCCTTTGTAAAGGCCGGCGAAACGTTTGCTGCGCTCCGCGCCGAGGGAGGACAGAGGGAACAGGCCATGAGTAAAAAAGTACGATTAGACGTTCTTTTGGTGGACCGCGCCCTTGCGGAGAGCCGCCAGAAAGCCCAGGCCACCATTATGTGCGGCCTGGTATTTGTCAATGGGCAGCGGGTGGATAAGCCCGGCGCCGCCGTGGCGGAGGACGCCGCGGTGGAGGTCCGGGGCCAGGCCCTGCGGTACGTGAGCCGGGGCGGGCTGAAGCTGGAGAAGGCTATGGCCATCTGGCCTATCGACCTGCGCGGCGCGGTGTGCATGGACGTGGGCGCGTCCACCGGCGGCTTTACGGACTGTATGCTGCAAAACGGCGCGGCCAAGGTCTACGCCGTGGATGTGGGCTATGGGCAATTGGCCTGGAAGCTGCGCAGCGACGGGCGGGTGGTGTGTCTGGAGCGGACCAACGCCCGGTATCTGTCTCGTGAGCAGGTGCCGGAGGAGCCGGATTTCGCCTCCGTGGATGTGAGTTTTATATCCCTGAAATTGATCCTCCCCGCCATCGCCGGCGTGCTCCGGGACGGCGGCAGCGTGGCCGCCCTCATCAAGCCCCAGTTTGAGGCGGGCCGGGAGAAAGTGGGGAAAAAGGGGGTCGTCCGGGACCCGGCGGTCCATGCGGAGGTGCTGGAGCGCTTCCTGGACCACGCGGGGGAGAGCGGATTTTCCGTGCTGGACCTGTCCTATTCCCCTGTCCGGGGGCCGGAGGGCAATATTGAGTACCTGGGCTACCTGCGGAAGGGGCCGGGTACGGAGAAAACCTTTGATTTACAGGCGCTGGTGGAGCAGTCCCACAGCGAGATAAAGGAGTGACGGGCGTGAAACGAGTCATACTCTGCCCCAACCCCTACCGGGACAAGGGGCTGGCCGCCGCAAAGGAGGCCAACAGTATCCTGCGCAGCGTAGGGCTGGAGACGGTTTACTGCCTGCCCTTTAAGCCAGAGGGCGGGGACGGGCAGTTCGGCGTCCACTGCAGGCCGCTGCACCAGGAGATCCGATCCAGCGACCTGATTATCGCCTTCGGCGGCGACGGTACCATATTGCACCTGGCCCGCACCGCGTCCATGCGGAGCACGCCGGTGCTGGGGGTGAACCTGGGGAGCCTGGGCTTTATGTCCGACCTGGAGGCCGGGGAGCTGGATCTGCTGAAAAATCTGGCAAATGGCCGCTACCGCCGGGAAAAGCGGATGATGCTGGACGTGGCGGTTGTGCGGGAGGGCCGGACCGTGTACACCGGCGGCGCGCTGAATGACGCGGTGATCACCAAGGGGGCCATGGCCCGTGTGGTAAGGCTGCAGGTCACCGCCGGGGAGGAGCAGCTGGGCATCTTTTCCGGCGACGGCGTGGTGGTGGCCACGCCCACCGGGTCCACAGGCTATTCCCTGTCGGCAGGGGGGCCCATTGTGGAGCCTACGGCCCAGAACTTCGTCATCAGCCCCATCTGCGCCCATACGGTGTTTACCAAGTCCTTCGTCCTCTCAGCCACGGGGACGGTGACGGTGACCCCGGCGGAGCTGAACCGCAAGCAGGTGTATCTGTCGGTGGACGGCGGAAAGGCGTTCTCCCTGCGGCAGGGGGACAAGGTGCGCATCTGCCGGTCCCGGTATGAGACGGAGCTGCTCCGTCTGACGGACAAGAGTATCTACGAGATCTTGCGCACAAAAATGACAGGAGGGATCGGCTATGAAAAATGACAGGCAGGCGAAGATCCTGGAGATCATCGAGCGGGAGCCTATCGACACCCAGGAGCAGCTCCAGCTGCGGCTCCAGGAGCAGGGCATCCTGTGTACCCAGGCCACCATCTCCAGGGATATCAAGCAGCTGCACCTGATCAAGGAGCCGGTGGGGCAGGGGCGCTACCGCTACGCCGTGTCCAGCCAGCGCAGCCGGCTGAATATGGAGGACAAGCTGCGCACCATTTTCCGGGAGAGCATCATCGGGGTGGACTACGCCCAGAATATCGTGGTCATCAAGACCATGTCCGGCCTGGCCAACGGGGCGGCGGCGGCTCTGGACAGCATGAATATCTCCTATCTTGTGGGTACGCTGGCGGGGGACGACACCGCGCTGATGGTCATGCGGGACATGGAGTCCGCCAAGAGCCTCTGCGAGGAGATCCACGAGATGCTGAAATAAGAACCTGTATCCATAGGCGGGGGAGAAGGAGTGATTGCCATGCTTCAGCTGCTTCATATTGAGAATATCGCGGTCATCGACGAGGCCGACATCACCTTTGACGAGGGCTTCGTGGCCCTGACGGGTGAGACCGGCGCGGGAAAAAGTATCGTTATCGACGCCATGGGCGCGGTGCTGGGCCAGCGGACCAGCCGGGACCTGATCCGCACCGGGGCCGGCAAGTCCTTTGTCAGCGCCATGTTCACCGGCGTGCCGGAGCTGCCGGTGCTGTCGGAGTGCGGCATCGCCGCCGAGGACGGGGAGCTGCTGCTGCAGCGGGAGATCTTTGCCGACGGCAAGAACGCCTGCCGGGTCAATGGCCGGCCGGTGACGGTGGCCCAGCTGCGGCGGGTGGGCGGCGCGCTGCTGAACATCCACGGCCAGCACGACGGCCAGCAGCTGCTGGACGAGGAGCAGCACGGCGCGTATCTGGACAGCTTCGGCCATGTGGACGGGGCGCTGGAGGAGTACCGTGGCTGCTATGAGGCCATGGAGGCTGTCCGGAAAAAGCTCCGCTCCCTGGAGATGGACGAGGCGGAGAAGGAGCGCCGGATGGACAGCCTCAACTACCAGATTCAGGAGCTGGAGCGGGCCCGGCTGAAGGCCGGGGAGGAGGAGGAGCTGCAGCAGCGGCTGAACCTGCTGCGCAACAGCGAGAAATTCATGTCCGCCATCCAGGGCGGTCTGTGGTATCTCAGCGGCGGGGACGACGGCGGCGGCGCCCTGCCCGCCCTCAGTCAGGCGGCGGACGCCCTGAGCGGCGCGCAGGGTCTGGACGGCCAGTTCGCCCAGCTGTGTGAGCGGCTCAACAGCGTCTACGCCGAGGCCTACGACGTGGCGGAGACCCTGCGGGACATGGAGTCCGCCTTTGACTTCAGCCCAAGGGAGCTGGACGAGCTGGAGGGCCGGGCGGACCTGCTGTACCGGCTGAAAAAGAAGTACGGCCCCACGGTGGAGGACATGCTGGCGTACCTGGACCAGCGCCGGGAGGAGCTGGACCAGATCGCCTTTGCCTCCGACACGGCGGCGCGGCTGGAGAAGGAGCTGAAAAAGGCCAAGGCCCTGGTGGTCCGGGCCGGGAAGCAGCTCACCGAGGCCCGGAAGGCCGCGGCAGGGGACCTGGAGGCCCGGATTCAGGACGAGCTGCGGCAGCTGGACATGCCCAAGGTGCGCTTTTCCATCTGCTTTGGTCAGAAGCAGCCGGACCCCTCCGGCATGGACGTGGTGCGGTTTCTGATGTCCGCCAACGTGGGCGAGGAGCTGCGGCCTATCAACAAGGTGGCCTCCGGCGGCGAGCTGGCCCGGATCATGCTGGCGCTGAAAAACGTGCTGGCGGAAAACGAGACCATCGGCACGCTGGTCTTCGACGAGGTGGACACCGGCGTCAGCGGCCGGGCGGCCCAGAAGGTGGCGGAGAAGCTGGCCCAGGTCAGCCGCCATAAGCAGGTGCTCTGCGTCACCCACCTGCCCCAGCTGGCGGCGATGGCGGACACCCACTTCTCGGTGGAAAAGGGCGAGCGGGATGGCCGGACGTACACCAGCGTGGTGCGGCTGGACCGGGAGAAGCGGAAGCAGGAGCTGGCCCGCCTTACCGGCGGCGCGAAGGTGACCAAGGCCATGCTGGCCGGGGCCGAGGAGCTGATCGACGCGGCGGAGGAGTACAGAAAGAGCCTGTGAGCCGCGTTTGTTGAGGATACGCTATGGAAAATATTGAGAGACTGAAACAATATCTGCTGACAGTCTACCCCGTCCGCCGGACGGCGGGGCAGAAGGCGGAATTTCGGAAATGGCTCCTCAGCGAGCTGAAGAAATCCGGTTGGCGGGCCCATGAGGAGACCTATGGGAAGTTCAACGGCAGCGTCAACGTCATCGCCGGGGACCCGGACCGGGCGGAGGTCTGCCTCTGCGCCCACTACGACACCGGGTCCCGGATGCTGCTGCCCAACTTCGTCTCACCCACCAACGTGCCGGCCCACGTGATCTATCATCTGGCCGCCGCACTGGTGCTGATCGGGTTGGTGTTCGCCCTGTCGCTGGCGGTATGCTTTCCCCTGGACCAGCCGGGACTGATGCTGCCGCTGTTTTTGATTTTGGCGCTGGCGGCGCTGTGGATGAGCGCCTTTGGTCCGGCCAACAAAAACAACGCCAACAGCAATACCTCCGGCGTGCTGGCCCTGCTGGCAGTCGCGGACGCCGCCGCCCGCGATAAGCGGGTGTGCCTGGTGTTCCTGGACAACAATGAGAAAAATATGCTGGGCGCGTCCGCGTTCCGGAAAAAGCATATTGACAACCTCAGCGAAGCTCTGGTCGTCAACTTTGACTGCGTGGGCGACGGGGACGACCTGCTGCTGCTCCCCTCCAAGTACAGCCGCTGGGACGGGGCCCTGACAAGGGCGTTGGAGCAGTCCTTCCCGGCGGAGGGGCCGGTCCGCCGGCGGCTGCTGGCGAAGGGACTGCAGTACTACCCCTCGGACCACCGGCGGTTTAAATACAGCGTGGCGGTGTGCGCCTGCCGGTATCTGGCGGGGCTGGGGTACTATATCCCCCATCTGCGCACCCGGCGGGACACGGCGCTGCGGGAGGAGAACATCGCCTGCATCGCCCAGGCAATGGCCCGGTTCCTGCCGCTGTATCTGGATGAGCGCGAGCGTGTGTAAAATACGGGGCCTGTTCCTGGCGGGATTCGCCGGAACAGGCCCCGTGAGCTTGGGCCGCCTGCCTCACAGGCCGAAAGACAACGGACCGTCTGCCCGCAAGGGGCGGCGGTCCGTTGTACTGCTCAGGGGTTCGGCTCACTGCTGTTTCAACAGCTCTGAATAGGTCTGCCACTCGTTTTGGGGGATTTTCAGGGCAGCCATAGCGGCTTCGAGGGAGAGGCCCAGCGTCTCCATAAGATTTTTGATGCTGGCCTGGGTTGCCTTAATCACGCCTTCCGCGCGGCCATCCGTGCGGCCATCCAGATAGATTTTTTCCAGTTCACGGCACATACTCTCCACTCCTTTCGGCGTTTCCTTCAATGTGCGGACTCGGTCCGCCAAAACTCTGCTGTACATGTCGTCTGCGCTTTTGCAGTGAAAATCATGCATCAAACGCCCTAGCTCTGTATCCTCCTGGATGCTGGAGGTCACATAAATGATATGCGACTGATCCGGGAAAGAACGCCCTGTTTCCTTAATTCTTCGCTCAATATGGTAGATCGGCAGACCTGCCTTCAATACATCGTTTCTGGTTATGAAAATCACATAGGACTCCTGGAGCTTGTCGAAGTCCTCGCCTGGGTTCAGTGTGTTCATATCCAGAAGCCCGCTGTGAAATCTCGCCCGCTTCGGCGATGCGCCCTCATTTTCCTGCTGAATCTCCACGTTGTACCGTATGTCATCATCGTCCCGTGCGACACAGTCCAGCACGGCTGACCGGCCTTGGAGATTCTTGTTGTCCTGCTGTACGATCACCTCGGTTACGCGGAGATCCTTCTTTCCCAGAATGACCTGCAGAACGTACTCCGCGCATGCGGTCACCTTTAGAACATTGCGCATAAAAGCGTCGCTCATTAGCGTCAATTCGCTTAAAACAGCTCGATACCGGTCATAGTGAGCCCTCAGTTCTTCTCCTGGCACGGCAACACCAACTTTCCCCTGCGGCAGATTTGCTTCCTTTTTGAGTATAGCACAGAGAGGGGCGGAAATCAATCCTGACCTGGCCGTCACACACAGGAATTTCAGTTTATGCGGAAAAAGAACGATGGAAGAAGCGTTGTTTTTCCTCTTGACAAATGAAAAGAATGGAGTACAATAAGACAGGCATGTGTCATGACACATGCTAAATCAAAAAAGAAAGAGTACACAGCAATGAATAAGGTGCAAGAATTTCTGAAACGGAAAAATATCATTATTTCCGGCAAACGCTACGGCATTGACGCCCTGGGGGCTATGGCGCAGGGCCTTTTCTGCTCCCTCCTCATCGGCACGATCATCAAGACCCTGGGGGAGCAGGCGGGCATCCCCTTCCTGGTGGACGTGGGCAACTACGCCTCCGCCATGAGCGGGGCTGCGATGGCTGTGGCCATCGGCTTCGCCCTTCAGGCCCCGCCGCTGGTCCTCTTCTCCCTGGCCACGGTAGGCTACGCCGCCAACGCCCTGGGCAGCACCAGCCTGATCCCGGACCAGGCCGGCGCCGGCGGTCCGCTGGCGGTCCTCTTCATCGCCGTCATTGCCGCCGAGTTCGGCAAGGCTGTTTCAAAAGAAACCAAGGTCGATATCCTGGTTACGCCCCTGGTGACCATCCTGGTGGGCGTGGCCCTCTCCGCGTGGTGGGCCCCCGCCATCGGCACCGCCGCCACCGCCGTGGGCAACATCATTATGTGGGCCACAGACCTGCAGCCCTTCCTGATGGGCATTGTGGTCTCTGTCCTCATCGGCGTGGCCCTGACGCTGCCCATCTCCTCCGCCGCTATCTGCGCGGCCTTCGGCCTGACCGGCCTGGCCGGCGGCGCGGCGGTGGCCGGCTGCTGCGCCAATATGGTGGGCTTTGCCGTGCTGTCCTTCCGGGAGAACCGCTGGGGCGGGCTGGTCAGCCAGGGTCTGGGTACCTCTATGCTCCAGATGGGCAACATCGTGAAGAACCCCCGCATCTGGCTCCCCGCCATTGTTACCTCCGCCATCACCGGCCCTATCGCCACCTGCGTCTTCCGTTTGGAGATGAACGGCCCGCCGGTGTCCTCCGGTATGGGTACCTGCGGCCTGGTGGCCCAGATCGGCGTGTGGACCGGATGGCTGGCACCCAGCGAGCGGGCGCTGGCCAACGGCGCGGCGGCCATTGTCCCCGGCGTCATGGACTGGCTGGGGCTGATTCTGATCTCCTTCGTCCTGCCTGCCGTGCTCTGCTGGGCCTTCGGCGGGTGGATGCGGAAAATCGGCTGGATCAAGGAGGGCGATCTGACCCTGCAATGACCGCGGTCATGCAAACAGCAGGCGCACCGCGAACGCGGCGGACATAAAGCCCGCCAGGTCAGCCAGCAGCGCGGCGGGAATGGCATAACGGGTTTTGCGGATGCCCGCGGAACCGAAGTAGACGGCGATGGTGTAGAAGGTGGTCTCTGTGCTGCCCAACATCACCGCCGCTACTCGTCCTATGTAGGAATCCGGGCCGTAGGCCGCCATCAGCTCGCTGCCAATGGCCAGGGCCCCGCTGCCGCTGACCGGGCGGACAAACAGCAGCCCCACCGTCTCCGGCGGGATGCCCAGCCGCGCCAGCACCGGCGCCAGCAGGCTGCCCAGCAGGTCCATGGCCCCGGAGGCCCGCAGCATATACACTGCCGTCAGCAGCCCCACCAGGGACGGCAGGATGCCCGCCAGGATGTCCAGCCCCTCCCGCGCCCCCTGGGTCAGCGCGTCATAGACATTTACCCGCCGGCCCAGTCCGAACAGCGCCACAAAAGCCAGCAGCACCGGTACTAAATATGCGGAGTAGTCCATATTGCCCTCCTCAGTCCCGCCATATTTTGGAGAATATTCCGGCGGCCAGCAGCCCGGCTGTGACGGACAGCGCGGAGGCCAGCCATACCGCCGGCAGAATGTCGAAGGGGTTGGCCGCCCCCAGGGCCCCCCGTACCCCTGCCACCGTGGTGGGCAGCAGCTGGATGGAGGCCGTATTCAGCACCACCAGGCGGCACAGCTCATCCGTGGCTCTGCCGCCGCAGCCCGCCGCCATTCGCCGGGCCGCCTTCACGCCCAGAGGCGTGGCGGCGTTTCCCAGGCCCAGCAGGTTGGCGGACACGTTGCCTGACAGGGCGGCCAGCGTGTCCGGGTCACGGGCTGCGTTGGGCAGCAGCCGCCCCAGAAGCGGCCGGAACAGGCGGCTGAGTCCATCCAGCAGCCCGCAGGCCCGCATCACAGACATCACGCCGCTCCACAGGCACATGACCCCTGCCATGCCCAGGCAGAGCTCCACCGCCGCCGCCGCGCCCTCCATGGCCGCGCTGCCTACCGCGCCGATCGTATCGTTCAAAATTCCATAAAGAACAGATGCCGCCACCATCCCGGACCATACCCAGGCCATTGCCATTTTGTCACACTTCCTTGCTATTTTTACTATTTTTGAACGGTAAAAGGCTATCCCTAAATATATATCCATAAAATTGAGAAAAATGCGAAGAATTTACCATACTTTTTGTAAAAAATGGTTGAAATCTACATAGGATGTGTGGTAATCTATCATATACAATCCAGAGGGGCAGCGGTCTCTGAGTTTTTGGATTTGAAACGGAGGGTTTACCATGAAGACAACTGGAATTGTGAGACGGGTAGACGAACTGGGACGGATTGTGTTGCCGATTGAACTGCGCCGGACGATGGACATCGCGGAGAAGGATATGCTGGAAATCTTTGTGGAGGATTCCTCTATCGTGCTGAAGAAGTACGTGAACACCTGCATTTTCTGCAACAGCGCGGAGAATATCGCCGTCTTTCGGGGCAAGAACGTCTGTCCTCAGTGCCTGCGGGATTTGCAGGATCTCACCGCTAAGCTGGTTCGGCCAGTACAGATGGCGGGTGACTGACACAGCGGCCGTCTGCCGGCTTCCCACCTGGCAGGCGGTCAGCAATACCACGTTTGCTGTTGGAGAGGTGCAGCCGAGACCGGATGCACCTTTTCGGCGTGTGCGCCCGGTTCAGACAAGCAGAATTTTTTCAGGAAAGCCACGCCAAAGGCTTGACAGGCGGCGGCGCGTGTGGTATAGTTTATCCGTTGTGTAATTGCAGGCCAGGTGCGCTGGTGTAGCTCAGCCGGTAGAGCAGCTGATTCGTAATCAGCAGGTCAGGTGTTCGAGTCACCCCACCAGCTCCATTATGGGAAGAAGATATAGATGCCGCAGACGTTTTCGCCTGCGGCATCTATATCTTTATTGCTGCGTCCTAAGGCAGCCAATCGCGCCGGTGCTGTTCCTATCCGCCCAGCAGAAGCGCCATATGGGCCAGGGTGGCACTGTCGTTCTTGAAATATTCGTCCCGGAGGATGGCCTGGTGCTGGCTGTTGTGGAGCATGCCGCGGCTGGCGTGGACGATGCTGCGGAACAGGTCGTTCCGGCTGCCCTCCGCCCCCTCACGGCAGCTCATGACCGCCATGAAACGGTAAAATGCGTACAAATTGCAGAAGTTTACATAGCTCCGCCACAGCTCCTCCGGGGTGTTCGTTACCGGCAGCTGCAGATGGAAAAATACCGCCACCAGCAGATTCTCCATGAAATACGCCCGGTCCGGAAAACGCTCCGCGTAACGATCCTGCGCCCGGCGGTACGGGTTCGTCAGCAGACGGGCCTTGGTGCCGTTGGTCTGCGTCAGCTGATGCAATATCTCCGCGCGTAAGGCGGCAAAATCCTGGTTGGTCGTTGCTAACTGCGACAGCGCGTGGGTGTTGTTGGCCAGGACCAGCGGCAGCGTCTGCTCCGTCTCCTTTAGCAGCGTGCCCGGCTGGGTCTGCTCCGGCAGCGCACGGGCACGGGCCAGCCATGCCGGCAGGTCCGTCTCCCCGTCCGCCAGCTCCTTCAGAGACATGCCCATCAGCAAGATCCGCTCCGGCAGGGAGAAACGACGGTCCTGCAGGAAGTCGATGCACTGCGAGCGGATGCTCTGGAAGGCGATGGTGAGGAGCTCCTCCGTCTTGATGTTCACCGTCCAGCCCGGTTTTATCGGGTCGGAACGGAAGTCGATTCCCTCCGGCAGGTTCCACAGCAGCTCCAGCACCCCCTCGCAGGCCGGGGTGAGGGAATACTCCCGGTAGCTGGAGCGGGAGAGTACGTCTTTGCGGGGAAACGTCTGGCACACGTCCGGCAGGGCCGCCGGCCCCTTCTCCAGCTGCAGCTGGCAGAGACCGTCCGGGCGCAGCAGGGCGCAGGTGCTGTCCTCCATCGTGAACTCGCCGTAGGTATGCTCGCCCACCCGCTCCCCGCGGACCCGCCGCAGTCCGCGCTGCATGCGCTCGTTCAGCTCCGGGGTGCCCGCCTGCCGCTTTAACGACAGGTAGTCCTTTTTGTTGAATGTTATGCTCCACCCCACACAGCAGGACTGACGGCAGGCCGCCGCCAGGCAGTGGAAATCATCGTAGTACGCGGGGCGCAGGTCCGCCTTGATTGGCACGCTCCAGGTTGTTTCTGGCATCGGTATTACCGCCTTTCTCCTACTCGTTCTCGCCGTCGACGGGCTGCGCCGGGATGTCATACGGCTCCAGCGGCGGCGGCGTGCCCGGCGGCTCCACCGTGTCGCCGGGGTCCGCTGTCTCGATGGGCTCCACCACCTCCTCCGGAATCACTTCTGTCTCCTCCGGAATCACCGGGTTCTCTGTCTCCTCCGGAATCACCGGGTTCTCCGTCTCCTCCGGAATCACGGGAATTTCCGGCTCCTCCGGCGGCTCCGTTCCCTGGTCCAGGAACTGGTCCGGTATCTCCGGCTCCGCCGGAATGCTGGCCGGGTCGCGGGCGAATGTGTACGAAATCGTCACCGTGAGGGCGTTGTCACTGCTCCACATGTTCTGGGGATACGGGGTCATGGAGCCGGACAGACGGAAATACCCTACGCCGCCAGCGTCCAGCAGCAGGACGTCCTTGGCAGGATCATTTATCAGCAGCTGATTGGGCGCGCCGGTATAGCCTCCGTCCCATAGGTCGGGCTGGGACTGGAACTCCGCGTACAGAAACAGTTCCTTTGATGCTGCGTCCTCAGCAGGCGGCGCGGACACCAGCCAGGCGTCCCCCTCCAGGGTGCCTGCCGCCGCCGCCGTGACCACCACCGGGAAATTGCTGTAGTTGATGATCTCCTGCGGCTGGTAGATCACCTGCTCGTTGGTGGTGCCCGTGTCCGTGTCCACCGGCAGGCGGTAGGGGTTCAAGGTGACGGTTCCGGCTGCGGGGACGACTACGTCGATGATGTCTTCGTCTATTACCGGCTGCTCGTCTGCCGGCGGCAGAAGGTCATCCGGGATTTGTTCGTCCGCCGGGGGGAGCATGTCGTCCGGGATTTGTTCGTCCGCCGGGGGAAGGGTGTCGTCCGGGAGCTCCTCGTCCGCCGGGGGAAGGGTGTCGTCCGGGGTTTCTTCGTCCGTGGGGGGAAGGGTGTCGTCCGGGGTCTCTTCGTTCGTCGGGGGGAGGGTGTCGTCCGGGATGTCCTCGTCCGTCGGGGGAAGCGTTTCCTCCGGGGGGTATTCATCTGTCGGGGGGACGGCTTCCTCCGCCTTGTCCGTTTCCTCCGGGATTTGAACGTCTTCCGTGGGCTCCTGCTCCGGCGGGATAAAGGCGTTCTCCGCCGCCAGCGCAGGACGGGACGCGCTGACCGCTAATAAAATGGCAAATGCAAATGAAAAAATCCTCTTCATTTTCATGGTGTTTTCTCCGTTAAAAAGTGCGCCGTGGGGCCGTGATGGCCGCCACGGCATAAAAGTCGAATGGTTATTACTCGATTGTTGTTGATGTTGGAAGTGGAGTAAATGCAAAAACAATATTCACATTTACGCCATCCTTTGATGTCCAAGGTTTTGTTGGAGAATCGCTGCAAATACCTGCCAGGCGGAAAGCGCCATAACATGTAGCGTCCGCCGCTGCTTTCTCGCCGCCTGCGGCAAGCGTCACTATATTTTTTTTCATCTTCTGGGCAGCAGAGACAACAATATGCTTCTCTGCATCGTATTCATCAACCCATGTAACGGCTTCTGGATCGTCACATGCCTGCATTTCAAAATACATAAAAGCCCGTTTAGATTTCGTGGCGGCAGGATCAAAGGAACTTGATGCCAATACTAAATCGCTGCCAGATTTTAATGAACCTGTCACAGAAGCGGTAACCGCAACCGGAACCTCGCTTTTATTTTCAATATGAGCCTCGTCAGAAAAAATCATTGCAGCCTCCATTTTACCGCCAATTTTTACTGGGAGTCTCTGAGGATTAATGTATGCCCTTGTTCCGCTTGGCACAACTACCTCAATCTTGACATCAGGGATAGCACAGCGTGCCGTAACCTTGGTCTGCTGATTCGCGGCCAGCGCAGGCGTGGTCAACGACAACAGCAACACCGCCACAATCAGCAATATCAGTTCCCTGCTCTTCATACGCAAGTTCTCCTTAAACAGAGTTAGAGCTGTTGTGATGTGCTATTATGCCGGACGTACCGCCGCCACAAGACGGCCGCACGTCCGGCAGTTCTACTTATTAGCAGTTCTATGAGATTTTATCGCGATAAATCAGCCGCCAGCACCACCAGTAGCGGGCTTGGAAGCCTTGAAGCTGAAGGCAATGGTAGCGCCGAAGCCGTCGGTCTTTGCCCAAGGAGTCTTGGGGCTCTCAACAACCTGACCACCCAGACGGAACAGGCCAACACTGTCATTGCCCGGCTCCAGCGTACCACCGGTGCCTGCTGTAGCGGCATCCAGCTTAACCAAACCCTGGGAGCTGGTAGTAGCCTTTGTGGAAAGAACTACAATGCAGTCATTCGTACCGTCGCCACCAGCGACCTTGTCTGCGACATCACTAGCGCTTCGCATATCCGTTGTAGCAGTGTCTGCCCACTGTTCCCAGGCGTTGCTGAGTTTTGTGGCATCAGTGGCAGTCTTATCATCGTTGAGGACGTCAGCGCCGGCTTTCTTCATTTCAAGGAATACAAAGGCGGAGTTTGTCGTGAGGGCGGCATCGTCGGTAGGATCCCAAGCGGTAGGGGCAAACTTGAAGTTGCCCTTGACAGTTCCGGTAACCGTTGCGCCTACAGCCAAATCCATAGAGGACTTGTTGATGATAGCCGAGGGAGTCATAGCAATCGTGCTGCCAACCTCTTTGGGCGTATCGTTATCCGCATCGGTAACAGGCAGCTTAATCGGCATCCCCATAGGATTGATGGTAACAGCAGCGGTGCCAGGTACGACCACATCAATAGCAATCTCGCTATAGGTGGCGGTGACCTTCGTGGTGTTGCCGCTGGCGAAAGCGGGGACGGCCAAAGACAGAGCCATCGTACCGGCCAGGGCGGTGGTGATAATGCGCTTTTTCAGGGATTTCATAATACTTTCCTCCTTAAATTTGCTTATACATCAGCCTGCGGCTGTATGTATATAAAAGAATTTTTCTCACGACTATTCCTCCACAACGTGGAAGTCCATCGTGTGTACGACCTGATTAACAATGCTCTGCGCACCGCTCTCAGTCGTTTCAACCAAAGTGAGTGCCACAAAGACAGTGGTGTCACCGAGGTCCAGCGCGTGATCCAGTGTAATGTTTTCAAATCCACTGCCAGGCGGAACCAAACCGGATAGGAAAATCTGATCCTGCATCGCCTCATCAGCAAAAATTTGTAGGTACATATCGTATAGATTGGAGGACGAGTTTCCTATCATGCATTCAAAATGGAGTCCATCTGTGCTATAGGCATCATTGACATAATACAAACCAATATTGCCTTTTGCTGCATTTTCAGCGGCCTCATCCATTGCAGCCTGCAGGGAGTTCTGATCCAGCATCACAGAAGCGTCTGTAGCATAGCCGATGCTCAGGTTACTATCATCCTTTTGATTGTCGCGCAACAGAAAAACTGCCCCTAGCGCCACAATTATAAGGACAATCAACAGAGCGATAATTGCTATAATGCCCTTGTTCGGCGAGGCCGATTTATTCTGAGTTTTCTCGGTCGGTTCCATATAATCCTCCTGGTGATAAAGCGGATATTCACAGACTTCCCCCCGACAGGCGGGTACCTGCTGGGAGAGTAAGTCAAAAATTAGCCGAGCAGCTGCAGGACGCCCTGCGGCACCTGGTTGGCCTGGGCCAGCATGGCCTGGGCGGACTGAACCAGGATGTTGTTCTTGACGTAGCTCATCATTTCCTCGGCCACGTCGGTGTCGCGGATGGTGGACTCAGCATCCTGGATGTTCTCGGCCATGACGCTCAGGTTGTTGCCGGTGTGCTCCAGACGGTTCTGGATAGCGCCCAGATCACCACGGACGGAAGAAACCTGGTTGATGGCATCGCGGACAGTCTGGATGGCAGCGGCAGCATCGGTCTGATTGCCAATATTGACTCCATCAATACCCAGAGCCTTGGTATGCATATCGCCCACCTTGACCTTCATCTGGTTGTAGCTGTCAGCGGTATCGCCAATCTGCAGGGTCAGGCCCTTACCCATGGCGCTACTGTTAACAGTTCCGGTCTGAATCAATCCGGCCCAGTCTGCGACTGTTGCATCTGCATCGCCGGGAGTGGCATCCGCACCAGCGGCAGCACCTACTCTGGTAGTTCCTTTTCCATCATCGCCAGCCAGATTGTTCTTTGCGTAGTCAACGCCGCCCTCTTTTTCTGTGACAGAGATGGTACCATCCTCATCATTAGCGCTACCCACTTTAAATCTGGTGTTACCAGCAGCCAACGTAGTCAAACGGTTAGCAGCAATCCGGTTCAGATCATCAGAAGTTGTTGTCCGGTCAGTCAGATCCACCACATTGTCCAAATCCTTATATTTGCTGTCTGCGCCGACTGCGAAAACATAGGTTTCATCACCAATTGTCAAGGTGGTGCCGTCTTTAATATTCAAAGAAGAAGCTGTAAATTCGGCCTGGGCATACATCCGGCCCGTAGTGGTATCAACCGCTTCCTGCACCTCAGTGAGGGTAATCTGCTGGGCGTTGTTGTTGCCTGCGGAGGTAGAACCGCTCAGTGTAAGAGTTGCCTTGGTGTCCGCTTCCTCCCAAGCCTTGCTAGGAGCCTGGCTCATGGTGAATACGATCGTGCTTCCCTTGGCCTCTGCAGTGACTATGAAGCCATCGCCATACTTAGCAGTATCATTCCAAGTATCCTTGTTCTTGGTGCTCCAAGACGTAGCAAGCGCCCGGGCTACCTCCTCATCGGTCATGCCGTTCTTAATATCAACAGCATCCGAGGTTTGGCCCCACGCTTCCAGTGTTACAGTCCCGTTATCATCTTTATTGCTGAGACTGATATTGGACAAATCGATGGAATAAATACCTGCCTGGGGGGTCTTACCCAGCTGACCGTCAGCCATGATATCAAGCGTTACATCCTTATTGTCAGTAGTCTTGACGCTAGTATCCAGAGAGCCATCCATCAGCTTGATGCCGTTGAAGTTGGCGGAATCAGCGATACGGTTGATTTCGGTTTTCAGGGCCTCGACTTCCTTCTGGAGGTTGGCACGGTCAACTTCATTGTCATAGGTGCCGTTGGCGGACTGGGTAGCCAGGTAGTCCATGCGGTTGAGCATGTCCTGGATCTCCTGCATGGCGCCCTCGGCGGTCTTCACCAGGGAGATGCCGTCCTTGACGTTCTTCTGGGCGGCGTTCAGGCCGGTGATCTGCGCACGCATTTTCTCGGAAATAGCCAGACCAGCGGCGTCGTCACCGGCGCGGTTGATCTTGTAGCCGGAGCTCAGCTTCTCCAGGTTCTTGGAAAGAGCGCTGGTGTTGGCGTTGTAGTTCCGGTAGGCGTTCATTGCCATTATGTTGTGTTGAATCCTCATTTTAAAATCTTCCTTTCATTAAAATGATTGCATTGGGATTGTTGTTCCGGCGCGCTGGAAGCATCCAATAATCCAGCGCTGGGCGATGTACCGTCTGCTCTTCCGCCGTGCGCACAGAGTGGTCAAGCGATTGGGTACGGGACGATATCTCAGCCGGCTCGTCAGCCGGGTGAAATCATGGCTGCATTTGCTTTGGCGGGCGATGGCTCTCGCAGACACCCTGGGCGCTCCTCTCCGTTCCGCTCCCAGACCTCTCCCCGCAGGATGGTCATCTCTTTGGGGGCCTGCACGGACATCCGAATGGTGGATGTTGTAAACACCTGGATGACAATATCCTCGCCAATGGTCACATAATCTCCTGATTTCAGCTGCAATGACAACATGGCAAACTCCTTTCACCTGTTGGCCCAGTCCGTTGGACCATATTTCATCGTCATAATATTGGGAACGCCCACCGGGTCAGGCTCTGCTGCCCCATGAGCTTCGGACGTGCGTACACGCCCTCTCGTTTCCCACTTAAACGGTTCGGAAAACGCTGAACGAAGAAAAAGCAGTCTTGGATTTTCCTTCGCTCAACGTTCCCCAGCCCCGGAACCATGGGCAATCACCGGCGTTCCGACCGGCTCGTCGTCACAAAGTCTGCTGTTGGGGTATTAAACGCTTGCGCGTAAATCTTGATATTGGGCCAATCCCAGGGCCTTGATATTCTTCGCGGCGTTGACCTCCCGCGAATGCACCGCGCCGCACTTGGAACAAGTCCAGGTGTTCTTTTTATAGGAGACCGCGTCGCCCACCATTCCGCAGGCGGAACAGGTCCGGGTCGTGGGGTGGTAGCGGTCCACAACGATTAGCGGTTTCCCCTGCCACGCCAGTTTGTACTGTAAGCACGTCCGGAACATCCCATATCCGGCGTCCGGCACGCTGCCCGATTTCATGCTCCTGGAGATTTCCGCCAGTGGGTCGGCCCTCATGCACACGGCGTCCCAGTCGTTGGCTATCCGCCGGGATTCCTTGTGGATGAAGTCGCGCCGCTGGTTGGCGATGTGCTCATGGAGCAGGCGGTACTTCTGGACGGTCTGCTGATAATTCCGGGAACCGGGTTCCATCCGGCTCAGCCGCTGCTGGATTCCGGACAGTTTTTCCTGGGAATCCTTCAGCCAATGGGGCGGGTCCGCCATGCTGCCGTTGTCGGCCACATAGAAGTGAGACAAGGAATACTTCAGCCCGATCGTCCTCTCCGGCGCCGGCGTGACGGGTACTGTCTGCCGGGTTGGACAGGCATAGAGGATGGAGCAGTAATATTTCCCCGTGCGGGTCTTGCTGACAGTGATCCGCCGGAGCTTCCACCACGCCTGCGGCCTGCGGTGGAACGCGGCCCTGACGATGCCGGCCTTGGTCATACGGATGCCGTCCCTGGTGGTGTAGATGGTCGGGCCGGATGCAAAGTCGTGGTTGCAGGCGGTAAAGGAATCCCTGTCGTCTTTTTTTCGTTTGAATTTGGGGTACCCGAAGCACTCCGGATTCTTAAAGAACACGCGGAACGCCTGGGCGAGCTTGTTGTGCTCCTGCGTCAGCGCCTGATTATCGACTTCCCGCAAAAACGGGGCGCTGTTTTTGTACTTGGCCGGGGTCGGGATGAAGTGCTGATTGGTTTCCAGATAGAATCTCTGTTGGTCGGCCAGCATCTGGTTCCAAATGTACCGGCAGCAGCCGAAGGTCTTTTCGAACAACTCCCGCTGGGCCTGGTCGGGGTAGAGCCGGACTTTGATGGTGATGTGACGGATAGTGCTGTTGTCGTCCGCCAGTTTTTTCGCCGCCCGCACACCGTTCACCCCGTTTCTTCATCGCCTGATTTGTTACAAAAGGTATACTCACTGTAACAAGCGCAAAAGCAGGTCTTCAGCAGGTTTTCCGACCTTTGACACCTACTATATCGGCACCATTTCCCCAGACTTAACCCCAAAACAAAATTTTTTTGAATTCCGGCTTCCTGTTACAAATTCTATAGTTTTTGTAACAAAGTGCAGGGGGATATTGTGATAGAAAACTGCTTGTTTCGTCGGATATCCGGCACTTTTGCGGCCAGTTAATGGATTTGATACCATGCGCATTTTCTTCAAAAAAGGGTTTTAACCTCTTATCAGTGCAAAACAGCACCCGATTCTCCTGGTTTTGGAGAAACAGGTGCTGTTCTTTTTGTTGTGGCCTTTTGTAACAGGAGTTGCGGTTGGATAGGCACCTGTTGGCGGGCAGGCGCATAGAGTGTCTTGGGCACGGCGCTGGAGGGCGTTGCGCTCCCACCGCGTGTCCGTGCGCTTTCACAGCGCGAGCCAATGCGAAAGGAGCTTCTCAATTATGTCTCTGCCCAGTTTTCCCAACGTTGACCCGGCTATCCAGCGGGAAGATGCGGTTAATCAAATCCTTTCCTCCATCGCCATGGAGGAACTCGGTATGAGCCATATCCTCAACGCCGAGGGCGAGAAGATGCAGTATATTCTCGGGACCCTACCCGGCCTCAGCGGTCCGGCCGCCACCGTACAAGACGTGCTGACCGCCAATGAGAGTGTCCGCGGACTTCTGGAGACCGCCGTTCAGAACCAGATCTTCCTGAAGGGGAAGATGCAGGGCGCACTGGACGCCTCTCCCATGCAGGGTCCCACCGGCCCCACGGGCCCCACTGGTCCCCAGGGCCCTGCCGGTCCTGCCGGTGGTCCTGCCGGTCCCGCCGGCGCGACCGGAGCTGCAGGCGCCGACGGAGCCACCGGCCCGGCTGGTCCTACCGGTCCCACCGGCCCCAATGTCACCGCCACCTCCGCCTATGCCGCCAGCTCTCGGGGAGACGTGGTTTCTGTCATCCTGGGCGGCACTCCGGTGCCGCTGCCCGATAACCAGCTGCTCTCTCCGGGCATCACCGTCAACGGGGCAAACGACACGTTTACCGTGAATGAAACCGGGCGCTATCAGATCTCCTATAAGATTACCACCGCCACGCCCCTGATCGGCGGCTCCCGGCTGATGATCAACGGCGCGCCCAACAATGCCTCCGATATTGCGCCGTCGCTGTCCCTGAACCGCTTTGCCAGCGATATTTTGGTAGATTTGACCGCGGGGGACAGAATCTCCCTGCAGATGTACGGTATCGTGGCAGTGGCCACGCTGCTGCCCAAATCCGTCGGGGCTTCTCTGTCCATCGTCCGCTTGAGCTGAGGAGGGGTGTTTTATGTCAATGCCCACATTCCCCAAGAATGATCCCCCGCTGACCCGAGAGGGGAGCCTCAATGAGATCATTTCCTCCATCGCCGCTGAGGAGCTGAGCCTGAGCCATCTTCTCAATGTTGAGGGTGAAAAGCTGCAATATGTCCTGGGCGCCATGCCCGGTCTGGACGAGGCGGCCTCTCTGGACGAGGTGATGCAGGTCAACCAGAGCGTGAAGGACACCCTGTCCGGCATTATGGAGCAGCAGATGGCGCTGACCGCCAAGCTGAGCGCAGCCCTGAAGGCTCCCACCCTCCCCGGTCCTGCCGGGCCCATGGGGGCCGAAGGCCCCGCCGGTCCGGAAGGCCCCGCCGAGGGCGAAGCCGGCCCCACCGGTCCCACTGGTCCCGACGGGGCAGAGGGGCCCGCCGGTCCCATCGGTCCCACCGGGGCTCCGGGACCCAACCCCACGGCAGTCGCTGCTTTCGCCGCCAACACTCGGGGCAGCAGCATTTCCCCCAGTCCCCAGGGCGAAACCATTGGTCTGTCGGAGGAACAGGTCCTCTGCCCGGAGATCAGCCTGAACAACGGCAACACGTTGTTCTATCTGCATAAGGCGGGCACCTATCGGATCTCCTACCGTGTGAATCTCCTCTCCGCTCAGCCGGTGGGGACGCGGCTGGTCGTCGACGGCCTCCATGAAGGCGTCGTCGCCCCCTCGATGGCTGCCGCGCAGTTTGAAAATACGGTCACGATGGCCTTGCCGGAGGGCTGCGTTGTCGAGCTTCAGGTTTATTCCCTGACCAGCGGCCTCCCCATCGTGGGGAACGTCCAGTTGGTCGGCGGCGCTTCGGGCGCTTCCGTGCTGATTGTTCGGTTGAGCGATTAAGCGTGCCCGGCATTCTGAGCAGATATAGGATGGGGCTGTAAAAAGTCCCGACCCCCAAAATGGCAGCGGCTGACTCAAAAGAAGAGACAGCCGCTGCTGTTTGTGATATGCTTACAGCAAACAGTGGTTCGGGATGAGTTGATAGAGACTTGGCATGGGGTCAATCCGAATTGCCTATCTGAAAATAGTTTTAAAGTTCCCTTAAGAATTTTGTGTGTTATAGATTTGTTCACAATACCATAGTAGAGTATAGAGGAGTTTATTTCCCAAGAGAGGAGCATCTACGATCTATGGCAGACAATGCAGTAAAGACTACCGCATGTGTATCGGAGGAGCTGGAGCAGCTGTGTGCGGCGGCGCCGGCGCTGCTGGAGCGCACGGCGGCCGGGCTGGAGGAGCGATACTACACCCGCCTGGCTGAGGAGGCCCAGCCCAACACCGACAGGGAGCCCCGGCCCGCGTCCCAGGAGCTGGAGGCAGAGGTGGGCCGGGAGCTGGAAACCCTCCGCCGTGCAGCCAGATATCTGTCCGCAGCCCATCAGCGGGCTGTGGTGCTGGAGGATGAGCTGGGCGCGCGGCTGAAGGACATGCGCACCAGCCGCGACCGGAAGTGGTACGCCCTCAATCCCCCGGCCAACGCGGCCATTGACCTGGCGGAGAGCCGGCAGAAGCATTTCGCCCAGGGCATCGGGCTCTACAAGGTGCTGCTGCTGTTCGCGGCGGGGTGCGTCGGCGGCGTGGTGGTGGAGATGTTCTGGTCCCTGGCCACCCGCGGCCATGTGGAGATACGCTCCGGTATGGTGTACGGGCCCTTCAACGCTGTGTACGGCATCGGGGCGGTGGTGCTGACCGTGTGCCTGTACCAGTTCCGCAACCGAGGGGCGATCTGGTCGTTTCTGGGCGGGTTTCTGGTGGGCAGCGTGGTGGAATACGGCTGCTCCTGGATCCAGGAGGCCCTGTTCGGCTCTCGCTCCTGGGACTACAGCAGCATGCCGCTGAATCTGAATGGCCGCATCTGCGTGACCTACTCCCTTTTCTGGGGACTGCTGGGGGTGCTGTGGATCAAGGATCTCTATCCGCGGATGGCAAAATGGATTCTGAAGATCCCCAACAGGATCGGCAAGCCGGTAACCTGGGTCCTGACGGCCTTCCTGATCGTCAACGGCGCGGTGTCCTGCGTGGCGGTGAGCCGCTGGTCGGAGCGGGCGGCGGGACTGCCGGCGGACAGCGCCTTCTGGGAGTTGATAGATGAGCGGTTCCCGGATGAGCGGATGGAGTCGATCTTTATTAATATGAAGCTTTCTTCGTGAAACGGTCGTTTTGCATAAGGATTTCCAGGAAGTGATACCCTTTTGTAATTAATTTTACCGGGTAAACAGGGTTCTTCCGTCCCAGCAGATGTTCTGGGGCGGAGGAGCCCTGTTTTTATATTTTTTTGTCGAAGTGCGCGGAATTTGTTGATTAGTTTGTAAAACGAGAACATTTTTGACAGATAGAATCGAAATTGCAGGCGCGGGCCGCAAAAAGGCAAAGAAATTTTTGTAAAGAGTGTGAAAGAACTGTTGACAGATTGGGCCGGATATGTTACAATTCGGTTACAAAAATAACAGAGGTCTTCAAACGGAAAGGAGAGGGTCCAATGGCAAAGCAGCCGGCAGAAGGGCTTATGTATAAGGACCACCCCCTGCGGCGTGTGGGCAGCATGATCTATTATGGCTCCATGGCTGATCCATACATTATATTGATGCAGGTGAAGGAAACCAAAAAGGAAAAGGATTTGGAAATGGCGACAAAGGTGTCCATTGAGCTGCAGCGCACGGCGCCGGACTTGAAGAGCCGGGACCGGGTGGTCAAAAGAAGCGAGAAGGACAGTCTTTACGGCGCGATGGATATCTCCGCGATTTGGCTGAACAGAGCCCTGAGCGGGAAACTGTAAAACATACTTTTTACGAAAGATGATGAGGGCGGTTACTAATGAGAATGGGAAATTTTCTGAGTAAGACGGCGATTATGTCGATTCTGGCGGCGGCCTGCCTGAGCACAACGGCTATGGCGGCGGATGTAATCGGGACCGGTATGGTGGAGGGGGATTCCCTCCGGGTTCGCAGCGAGGCGTCTACCACAGCGTCTATTGTGACGTATCTCAGCGACAAGACCCAGGTGCAGGTCCATGAGGACCTGGGCGAATGGTACAAGGTGAGCTGGGGCAGCTACACAGGCTTTGTCTCCGCGGACTATCTGGTCTATACGCCCACCGCAGCCACGGCCTCCAGCAATGCTGCCGCCCCTGCGGCGGCCACGACGGAGGGGGATGCCGGTACCATCACCGGCGCAGGCGTGAACTTCCGCGTCTCCCCCTCAACCGACGCCGAGGCGATTACACAGCTGGCCCGGCACACGGCGATTACGGTCCTTGCACCCCAGGATGACGGCTGGTGCCTCATTGGTTATGATGGACAGACCGGCTATGTGAAGTCCGACTATGTTTCCGTCAACGGTATCCCCCTGGTGGACCCCAAGGGCATGATTACCGGCGACTGCGTGAATCTCCGCGCCACGCCCTCGACCGACGGCGCGATCGTCTCCAAGCTCTCCTGCGGGACCACAGTGGATCTGGTCTCTCTTGACGACGGCTGGTACAGCGTCAGCTATAACGGCGCGGCTGGTTATGTCAGCGCGGATTACCTGCGGGTGTCCGACGGCACGGAGGCGGCGGCCAGCACCATTGGCGCCAGCATCGTGGAGAGCGCCAAGAAGTATTTGGGGACGCCATACGCCTACGGCGGCGCGTCCGGCAGCGGCTTTGACTGCTCCGGCTTTACGATGTACATATTCGGACTCCACGGCTACAGCCTCCCCCACTCCGCCACCTCCCAGTGGAACAGCTCCGGCGTCTATGTGGAGAAGTCCGACCTGCAGCCCGGCGATCTGGTGCTCTTCAATGACCCCGCCCGCAACGCCGGCAAGGCTTGCTCCCATGTGGGCATCTATATCGGCGACAACCAGTTCATCCACTCCTCCTCCAGCCGCAGCGGCGGCGTCATTATCAGCAGTTTGGGCGAGAATTACTACGCCAGCTACTATAAGGGAGCTAAGCGGGTTGGCTGAGCCGCTGAAAACGATATTCCAGAACACGTCCCGGACCCCCGTCAGGGGGTCCGGGTGTATAGCTTTTGTAATATTTGTTGCTAATTCGTGCTGCAATTGTAACTTTGGTTGTGTAGAATATATATAATAAAGCAGGTATACTACAACTATACGATCTTTAACTTGTCGGAGGAAATTTCCAGATGTGGCCGCAGAAGATAGAGAATAGGAGGTGTATTTGATGAATTACAGACGTAGAAGCAATTTGACGGATATGGAAAAATGGTATAGAGAGAGATTTCGGGAAAGGGCCATAGCTTGTGGCGTAGGCGGCGATTGCGTAATTGACAAGGATACTTTTGCGGAAATATCTGGTGTGACAGGCTGCTTCAAATTAGAGAGTGACTGCTGGGTCGTATACGACACAGATGAAAGAGCACAGGTATTTGGAGCAGTGAAGCATGCGAACGCCCTGACGGCATATACAGACCTGGCCGCCAGGTTGGGGTTTTGTTTCAACTTGGAGGAGCAGAAAAAGGAGTATCCGCAAAATTCCGCTATACTGGTGGTCAACGAATTGTCCACCAGAAGCTGAGGACGCTGAAAATTAAAAACGTTGCCTTCTAAAAAAACAGCGGCTGCTTCAAAAATGAGGCAGCCGCTGCTGATATGCGGCATGGCCCGCCGGACGCTGAACCTTCAGCGCTCAAGGAACAACGGGGCATTTTCGTAGATTTCCGCCCGGTAGCGGAAAGTAGACAGCGGCATCCCGCACTCTTTCGCCGCCGCTGTGCCGGTGATCGCACCGGCCTTCCACCGCAGGTAGGCGCTGTGATAATTCTCCGGCAGCGGCCTGGGCGGTCTTCCGAACCGCACGCCTCTGGCCTTTGCCGCAGCAATCCCCTCCGCCTGCCGCTGGCGGATGTTGGTGCGCTCGTTCTCCGCCACAAAGGACAGCACCTGCAGAACGATGTCGCTGAGGAATGTCCCCATCAGATCCTTGCCCCGCCGGGTGTCCAAAAGCGGCATATCCAGTACCGCAATGTCTATTTTCTTCTCTTTGGTGAGGATCCGCCACTGCTCCAGAATTTCCGTATAATTGCGCCCCAGCCGGTCGATGCTCTTGATGCAGAGCAAGTCGTCCGGCTTGAGTTTTTTCACCAGCTTTTTGTACTGGGGCCGGTTGAAATCCTTGCCGGACTGCTTGTCCATGTAGATGTTTTGCTCCGGGACGGACATTTCCCGCAGTGCAATCAATTGGCGGTCCTCATTCTGCTCACGGGTGCTGACCCGGATATAGCCATATGTAGACATAGTCGTCAAACCTCCCCTTCTGTTTTCAGGCGATAGGTGTTCTGCCAACTCCCCCCGGCGCTGTCTGTATAATAAAGTGCATGGAAGCCCCTGACCACAGCGATCAGGGGCTTCCATGCAAACACTTTTAAGCGATTTTTAACCACTCTTTGGTCATGATGATTCGCCGGGGATACAGCTGTCCCTGAGAATCAAGGAGCAGGGAAGGTTGAGACAGACAGGGACGCTGTGCAGGCCATGGATCCGGTCGTCCAGCAGCTTTACCGCGAAACGGCCCAGCTCCCGGTTGTGCATGTCAAAGGTGGTCAGACGCGGCTGCATGAACTTGGCGGCATCTACGTCGTCCATGCCGATCACCGATACATCCTCCGGCACGCGGTAGTGGTGGTCGGTCAGCGCGCCGATCACGCCGATAGCGGTGTTGTCGTTGGCGCAGCAGACGGCCTCCGGCAGGTGCCCCTCCCGCAGCATCAGGTCCGCCGCCTGATAGGCCTGCTCCGGCCCCAGGACAATGTCCCGGCACAGCTCCGGCAGCACCGGCAGGCCGTGCCGGGACATGGCGTGGGAGAAGGCGGCAAAGCGGTGCTCATTTAAAATGTCCGAGCCGGCCTGGGGGATGGCGCCCACGAAGGCGATCTTCCGGAAGCCAAGGCCGGCCAGATGGTTGACCGAGGTTTCCATCGCCTCATAGGCGTCGCAGATCACTTCGTCAATGCCCGCGTTGATCCGGTTCAGTCCGGAATAGACGATGCAGTCGGATACATCCTGCAGCTTCCCCATGATCTGCCGGCTGACGCGGCCCATGAGGACCACGCCGTCAGAGGCCGCGGCGCTGATCTGCTCGCAGATCTGGTCGATACTCATTCCGGTGGTGGAGAGGGTGTGGCTGACAGTATATCCCAGACGAAACGCCTCCTCCCGTATACCGGAGAGGATCTGGGCAAAGAAGTAGTCGCTGAAGTTGTCCGAAGCGGAGGCCAGCAGACACGTCAGGTTGCCCGACAGCGCAGGGGGCTCCCCCCTTGCCTGCGCAAAATATCCCAACTCGCAGGCTGTGCGCATGACCCGCTCGGCGGTGGCCTTGCTGGCGGGCTTCTGCCTGTCGTTGTTCAGGACCCGGGATACGGTAGAGATGGAAACGCCACATGCCTTTGCAATTTCATAAAGTTTGACAGACATACCTTTTCTGCTCCATTCCAAATAGATTTGCCGCGTGATGCGGCTTTTTTGCTTTTTCAGCACTTGCTTTCCAATTTCATTTTTATTATACTCCAAAAATTTTTCTTTTAAAAGGGGGTAATTTGGATTTTTGGATGTGAGACCTCACAATTTTGCGGGCGGCGAGTTGTCTATATTGCACATAGTCGATTTTATCCAAAAAGTTTGGATAAGATTTTGTTGAAATCGTCAATAATTTTTGCTATACTGCCAATATAAACGAGAAACACCAGCCCGGTGTGTTGGGCAAAAGTTTTTCAAATTTTGTTTTATTTTTCCAAAAATTTGCGATATTTTGGGGAGGCGAGCGATTGTGGACAAAAAGACATGCGAGGAAATTAAGGCGATTATCCCCTGCTATACCCCCATGGAGGCGCTGCCGGAGGGATTGAGCCTGGATGACTGCAAGCAGATGTTCTTTGACATCTGCCAGATTCGGGAGTTTGAGCTGAAGGTAAAGGACCTGTGGCGGGCGAATAAGATCCGGGGCCTGTGCCACGCTTACTACTATGGCGAGGCAATTGCGGTGGGCGCGTGCCATGCCCTGGCGGAGGGCGACTATATCACCAGCACCCACCGGGGCCACGGGCACGCCCTGGCCCGCGGCGCCTCTCCGGCCAGGATGTTTGCGGAGCTGTTCGGAAAGGTGGAGGGCTACAATAACGGCAAGGGCGGTTCCATGCACATTGCGGACGTGGAGAGCGGCATCCTGGGCGCTACCGGCATCGTCGGCAGCGGCATCGCTCCCGCCGCCGGCGCGGCCCTCTCCGCAAAGCTGCTGAAAAACGGGCGGGTCTCCCTCAGCTTCTTCGGTGACGGCGCGGTGAACCAGGGGCCCTTTTCCGAGACCATGAACATGGCGGCGGCCTGGGACCTGCCTATGGTGTTCCTGTGCGAGTATAACCAGTGGGCCATTGGAACGGACTACTGGCGGGTAACGAAGGAGCACGATGTGTACAAACGGGCGAAGGGCTTCGGTATGCCCGGCGTACAGGTGGACGGCTTCAATGTCTTTGCGGTTTACCAGGCGGTGCGGGAAGCGGTGGAGCGGGCCAGAGCCGGCCAGGGCCCCACGCTGGTGGAGGCACGGTACATGCGGATGCAGGGCCACCACGTGGGGGACGACCAGAGCTACCGCTCCCCGGAGGACATCCAGCGCATCCAGGTCCTCTACCAGGCGGAGCCCCTGGTCCGCACCCGGACATTCCTGGAGGAGGCGGGGACGCCGGCGGCGGAGCTGGACGGTATCCAGGAGAGAGCCCGGTCCGTCATCCAGGCGGCTGTGGAGTACGCGGACACCCAGTGCCGCGAGCCGTCCCTGGATACGCTGTATCAGGATATCTACGCAGACGGCGAGATCATCATGTGACGGGAGGGAAGGAAGTATGAGCGTTAAAACAGTGCGGGAGGCCCTGAACGAGGCCCTCTTCGAGGAGATGGCCAGGGACAGCCGGGTGATCGTCATGGGCTGTGACAACGGCGTCAAGGGCAACCCCTTCGGCGTTACCCTGGGACTGGCCAAGGAATTCGGCTTTGACCGGGTGATCGACACCCCCATCTCCGAGCCCGCCTTCACCGGCATGGGCGTGGGCGCGGCGGCTACCGGGCTTCGGCCTGTGGTGGAGATCATGTTCTGCGACTGGGTCACCCTGGCCATGGACCAGATTGTGAATATGGCGGCAAAAATGCGCTATATGTTCGGCGGCAAGGTGGACATGCCGCTGGTCGTCCGGGTGCCCATCGGCGCGGGCGGCGGCCAGGCGGCGCAGCACAGCCAGTCCCTGGAGGCGTGGTTCAACCACGTGCCCGGTCTGAAGGTGGTCGCGCCCTACACCCCGGCGGACTGCAAGGGCCTGCTGAAGGCGGCGATCCGGGACAACAACCCGGTGATCTTCCTGGAGAACAAACGGACCTACGCGGTGAAGGGCGAAGTCCCCGACGAGCCGGACTATGTGGTGGAGATCGGCAGAGCGGCCCTGGCCCGGCAGGGGACGGATATCACCTTGGTTACCTATTCCAGCATGGTGCGCACCTGCCTCCAGGCGGCTGAAAAGCTGGCGGAGGAGGGCGTATCCTGCGAGGTGGTGGATCTGCGTACCCTTCTGCCCCTGGATTATGACACCGTGATCGCCTCCGTGGCCAGGACCGGGCGGGTCGTGGTGGTCCACGAGGCGGCCAAGCGGGGCGGCATGGGCAGCGACATCGTGGCGGAGCTGAACGAGCGGGCCTTTGACCTGCTGGACGCGCCGCCGCTGCGGGTGGGGGCGCTGAATATCCCCATCCCCTATAACGCGGCGCTGGAGGACGCGGTGCTGCCGGGCGTGCAGGACGTTCTGGACGCCGTCCGCAAGAGCCTGTCCAATGAGTGAGGAGGGAGTGCAATGCCCAAATATTTGATCCTGCCGAAGATCGGTATGAATATGGAGGAGGCGGTCATCTCCGAGTGGCTGGTCCAGCCGGGGGACCGGGTGGAGAAGGAGCAGATGGTGGTGCGGGCCGAGACGGACAAGGCCGTACAGGACCTGTTTGCCACCGAGTCCGGGATCGTCCGCAAGCTGCTGGTCAAGCCCGGCGATGTGGTGCCCTGCCAGCAGCGGATTGCCGTGCTGACCGAGGAGGGGGAGGACTGCGACCCGGACGGAGGGGAAGAGCCGTCCGCCGCCCCGCCGCCCACCGCCGAAAAGCCGGCGGCGGCCGCGAGCATCGCCCCTGCGCCTGCGGCGCGGGAAAAGGGCCGCATCAGGATTTCGCCGCTGGCCCGGAAGATGGCGCGGGAGCTGGGGATCGCGCCGGAGGCGCTGACGCCCGCCCAGCCGGGAAAGCGCATCGTCAAAGCGGACGTGCTGCGCTTCCGGCAGCGCCCCGCCGCGGCTGGGGAGGCGGGGGTATTTGTCCCCCTGAGCCGGAGACGGCAGGTCATTGCCAAGCGGATGGCCGCCAGCGCCGGGGAAAAGCCCCGCGTCACCCTCTCCGCCACAGTGGACTGCGGGGAGCTGATAGGCTGGCGGGAGCGGCTGAAGCAGGAGCGGAAGGTTACTTACAACGAGCTGCTGGTCAAGGCCTGCGCCTGCGCGCTGGGCAGGTACCCGGAGATGAACTGCGTCAGCGAGCCGGGCGGGCACCGGGTGATGCCCTCCGTCAACATCGGCGTGGCGGTCGATACGCCGGAGGGCCTGCTGGTCCCGGTGCTGAAGGAGACGCAGCGCAAGGGGGTCCTCCAGCTGGCGGAGGAGTTCGCCCAGCTGGTGGAAAAGGCCCGGAACGGAAGCCTTACCCTGGACGAAATGACCGGCGGGACATTTTCCATCTCCAATCTGGGCATGCTGGGTGTGGAGCGCTTTGACCCCATCATCAACGCGCCGGAATGCCTGATCCTGGGGGTGGGGTGCATGAAGGAGATCCCCGTGGTCGTGGACCATCAGGTCTGTATCCGTACCTGCATGCAGCTGTCCCTGGCCTTTGACCACACCGCCTTTGACGGCGCGGCGGCGGCCAGACTGCTGGCGGAGATCAAGAGAATGCTGGAGTGTCCGGTCCTCATGCTGTCGTAGAAAGGAGGCGCAGGGATGGCAAAGAAAGCAATCGCCGTCATCGGCGGCGGGCCGGGCGGCTATGTGGCGGCGATCCGCGCCGCGCAGCTGGGGGCGGACGTCACGCTGGTCGAAAAGGCGCGTATGGGGGGAACCTGCCTCAATGTGGGCTGCATTCCCACCAAGGCCCTGCTGCACAGCGCCCATGTTTTCCATGAGGCGGGTTCCTCCGCCGCAATCGGCGTGGAGGCCGCGCCGCGGCTGGACTGGGAGAAGGTCCAGCTGCGGCGGAAGAGCGTCGTCGAGCGGCTGGTCTCCGGCGTGGAGGGACTGATGCGGGCCAACCGGATCCGGGTGGCGGCGGGCGAGGCCTCCTTCCTGGACGCCCACAGGCTGAAGATTCTGGGGGCGGAGGGGGAACAGGCGCTCTCCTTTGACGCCTGCATCATCGCCGCGGGCAGCGCGCCGGCCATGCCGCCCATCCCAGGGCTGTTGGAGGCCGGCTGCATAGACAGCGCCCAGGCCCTGGAGCTGGACCGCGTCCCGGCCTCCCTGCTGGTGCTGGGCGGCGGCGTGATCGGCGTTGAGCTGGCAACGGCTTACCACCGGTTCGGCGCGAAGGTGACCATCGTGGAGATGGCGGACCACATCCTGCCGAATATGGAGCAGAGCCTCACCGCCCGGCTGGAGCGGGAGCTGCGGTCCAGCGGCGTGGAGGTGATGACGAAAAGCCGGGTGATCCGCGCTGCGGTCCAGGACGGCGTCCCCGCCTGTCTGGTGGAGCACGGCGGCAGGGAGGAGTGGCGGAAAGCGGAGAAGCTCCTGGTGTGCACCGGAAGGAAGGCGGTCTTTGCAGGGCTGCATCTGGAGAAAGCGGGGGTCCGCTTTGGGCGGGCCATTGAGGCGGACAGCCATATGCGCACCAATATCCCCCACATCTACGCCGTGGGGGACTGCAACGGACAGCTGATGCTGGCCCACGCAGCCTCGGAGCAGGGCATGATCGCGGCGGAAAACTGCATGGGGGCGGACGTGACCTTTGACGCCTCCCTCTGCCCCAGCGGGGTCTACTCCTCGCCGGAGCTGGCGGGAGTGGGGCTGACGGAGAAGCAGGCCAGGGAGCAGGGGATCGCCTGCCGCACCGCCGCCTTCCCCGCCGCCGCCAACGGCAGGTCGCTGATCCTGCAGCAGGAATCCGGGGTCGTCAAGGTGGTGGTTGGCGAGCAGTACGGCGAGCTGCTGGGCGTGCACATCTGCGGCGCCCAGGCCACCGAGCTGATCGCGGAGGCGGCCCTGGCCCTCAAGCTGGAGGCCACGGCGGAGGAGCTGGCGGGGACCATCCACCCCCATCCGACGCTCAGCGAGTGCCTGCGGGAGGCCGCGCTGGCGGCTATGGACAGGGCGGTGCATATTTCCGGCAGAAAGCGTTAGGAAGAGGAGAGGACAGCATCTTGAAACATATTTTTTTGAACCTGAAGCGGTTTGATATCCCCCGCGCCTGGGGCGGGGTCAATGATCTGGCGGAGATCTCCCGGTGGGGGGGCCACATCGTCTCCGCCACCCAGGAGGGCCTGAAGGGCTACGATCCGGCGGAGGTGGAGTTTGTGCAGTTCTACCCGGAGGCCCACCTGCTGGGCGCGGTGCAGGCGCTGTGCCCGGACAGCCCCATCCAGGTGGGGTGCCAGGGCGTCCACCGGGCGGACACCGCTGTGGGGGGCAATATCGGCGCTTTTACGACCCTGCGCACCGCCAACGCGGCCAGGGCGCTGGGCTGCGCCGCCGCCCTCATCGGCCACTGCGAGGAGCGCGCGGACAAGAAGGGGGTCCTGGCGGAGGCGGGGGTCGCCGACAGCGCCGCTGTGGGCAGGCTCCTGAACCAGGAGATCCTCTGCGCTCAGGCGGCGGGGCTGCGCGTGCTCTACTGCGTGGGCGAGAACGCCGAGGAACAGGAGAACTGGCAGGAGGTGCTGGGCCAGCAGCTGGATACCGGCCTGGCCGGCGCCGACAGGGACAATACCGTCATCGCCTATGAGCCGGTCTGGTCCATTGGGCCCGGCAAGACCCCGGCGGGACCGGCGTACATCACGAAAATCGCCCGCTTTATCAAGGAGCGGACCGGCGGCATGGACGTGGTCTACGGCGGCGGGCTGAAAACAGAAAACGCGGGGATGCTGGCCTCCATCCCGGAGATCGACGGGGGGCTCATCGCCCTGACCGCCTTCAGCGGGCAGGTGGGGTTCTATCCCGGCCAGTACCTGGACATCATCCGTACGTATTGGGACGGTATAAAGGAGCGTGAGCAGCGATGAATCTTTCATTTGAATACGGCCAGGGCCTGCTGCAGGCCCGGCTGCCCGACAGCACCGATATTTTTATCCCCGGCGAGACCGTGCCCGACCCGCCCTGCCTGCCCCAGGACTGGGACGCCCTCTACCAGGCCACGCTGGAGAGCATCCGCCGCCCCATCGGGATGCCGCCGCTGGCGGAGCTGGCCCGCAGAGGCAGCCGGGTGGTATTCGTCATCCCGGACATCGTCAAGGGCGGGTGCCAGCCCACCAGCCACCGGAAGGTGGCCATCCGGGCCTGCCTGGACGAGCTGTACCGGGCGGGCGTGGAGAAGAAGGACGTGCTGCTGCTGATCTCCAACGGCCTGCACCCGCGGGCCACGGTCCCTGAGATGCGGGCGATTCTGGGCGAGGAGCTGTTCGGCGAGTTCTATCCCTCCGGGCAGATCACCAGCCACGACTCCGAGGATGACAGCTGCCTGGTGGACCTGGGCTATACCCCCCAGGGCGACCATGTCATTATGAACCGGTATGTGTACGAGGCCGACCTCCCCATCCTGATCGGGCATACCCAGGGGAATCCCTACGGCGGCTACTCCGGCGGGTATAAGCACTGCGCCACCGGCATCACCCACTGGCGCAGCATCAGCGCCCACCACGTCCCCCAGGTCATGCACCGCCAGGACTTTGTGCCCGTCTCCACCGGCAGCGAGATGCGCCATAAGTTCGACCAGCAGGGCATGTGGATGGAGGAAAAAATGGGGCGGAAATTCTTCTGCTGCGACGCGGTGCTGGACACAAACAGCCGCCAGATCGAGATCAACAGCGGCTGGGCCAAGCAGATGCAGCCGGTCAGCTGGCAGACCGCCGACCGGCGGACCTACGTCCACTGGGCGGAGAAAAAGTACGACGTGGTGGTCTTCGGCCTGCCCACCAACTTCCACTACGGCAACGGCATGGGCACCAACCCCATCCAGATGATGCAGGCCCTGTCGGCCCAGGTTATCCGCCACAAGCGGATCCTCAGCGACCGGTGCGTGTTCATCGCGTCCTCCATCTGCGACGGCTATTTCCACGATGAGCGCTGGCCCTATCTGCGGGAGCTGTACCAGCTGTTCCAGCACGACTATATGAATATCCTCCCGGATATGAACCGCTACGGCGAGTATTTCGCCACAAAGGAGGAGTATATCCGTCAATACCGGTTCGCCAACGCCTTCCACCCCTTCCACGGGTTTTCCATGATGAGCTGCGGCCACCTGGCGGAGGAGCACACCAGCGCCATCTATATCGTGGGGGCGCGGGAACCGGGCATCGCGCGGGGCATGGGCCTGAAGACCAGGGCCACCTTTGAAGAGGCCCTGGCGGACGCGATGAAAAAGTACGTGGGACCCAATCCCAACATCCTGGCCCTGCCCAGGACCTTTACCACCGCCGCGGTCCATCTGTGCATGAAGGACCCCGGCCAGAACAGCCATTTCCGGGACGGCGCCGCCGTCCACCCCTGCTGCGGCTGACAGCCGGAGGGGGCCCCGCCCTCTCCTGTCAAAACGGTTATGGGGGTTCCAGCCCATGACATAAAATCTGAAAAAGAGGAGAAGAAATCATGAAGAAGACGAAAAAGATCCTTGCCTTGCTGCTGTGCGCGGCCTTCCTTTTGGGCGCTCTCGCCGGCTGCGGCGGCGGCGCCAATAACAAGCCGGACGATTCCGCCGCCGCCAACAGCGGAAAAGACGACGCCGCCCCCGCCGGCACAGACAAGCCGGCGGAGAAGGTGGACCTGAAGATCAGCCACCACCCCTATGCCCACGCGCTGCCGGGCATGTACGCAGCCGAAAACGGCATGTATGACGACTATTTCAACTACACCATCGACATCTACTCCAACGGCCCTGTGCAGAACGAGGCCATCGCCAGCGGCGCGTGGGAGGTGGGGACCACCGGCCTGGGCGGCGTGGTGCTGGGGATCATCAACTACGATATGAAGGTCCTGGGCTTCACCACCCCCGACACCAAGACCACGGACATCTGGGTGCGTCCGGACAGCCCTCTGGCCTCCGCTGCCGCTGATGCGGACGGCGTGGTCGGCACGGCGGAGGACTGGCGGGGACTGACCGTCCTCTGCAACCGCGGCACCATCTGCCACATGGTCCTGCTGGGCACCCTGGAGCACCTGGGGCTGACCGAGAGCGACATCAACATCGTGGACGCCTCCGTGGCCAACTGCTACACCGCGTTCCTGGCCGGCGAGGCCGATGTGGTCTGCCTGTGGGATGCGCTGGGCGCGAAAGCGGTGGAGAACAACTGGGTCAAGGTGTCCTGCGCCGAGGCGCTGGGCATTGAGCTACCCGCCGTCATCGTGGCTACCGACGCGGCTGTCAAGGAGAAGCCGGAGGCGGTCAGGCAGTGGCTGGACATCTATCTGGAGGCCTCCGACATCCTGGCCTCCGATGCCGCTGCCGCCGCCGCGGAGCTCTACGACTTCCAGACCTCCGAGGGCATCTCTGTGACAGAGGAGGACTGCGCCGTGATCGTTGTGGACCGCCCGTTCCTCCCGCTGGAGCAGCAGGCTGCCATGTTCACACCCGATGAAAACGGCAGCGTGCCCGCCAGGGAGATCCTGCTCAAGTACGCGGACTTCATGCTCTCCCAGGGCAATATTGAGCAGGCGGACTATGACCGGATGGCAGAGAGCGACTTTATCCTCGATGATATGATGGAGATCGCCGCGGCCAGGTAAGGAACAAGCAGGGAATGAGGCCGGAGGGTTTTGGCCATCCGGCCCCATTCCTCTATAAGCGAGGTGTTTTTATGGGAAATGATATCACTACGGCTCAGAGTTCAATCGAAAAAGAGCGGCAAAACCAGCGGCGGGAAAAGCTGCGGCTGCTGATGCTGTCCGCTGGGACAGTCCTTGTGCTGCTGGCGCTGTGGGAGGCCGCCGTCCGGCTGGGGATGGTGAACGCCAAGTATTTGTGCGCCCCCACCACGGTTTTGAAGACGTTTTTTATCAAGCTCACCGACCCGAAGCCCGACGGCGCGGTGCTGGGCGTCCACCTGTGGACCAGCCTCAAGCTGGTGTTCTGCGGCTACTCGCTGGCTGTGGCGGTGGGCGTGCCCCTGGGGCTGTTCCTCTCCTATTACTATACGCTGGACAAGCTGATTTCCCCCATCTTTGAGATCATGCGGCCCATCCCGCCCATTGCGTGGATCCCGCTGTCGCTGATCTGGCTGGGCATCGGCACCACGGCCAAGGCGTTCATCATTTTTGTCGCCGCCTTTGTCCCCTGCGTGATCAACTCCTACACCGGCATCCGGCTGACCAATCCGGTGCTGATCAGCGTGGCAAAGACCTGCGGCGCCAGCCGGTGGGAGATCTTTACCACGGTCTGCATCCCCTCCGCCATGCCGATGGCCTTCACCGGCATCCGGGTGGCGCTGGGAAACGCATGGTCCACACTGGTGGCGGCGGAGCTGATCGCGGCCACCTCCGGGCTGGGATACATGATCCAGCAGGGGCGGTCCTTTGGCCGGTCGGACATCATCATCGTGGGCATGTTCACCATCGGCATCACCGGCGCGGTGCTGCACTGGCTTGTGGGCCTGCTCGAAAACAGAGTGATCCAGTGGAGGGCGGAGCGATGAAACGAAAGACAAATCCTGCCATGGACATCCTTCTCACCTGTATATCCGTCGGCATCCTCTTCCTGCTGTGGATCTGGGCGTCGTCGGTCAACCCCCTGTTCTTCCCCTCGCCGGGGAGCACCTGGGAGCGCCTGATGCAGCTGGCGGAAAAGCCCATCGGCAAGGTCAGCGTCCTGGGCCACGTCTGGATGAGCCTGCGCCGGGTGCTGGTCGGCCTGGGCCTGTCCACGGTCCTGGGCATCCTGACCGGCCTGGTGATGGGCTGGAGCAGGGTGGGACGGGCGATGATCGGCCCGGTCTTCACCGCCCTGCGGCCCATTCCGCCCATTGCGTGGATCCCGCTGGTGATCCTCTGGTTCGGCATCGGGGAGTTTCCGAAGGTGCTGATCATCTTCATCGGCTCCTTCTTCATCATCAGCCAGAACACGGCGGCGGGCGTGACCATGGTGGACCCGATGTATATCAACGTGGGAAAGGTCTATCAGGCCAATTCCTGGCAGATGCTGCTGCATATTGTCATGCCCGCGTCCATGCCCGCCATTATGGCGGGGCTGAAAATCGCCCTGAGCAGCGCGTGGATGGTGGTGGTGGCCGCCGAGATGCTGGCCAGCAAGGCCGGTCTGGGCTTCCTGATTACCAGGGGCAGCGACAGCATCGACATTGCGCTGGTCCTGATCGGCATGATCCTGATCGGGGTCGTGGGGGCGCTGCTCAGCGCTATCTTCAGCTTGATCGAGAGGAGGCTATGCCCGTGGATGAACGAAAAGAATCAGTAAAGCTGCGGGTGCGCAGCGCGGCGAAGTCCTTCAGCGCCCGGAAGGAGATTTTTGAGGCGGTGAACGACGTGTCGCTGGACGTGTATGAAAATGAGTTCCTGGTCATCCTGGGGCCGGGGCAGTGCGGCAAGAGCGTGCTGCTGAACATGATCAGCGGCCTTGAGACGCCTACCGCCGGGACCATCGAATTTACCGGCGGGAACAGGAACCTGGGCTTTGTCTTCCAGAAGACGGCGGTTTTCCCCTGGAAAACGGTCATGGAAAACGTGGAGCTGGCGCCGCAGATCCGGGGCGTGTCCAAGGCGGAGCGGCGGAAGAAGGCCCAGTACCTCATTGAGCTGGTGGGACTGGCCGGATTCGAGAGCGCCTATCCCCGGCAGCTCTCCGGCGGCATGAAGCAGCGCGTGGGCATTGCCAGGGCCTATTGCAGCGATCCGGACATCCTGCTGATGGACGAGCCCTTCGGCGCGCTGGACGCCCAGACCCGCTACCAGATGGAGGAGGAGGTCCTGCGCATCTGGGAGAAGGAGAAGCGGACGGTGATTTTTGTCACAAACAACATTGAGGAGGCGGTGTATCTGGGGGACCGCATCATCCTGCTCAGTGAGTGCCCGGCGCGGGTGAAGGCGGTCTATCCCATTGATCTGCCCCGCCCCAGGAACCAGATCGACCCTGCGTTCCTGCGCATACGCGAGAGCATCGAAGCCAATACGGATCTGGCGCTGTAGAGGGATTGGAGGAGATGGTTATGGAAGAAAAAGCAAAAGTCCGGGTCGAAAACCTGACAAAGGCCTTTGACGATCTGTTGGTGCTGGACAATGTATCCTTCGAGGTAAAGGAGGGGGATTTCCTGTGCATCGTGGGTCCCACCGGCTGCGGCAAAACCACCTTTCTGAACCTGTTGACCAAGCTGATTGAGCCCACCTCCGGGCAGATCCTCATTGACGGCGTGCCTGCGGACCCGCACAAGCACAACATCTCTTTTGTGTTCCAGGAGCCGTCCGCCTTCCCCTGGCTCACCACCCAGCAGAATCTGGAGTACGGGCTGAAGATCAAGAAGATCCCCAAAAAGGAGATGGAGCAGCGGGTCAACGACATCATCGAGCTGCTGGGCCTGGAGCGGTTCCGCAATGCCTATCCCCACGAGATGTCTGTGAGCATGGAGCAGCGGGTGGTCATCGGCAGAGCCTTTGCCATGCATCCGGATCTGCTCCTGATGGACGAGCCCTATGGGCAGATGGACATCAAAATGCGCTATTACCTGGAGGACGAGGTCATCAAGCTCTGGAAGGCCACCGGCAGCACAGTCATTTTCATCACCCACAACCTGGAGGAGGCGGTCTATCTGGCAAACCGGGTGCTGGTGCTCAGCAACAAACCGGCCAGCGTGAAGGCGGAATTCCAGGTGGATCTGCCCAGGCCGCGGAACGTCTCGTCACCGGACTTCATAGAAATCAGAAAAAATATTACCGATATGATCAAATGGTGGTGATTTGCCGGAAAACTGCGGGGAGATTTTCCCGCGGTTTTCCGCGCTGGCCGGAGGAGAACAGGAGGTGGATATGGCGGTATTTTTCTTGGTGAGCCTGCTGGCCAGCGCCGCTGGGGCCATCTGCGGCATCGGCGGCGGCGTGATTATCAAGCCGGTGCTGGACCTGTTCCACATGGGGTCCGCCGCGGCCATCAGCTTTCTCTCCGGGTGTACGGTGCTGTCCATGAGCTGCTATAGCGTGGGGCGGGCGATGCTGGGGGGAGAGCGGCAGGTATCCGTGGACACAGGGACGCCGCTGGCGCTGGGCGCGGCAGCGGGCGGACTGCTGGGCAGCCGGCTGTTTACCCTGGTGAAGGGGATGAGCGAAAACCCGGACGCTGTGGGCGCTGTGCAGGCGGCGTGTCTGGCGGCTGTTACCGCCGGGACGCTGCTGTATTCGCTGTGCAGGGGGCGAATCACCACCCATCGGGTGGAGAACAAGCCGGTCTGTGTGGTCATTGGGCTGGCCCTGGGCTGTCTGTCCAGCTTTTTGGGCATTGGCGGCGGCCCGATCAATTTGATGGTCCTCTCGTTCTTTTTCAGTATGGACACAAAGACCGCCGCGGCCAACAGCCTGTACATCATCCTCTTCAGCCAGCTGGCCAATCTGACAGCGACAGCGGTCACCGGTTCCGTTCCGGCTTTCCGCCCGGCTGCTCTGGCGGTGATGGTGGCCGGCGGCATCGGCGGCGGCGCTGCCGGCAGGTGGATGAACCGGCGGATGGACAGCCGGATGGTGGACCGGCTGTTTATTCTGCTGATGGCTGTCATCATTGCCATCAGCATATGGAACTGCGTCCGGTATGGGGCCGGGGGGCGGTAGAGCGCCCCGGCCCCCCAAAAACGCCCGCGATGGTGTCGCCCGTACACCGGCGCGTTAGCGGCTAAAAGCCCAGGAACCGCTTGGCTCCTGGGCTTTCCTCCTCGGGAAATATCCGCAGTCTCAACGTATTTATCCAGATGAACCGCTTTCGTCTGGCTTACGTTCAGGGCCAGAAACCGTTGTTATTTCAGGCTTTCCGGGCCTTCGGCGTCTTCGCCTATCCCGTCTGCTCTATACATCTCGCATTTTACAGGAGAATAGCGTGACAGTCAAGGCCGCCACGCCTATATTCTCTCATTCGGATTCGCTTGCCTCGATTAAGTGTAGGAGCTGCGCCGGTGTTCTGACCTGCACGGGGCTATCGGCTTTGAGGAACCCTTGGTCCCCAGTCGCAATGTAATCTGCACCTTCCCTCACTGCGCAGACAGCCAGTACGGCATCCTCATAATCGCTCATGGGGGTGTTCAGAGCCATCGAGCAGACATCTCCGTCTACCGGCGCGACATCAAACATCGACAAAACATCAAAGATGGCCTCTCTTGCCGCCTCATCGCCGATCCCCTTTCTGGCCAAGTAATACATATCTGTAATGCTGTTTGCCGAAACAACTCCTACGAATTTCTCTTCGGACACCGCCAGCATAAGTCTGAGGGCATCCTCCCGACCTGGCCGGTTCAAGATCGTGTCCAGCAGGACGTTTGTGTCAAAGGCCACCTTCATCCCAGCCGCTCCTCTCTGGCCTTCTCTGGGTCGAGGTCAAGCCCCTTCTCCGGGAACAAGCTCAGGAAATGCTTGAACGCCTCTCTCTTATCTACTTTGGCCGTCACCAGCTTAGCGACTACCTTCCCGTTTTTTGTAATCATGATGTCCTGATCCATCGCCATCGTTACATACTTTCCAGCGTTCGTCTTCAACTCGGACACCGAAATCTGGGTCATATAAATTGCCCCTTCCTTTTTGCTGTTTTTAGGTCATTTATATTGTATTATAATAGACCTGTTTTGTCAACAAAAACAGGCCTATTTATTCTGATTAAATTGTACCACGTCATTGTGCTCTTCGGCAATCAGATGGATATAGTTTCTCAGGAGCACATCCTCCGAAGCCAGAAACCATTGGTATTTCGGGCTTTTCCAGGTTTTTGGCGTTTTCTTCGATCCCGCTTGCTATGAACATCGCATCCCCAAAGGAAAAGAACCTGTACCGCTCCCGCACGGCCTCCTCGTAGGCGGCCAGGATATGCTCCCGGCCCGCCAGCGCGGATACCAGCATCAGCAGCGTGCTCTCCGGCAGGTGGAAGTTGGTAATCAGGGCGTCCATAACCTTGAAGGAGTAGCCGGGATAGATAAAGATGTTCGTCCAGCCCGCCTTTGCTTCCATATGCCCGTCCGCTCCGGCCCAGCTCTCCAGCGTGCGGCAGGAGGTGGTGCCCACGCAGATGACCCGCCCGCCGGCGGCTTTGGTGCGGTTGATGAGGTCCGCCGTCTCCTGGGGGATCACGCAGTACTCGCTGTGCATGGCGTGGTCGGTGATGTCCTCCTCCTTCACCGGGCGGAAGGTGCCCAGCCCCACGTGGAGCGTCACATACCCGATGGAGACTCCCCGCTCCCTCACCCGCTCCATCAGCGCCTTTGTAAAGTGCAGCCCCGCGGTGGGCGCGGCGGCGGAGCCGCTGACCCGGGCGTACACGGTCTGATAGCGCTCCCGGTCCTGGAGCTGCTCCTTGATATACGGCGGTATGGGCATCTGTCCCAGCCGCTCCAGCACCTCCAGAAAAATCCCGTCGTATTGGAAGCGAATCAGGCGGTTGCCGCCCTCCACCTCCCCGACAATCTCCCCGGTCAGCTCCCCCTGTTCCCCGAAGCAGGCCCGCGCCCCGGTCCGCAGCTTTTTCCCCGGCCGCACCAGACACTCCCACACGTTGTCCCCCCGGTCGATGAGCAGCAGCACCTCGCAGGCGCCGCCCCGCTCCCCCTGGGCGCTGACGCGGCTGCCCAGCAGCCGGGCGGGCAGGACACGGGAGTCGTTCATGATGAGGCAGTCGCCGGGGCGCAGCAGCTCCGGCAGCTCATAAAAATGCCGGTGGGACCAGGCGCCGGTGTTCTTGTCCAGCGCCAGCAGCCTGGAGCTGTCCCGCCTTTCCAGGGGCGTCTGGGCGATGAGCTCCGGCGGCAGCGCGAAATCAAAATCTTTTGTCTTCAAGTTGTTCCCTTTCCGGGGAGATCCCCCCTGGTTTTGTCCGGCCGCCAACCATGCCGCAGCTTATTGACAAATGTGCGCTGCATAAAAACAGGTCCGTCAAAAAGTGGCCTTGGGCAACATACAGTCCGAAAAAGTGTAAGAAATATCCGTTTTACCCGGTGAAAACGGGCAAAAACAGTTGACAGCCCGGCTGTTCTGTGGTATGAAATTACCGTAGTCCGCACACATTGGCGGCATACCATCATACAGTATACACGGGGGCGGAAAATATTGCAACTGCCATCTGCCGTCCGTGAGCGTTCATTTGGGAGGTTTTATCGAGCATGAAGGAATATCGTGTCGGAATTATCGGCTGCACGGGAATGGTTGGCCAGCGCTTTGTGACGCTGATGGAGAACCACCCGTGGTTCCATCTGACGGCTGTGGCCGCCAGCGCCCGCAGCGCGGGCAAGACCTATGAGGAGGCTGTCAGCAGCCGCTGGGCCATGACCACCCCCATCCCGGAGATGGCCAAGGGGCTTGTGATCCTGGACGCGGAGGCGGACGCGGAGAAGCTGGCCGGGCAGGTGGACTTTGTCTTCTGCGCGGTGGATATGAAGAAGGAGGAGATCAAGGCCCTGGAGGAGAAGTACGCCAAGCTGGAGTGCCCCGTGGTCTCCAACAACAGCGCCAACCGCTGGACAGAGGACGTGCCCATGGTGGTGCCGGAGATCAACGCGGACCACATCCGCATCATTGAGCAGCAGCGCAAGCGGCTGGGCACCAGGCGGGGCTTTGTGGCCGTGAAGTCCAACTGCTCCCTGCAGTCCTACGTCCCGGCCCTGACGCCGCTGCTGAAGTACGGGCTGGACAAGGCCCTGGTGTGCACCTACCAGGCTATTTCCGGCGCGGGCAAGACCTTTGCGCGCTGGCCGGAGATGGTGGACAACTGCATCCCCTACATCGGCGGCGAGGAGGAGAAGTCGGAGAAGGAGCCTATGAAGCTGTGGGGAACCGTCGAGGACGGCAAATTCGTCCTGGCCCAGGGGCCGGCCATCACGGCCCAGTGCTTCCGGGTGGCCTGTCAGGACGGCCACATGGCGGCCTGCTTCATGTCCTTCCAGGAGGGCCGCAAGCCGTCCATGGAGCAGATCAAGGCGGACTGGGCCAATTTCTCCGGCCGGGCCCAGGAGCTGAACCTGCCCTCCGCCCCCAAGCAGTTCCTGCACTACTTTGAGGAGCCGGACCGGCCCCAGACCCGTCTGGACCGGATGCTGGAAAACGGCATGGCAGTGTCGGTGGGCCGCCTGCGCCCGGATACCCAGTACGACTATAAGTTCGTTTGCCTCAGCCACAACACGCTGCGGGGCGCGGCCGGCGGGGCCGTGCTGCTGGCGGAGCTGCTGTGCGCGGAAGGATATATCTGATTGCCGAGATAACCGGCGGGACCGGCCCTGTGTGGGGGTTGGTCCCGCCGGCCTGTTTTCCCACAAGACGGGAAAATCCCCCCTTTACAGGCAACAAAAGACATGGTATAATGTGGTTAAATCCATATCGCGTCAGCTGCCCGCCGCATACGCGGCACATGGAATAGGGTGGGAATCCCTGCGAGTCGGTCACTGTGATGCTTCACAAGGAAGATAAGTCAGACACATGGCAGCCTGACGGCATTCTGCCGAAACCGGAACCGCGTATTCTATTCGGTCTCGCCGCGCCTGCGGCGGGGCCTTTTCATTGGGAGGGAGACCATGGAGCGCTTTTCCCACTACATCCGCAGCGGACAGGCCCTGCTGCGCTGCGGCTACACCACCGGCGCCTGCGCCGCCCTGGCGGCGGCGGGGGCCGCCCGCCTGCTCTTGAGCGGCAGAGCGCCGGAGACCGTCTCCCTGACCACGCCCAAGGGACTTACCGTGACCGTCCCCCTGGCGGAGGCCCGCCTGGCGGACGGGGAGGCCCGGTGTGCTGTTGTCAAGGACGGCGGCGACGACCACGACGTCACCCACGGCATGCTGGTCCGGGCCGCTGTCCGGAAAACCAGCCTGCCCGGCGTCTCCATCGACGGTGGAGAGGGGGTGGGCCGGGTCACCAGGCCGGGGCTGGACCAGCCGGTGGGGGCCGCCGCCATCAACCGGGTGCCCCGCCGCATGATCGCGGAGCAGGTGGAGGCGGTGTGCCGGGAGCTGGGCTATCCCGGCGGTATGGAGGTGGTCGTCTCCATCCCCGGCGGGGAGGAGGCCGCCCGGCGTACCTTCAACCCCATGCTGGGGGTGGTGGGGGGGCTGTCCGTCCTGGGCACCTCCGGCATCGTGGAGCCTATGAGCGAGCAGGCCATTGTGGACACCATCGCGGTGCAGCAGCGGCAGGCCGCCGCCAATGGGAACCGCCGCGTCATCCTGACCCCCGGCAACTACGGGGAGGACTTTTTGCGGGAGGCCGGTCCGGCCCTGGCGGGCGTGCCGGTGGTGAAGTGCGCCAACTTTATCGGCGACGCCCTGGACATCGCCGCCGCCGAGGGATTCCAGCAGGTGCTGCTGGCAGCCCACATCGGCAAGCTGGTGAAGGTGGCGGGAGGCGTCATGAATACCCACTCCCGCTATGCCGACTGCCGGACGGAGCTGTTCTGCGCCCACGCCGCCGTCCACGGGGCGGACGCCGCCCTCTGCCGGGCCCTGCTGGACGCCGCCACCGCAGACGCCTGTATCGCGCTGCTGGACGGGGCCGGCCTGCGGCAGCCGGTGCTGGAGAGCCTGCTGGCGGCGGTGCAGCGCCATCTGACCCGGCGGGCCGCAGGGGCCTATCAGGTGGGCGCGGTGACATTTTCCAACGTATACGGCGCGTTAGGCGCGACAGAACAGGCAAAGGAGATCATAGAGACATGGAGACAAGACAAGGAATCCTTTACGGCGTAGGCGTGGGCCCCGGCGACCCGGAGCTGCTGACCATCAAGGCCCTGCGCACACTGGAGCGGTGCCCGGTCATCGCCGCGCCCCAGACGAAAAGCGGCGAGATGCTGGCTCTGGACATCGTCCGGCAGGCCGCGCCCCTGGAGGACAAGACCATTCTGCCCCTGTTTTTTACCATGGCCAGGGACAAGTCCCGGCAGCACAGCGCCCACGAGGCGGCGGCGGACGCCGTTGCGCAGCACCTCCAGGCGGGCCGGGACGTGGCCATGCTGAACCTGGGGGACGTGTCCATCTACGCCACCTTCGGCTATATCATGGATATTTTGCGCCGGAGGGGCTATGCGGTGGTGATGATCCCCGGCGTGCCCAGCTTCTGCGCGGCGGCGGCCCGGCTGGGAATCACGCTGGTCCGGGGGGAGACGCCCCTGCACATCGCCCCGGCCACCGGCCCCATCGAGCCCATGCTGGCCCTGCCGGGAGCCAAGGTGCTGATGAAGGCCGGGCGGCGTCTGCCGGAGGTCCGCGCCGCCCTGGAACAGACGGAGGAATTCGCCGCCCTGGTGGAAAACTGCGGTCTGCCCGGCGAGACGATCTACAGCGACCTGCGGCAGGCCCCGGAGTCTGTGGGCTACTTCGCCACAGCCATTGTAAAGGAGCGGTAGTATGGTACATTTTGTGGGAGCCGGTCCCGGCGCGCCGGACCTGATCACCCTGCGGGGCGCGGAGCTGGTGCGGGGCGCGGATATCATTATCTATGCGGGCAGCCTGGTCAACCCGGCCATCCTGTCCATGGCAGGATCGGACTGCCGGATCTACAACAGCGCGGAGATGACCCTGGAGCAGGTGCTGGCGGTGATGGAGCGCGCCCCCGATGCGGACATCGTGCGCCTGCACACCGGGGACCCCTGTCTCTATGGGGCCATCCGGGAGCAGATGGACGCCCTGGACAGGCTGGGCATCGCCTGGGACGACACGCCGGGGGTATCCAGCTTCTGCGGCGCGGCGGCGGCGCTGGGGGCGGAGTTCACGCTGCCCGGCGTCAGCCAGAGCGTCATCATCACCCGCATGGCCGGGCGCACGCCGGTTCCGGAGGGGGAGAGCCTGGAGCAGCTGGCAAAGCACGGCGCGTCCATGTCCATTTTCCTCTCCGCCGGCATGCTGGAGCGGGTCCAGGCCGCGCTGCTGGCGGGGGCCTATACGGAGGACACCCCGGCGGCCATCGTGTACAAGGCCACCTGGCCGGAGGAGAAGATCGTCCGCTGCACCGTGGGCACGCTGGCGGCATCAGGGGAGGCGGCGGGCATCCGGAAGACGGCGATGATTGTCGTCGGCGGCTTCCTGTCCGGCAGCTATGAGCGCAGCAAGCTCTATGACCCCGCCTTTACCACGGGATACCGGGAGGGCATCCAGCCGTGAGGCCGCTGCGGTACCTGGCCTTTTCGGACAAGGGCGAGGCCCTGGCGGAGCGGCTGGCGGCGGCCCTGGGCGGCGAGGCGGCCCGGTGCGGACCGTCCCAGCCCCTGGCGGACTGGACCCGGCGGGCCTTTTCCCAGGCCGGCGGGCTGGTGTTTGTGGGGGCGGCGGGCATCGCCGTGCGGGCCATCGCCCCCCACGTCAAAAGCAAGACCGAGGACCCGGCGGTGGTGGTGGTGGACGAGTGCGGCCATTTCGCGGTGCCCATCCTATCCGGCCACCTGGGCGGGGCCAACGACCTGGCCCGGCGCATTGCCGGGGTCTGCGGGGCGACCCCTGTGCTGACCACCGCCACCGACGCCAACAGCGTCTTTGCGGTGGACGAGTGGGCCAGGCGGCAGAACTGCCGGGTGCTCAACCCCAAGGCCATCAAGACCGTCTCCTCCGCTGTGCTGGCCGGGAAGACGGTGCGGGTCTACAGCCCCTGGCCCATTGCCGGCCAGCCGCCGGAGCACGTGGAACAGACGGCGGGCGCGGAGCGGTACGACGTGCGCCTGGACGTGTGCGGCGGCAGCCGGACGGCGCTGTGCCTGGCGCCGAAGATCCTCGCCCTGGGCATCGGCTGCCGGAGAGGCATTGGGCAGGCGGCGCTGGAGAAGGCGTTTCATGAGCTGCTGGCGGTCAGCGGCGTGCAGGCCGGGGCGGTGTTTACCGCCGCCAGCATTGACTTGAAGGAGAACGAACCGGGCCTGCTGGCCTTCTGCGAGAGCCGCGGGTGGCCCTGCCGGTTCTACACGGCGGAGCAGCTGGCCCAGGCCCAGGGGGATTTTACGGCCTCCGCCTTTGTGCAAAGCGTCACCGGCGTGGACAACGTCTGCGAGCGGAGCGCGGTGCTGGCCAGCGGCGGGAGCTTATATTGGAAAAAGCGGGCGGGGAACGGCGTCACCATGGCGCTGGCCATTTCCCCCTACGCGCCTACTTGGAGGTGGCAGGACAATGGCGAATAAATTGTATATTGTGGGCCTGGGTCCCGGCGGCGAAGGGTTTATGACCGCCCAGGCCCGCGCCGCGCTGGAAGCGGCGGAGGTGCTGTGCGGGTACACGGTCTATATTGATCTGGTGGCCCACCTGTTTCCGGAAAAGGAGACGTACACCACCCCCATGCGCCGGGAGCTGGACCGGTGCCGCTGGGCCCTGGAGACGGCGGCGGGCGGCAGGACGGTGGCTCTGGTGTGCAGCGGCGACGCGGGGGTGTACGGCATGGCGGGGCCGGCGCTGCAGTTGGCGGCCCAGTGGCCGGACGTGGAGATCGAGGTGGTGGCCGGGGTGACGGCGGCGCTGTCCGGCGGGGCGGTGCTGGGCGCGCCGCTGGCCCACGACTTCTGCGTGATCTCCCTGTCCGACCTGCTCACGCCCTGGGAGGTTATCGAGAACCGGCTGCGGTGCGCCGCTATGGGGGATTTCTCCATCTGCCTGTATAATCCCGCCTCCCACAAGCGGAAGGACTACCTGCAGAAAGCCTGCGACATCCTCCTGGCCGCCGGGAAGGACCCCGAAACGGTCTGCGGCTATGTCCGCAACATCGGGCGTGACGGCGAAGAGGGTAAGATGGTTTCCCTGGCCCAGCTGCGCGGCGCGGCGCTGGACATGTTCACCACCGTGTTCATCGGCTCCTCCACGACGCTGTGCGTCTCCGGCCGCATGGTCACCCCCAGGGGCTACGAGAGGAAGCAGGGACCATGCGCCTGATCGTTTTCGGCGGCACCACCGAGGGCCGCCTGCTGTCCTGTGAAATGGCCCGGCTGGGGGCGGCGGTGACGGTCTGCGTGGCAACCGAGTACGGCAAAGAGGAGCAGGGGGAGCAGCCGGGCGTGGAGGTCCGCGCCGGGCGGCTGGACGGGGAGCAGATGCGCGCCGCCGTCGCCGGGGCGGACCTGTGCGTGGACGCCACCCACCCCTATGCCGCCGAGGCCAGCCGGAATATCCGCTCCGCCTGTGAGCAGGCGGGCGTGCGGCGGCTCCGCCTGCTGCGGGAACAGAGCCAGCTCCCGGCGGGGGCGGCGGTTTTCCCCACCGCGGGGGACGCGGCGGCGTGGCTGAAGGATACCAAGGGGAATATCCTGCTGGCTACCGGGGCCAAGGAGCTGGGCGTGTTCGCGGATCTGGGCGGGGAGCGGCTATATCCCAGGGTGCTGCCCCTGGCTTCCAGCCTGGACGCCTGCGCCGCCGCCGGCGTGCCCCGGAGTAATATCGTGGCCCTGCAGGGGCCCTTTTCCCAGGAGCTGAACGAGGCGCTGATCCGTCAGTTCCGCATCCGCTTTCTGGTCACTAAGGACGGCGGACAGGCGGGGGGCTTTCAGGAAAAGGCGGACGCGGCGGCGGCGACAGGTATACAGCTTGTGCTGATTCGCCGCCCGGAGGACAGCGGCATGAACTATGATACAGTATTGCGGCAATGCAGGGAGATGATGGCATGCGGGTAACACTGGCGGCATTGGGCGGCGGGACGCCGGAGACCATGACGCTGGCGTGCGCCGCCGCGCTGAAAGCGGCGGGGTGCATTCTCGGCGCGCGGCGGCTGCTGGAGCAGCTGCCGGAGGGGTATACGCAAAACCGGATTGCCGCCGTCAGGCCGGAGGCCATATTTGAAGAAATCCAACGGCAGGACACGGACTGCGCGGTGGTCTACAGCGGCGACACTGGGTTCTATTCCGGCGCGCGGGGCCTGCTGCCGTTGCTGGAACGGGCGGGCATAGAGAGCAGGGTGCTGCCGGGGGTGTCCAGCGTGCAGCTGCTGTCCGCCCGGCTGGGCCGGCCCTGGCAGGACTGGAATCTGGTGTCAGCCCACGGGACGGAGTGCGGCGTGGTCGCGGCGGTGACCGCCGGGAAGCCGGCGTTTTTCCTCACCGGCGGCGTCTTGGGACCGGCGGAGATCTGTCAGCGGCTGGCGGAGGCCGGGCTGGGAGAGCTGCCGGCCACCGTGGGGGAAAACCTCTCCTACCCGGACGAAAAAATCACCGCCGGCACGGCGGCGGAGCTGGCGGCGGGGACATTTGCGCCCCTGTCGGTATTACTGGCGGAGGCCGCGCCCCGTGGGGAACGGCGGTGCGCCGGTTTCCCGGATACGGCGTTCCTGCGGGGAGAGGTCCCCATGACCAAGCAGGAGGTCCGCGCCGCCGCCCTGTCCAAGCTGGCGGTGAGGCCGGGGGACGTGCTGTGGGACGTGGGCGCGGGCACGGGGAGCGTCAGCGTGGAGCTGGCCCTGGCCGCGCCGGAGGGGGAGACCTTTGCCGTGGAGTGTATGCCGGAGGCCTGCGGGCTGATTCGGGCCAATCGGGAAAAGTTCTCCGCCTGGAATCTCCATCTGGTGGAGGGCCGCGCGCCGGATGTTCTGGGGGAGCTGCCGGCGCCGGACGGCGTTTTTATCGGCGGCACCAAGGGCGGTATGGCGGAGATCATCGCCATTGTGCTGGAGAAAAACCCGCAGGCACGGGTCTGCATTTCCGCCATTGCCCTGGAAACGCTGTCCGCCGCCGTGGCTGCGTTGGCGGAACACGGCCTGACGGCCCATGTCACACAGATTGCCGTCAGCCGGAGCAAAAGCGCCGGAAAGCTCCATCTGCTGACGGCCAACAACCCCATTTTTTTGATTACCGGAAACTGCGATGCTTGAATTGATGATTACGGCTCCCGCCTCCGGGAGCGGAAAGACTATATTGACCTGCGCCCTGCTGGCCGCGCTGAAAAAGCGGGGCCGGACGCCCTGCGCCTTCAAATGCGGGCCGGACTACATCGACCCCATGTTCCACCGGTCCGTGCTGGGCGTGGAGAGCCATAATCTGGATTTGTTCCTGGCCGGGGAGGACGACGTCCGGCGGCTGTACGCAAAATACAGCGGGGGACACGGCGCGGCGGTGACGGAGGGGGCCATGGGGTTCTATGACGGCCTGGGCGGGACCACGGACCGGGCCAGCGCGTGGCACGTCTCGGACACGCTGGGCCTGCCCGTGCTGTTGGCCCTCCGGCCAAAGGGGGCCAGTCTGACCCTGGCGGCGCAGGTGGGCGGACTGCAGAGCTTCCGGCGGGAGAGCCATATTGCGGGCCTGTTCCTCAACGACTGCTCCACGATGCCGGCGAAAAGCCTTGTGCCCATGCTGGAGCGGGAGACCGGCCTGCCGGTGCTGGGATGGCTGCCTCATATGGAGGAGGCGGTGTTGGAGAGCCGCCATCTGGGGCTGTACACCGCCGGGGAAATCGAGAACCTGTCCGCCCGAATCGACCGCGCAGCGGATGTGCTGAGCGAGAATCTGGACTGGGACCAGCTGGACGCCCTATTCTCCCGGCGGGCGGACCGGGCCGCCGTCCCGGCGGCGGAGCGGGTGGACGGCGTGCCCGTGGCGGTGGCGCGGGACGAGGCGTTCTGCTTCGCCTACGCGGAGACGTTGGACGCGCTGCGGGAGGCCGGGGCGTCCCTGCGGTTTTTTAGCCCCCTGGGGGACGCCGCCCTGCCGGGGGACGCCTGCGCCCTGTACCTGCCGGGGGGATATCCGGAGCTCCACGCCGCCGGATTGGCAGAAAATGCGGATATGCGGCGGGCTGTCCGGGACGCCGTGGCCGGGGGAATGCCCACCGTGGCGGAGTGCGGCGGATTTTTGTACCTGGGGCAGACCCTGGAGGACGGCGGCGGCAGAGCGTATCCCATGGCGGGTGTCCTGCCGGGGGAGGCCGTCCGGCGGGAGAGGCTGGTGCGGTTCGGCTACGCGGAGCTGTCGGCGGCGGGAGCGAGCATGCTGTTTCGTCCCGGCGAGGCGGCGCCTGTTCACGAGTTCCACTACTGGGACTCCACCGAGAACGGGGACGGCCTCGTTGCCCGGAAGCCCCTGACCGGGCGAAGCTGGCAGTGCGGCTTTGTGAACGAACATTTATACGCCGCCTTTCCCCATCTGTATTTCGCGGGCCGCCCGGAGCTGGCGCGGCGTTTTGTCCGGGCGGCGGAGCATTGGAGGGATGCGCATGAATAGCCTTGTCCACGGCGGCGACTGGGCCGGGTTCCAGCTGGAATACGGCGGGCCGCCTCTGGATTTTTCGTCCAACGTCAGCCCGTTGGGCGTGCCGGAGAGGGTGCGGGATGCCGCCGCGCGGGCGCTGTCCGCCGCCGACCGCTACCCGGACCCCCTGTGCCGGGAGCTGCGTGGCGCAATTTCGCAGGCGGAGCAGGTCCCGGCGGATTGGTGCCTGTGCGGCTGCGGCTCCGCTGACCTGATTTTCCGCGCCGTGCTGGCCAGGCGGCCCCAGCGGGCCCTGGTCACCGCGCCCACCTTTGGGGAGTACGGCGCGGCATTGGCGCTGGTTGGGTGCCGGGTGGAGCAGTACCCCCTGGGGGAGGAAAACGGCTTTGTGCTGCGGGAGGATTTTCTGGACGCCATCACGCCGGAGACGGATATGGTGTTTTTGTGCGAGCCCAACAATCCCACCGGGCGCACCACGCCGGGGCCCCTGCTGCTGTCGGCTGTGGAGCAGTGCGCTGAGGTTGGCGCGCTGCTGATCGTGGACGAGTGCTTCGGCGGTTTTCTGCGTGACCCGGATGCCCACACCCTGCGGGGGATGCTGGGGGAATATCCCAATCTGCTGATTTTGAAGGCGTTCACCAAGCTGTACGCCCTGGCGGGGCTGCGGCTGGGCTACTGCCTGTCCTCGTCCGGACCGCTGCTGGAGGCTATGGCGCTGGCGGGCCAGCCCTGGGGGGTGTCGATCCCGGCCCAGGCGGCGGGCGTCGCGGCGCTGGCGGAGCATGGGTATGTGCGGCAGGTACGGGCCCTGATCGCGGCGGAGCGCCCCCGGTTGGCTTCGGCGCTGGCGGGGCTTGGCTTCCGGGTGATTCCCGGCGAGGCAAACTATCTGCTGTTTCGCACGCCCCTTTCGCTGCTGGAGCCCCTGCGGCGGCGGGGGATCCTCCTGCGCGGCTGCGGGAATTACTGCGGTCTGGACGGCAGCTGGTACCGCACGGCGGTGCGGACGGGGGAGGAAAACCGGCGGCTGGCAGCTGCTTTGACAGAGATCGTGAAGGAGGGGAACTGATGAGCCGCGCAAAATGTATCATGGTCCAGGGGACCATGTCCGGGGCCGGAAAGAGTCTGCTGTGCACGGCGCTGTGCCGGATTTTTGCCCAGGACGGCCTGCGCACCGCGCCCTTTAAGAGCCAGAATATGGCCCTCAACAGCTTCGTGACGCGGGACGGGCTGGAGATTGGCCGGGCCCAGGCGGTCCAGGCCCAGGCGGCGGGCATTGAGCCGGATGTGCGGATGAATCCCGTATTGCTCAAGCCCAGCAGCGACACCGGCAGTCAGGTGATCGTCCACGGCGAGGTCCGGGGACAGATGCCGGCGGCGGAGTATTACCGCTATAAAAAACAGCTGATGACCGAGGTCCTGGCCGCCTATGAGAGCCTGGCCGGTGAATATGATGTGGTTGTGATAGAGGGCGCGGGCAGCCCGGCGGAGATCAATCTCCGGGCGGATGATATTGTCAATATGGGGCTGGCCCGCCGGGTGAATGCGCCGGTGCTGCTGGCGGGGGATATCGACCGGGGCGGCGTGTTCGCCCAGCTGTACGGCACGGTGGCCCTGCTGGAGCCGGAGGAGCGGGCCCAGGTCGCGGGGCTGATTATCAACAAGTTCCGGGGGGATATGGACATACTCCGTCCGGGGCTGTCCATGCTGGAGGAAAAGGCCGGAAAGCGGGTGCTGGGCGTGGTGCCGTACCTGCGGGTGGATGTGGACGACGAGGACTCCCTGGCCCCCCGGCTGGGCCGGACCGAGGCCCACAAGCCCCTGGACGCGGTGGTGGTCCGTCTGCCCCGCATCTCCAACTTCACCGATTTCGCCCCCCTGGAGGCCCACCCGCAGCTGGGCGTGCGCTATGTGGACGACGCCCGCCAGCTGGGCGCGCCGGACCTGGTGATCCTGCCGGGCACCAAGAGCACCATGGACGACCTGCTCTGGCTGCGGCAGAGCGGGCTGGAGGCCGCCGTCCAAAAAGCGGCTGCGGCAGGCACGCCGGTGCTGGGGGTCTGCGGCGGGTATCAGATGCTGGGGACCATGCTCCATGACCCGGAGGGCGTGGAGGGCCCGGCGGGCAGGAGCCTGCGGGGGATGGGCCTGCTCCCGGCGGACACCACGTTTATTGGACAGAAGCGCCGGACCCGGACAGCGGCCAGCGTTCTGGCGGAGAATCTGGCCGGGGCGGAGCTGGAGGGCTACGAGATCCATATGGGCCGCACGGAGGTGTCCGGCCCGCCCTTCTGCGTCCTGGCGGACGGACGGCGCGACGGCTGCGCCCAGGGCTGCGTCTGGGGGACGTACCTCCACGGGCTCTTTGACAGCGGGCAGCTGACGGAGCGGCTGGCGGCCCTGCTCTGCGCCCGGAAGGGGCTGCGCCCCAAAGCGGCTGCCGCCGTCTCCCACGCCGTCTATCAGCAGCAGCAGTTCGACCTGCTCTCGGAAGGGGTCCGGCAGGCGTTGGACATGGGGGAGATTTACCGGATGATGGAGGAATGGTGAATGGAACAGGAAGTGAGGCACGTGCTGCCCGCGGACATTGAGCGGACCAGTATGGAGATTATCGGCGCGGAGCTGGCCCGGATGGGCGTCACACTGCCGGTTGAGACGGAGGCCGTTGTGAAGCGGGTCATCCACACCACGGCGGATTTTGACTATGTAGAGAATCTGCGCTTTACGCCCCAGGCGGCGGCGCGGGCCGTGGAGGCCCTGCGGGCAGGCGCGGTGGTGGTGACAGACACCAATATGGCCCGGTCAGGCGTCAACAAGGCGGGGCTGGGGAAGCTGAACAGCCAGGCGCTGTGCTTTATGGCTGACCCGGAGGTTGCGGCGGCGGCCAGGGCGGCAGGCAGTACCCGGGCGGCGGCGGCGGTGGAGAAAGCGGCGGCGGCGTATCCCCAGGCGGCTTTTGCGGTTGGGAACGCACCTACCGCGCTGCTGAAGCTCTGCGAGCTGATGGAGGACGGGCTGCGCCCCGCGCTGGTCATTGCCGCGCCGGTGGGGTTCGTCAATGTAGTGGAGAGCAAGCGGCGGATGTTTGCGATGTGCGAGAGGACCGGCGTGCCCTGCATCGCGGCCATGGGCCGCAAGGGCGGCAGCAACGTGGCGGCGGCCATCTGCAACGCGCTGATTTATACCGCCCTGGATGCGGTCGATCCAGTCAAACGGGGAGCCAGGCTGGAAGGGTGAAATAATCCCCCTGGAGCGCAGCTCCAGGGGGATTTCTGCCAAGGCCGGCATTACTCGTATGTTTCCTGTGTTTGTGTATTGCCAAATAGTATGCGCATATAATCACGGCGGCCATATAGAACACGATCCACATAAATATTGTTTCCACAGACTCTATAAAAAACAATATAATTTCCGCTTACAAGGAAACGGTAATCGCTGTCGATGTCTGCTATTGAGGATAGGGAAGCGCCTGCATATGCAAAGTCTTCCAGAATACGCATATTTTTTGTGATTTTTTTGACTATAGCAAGAGCTGTATTCGGGTTTTCCAGCTCTTTTGTAATGTAATCTTTTATTTCTGCCAGATCATTTTGCGCTTCGTAGGATAAATACAGATTATTCATGGGCCAGTCCGAGATTCTTCTCTACGGCCTCCATTGTCAGCCAGCCTTTCTCTTCACCGGATTTCCGGCCCTTTGTAAGTTCTCTCATGAGCCGGAGCGTTGCTTGCATTTTTTCATAGTCCTGCATATCCAATATCGCATATTTGCCCCGGCCATTCTTTGTCAGGAAAACTGGAGCTCCTGCCGCAACGTCATGCAGCACATCGCTGTAATTTCGCAAGTCAGAAATTGGTTTAATATTTGGCATATGACGCAGCTCCTTTCTATGAGGGCTAACACAGCATGTTGTCTGGTATCTTACTATTTCATAGTATAATCCAATTTGCTGTAAAGTTCAACAGCAAATTTAGCCCCCTGGAGCGCGTGGCGGCCCGCCCGAAAAAGTGGACAGGTTTTGCATACTATTCCGCACGAATTTCCATTATATTGCATAAGCTGTTCCTATACAATAGAGGTATCAGTGAAAGCATCTTGGGGGAATAAAGGAGGTTTTTATGAAGCTGCCTATTTTTACCGGTTCCGGCGTAGCGCTTGTCACTCCGTTCACCAGCACGGGAGTAGATTTCCCTGCGCTGAAAAAGTTAGTGGACTTCCAGATCAATAATGGTACGGACGCAATCATTGTCTGCGGTACCACCGGCGAAGCCGCTACCATGACCCAGGCCGAGCGCATACAGACCATTGAGACAGTGGTGGAGCATGTAAATGGCCGGGCGCCGGTGATTGCCGGCTCCGGCGCCAACAACACGGAGACGGCGGTGCAGGCCTCCAGAGAGATTGCAAAGATCGGGGTGGACGCCCTGCTGGTGGTGACGCCGTATTACAACAAGGCTACCCCCCGCGGCCTGATCCGTCACTATACGGCGGTGGCCGACGCGGTGCGCAAGCCGGTGATTTTATACAATGTGCCCCCGCGTACCGGCGTGCGCTGCACGGCGGAGGTGTACGCCGCTTTGGCAAAGCATCCCAATATTATTGGCGTGAAGGAGGCCAGCAGCGATTTGGCGCTGGTTCAGCGCACCCGGCGCATGTGCCCGGAGGATTTTTACATCTGGTCCGGCGACGACGCGGAGACCGCCCCGATTATGCTCCTGGGCGGCAAGGGCGTTATTTCGGTTGCGGCCAATATTGTCCCCCGCCAGATGCATCAGCTCACGGCGGACTGTCTCAGCGGAAATTTTGCGGCGGCGGGGGCTATGCAGGTCCGGCTCAGCAAGCTCATGGAGGCCCTGTTCTGGGAGGTCAACCCGATTCCTGTTAAGACTGCCTTGGCGATGATGGGGTACTGTCAGGAGATTCTGCGTTTGCCGATGTGCGAGATGGAGCCTGAAAACCGCTATCGCCTTCAGACCGTTTTGAAGGAATTCGCGCTGCTGCCCTGAGGGATTTTTTTGGGGCCCCGCCCCAAACCCCGCCACCTTTTGAAAAAGGTGGACGAAAACTTTTGATGCCCCAGGACCTGCATAGGTCCTGGGGCATTGGGCGTTATTTGTGCTTTCCCAGGAAAAACAGCGCCAGGGTTCCGGGGCCGGAGTGGCTGCCGATGACCGGCCCGACGTAGTTGATGACGCAGGTTTTGACCGGGTGTTTCTGTCGGATCATGCTTTCCAGGGTCTTGGCGTCCTCCTCACAGTCGCCGTGGCTGATGAAGACTGTGTCCGTATCCTCCGCCAGCTCGTCCAGTTTCTCTGCCAGCGCAGCTATGGACGCCTTGCGGCCCCGGACCTTGGACATGGGGATCAGGTGGCCCTCGTCGTCCACGTGCAGGACAGGCTTCATCTGCAGCATGGTGCCTACCAGAGCCGCCGCCGCCGACACGCGGCCGCCCCGCTTGAGGTGGTTCAGGTCGTCTACGGTGAACCAGTGGCAGAGGTGCTGCTTGGTCTGCTCCACAAATTCCGCCGCCTCCTCCAGGGATTTGCCCTTCTGCTTCTCCTGGGCCGCCAGATATACCAGCAGCCCCTGGCCCAGAGACGCCGCCGCGCTGTCCACCACCTTGATCGTGCTCGTTTTGTGCTCCTCCATCACCGCCTTCGCCGCGATGGAGGCGGATTGATAGGTGGTGGACAGGCCGGAGGAAAAGCTGATGCACAGGATGTCCCTGCCCGTGGAGACAATTTGGGACATCTTGGCCTGGAACATGCCCACGTTGACCGCGGAAGTGGTGCTCATCATCCCCGCCCGCAACTGGTTGTAAAACGCCTTTGGGTCCATCTCCCGGTTGTCCAGGAAATTATACCGTCCCTGCCCGGCAAAATAAAAGTACAGGGGCAGAACGGTTAATTGCAGCTCCGCTGCCAGCTCTGGCGGCAGGTCGCAGCAGCTGTCTGTCATAATCACATATTCACGCATCGCAACAGGCTCCTTTCAAAAACGGTTGTTTCTATATTATACCACAAATACGCCCGCCTTCAAGGGCCATTTCATAACGCCGCGGGAGATTTTATGGAGCTGCACCCCCTTCGGTCAGATGGCTTGCTTGCTTTTTGCCTGCCTCCCGGCGGCGGCGATGAATTCCCGGAACAGTGGATGGGCCCGGTTGGGCCTGCTCTTCAGCTCCGGGTGGAACTGCACCCCCACAAACCATGGGTGGTCCCGCAGCTCCACGATTTCCACCAGCCGCCCGTCCGGGGACAGCCCCGCCAGCTCCAGCCCCGCCCCGGTCAGGGCCTCCCGGTAGTCGTTGTTGAACTCGTAGCGGTGGCGGTGGCGCTCCTGGATTTCCAGCCCGCCGTAGGCCCCGGCGGACAGCGTGCCCTCCCGCAGCACGCAGGGGCAGCTGCCCAGGCGCATGGTTCCCCCCTTCTCCGTCACGCCCGCCTGCTCCGGCAGCAGGTCGATCACCGGGTAGCAGGTGTAGGGGGCCAGCTCGCTGGAGTGTGCGCCCGTCAGACCCGCCGCATTCCGGGCCAGCTCCACCACCGCCAGCTGCATGCCCAGGCAGATGCCGAAAAACGGGATCTGGTTCTCCCTGGCGTACCGGATGGCGCTGATCTTGCCCTCAATGCCCCGGTCGCCGAAGCCGCCGGGCACCAGCACGCCGTCGCAGCCCGCCAGCAGCTCTGCCGCGTTGGCTCCGGTCACCGTCTCGCTGCTGACCCACCGGACGTCTACCTTCATGCCGTTGGCTATGCCGGCGTGGGTCAGGGCCTCCACCACCGACAGATAGGCGTCGTGGAGAGATACGTACTTCCCTACCAGCGCGATGGTCACCGCCCCCTGCGGGTGCTTGGCCCGGTGGACCATGGTGGCCCACTCCGTCAGGTCCGGCATGTGGCAGATCAGCCCCAGCCGCCGCACCACCGCCTCCGCCAGCCCCTCCCGCTCCAGCATCAGGGGCACCTCGTACAGCAGCGGCGCCGTCAGGTTGGCTATGGCGTTCTCCCTGGGGATGTTGCAGAACAGGGAGATCTTCTCCAGGATGTCCTGGGGGATGGCCTCGCCGCACCGGCACAGGATCACATCCGGCTGGATGCCCAGGCTCAGCAGCTCCTTGGCCGAGTGCTGGGTGGGCTTGCTCTTCAGCTCCCCTGTGCCGGGGATGGACACGATCAGCGACACGTGGATGAACATCACATTGTGCCGCCCCCGCTCCTGGGCCACCTGCCGGATGGCCTCCAGAAAGGGCTGGGACTCGATGTCCCCCACCGTGCCCCCAATCTCCACGATGGCCACGTCTGCCTCCGGCACGTCCAGGGCGTAGATATGGCGCTTGATCTCGCCGGTGATGTGGGGGATGATCTGCACCGTGCCCCCCAGAAAGTCCCCCCGGCGCTCCTGGTTGAGCACGTCCCAGTAGATGCGGCCTGAGGACACGGAGGAATTCACATCCAGATTCTCGTCGATGAACCGCTCGTAATGTCCCAGGTCCAGGTCCGTCTCCGCCCCATCGTCCGTCACAAATACCTCGCCGTGCTGGTAGGGGCTCATGGTCCCTGGGTCAACGTTCAGATACGGGTCCAGCTTCTGTACCTTTACCCGCAGCCCCCGCTGCTTCAGCAACCGCCCTAAGGATGCGGCGGCGATCCCCTTGCCGAGTCCGGAGACAACGCCGCCTGTTACAAAGATGTACTTTACCGCCACAAAAATCCCTCCTTGATCGATCCGGCATGAAAAAACGTTAAGTATTTTAGTACGCTCTCGCCGGGAAGTCAAGGATGTCCAGGAGAATTTTACAACATCACAAAAAAATTCCTTTCAAATATTACAAAATTGTTAATCTTTTTTTTGCATATTGTGGTACACTAGGTCTGGTACTTATTGATAATGCTTCCCCCTTTTGGGGGAAGAAGGAGGTTGCCATGGAAGGAAAACGGGTCCGCCAGGCTGAGGTGGCAGAACGCGCCCCAAAGCGCGGCAAAGCGCCGCTGATTGCAGCGGCGGCAGCGGCGCTGGTCCTGATCGGCGGCATTGTGGGCTTCGGCCTCTACGCGAACAGCTACGACAAGGTGTTCCCCGGCGTCAGCGTGGCGGGTGAGGACCTCTCCGGCCTGCCCTACGAGCAGGTGGAGGACCGTCTCCCGGTCAGCCAGCTGCTGGACAGGGCCGTGACCGTCACCGCCGGCGGACAGGAGCTGGGCAGCTACACCCAGGCCCAGCTGGGCGCCGCCATTGACACAGAGGCCCTGCGGGACCAGGTGTGGGCCGTGGGCCGGGAGGAGGGCGCGGCCGGCTGGGTGAAAAACGGCATGGCTATGCTGCGGGGCCGCACCGGCGGCAGGACCGAGCTGGAGCCCCAGATCAGCGCCTATGACAAGGAAAAGCTCCAGAGCGCGGCCCGCCAGCTGGCGGAGCAGTTCGACCGGGAGCCGGTGGACGGCAGCTATGAGCTGAGCCGGGAGGGGCTCTTCGCCACCAAGCACGCCGACGGGCAGGCGCTGGACCAGGCGGGCCTGGTGAAGGCGCTGAGCAGTCTGGAGGAGGGGGCGGACACGGTGGAGGCCCCGGTGAAGACGGTGGCCGCCCGGCAGCTGGATTTGAACGCCATGGCCGCGGAGCTGCAGGCCGAGGCCAGCCCGGCCCGGTACGACGTGGCCACGGGGAAAGTGGTGGACGGCGACGTGGGCGTGTCCCTGGACCCCCAGGCGGCGGCCTTTGTGCTGGACGCCGCCCAGCCCGGCGAGCGGGTGCAGCTGCCCGCGGAGACCATCTATCCCACCCTCACCGCCCAGGAGCTGGAGGCGGTGCTGTTCCGGGACGTGCTGTCCACCACCACCACCAACGTCAGCGGCACCAGCGCCCGGAAGGGCAACGTGAAGCTGGCCGGGCAGGCGGTCAGCGGCACGGTGCTCAACGACGGGGATGTGTTCGACTATAACAAGGTGGTGGGCAAGCGCACCAAGGAGCGGGGCTTCGGCGAGGCGGCCACATATGTCAACGGCGAGACGGTCAACACGGTGGGCGGCGGCATCTGCCAGGTGTCCAGCACCGTCTATCTGGCCACGCTGCTGGCCAATCTGGAGATCGTGGAGCGGTACAACCACCGCTTCTACCCCGGTTACATCACCCTGGGCATGGACGCCACCGTCAGCTGGGGCGGGCCGGAGTTCCGCTTCAAGAACAACACCGGATACCCCATCCGCATCGACGTCAGCTACGCCGACAGCAAGCTGACCGTCACCATCGTGGGCACCAAGACCGACGACACCTATGTGAAGATGACCCATGAGGTGCTCAGCACCAAGGGGTATGAGACGGAGTATGTGGAGTCCACAGATCTGGCCCCCGGCGCCCAGCGGCAGAAGCAGAACGGCTACACCGGCTATGAGGTGGTCACCTACCGCAACATCTACGACGGGGCGGGCAACCTCATCTCCAGCAAGCAGGAGGCCAAGAGCAGCTATAAGAGCCGCAACCGGATTATGCTGGTGGGCGCAGGCAGCAGCCAGCCGGCCAGCGGCGGCGGCCCGGCGGCCCCCGGCAATGACGCCGGGCTGACCATTGCGCCCCAGCCCGGCGACAGCG